>DATELQ010000022.1:0-25079 GCA_035276475.1 Thermoanaerobaculia bacterium | reverse complement strand
CGCCCCGCCGCCCCGCCGCCCAAGGCCGCACCGGCAGCGGAGGAGAAGAAGCGGACGCGGCGCTCCCGCCCGAAGGTGACGTCGAGCGGCCCCGCGACGGCCGCGTGGTTCGTGCAGGGAGGGCCGCGGCCGTCCTCGTTCATCCCCGCCCCCGCCCGCGCCGAAGCGCCGTCGCTCGTAGCCGCGCCGCCGGCGTCGTCGGACCGCTTGGTCGCGGAGCACGAGCTGACGCACTTTGCCGTCCGCACAGTGCCGATCCGCGTCGACGTCGAGGCCGCCGGCGGCCGGGTGTTCCTCAATATCAATCCCAACGAGGTGGCGCTGAAGGTCGGCGAGGGAATCGAATGGGATTTCCGCTACCTCGGCGGCGCCGACATCATCATCGACGAGCTGGTGATCGAGTTCGACCGCCCTTCCCCCTTCGGCCAGACGATCTTCCGCTCCCGCCGCCCCGGCGCCGCCCGCCCACACCGCCAACTCTCCGGCGGCGCCCAGAAACCAGCAGCCGGAAAGCGCGTGCAGTACACGATCCGCGCGTTCAACGGGTTCAAGACGGAGCTGGCCAGCGCGCGGCCGTGGGTGGGGATCTCGTAGTTAAGGAACACCGAGGTACACTCGGGTCGTCGTGGATAGCGAGCGTCAAACGCCGAGACGCGCTTGCACATCGATTTGACGGTCGAACAGATGGAACAACGGCTGGAACGAATCACATCATCTGCCGAGGTACACTTCCGTCGTGATGGACGCAGAACTAAAGCAATATCTCGATGAATTCAGCGAGCGGACGGACTCGCAGTTCCGGCAAGTGCAGGAGCAATTCCAGCACCTGCGAGAGGAAAACACGGCTGCGCACGAAGAGACGCGGCGTGTTTTGCGCGGGGAAATGGCGGAGATGGCTGGGACTCTGCGCGGTGAAATGGGCGAAATGGCTGGGACTCTGCGCGGTGAAATGGGCGAAATAGCTACCGGGTTGCGCGGTGAAATCGCCGAGGCCGTCTCTACTCTCCGTGGAGAAATGGCCGCAGAGCACGCCGAGACCCGCCGCCACTTCGACATCACCGTCGAGCGTTGGGAAACGCGATTCGACCTGCTTGCCGAGAGCGTGCAAATGGTCGATCAGAAACTCGATCGCAACGTCGCCGATATCCGCGAGGAGATCGCCGCGATCAAGTTCACTCGCCCGTCCCGCACCCGGCGCGCGAAGCGCTAGCGCCCGTGCTGCTCCTGCAGCGTCGCGATCGTCGCCCCCCCCTCGCGCAGCGAGCGAATCCCATCGACCGCCGCGGTCGCCGCAGAGAGCGTCGTCAGGCACGTGATCCCGTGCTGCAGCGCCGTCCGGCGGATGTACGTGTCGTCGTAGAACGACTTCCGTCCGAGCGGCGTATTGATGACCAGCTTCACTTCACCGTTGATCATCCGGTCGACGATGTTCGGGCGCTCGCTCTCGTGCACCTTCCACACGAGCCCCGCGTCGACCCCGTTGTGATCGAGAAACTCGCGCGTGCCGGACGTCGCGATCACCTTGAAGCCGAGCTCCATCAGGTCCTTCGCCAGCTGCACGATCACCGGGCGCTTGTCGTTGTCGTTCACCGAGATGAACGCCGTGCCGCCGCGTGGCAGGCCGACGCCGGCGCCGAGCAGCGCCTTCGCGTAGGCCTCGCCGAAACTCGGCGATGAGCCCATCACCTCGCCCGTCGACTTCATCTCCGGACCGAGCACCGTGTCCTCGCGCGGGAAGCGGCCGAACGGGAACACCGGCGCCTTCACGAAATAGCCGTCGACGCGCGGCTCGCTCGTCAGTCCCAGCTCGCGCAGCGACATCCCCGCCATCACCTTCGCGGCGATCTTCGCGAACGGCACCCCCGTCGCCTTCGACACGTACGGCACCGTGCGCGACGCGCGCGGGTTCACCTCGAGCACGTACAGGTCGCCGTGCGCGATCGCGTACTGCACGTTCATGAGGCCCACCACGTGCAGCGCCTTCGCCAGCTCGATCGTGCGGCGGCGGATGCGGTCCTGGTCGCGCTGCGTGATGACGTACGGCGGGATGATCGTCGTCGAGTCGCCGGAGTGGATCCCGGCCTCCTCGATGTGCTGCATCACGCCGGCGATCACGACGTCGGTGCCGTCGCAGATCGCGTCGACGTCGAGCTCGATCGCGTCTTCGAGAAAGCGGTCGACGAGGATCGGATGTCCGGGCGCGGCCTCCATCGCCAGCGTCACGTACTCGCGCAGGCTGCTCTCGTCGTAGACGATCGCCATCGCGCGCCCGCCGAGAACGTACGACGGCCGCACCACGACCGGAAATCCGATCTCGTGCGCGACGTTGATCGCGTCGTCCATCGTCATCGCCGTGCCGTGCTCCGGCACGAGGATCCCGTGCACCTGCACCAGCGCGCCAAAGCGCTGCCGGTCCTCGGCGATGTCGATCGAGTCGACCGACGTCCCCCACATCGGCACGCCCGCCTCCGCGAGCGCCTTCGCCAACTTCAGCGGCGTCTGCCCGCCGAACTGCACGATCACGCCCTCGGGTTTCTCGAGCTCGACGATCTCCAGCACGTCCTCGAGCGTGAGCGGCTCGAAGTAGAGGCGGTCCGACGTGTCGTAGTCCGTCGACACCGTCTCCGGGTTGCAGTTCACCATGATCGTCTCGAAGCCGATCTCGCGCAGCGCGAACGACGCGTGCACGCAGCAGGTGTCGAACTCGATTCCCTGCCCGATGCGGTTCGGTCCCGAACCGAGGATCATCACTTTGCGGCGCTGCGTCGGCTCCGCTTCGTTTTCGGTTTCGTACGTCGAGTAAAGGTACGGCGTCGACGCCTCGAACTCCGCCGCGCAGGTGTCGACGCGCTTGTACACGGGACGGATACCGGCGGCGTGGCGCTGCTGGCGCACCTCGGTTTCGCTGCCGTCGGTGAGCGCCGCGATCTGGCGATCGGAAAATCCGTTCCGCTTCCACCGCAGCGACGGAGCACCGCCGGCGCGGATCTCCATCTCCAGTTGCACGATGTGGCGGATCTCGCGCAGGAACCATGGATCGACCGACGACAACTGGTAGACCTGCTCGACCGTCATCCCCGCGCGAAACGCGTCGCCGATCGCGAAGATCCGCTCCGGCGTCGCCGTGCGTAGCAGCTCCGGCAGCCGGTCGAGCGGCGTGTTGCGCGGCTCGAGGCCTGCCACACCGATCTCGAGCGAGCGCAGCCCCTTCTGCAACGCCTCGTTGAACGTGCGCCCGATGGCCATCGACTCGCCGACCGACTGCATCGACAGCCCGAGGTTCGGCGGCGTGTTGCGGAACTTCTCGAAAGCGAAGCGCGGGATCTTCACCACCACGTAGTCGATCGTCGGCTCGAACGATGCCGGCGTCTTGCGCGTAATGTCGTTCGGGATCTCGTCGAGCGTGTAGCCCGCGGCGAGCTTCGCAGCGAACTTCGCGATCGGAAAGCCCGTCGCCTTCGACGCCAGCGCCGACGAGCGCGACACGCGCGGGTTCATCTCGATGGCCAGGCGGCGGCCGGTCGTCGGATGCACCGCAAACTGGATGTTCGAGCCGCCCGTCTCCACGCCGATGGCCCGGATGATCCGCTTAGCCTCGTCGCGCATCGCCTGGTACTCGACGTTCGTCAGCGTCTGCTGCGGCGCGACGGTGATGGAGTCGCCGGTGTGCACGCCCATCGGATCGAAGTTCTCGATCGAGCAGACCACGATGACGTTGTCCGCCTTGTCGCGCATCACCTCGAGCTCGAACTCTTTCCAGCCCATCACCGACTCCTCGACGAGCACGCGATGGACGGGCGAGAGCTCCAGGCCGCGCGCGGTGATCGCGCGCAGCTCCTCGACGTTGTAGGCGATGCCGCCGCCGGAGCCGCCCAGGGTGAACGACGGGCGGACCACGAGCGGGTAGCCGATCGTGGCGCCGAGGCGCTCGGCGTCGTCGACCGTGCCGACGTAGCCGGAGCGCGGCACTTCGACGCCGATGCGCGTCATGCACTCCTTGAAGAGCTGCCGGTCCTCGGCTGTCTTGATCGCCTCGGCGTTCGCGCCGATCAGCTCGACGCCATGCTTCTGCAGCACGCCCGCATCCCACAAAGCGGTGGCGAGGTTGATCCCGGTCTGCCCGCCGACGGTCGGGAGGATTGCGTCCGGCTTTTCGCGCGCAATGATCCGCTCCATCGTCTCGACCGTCAGCGGCTCGATGTACGTGCGGTCGGCGAACTCCGGGTCGGTCATGATCGTCGCCGGATTCGAGTTGACGAGGATGATGCGGTAGCCCTCGTCGCGTAGCGCCTTGCACGCCTGCGTGCCGGAGTAGTCGAACTCGCACGCCTGCCCGATGACGATGGGGCCGGAACCGATGATCAGGATGGATTTGAGGTCTGTGCGTTTGGGCATTCGAAGGCGGCGGGATAATAGCAGTTGATGCAGCGGTTCATTGCCTGGGACCGGCTCGAGGTGAAGTTCGACGGCGCCAAGCTCGCTACGCTCGTCCGCGAGCGCGCGCTCGTGCCGCCGATCGAGCGGATCGACCTCCGCTTTTCCGACGGCCTGCTGCGCGTCGAGGGCGCGATGCGGAAGTTCATCAGCGTCCCGTTCGCCGTCGAAGTGCGCGAGATCGTGGCCGACGGCGACGTCATCCGCGTCCCGCTCTCCTCGGCGTCGGCATTCGGCGGCATCCCCATCCCGCAGTTCCTCTTCGGGCTCGTCAAAGGGCGCCTGCCGGCGGAACTGGTGCGCCTAGAGCCGCCGGCCACGCTCGTCCTTTCGCTGGACCGCTTTTTGCCAACTTTCGTCGATGCCGACATCCGGGAGATCCGGATCATCGACGGCGGCCTGGCCGTCGCCCTCGGTGCCGGTGGCGCCGACCTGCCGCCCTGAAGAAGGTTTGGAGGAGAGATAGCCCATGGACGAGACACCTGCAACGCCCGACGTGACCGACGACGAGTTCGCCCGCAACGTGACCGACCTCGCGGACGCCGGCCCGATCAACGAGGGGCGCGTGCAGCGCTTCTACGACCGCGTCCGCACCGCGATCCACAATTACATCGACCGCAAGGGCGGCAGCACCCTCGGCAAGACCGCCGATTTCCTCCTGCTCGTGCCCGACGTCTTCATCCTTCTGTGGCGTCTCTTCAGCGACGGCCGCGTCGAAGGAAAGAACAAAGTGCTGCTCGGCAGCGCGATCGCGTACTACATCTTCCCGTTCGACATCATGCCCGAGGCGCTGCTTGGGCCGATCGGATACCTCGACGACCTCGTCTTCGGCGTCTACGTGCTGAACAAAGTGCTGAAGGACACCGACCCGAACATCCTGCGCCAGCACTGGAGCGGCAGCACCGACGTGCTCGACTCCATCCAGCGCGTGTTGAACGCCGCGGATCAATTGGTCGGCACGGAGTTCCTCGGCCGGATCAAGAAGATGATGAAGTAATCACGCGGGCATTTGACCGACGTAGCGCGCCCGCGGACGGATGATCCCGTCGATCGCGTACTGCTCGATGGCGTGACCGATCCAGCCGATCGTCCGGCCGATCGCGAAGAGCGTCAGCGCCGCGCCGGCGTCGAGCTTCAGCACGCGCGTGAGCGTCACGAGGGCGAAGTCGATCGTCGGCTTTTCGCCGGTGATCGTCTCCGCGGCGCTGGCCATCGCGAATGCGAGCTTCAGCTCCGGCGACTTCGGAAACCGCTCGGCAACGACCTCGAAGATCAGCCGCGCGCGCGGATCGCCGGTCGGGTAGAGCGGATGGCCGAAGCCGTAGAGCGGCTCGCCGCGGCGGAGGCGGTCGGCGATCGCCTTGCGCATGTCGCGCGCGCGGCGAAGCTCGTCGAGCATCGTCTCTACGCGTGCGCTCATGCCGCCGTGCTTCGACCCCTCGATGGCGGCGAGGCCGGCGACGACGACGGAGTACGGATTCGAGCCGGCCGAGGCGACGCAGCGGGCGGTGAAGGCGGAGACGTTGAGCTCGTGATCGGCGCAGGTGATGAGCGCCGCACGCAGCAGCGCCGCCGCCTGCGGCATGCGGGGCAGCCACCGCTTCTGCAGCGTCCCCTCGATCGTCGGCTCGAGATCCGATGACGCTGCGGCCACGCTGGCGAGTAGATTGAGGATGCGCCAGCCGGTGTTCGCGACGGCGCGTGGGCGGAGGTCGTACGCGAGCGGGTCGCGCGCCGCCACGAGCGGTAGCATCGACTGCGCGCGGTTGATGAACGGCAGCCCCTCGGCCGACCCTCCCGAGACCACGTGCAGCGGCGTCGCGGAGAAGTCCGTGTCGTCGGCACCGGTCCAGATTAGCGAGGCGACCTGCTCGACCGTGCAGTCGCGGGCGAGCTCGCCGACGTCGCGGCCGCGGTAGTAGAGCCGCCCGTTGTCGATGAGCGTGATCGCCGATTCGAGCACCGGCACGCCCCAGTGCAGCGCGCGCTCCGCCACTTTGCGCGGGTCGCGCCGCTCCTCGGCTCGCGCCTTCAGCCGCTCGACGTCTTCGGCGGCGTAGCGGCGCTCCCGCGTCCCGGCGGTAGCCTTCGTGGAGCGGACCAGACCTCGGCTGACGTAGGCGTAGAGCGTGGCCCGGCTGACGCCGAGCGTCTTCGCGGCTTCCTGGGCGCTGATCCACTTGCTCATGAATGTTGATTATATGATCAATATTGACAGAACCAATATACTCGAATCATGACGATCAACAAAGGCCTGGAAGGCGTCGTCGCTGCCGAAACGGCGCTGAGTCACGTCGACGGCGAGCGGGGAGAGCTGATCATCGCAGGATTTCCGGTCGCGGAATTGGCGCTGAATGCCACGTTCGAGGAGACGGTGTCGCTGCTCTGGAACGAGCCGTGGAGCGACGGGCGGCGCGAGATCCCGGATTCGACGATCGAACTGCTGCGCGACGCCGCGCGCGACCGCGTCGACACCATGGACGCGCTGCGCATGGGCGCCGGAACGATCCGCAGCGACGCGCCGGCCGACGTCCTCGCCGCGCTGCCGACGATCGTCGCCGCCTACTGGCGCCTGCTGCACGGCCGCGAGCCGATCGCGCCGCGCGCGGATCTCAGCCACGCCGCGAACTACCTCTACATGCTGTCGGGCGAAGTCGCCTCGGCCGAGCGCGTGCGCGGACTCGAGACGTACCTCAACACCGTCGTCGACCATGGCCTGAATGCCTCCACGTTCACTGCGCGCGTCATCACCTCCACGGGCTCCGACCTCGTGTCCGCCATCGTAGGCGCCATCGGCGCGCTGAAAGGCCCGTTGCACGGCGGCGCCCCCGGCCCGGCGCTAGACATGGTCTTCGAGATCGGCGACGCGGCGCGCTCCGAGGAGGTGCTGCGACGGAAGATCGAATCGGGCGAGAAGCTGATGGGCTTCGGACATCGCGTCTACAAAGTGCGCGACCCGCGCGCCGACGTCCTCGCCGTCGCGGCCGAGCGGCTCTTCCAGCGCGACGGCGATCTCCGTCTGTACGAGCTCGCCAAGAGCGTCGAGGCGACAGCGCTGCGCCTCCTTGAAGAGTACAAGCCCGGCCGCCGCCTGCAGACGAACGTCGAGTTCTACACCGCGCTCCTGCTCCACGGCCTCGGACTCGAAGTCCCGCTCTTCACGCCGACGTTTGCCGTCAGCCGCGCCGCCGGCTGGATCGCCCACTGCCTAGAGCAGCGGCGCGCCAATCGCATCATCCGCCCGCAGTCGGTCTACGTCGGCCTGGTCGGCCGGACCTGGCGCAACCCCGCCGCGTAGCCGCCGTATGTCCTTGCGGAGGTGTCGCCGATGTTCTCTCTGCTGATGGCGCTGCTGATGTTCGCGGTCGTCGGCTTCGTGATTCTCGCGACGATCGCATTGGTGATCAAAGTCGCCGTGAACGTGGCGCTTTTTCCGTTGAAGCTGCTTCTGATTCCGCTGAAATTGCTCGTGCTGCCGATCCTCGCCGTCGTCGTCTTCGTCAAGCTCGTCGTGCTCTTTTCGGTCGGCCTTGTGATCATGGCAGTGCTGATTCCAATTCTGATCGTCGTGGCCGTGCTGGCGGCGCCGTTTCTTCTTCTCGGCGCAATCGCGAGTTGATGGCGATAAACTTGCTCGTGAGAGACTCATGGCCCGCGCCCTCATCGTCGACGACGACGAACCGATCCGTTCCATGCTGGCAACGATCGTCAAACATCACGGCTTCGCCGTCGAGACGGCGAGCGACGGCGATCAGGCCATCGCCTCGATCGCCAAGAACGGCTTCGACGTCGTCCTTCTCGACCTGATGATGCCGCGCGTCGACGGCTGGACGGTGCTGCGCTACATGCAGGAGCACCACCCCGAGCTCGTCTCCCGCACCATCATCGCCACCGCGGTTCCGGAGCGCGAGACGCTCCGCTCCATCAGCGGGCCGGTGTTCAAAGTGCACCAGAAGCCGTTCGCGATGGATCAATTGATCAGCGACGTGAAAGAGGCGGCCGGCGCTGCATAATGCGCGGATGCCGCTGACGCGCCACACCGAGTCGCACTTCACCTCCAGCGAGATCGTCCGCGACGTCGTCATCGGCATGTCCGACGGCCTCACGGTGCCGTTCGCGCTCGCGGCCGGATTGAGCGGCGCGGTCTCGCAGGCGTCGATCATCGTCACCGCCGGCCTGGCCGAGATTGCCGCCGGCTCGATCGCCATGGGCCTCGGCGGCTATCTCGCCGCGAAGAGCGACGCCGAGCACTACGCGGCGGAGAAGCGGCGCGAGGAGCAGGAAGTGCGCGAGGTGCCGCGCGAGGAGATGAGAGAAGTCGCCGACGTCTTTCGCCACTACGGCATCGCCGAGGAGCACATTCACCCGGTCGTGGAGGCCCTGAGCGAGAAACCGAAGGAGTGGGTCGACTTCATGATGCGCTTCGAGCTCGGCCTGGAGAAGCCGAACCCCGCGCGCGCCCGCACCAGCGCCGCCGTCATCGCCGGCGCCTACATCGCCGGCGGTCTGATCCCGCTCGCCCCGTACATGCTCGTCTCGCGCGCCGCGACCGCGCTGATCGTCTCCGTCTGCACAACCCTCGCGGCCCTCGCCGTCTTCGGCTTCGTGAAAGGCCGCTACACCGGCGCCCGCCCCCTCCGCAGCGCCCTGCAGACCACCGTCACCGGCGGCCTCGCCGCCCTCGCCGCCTTCCTCATCGCCCGCGCGATCACCTGAAGAGGGGTCAGGTGTTGACTTTTGACTTAGTTATTTTCATTCGAACCTGCTCCAGTAGCTCGGCAAAGCAACGATCGGATTGCTCGCGTTTCTGTGCGCGGCGGATGGCTCTCCACGCGCCTGCCGCGCCGATGCCCAACGCAGCTCCAACCTCGCGCAACGGCAGTAATGCTTCCGAGTAGGCGAGTAAGGCATAGGCGAGCCTCACCGCGGGCGCCCCGCTCTTTGTCGGAAACTCACCGGTGACGCCGTGCAGGGCGCTGCGAACGTCGGCGATCGCTGCGCAACGAACGACTCTTTGCGCGCGCGGGTGTTCGTCCGAGCAGACACGCGCGTCAATTCGATGCTGGACCTGATCGATGAATGTTGCGCCGCCGAGGTACGTCTGACCGACGAGATTGCGCCACGGCGACTTCGCACTGGCAACGTCGTGGACGAATGCACGATAGAGCTGGCGGGCTGCCCGAGAGTCGTGCGGTTGCAGCCGGCCGAGAATCGCGTCGGTCGTCAGCCATGGCGGAACGACCGCACATCCAGCTGTCGCACGCGCGCTGCTCCACGGCCACTGCAGCGCATCGTCGACGATGTGCGCGCGCACGGGATTGAGCACGACGTAGCGGGCGACGGTCAGCAGGTATTCGTCGCTATCGATCAGATGCGCGCGGAACCGCGCCTGAAACAAATGGCCGACGCGTCGATGCCGTTTGTTGAACCAGATCGCGTAATCACCGCCGATTTTCTTCATGCCGCGCGACAGCGTCGGCTCGATCGTTTCGATCAGCAGGTGATAGTGGTTGGACATGAGCACGTATGCGTGCAAGCGCCAGCGAAAGTGCGGAATCGCGACGGCGAGCAGGCGTAAGAAACGGCGCCTGTCCTTGTCGCTCAGAAAAATATCCTCTCGATCGACGCCGCGGCTGAGGACGTGCCACCACGCTCCCGGATACTCCAGGCGTAAAGGTCTTGCCATGTAGAGGAAGGAATCGACGCGGTGCGGTCGGCGTCAGCGGTGTGGGCGAGCGGAGAGTAGCACGTTTCCTATGACTTGCAAATAAGAAAGTCAAAAATCAAGACCTGACCCGTACTGCTTCGCGTAGTACTCGCGGTACTCGGGGGAGCGCTCCTTGATCGCGCGCCACCAGGGCTCGTGGTCGCGGTACCACTGCACGGTGCGGGTGAGGGCGGTGGGGAAGTCGGTGTCGCAGCGGAAGCCAAGGCGCTCGAGCTTTGTCGTGTCGAGGGAGTAGCGGCGGTCGTGGCCCTGGCGGTCGGCGACGCGCTTGATCAGCGTCTCCGGCTTGCCTAAGAGCTCCAGGATCTTGAACGTGATCTCGCGGTTCTCGCGCTCGTTGCCGCCGCCGATGTTGTACGTCTCGCTGTTCTCGCCGTGCTCGATCAGAAAGTCGATGGCCGCACAGTGGTCTTCGACGAAGAGCCAGTCACGGATGTTGCGGCCGTCGCCGTAGAGCGGCAGGGGAACGTCGTCGATCGCATTCGTGACGAAGAGCGGGATCAGCTTCTCCGGGTACTGCCACGGGCCGAAATTGTTCGAGGCGCGGGTGATGATCACCGGCAGCCCGTACGTCTGCGCGTATGCGTAGGCCATGCGGTCGCCGCCGGCCTTCGACGCGGAGTACGGATTGCGCGGCGACAGCGGATCGGTCTCGTGGAACGAGCCGCTCTCGATCGAGCCGTAGACCTCGTCCGTCGAGATCTGGACAAAGCGGCGAAGCGTCGTCTTGCGCGCTTCCTCGAGCAGCACCAGCACGCCGAAGACGTCGGTCTCGATGAACGTGTGCGCGCCCATGAGCGACCGGTCAACGTGCGTCTCCGCGGCGAAGTTGACCACGACGTCGACGCCGCTGCCGTCGACCCCCTTGTACGCCTCCGCCACGTCCGCGGCGTTGGCGATGTCGCCCTGCACGAAGCGGTAGTTCGGCCTTCCCTCGTACTCGGCGAGGTTCTCGCGGATCCCCGCGTACGTCAGCTTGTCGAGGTTCACGACGCTCGCGGCGTCGCCGTACTTGTTGAAAAGGAAACGGACGAAGTTCGAGCCGATGAAACCGGCACCGCCGGTGACGAGATAGCGCATGGCGGCGGCCTTTTACCACACGTGCTAGCGACTGAGAAACTCAAGAATCGCGCGCCAGCTCTCCCGCTAGGCGGCGGCGACCCCTTCGGCAGTGCCGCCGAGGCGGACGGAGTCGGCCGTCGGGCGGTTGGGAGGGCGGCCGACGTGGTGGCCCGCAGCGTCGAACGAGCGGTTAATCACGGGATAGCGGAAGCCGAGACGCTTCGCGCGCGCTTCGATCTGCGCGGCCAGCGCGGCCGTCCACGACGGCGACGACCGCGCGGATGGCAGGGTTCCGTGACGCAGCAACCAGCGCGAGCTCCGCGCCCTTCGAGCCGCCCCAAATGGCGATCCGCTTCGGATCGACCGACGGCTGCGCGCGCAGCCAGGCCACGGCGCGGTCGACCGTCTCGAGCGGGATCCGGTCCAGATCGTCCGGAAGCGGAGCGATGCCGAAGTACGCCACCGCGAGCGCCGCGTACCCGTGCGACGCGAGGAGCGCCACGGCTCGCGGCTGATCCCGCCTTCCGAGCCGCTGAGGACGATCACGCCCGGCAGCGCGCGCTTCCCGTACGGCGCGTAGAACGTTCCGACCACGCCCGGCTCGCGGATCTCCGCCGTGAGCACGCCGCGCGCGTGATCCGCTCCTCGGCGAGCTTCTTCCCCTGCTGCAGCACCGTGACGTGACCGGGCTGGAGCCTGGCGCGGCGGTCGACGTGCAATCCGACTTTGCGTCAGTACAGCGACCAACCCCGCGTCAGATAATCGGCGAACGTCAGCACGAACAGCACGCCCAGCCAGAGGAACGCGCCGATCACCACCACCCACGTCAGGCGCGTCGAGTGGATCACGTGCATGAAGAAGAGGATCACCAGCACCGCCTTCGCGGTCGCGATCAGCAGCGCGATCGGCGTGTTCAGCGAAATGAGATGGCCGAAGACGACGATCTCGATGTTGATCGTCGACACCCACCACGTCAACAGCGTCCCGAAAGCCAGCGCCAGGAACACCGCGATGTAAATCCAGAGCGGCGTCACGTGAACGTGCGGCGTGTGCTCGTGCGCTTGCTCGTGAGACGGCTCAGCCATGGTGATGCACCCCGTGAATCAGATAGAGGAACGGGAAGAGGAAGATCCAGACGATGTCGACGAAGTGCCAGTACAGCCCCATCACCTCCACCGGGCCGTAATACTCCGGGCCGAAGTGGCCGCGCCAGGCGCGCCAGAAGATCCAGATCAAAAGCCCGACGCCGATGATCATGTGCAGCGCGTGCAGGCCCGTCATCCCCCAGTAAAACGTCATGAACAGCTGCACCTTCGGCGCGAGCTCCGGCACCTCGTTCCAGTGCCAGGCCGAGCCGACGAGGAGCCCTTCCTCGTAGTGCATGTGGTACTCGATCCCTTTGATCACGAGAAACATGCAGCCGAAGATGCCGGTCAGAATCAGCATCACCATCTGCCCGCCGCGGCGGCCGAGCTGCGCGTTGCGGACCGCCAGCGCCATCGTCAGCGAGCTGACGATCAGCACCAGCGTATTGATGCCGCCGTACATCGTGTTCTGCTGTGCCGCGCCGAGCGCCCACGCCTCCGGGTAGATCACCCGGTAGATCCAATACGCGCAGAGCACCCCACCGAAAAAGAGGATCTCCGTCGTGAGGAAGAACCACATCCCCAGCGTGGAGGCCTCGTGCTGCTGCCCGAGGTCCTCGAAGTGATGCTGGAGGAAGGGATGGTGCGCGTGCTCGTCCGGCACCGTCAGCTCAGACATTCTGCGTCTCTCCCATCGCCTTCATGAACTGCGGATAGTCGTACGCCTCCCACGTCACCACCGGCGTCTCGTGGAAATTCTCCTTCGGCGGCGGCGACGACGTCGCCCACTCCAGCCCCGCGGCGCCCCACGGATTCGGGCCGGCCTTGCGGCTCCCCTTGAGCGACCAGACGAGATAAATGAGCGGCAGGAGATAGCCGACAGCGAGGATCGACGCGCCGGCGCTCGACATCACGTTGAGCACCTGGAACTCCGGCGCGTACGCGTGGTAGCGGCGGGGCATGCCGAGGTAGCCGAGGACGAACTGCGGGAGGAACGTCAGATTGAATCCGACGAAGACCAAGAGAGCGGCCAGGCGCGCCCACCACTCCGGATACATGCGGCCGGTGATCTTCGGCCACCAATAGTGAATGCCCGCGAGGTACGCCATCACTACGCCGCCGACCATGACGTAATGAAAGTGCGCGACGACGAAGTACGTATCGGTGACGTGGATGTCGAGCCCGAGCGCAGCGAGGAAGAGCCCCGTCACGCCGCCGATCGTAAAGAGGCCGATGAAGCCCATGATGTAGAGCATCGGCGTCTGCCACGACACCGACGACTTGTACAGCGTGGCCGTCCAGTTGAAGACCTTGATCGCTGACGGCACGGCCACGAAGTAGCTCAAGAACGCGAAGATCAGCGCCGAATAGACCGAGATGCCGGCCACGAAGAGGTGGTGCGCCCAGACGAGAAACCCGAGGAAGGCGATGGCCAGGGAGGAGAAGGCCACGAACTTGTAGCCGAAGATCTTCTTGCGCGTGAACGCCGCCACGACCTCGGAGGCCACGCCCATGGCCGGCAGGATCATGATGTAGACCGCCGGGTGCGAGTAGAACCAGAACATGTGCTGGTAGAGCACCGGGTCGCCGCCGAGCGCCGGGTCGAAGATGCCGACGCCGAAGAAGCGCTCGAACATCAGCATCGCCAGCGTGATCGCCAGCACCGGCGTGGCCAGGAGCTGCACGATGCTCGTCGCGTACATCGCCCAGACGAACAGCGGCAGCCGGTACCACGTCAGCCCCGGCGCGCGCATGCGATGGATCGTGACCATGAAATTGAGGCCGGTCAGGATCGACGAGAAGCCGGCCAGGAAGCCGGCGAACGTCGTGGCGATGACGTGCGTGTTCGAGTACTGCGTGGAGAACGGCGTGTAGAACGTCCAGCCGGTGTCGACGCCGCCGGCGATGATGACGTACAGCCCGCCGATGGCGGCGACCATGTAGACGTACCAGCTCAAGAGATTGAGCTTCGGAAAAGCCAGGTCCTTCGCCCCCAGCTGGATCGGCAGGATGAAATTGCCGAGGATGGCCGGGATCACGGGGATGAGGAAGAAGAAGACCATCACCACGCCGTGAAGGGTGAAGAACTTGTTGTAGGTATCGCTGGTGAGGACGTCCCCCTCAGGCGTGAGGAGCTCGATGCGCATCATGGTGGCGAAGAAGCCGCCGATCATGAACATGATCGTCACGCTGAAGAGATAGAGGATGGCGATGCGCTTGTGGTCCTTGGTCAGGAGCCACGAGAAGATGCCGTAGTCGTGGTTGATGTAGTTCCGCGTCTTCTCCGGCTCGATGAAGCGGACGTCGTGCAGCGTTGCAGTGGTCATGGTTTTCCGCCTTGCGGGTGAAGCGACTTCACGTACGCGAGCAGCTTGATCAAATCATCCTCGCTGACCTGCCCCTGGAACGTCGGCATGATCGGCGAGAAGCCCTTCACCACCTTCGCCGTCGGCGTGAGGATCGACTCGCGGATGTAGTTGTCGTCGGCGGTGACGATCTGGTCGTTCGACAGCTGCACGGGCCTGCCGTACAAACCGAGGAGCACCGGGCCGCGGCCGCTGGCGTCGTTCGTGTGGCAGGTGTTGCACGCGTACTTTTGGAAGAGGCCCTCCCCCTGCGACGCGAGCGACCCCTCGGGGCCGCCGGCAAGCCAGCGCTGGTAGTCGGTCGGCTGCATCACCTCCACCCAGCCGATCATGCCGGAGTGCAGCGTGCCGCAATATTCGGCGCAGAAGATGTGGTAGCGGCCGACTTTCGTGGCGCGGAACCACATCGTGCGGTAGCGGCTCGGAAGGACGTCGGCCTTCGTCCGGAACGCCGGGAAGAAGAGCGAGTGGATGACGTCCTCGGAGGCCATGGTGATGCGGATCGGCCGGTTGACCGGCACGTGCAGCATGTTGATCTCGCGCTGCCCCGTAGGATGCTGGAACTTCCACATCCACTGCTTGCCGGTGGCGTAGACGTCGAGCGCGTCGTCAGGAACGCGGGCCAGGCGGAAGTAGAGCCACGAGCCCCAGACGAACATCAGCATGAAGATGAGGAACGGGGTGATGATCCATCCCGCCTCGAGCCACCCCGGCGGCTCCTTCTCCTCGGCGAGCTCGTTGTCGGGGCGGCGGCGGTACTTGATGGCCAGCGTGAAGATGAGGATGAAGATCAGCACCGACACGCCGCCGGTGACGACGCACATGAAGATGAAGAGCGCGTCGACCTGGCCGGCGAAGCTGGAGGCCTGCTCGGGCCACAGCGGAAAGTCCGAGACCATCATCGCCCGACACGCTCCCGGCGAATCATGATGAAGATGAAGCCGCCCAGCGCCGCGACGGTGGCGAGGCCGCCGGCGCGCACGAAGGTCATGGCGCTCTTGCTGTACTTCCCGGTGATCGGGTCGTAGTGGTAGCAGAGGAGGAGGACGGCGTCGGTGGCGTTGCCGATCTTGTTCGCCGAGGCCTCGACGAGCGCGAGGCGCACGTCGCGGGGCTTGTACTCGAAGCCGTAGAGGTAGCGCGAAATGCGCCCGCGCGGCGTCAGCACCATGAGCGTGGCGCCGTGCGCGAACTGGTCGCTCTCGGGGTCATACGCGTAGTTGAAGCCGGCCGCGCTCGTGACCCTCTTGATGGCCGACTCGGGGCCGGTCAGGAAGTGCCACGCACGCGCCGTCTCCAGGCGGCCGTAGCGCTTCACGTACTTGTCTTTCTTCGCCGCGGCGTCGCGCGGCGTGTCGCGCGGGTCGATGCTGATGGTGACGACGTCGAACTCCTTCCCGGCGTCGAACTTGAGCGCCGTCAACGTCGAGGTCACGCCCTCCATGACCATGCTGCAGAGCATCGGGCAGCGGTAGTACATGAAGACGAGGAGGAGCGGCTTGGAGCCGTTCGCGTAGTCGCCGAGGCGGACGACGCGCCCCGTCTCGTCGCGGAACATCGTGTCGAGCGGGAGCTGCGCGTCGAGGTGCTGGTCGATGCCGACCTTGCCCGGGAGGCGGGGCGGTGTGGCGCTCGTTTCGGCGAAGACGGTGGTGGCGAAAAGGAGGAGCGCGAGGTACTTCATAGCTTCCCTCCCCTCTGCACCACGATCTCCTTGGCCCGGTCGATCGGGATCCGCACGATCCCTTTCTGCTTGTCGATCCATCCCGGAGTCTTCAGCGCTTGATCCTCCGAGGCGTGCATCTCCACCATGTCGACCACCGGCGTGCTCGAGTACGGCGGGATGGCCGAGCCGCGCTGGTCCTGCTGCGGGAACGGCTGCAGGCGCGGCGTCTGCGGCAACTGCGGCGGCACCGAGATCGCCGTCCGCTTCGGCTGGATGTCGCCGCGGAAATGCTTCTGGAGTCCGGCGTAGAGGAAGTAGAGGAAGATGTGCGTGACGATGGCGAAGGCGACGAAGATGACGACGAACCAGAGAATCCCGCGGACGTGGACGTCGCTCGTCTCGTGGTGCGTCTCGGGATTGAGAACCCCGAAGTCGTGCAGGTCGTGATTCTCAGGCATTGACCTTCAACGCCCCCTCTCGAATCGCTTCTTCGACCCACGTCTCGTGAATCGGGATGATGGTCTGTCCTTTCAGTTGGCGGATGAACTCGAAGAGCCACAGGCCGCCGATGCCGACGAGCGACGTCAGCGCCGTCCAGTGGTAGTGGAACTGCTCCGGATACCACGCCGGCGCGGCCAGCCAGTAAATCGCCACGTAGCGCACGACGAGGATGATCAGCGTGACCCAGCCGATCGTCTCCGGCCGGTCCTTGATCCCGCGCATCAGCAGCAGGAAGAACGGCAAGAAGAAGTGGAAGACGACGACGAGGATGGCGATGAAGCCCCACGTCCCGTGCTCGCGCCAGACGTAGTGCGGGATCTCCTCGTGAAGGTTCGCGTACCAGATCAGGAGGAACTCCGAGAATGACGTGTACGCGTAGAACATCACGAAGGCGAGGAGGAGATTGCCGAGGTCGCGCAGGTGCATCGGCTTGAGCACGCCCTCCATCGCCGCGCCGCGCGCCAGGCGCGAGAGGAAGAACGTGACGAACGCGAACGCGGAGAGTCCGCAGCCGACGAGGAAGGTGATGCCGAACATCGTCGAGCTCCACTCTGGCTCGATCGACATCAGCCAGTCGATGGAGAAGAAGGTCATGACCAGCACGACCAGCACGAGCCCCGAGGCCGCCCACTTGCGGCGGGAGAGCTCCGTGAACGGCGAGCGCGTCTTGTAGAACTCGAGCGAGAGCACGCGGATGCGCCACGCCCAGATCAGGAAGAACGCGAAGTAGAGCGCGTTGCGGATCCAGAACAGCGTCGGGGTGAGATAGAAGCCCTTCTGCTGCTGGATCTCGTGGAACTTCGGCCAGGCCGGATCGGCCCAGAGGAAGAGCGACTTCATCCCGAAGATGAGCGGGATGATCAGCACGGCGATGATCCAGACCGAGCGCGAGGCAGCGCCGAGGGGGCGGCGGATCATCAGCCCCCACTCGCCGCCGGTGATGTACTGCAGGCACAGCACGGCGACGGAGCCGCCGGCAATCGAGAACCAGAACAACCAGCCGGTGAGGTAGCCGCGGAAGAACTCGACCGGCGCGATAAACCAGCCGATCGCGCTGAGCGCGAGGCCGACGACGCCGGCAATGAGCGCGGGCATCTGCCAACGCGCGATTCCTGTCGATTCCGACGCGCCGTTCATTGCAGTTTCCCCCGCTCCTCGGGTGTCAGGTCATTGATGGTGGCGTTGTGCGCGAGCTGCAGCGCGCGGATGTAGGCGATGATGGCCCAGCGGTCCTGCACGGAGACCTGCGGCGCGTACGACGGCATGGCCCCGAAGCCGTTGGTCATGACGTCGAAGAAGTGCCCCGTCTTCGCCGTACGCAGCGCCTCGGTGTGATACGACGGCGGCCGCCGGTACCCGCGCGACGGGATCATGCCGTTGCCGTCGCCTAAGCGGCCGTGGCACGGCGTGCAGTAGATGTTGTAGCGCTCCTGCCCGCGGTTCATCACCGCGGAGGTGATCGGGAAGGGATAGCCGTCGACGTCCGCGCCGTTCATCTTGCCGGTGACGAGCGGCCCCGTCATCGCCGCCTCGCCGCGCGCGACCGTGCCCTCGATGCGGGGGCGGGCGGACATGTGGTCGGCGAAGAAGTCGGAGGGCTCCAGCGGGTCGTAGCGCGGCTGCACGGCCATCTTCTGCCGGCACGCCGCGAGCGCGAACAGGGCGATTACGAGCCACTTACCACGGGACATCGGTCACCTCCCGTGGTCCAAGCGTCTCCAGAAATCTCCACGTTGCATCGATCTCGAACTTCGGATCGCGCGCCTGAATGACGAGGAAGAACTTGTCGCGCGACGCCTGATCGAAGCGGCGGACGTTGAAGACGGCGTGATACGGCATCGGCAGTCCGTTGAGGGCGAGCATGCCGAACACCGCGAAGAACGCGGCGACCAGGATCGTGCACTCGAACGTGATCGGGATCCAGGCCGGCCACGAGTTGTACGGCTTGCCGCCGATGTTGATCGGGTAGCTGACGACGTTCGCGTACCAGCACATGAAGAAGCCGCCGAGACCGCCGATGAGCCCTCCGACCAGCACGAGCAGCGGCAGTCGTGTCTGGTGCATGCCGACGGCGTCATGCATGCCGTGGATTGGGTACGGCGAGAACGCATCCATCTGCGTGTAGCCCGCCTCGCGCGCGGCGTTCGCGGCGTCGAGCAGTTCCTGCGGCCCGGTGAACTCCGCGATCACGCCGTACGTCCCGGTCAGGATTTTGCCGATGCCGCCCATCAGTGCTCTTCCTCCGCGTGCGGCTCCGCGCCGGGCAGCATCGTGCGCATCTCGAAGATCGAGATCATCGGCAGGAAGCGGATGAACAGCGCCAGGAGGAAGAGGAAGAGTCCCATCGATCCGAGGTACATGGCCCAGTCCCAGATCGAGCCGTGGTACATGCCCCACGACGAGGGAAGGAAGTCGCGCGACAGCGACGTCGGGATGATAACGAAGCGCTCCAGCCACATGCCCACGTTCACGAACATCGCCGTGATGAAGAGCCCGAGCGGGCTGGTGCGGATGCGCTTGAACCAGACGAGCTGCGGCGCCAGGCCGTTGCAGATCAGGAGCGCCACGTACATGTGCTTGTAGGGGCCGAACGCGCGGTTCGTCCACATGAAGCGCTCGAAGGTGTTGCCGCTGTAGAACGCGAAGAACGCCTCGATGACGTACGAGTAGAAGACGATCATGCCGGTGGCCAGCATGACCTTCCCCATGTTCTCGAGGTGGCGCATGGTGATGAAGTCTTCGAGCTTGAAGATCTTCCGGGCCGGGATGGCCAGCGTCAGCACCATGGCGAAGCCGGCGTAGACCGCGCCGGCGACGAAGTACGGCGGGAAAAACGTGGCGTGCCAGCCGGGGATCTGCGACACCGCGAAGTCGAACGACACGATGGTATGCACGGAGAGGACGAGCGGCGTCGACAGCCCCGCCAGAAGCAGGTACGCCGTCTCGTAGCGGTACCAGTGCTTCGCCGAGCCGCGCCAGCCTAGGGCGAGCGCGCCGTAGATCGTGCGGGCCACGCGGCCGCTGGCGCGGTCGCGCAACGTGGCCAAGTCGGGGATCAGTCCGACGAACCAGAAGAGCAGCGAGACCGTCGCGTAGGTCGAGACCGCGAAGACGTCCCACATCAGCGGGCTGCGGAACTGCGGCCACAGCACCATCGTGTTCGGATACGGGAAGAGCCAGTAGTCGTACCACGGACGCCCGGTGTGCAGCGCCGGATACAACCCCGCCGCGGCCACGGCAAAGAGCGTCATGGCCTCGGCAAAGCGATTGATCGACGTGCGCCACTCCTGCCGCAGCAGGAGGAGGATCGCGGAGATCAGCGTGCCGGCGTGGCCGATGCCGATCCACCAGACGAAGTTGACGATGTCGAAGCCCCAGCCGACGGGATGGTTGATGCCCCAGAGGCCGACGCCGACGCCGACGATGGCGACGATGGCGACCGACAGCAGGCCCATGCCGAGCATGCCGACGCCGAGGAGGAGCCACCAGCTCGGCGGCATTTTTTTGCGGAGGACGATGGAGCTGATGTGGTCCGTGACCGAGGCAAAGGTGTGGCCGGGCTCGACCGTCGGCGAGGGGATGAAGCGCGCAGGGATGCGCAGCTCCTGCGTCGTGGGACGGACCTCGTGGACAGGTGTGATCTCTTTTTCAGCCACGCTCAGCCCCTGATCTCCGGGTTGGGGTTGCGCACGACGGCAAGGTACGTCGTCCGCGGCCTCGTATTCAGTTCCGCCAGCAGCCCGTAATTCGACGGCTCCTTCTTGAGCTGCGCGACGCGGCTCTTCGGATCGTTCATGTCGCCGAACACGATCGCGTCGGTCGGACAGGCCTGCTGGCAGGCGGTCACGACTTCGCCGTCGCGCACGCGCTGGTCGCCGCCGCGCCGCTCCGCATCGATCTTGGCCTCGTTGATGCGCTGCACGCAGTAGGTGCACTTCTCCATCACCCCGCGCGTGCGCACGGTGACGTCGGGGTTGCGCATCGGCTTGTACGCGGCGGTGTCGTAGTCGGAGTAGTGGAAGAAGTTGAAGCGGCGGACCTTGTACGGGCAGTTGTTCGAGCAGTAGCGCGTGCCGACGCAGCGGTTGTAGGTCATGTCGTTGAGGCCTTCGCCGCTGTGCGACGTCGCCTCGACCGGGCAGACCGGCTCGCACGGCGCGTTCTCGCACTGCATGCACGGCACCGGCTGGTGGTAGATCTCGGGGTTCTCCGGCTCGCCGCGGAAGTAGCGGTCGATGCGCAGCCAGTGCATCTCGCGCTGCCGGTGCACTTCCTTCTTCCCCACGATGGCGATGTTGTTCTCCGCCTGGCAGGCCACGACGCAGCCGTTGCAGCCGGTGCAGACCGAGGGGTCGATGACCATCGCCCACGCGTGCAAGGGGTACGCGAACGGCGGGTACATCGACTGATGATTCGTCTCTTCTTCTTCGTGCTTCTCGGCCTCGCCGAACGTCTGCCGCTTGATGATCTCCCGGTCGCCGCCGGTGTCGCTGAAGTTGAGGCTCTGGTGCTCCTGCGTGCAGGCGACCATGTACGCGCCTTCGTCAGTTAGCGCGATCGTCGCGCCGGCGCCGCCGCCGAGCGCATCGGAGAAGCGCATCGGATAAATGTCTGCGCCGATCGGACTGCCGTCGGGCGGACTGGCGATGCGGCCGCCGTTCTTGCGGCCGTAGCCGAGCGTCACGGTGACGACGCCGGACGGATGCCCCGGCACGATCCACAGCGGCAGCACGACGTCGCGGCCGCGGTAGCTGATCTTCACGCGCCGCGTCGCGAGCTCGTTGTTCAGCGCCGCGCGCTCCCCCTCGGCGAAGCCGATCGCTTTCGCGGTCGACGGCGAGACGATGGCGAAGTTTTCCCAGCAAAGCTTCGACTGCGGCTTCGGCAGCTCCTGCAGCCAGCCGTTGTTGGCGAAGCGGCCGTCGTAGATGTTCGGGTCGGGGACGATGTGCAGCTCGTAGTTGCCCTCTTTGCGCGCGGCCGGCGGCGGGATGTTCGCCGACGCAGCGCCCCCGCGCGGCGGCAGCGCCGAGTTCGCGATGACGCCGTCGTTGAGCGACTGCCGCCATGTCTGCTCGTTGCCGCCCTTCGAGAACCAGTACGAGCGCACGACGTCGTACGGCGACGCGTCCATGCCGCCGAGGAGCGCGCCGATGACTTCGCACGCGGCGCGGCCGTTGTAGAGCGGCGCGATGAGCGGCTGCTGGATCGAGACCGTGCCGTCGTGCCCGCGCGCGTCGCCCCACGTCTCGAGGTAATGCGTCTCCGGGATGTGCCACTGCGAGAGCATCGAAGTCTCGTCGTAGTAGTGCGACAGGTGCGCGCGGAACGGCACCTTCTTGAGCGCCTCGGCGAAGTTGAAGTCGGCCGGCGCGTCGTAGACCGGGTTGCCGCCGAGCATGACCAGCGCCTGCACGGCGCCCGAGTTCATGTCGGTGACGAGCTGGCGCAGCGACTCGAGCTCGTTCACCGGCTGCACTTCCAGCGGATCGGTGATCGTGACCGTCGAGCCGACGTTGCCGAGCTGCTGGTTGATGGCCATGGCAAGCGCGTGCACGACCGGCGGCTGCCCTTCGCCGGCGATGACGATCGCGGCGCCGCGGTTCTTCTGCAGGTCGCGCGCGATCGCGGCGATGTTCGCATTCCCGACGCCGCTCCCCCCCGCGAGCAGCGCCCGCGCCCACGTCTCCACCTCCGACGGCTTGACCGCCCAGCGATGGTCGGCGACGGCGGCGGTGGAGTTGAGGCCGCAGTCGATCGAGTAGAGGCGGTTCATCGACGTCGTGCCGCGGCGCACTTTGCGGCGCGACGCGAAGTCGCGCGCGTAGCGGAGATGCCCCGGACCGTCGCTCGTGAAGTCGGCGTCGAGCGCGACGACGACGTTGGCTTTGTCGAAGTGATAGACGGCGTTGACGTACGCGCCGAAGGCCATGCGCAGTCCTTCGCGCACGTTGTCGCGGCTCACCGGCTCCCACTGATGCCACTGCATGCCCGGATACATCGCCAGGACCTGCTGGATCTGTGCGCCGAGGGAGGGGGAGGTAATGGTCTGCGTGAGAAGGCGCAGCCCGTGGCCGTTCGTCTTCGCCGCGTTCGTGATCGGGACGAGCGCCGCGACGAACTCGCTCCACGTCCGGATCTCGCCGAGCTGGTAGACCACCTGGGCGCGGTCGGGATCGTAGAGTCCGAGGATCGACGCCTGCATGAACGCGTCAGAGGCGCCGAGCGACGACGGGTGGTCGGGATTCCCTTCGATCTTCGTCGGGCGTCCGAGGTGCGACTCCGCGAGGACGCCGGTAGCGACGCCGCCCAAGGTCATCGCGGTGGCGAAGTACATCGGCTTGCCGGGCACGAGGTTCTCCGGCTGCCGCACGTACGGGACGATCTTCTGCTCCGGACGGTTGCACGCCGCGAGACCCGCCAGCGCCATCGACGCCGACATCAGCTTCATGAAGTCGCGCCGGTCGACGCCGCGCTGCAGCGGCAACGCCTGCTGCGGGAACTCATTGGCCAGGACCTCGTCGAAGGCCTCGCTGCGCGAGAGCTCGTCGAGGGAGCGCCAGTATTCGCGCGTGGGCACGTCGCCGATGCGGGCGCGGAAGTCGTCGAAGGTTAGTTTGTCGGTCATCGCTGCGTTCGTTCTTAGGTTCTTAGGTTGTTAGGTTCTTAAGTTTCAAACCTAAGAACCTAAGAACCTAACAACTTAAGGACTAGTAGTGGCACGTCGAGCAACTAGTCAACTTCTGTACTTTGTATTCACGCATGAGCCGCGGTCCCAACTCCTCCTGATTTTTCGCCACATACGCCATGTTGAACACCTCCTCGCGCGGGCGGATGTGCTTCTCCGGCGCGCGGTGGCAGCTCAGGCACCACTCCATCGTCAGCGGCGCGTACTGGTACGTCAGGGCCATCTTGTCGATGCGCCCGTGACACTCCGCGCAGCCGATGCCCTTGGCTACGTGAATGCTGTGGTTGAAGTGCACGAAGTCGGGCAGCCGGTGCACGCGCGACCACACCAACGGCGTGCCGGTGGCGAAGCTGTTGCGCACCGGCGCGAGCATGTCGGCGTTCGTCCAGATCTCCTTGTGGCAGTTCATGCACGTCTGCGTCGGGGGGATGCCGGCGAAGTTCGACGTCTCCACCGAGGTATGGCAGTAGCGGCAGTCGATGCCCAGCCCGGCCACGTGATGCTGATGGCTGAAGGGGACGGGCTGCTCGCGGAAGACCCCCTGGTCGGTCGCGACAGGCGAGCGGACGATGCCGCCGATGACCCAAAGCAGGAACCCCGCGATGAAGACCGCGCCAAAGATCGTCACGCGCGAGAGCGTGTTGGCACTGCGGTGGAAAATTTGCGCCATCAGGTTGTCGAACGATTGCGAAGCGGGGTAGCCACTGCGGACTATCTGTCGTCACGCCCGACGACGCCGGCGATCATATCGAAAATGGGAACGTGCGCAACCCCGCGCGCTTCAGCGCGCCGGACGTTCATGTCTCGCGCCAACGCGCGAGATGCCGCCGGAGACGACGAGAGCCATCATGCTCGCCGCGTCGGCGTCGACGCGCACCACCCGCTCGCGCGGCACGACCACCAGCCCGCCCGCCATGCTGTACGAAAAGGGCATGTAGACGGCGACGTGTCCGGGCATGGCCAGGAAGTCGAGCTCCTCCTGCGTGACGAAGCCGAACGAGCGCACCGCGCCGTCCGGCGTCAGGGCCACGGTGACGGGCTTGTCGAAGCGCTTCTGATCGCCCACGAACGCCTCCAGCAGGTCCTTCACCGCGGCATAGACGATGCGCACGATCGGCGCGCGCGAGAAGATGGTCTCGGTGATGCGCAGGAGCGTCCGGCCGACGATGTTCGTCGCCAGCACGCCGACGGCGATGATGATCGCGAGCGTCAGCGCGAAGCCGAGTCCCGGCGTCCGCAGCGGCAGCAGCCGGTCGACCCAAAAGAAGGCTTCGACCACGACGTAGATGGTGATCGCGATCGGCACGACGATGACCAGGCCGCGCAGGAAGTTCTTGATGATCCAATTCATGCGAGAATCATAGGTCGATGCCTTCCCCGACTCTCTACGACCAGTACGCCGCGCAGCTCTTCGCGCTCGCGCTGCGCATCACCGGCGACCGCGCTGCGGCCGCCGAGGTGGTGTCGAGCGCGTTTCTGACCTTGGGCGACGAGGCCGACGAGCCGTCGCTCGTGCGCGCCACGCGCGACGCCGCGCTGGCCCGCCGCG
>DATELQ010000021.1:0-6164 GCA_035276475.1 Thermoanaerobaculia bacterium | reverse complement strand
GACTCGTACCGCGGCGTCATGTGTCTGGTGCGCGTCGTCGACGGCACGATCCGGCGCGGGCAGAAGATCAAGTTCCTCTCGAACGGTCTGACGTCCGAAATCACCGAAATGGGGATCTTCACGCCGAAACCGAAAGCGGTCGGCTCGCTCTCGGTCGGCGAGGTCGGCTTCATCGCCGGCAACATCAAGGACATCGCCCAGGCGAAGATCGGCGACACGCTCACTGGCGATCGCGAGAGCCCCGAACCTCTGCCCGGCTTCCAGGAAGTGAAGCCGATGGTCTTCGCCGGCATCTTCCCGATCAACACGGACGACTACGAAAACCTGCGCGACGCCGTGGGCAAGCTGAAACTGAACGACGCGTCCTTCAGTTACGAGCCGGAATCCTCCGTCGCCCTCGGCTTCGGTTTCCGCTGCGGCTTTCTCGGCCTGCTGCACATGGAGATCATCCAGGAGCGCCTCGAGCGCGAGTTCAACCTCGAGCTCCTCACCTCCGCGCCGGGCGTGCGCTACCGCGTCACGAAGACGGACGGTGAAGTGCTGGAGATCGAGAACCCGCAGAAAATGCCCGACCCCGCGTACATCGCCAAGGTCGAGGAGCCGTTCCTGGAAGTGACGATCCTGACGACGGACGAATTCGTCGGGCCGATCCTGGCCCTGGCCATCGACCGCCGCGGCGTGCAGAAGAAGCTCGAGTACGTGAGCTCGAACCGGGTGATGCTGGTGTACGAGATGCCGCTCAACGAGGTGATCCTCGACTTCTTCGACAAGCTGAAGTCGATCTCGCGCGGCTACGCATCGCTCGACTACAACGTCATCGGCTACCGCGAGAGCGATCTCGTGAAGATGGACATCCTCGTCAACGGGGACCCGCTGGACGCGTTGTCGCTGATCGTGCACAAGGACAAGGCCTACGGGCGCGGCAAGTTGCTGGTCGAGAAGATGAAGGAGTTCATCCCCCGCCAGATGTACGAGGTGGCGCTGCAGGCCGCCATCGGCAACCGCGTCATCGCCCGCGAGACCGTCAAGGCGATGCGCAAGGACGTGTTGGCCAAGTGCTACGGCGGCGACATCACCCGCAAACGCAAGCTCCTCGAGAAGCAGAAGGAGGGGAAGAAGCGGATGAAGCGGGTGGGGAAAGTGGAGATTCCGCAGGAGGCGTTCCTGGCGGTGTTGAAGATCGACTGATCTTCGTTGGCACGCTTCCCGAAGTAAGCCTCGGCCGTGATTGATGCACGAACCCGAGGTGACCAGGAAACCCGCCCGAAACATTGACGACTAACTGATCACCTCTCACGCAGAGGTGTTATGAAACTCTTTCCGGTGGTTTCCGCGATGCTCGTCGCGGCTGTGGCAAGTGCGGCCCACGTCGACATGAACGACCCCCGCCGCGCCCTCGGGCGCGAGGACAACATCCGCATCGACGCCGAGCTCCTTCAGGACTCCCTCTCCCCCGGCGCCACCCTCAGCGTCACCTACCAGGTCCAGAACCTCACCGCGCAGACCATCGGTATCGCCGACAAGGTCTCCGACGTGAGCTACGACCCCGACACCGCCACGGTCACGTTCGCCATCGGCTCGGAAGTGCCGACCGGCCAGACCATGCCGCACGTCGTGGCCATCCGCTCCGGCGAGAAGCGCGTCTTCACCGCCGGCGGGATGCTGCACGTCGTCGTGCCGCGGGACCGCACGCCGTGGACGGTCGTCCCGCGCTACGTCCAGATCAAGGTCAACGTGCTCCGCGACATCACGCCCTTCGACGCGCTCATCGAGCAGCAGGCGAAGCCGGCCTCGGCCGCGCCCGCACTGCCCAACGACCTCTTCGACAAGTGGGTCGACGCCAGCGACTCCGTCTTCCTGAACACCATTCCGGTGCGCTGGACGGGGCGCGATGACCGACTCAGCGTTGACGCCGGGGACCGGAGGCCGAGGGGCGGGCACTGAGGCTTCGTTTTCGTTTTGGCAACACCCTACGGCGCGGATCGCGCTATTGTTATGGCAACGTGAAACGAACGGTGCCCCTTCTGCTCGTCCTCGCAGCAGCGTGCGCGTCGGCGTCGAAGCCGATAAACGAGTCGACCGAGCCGCGCCGCGCCGTCGGAACCGAGTCGGGCGTCCGCCTCGACGTCGAGATCTTCAGCGAGCAGCTCACGACGAACGCCTCCATCCCCATCAAGTACGAGATCACCAACCACCGCGACAAGACCATTCTCGTCGCCGACCTCATACCGGAGGGCGGCTACGATCCCGAAACGCAGACCGTCACCGTCAACCTCGGCACGGAGATCCCGGGCGAGAACTTCCTGCCGCGCCTCATCGCCATCCGCCCCGAGGAGCGAAAGAGCTTCTCCACGGCGGCGCACGTCGTCATCGCCGCGAATCCGGTGACGCCGTGGACGCCGCATCCGAACGGCGTGCGCGTGCGGCTGAACTTCCTCGAGAACACGGCGATGTTCACGCCGCTCATCGACATCCCCGAGAAGGCCGTGCACGACCCGAAGCTCGCCGACGCCCTCTTTCAGAAGTGGGTCGAGAGCAACGAGACGGTCGTGACGAACGTCCTTCCGATGCGCTGGCAGGGACTGTCGCTGGCGAGCGACGGCGACACCATGCCGCAGCCGCCGCCGGTGCGCCGCGGCCGAGGCGGCCGGCCTTAAGCTGGCTCAGAACGACTTCAACGCGTCCTGCTCGTTCTCGTACACCTCGAACACGGTGATGAGCTGCGTCACGTGCAGCAGCTCGTTGAGCTTCGCCGGCAGGTGGAGCAGCTTCAGCTTGCCGCCGCGGTTCGTGACGGTGGTGTAGGAGCCGACCAGCTCGCCGATGCCCGACGAGTCGATGGTGGTGACGCCGCTCAAGTCGAGCAGGATGTTCGTGCGGCCGCGGGAGAGGCTGTCCGAGATGACCTCGCGCAGTTGCTGATCGCCCGCGCCGATGGTGATCTTTCCTTGGAGGCTGATGATCTCGACTCCGTCGACGCTGCGGGAACTGGCTTTCATGTTTCTCCTCCTGCCGCACCGAGGCGGCGAATCGTCAATGTTTGCTCGTGGTGGCGATCCCCGTCCCCTTGGCGAGGTTCTTCGTCATGACCAGAGACGTCCCGCCGCCGGGGGCGAAAGAATACCGGACCTGGTCCATGAACGTCTTCATGTAAAAAATCCCCCGCCCACTTGTTTTCATGAGGTTTTTGGGGTTGAGGGGATCGCTGACTTTCTCCGGGTCGAAGCCTTGGCCCTCGTCGGAGATGTTGATCGTCAGGTCGAGTCCGCGCAGGTCGAACACCGCCTGCACCTTCTTCTTCACGTCCAGCTTGTTCCCATGCTTGATGGCGTTGGCCACCGCCTCGCGCACCGCCATGCCGATCCAGTGGGAGCCGTCCTCGTCGAGGCCCGCGTTCTCACACAGGTGCTCCGCGATCACCTGAACCAGCTCGATGTTCTCGAAGCGGCTGCTGATGGTGATCTCGATCCGCTCGCCGTCACCGTTCTGCATCGATGGAAACCGCGCGCATTCTACGGGACGCCCGCGGGCCCTGCAACGCCGGAATGAGGCGCTCCGCGGGGCGGTTCGGACGCGCATGTCCCGCCGCCTGATGGTTTTCGCCGCCGCGCTGCTCCTGGCCGTCCAGGCCTCCGCGGCGTCGCCGCTGGCCGGCCCGATGCACGACGTCGAGCGCATCCGCGGCCTCAAGTTCGACCACGACATCCGCCACGTCAGCATCGGCCGCGACGAGCTGCCGGCCCGCCTCCGCGCCCAGATGCTGAAGTCGATGCCCTACTCGTTCGACGACTACATGCTCATGCTCCGCGCGCTGCAGCTCGTCGAGGGGAAGAACGAGCAGCTCATGACGCAGCTGCTCGACCTCTACCAGTCGCAGGTGCTGGCGTTCTACGACCCGCTCGACCACGTCTACTACTCGATCCGGGAGATGCCGAAATCTGTCGAGGGTGTCGGTTTCGACGCCCAGTCGATGCGCGACATGGTGGTGATCCACGAGCTCACGCACGCGCTGCAGGATCAGCACTTCGGCGCCGGCGCGCGCGAGGCCACGCTGATGAAAGACGCGGACGGCGAGCTGGCCTTTCACTCGTTGCTCGAAGGCGAGGCCACGCTGGTGATGATGGCCTACATGCTCGACAAGCTCGGACAACCGATCGACGCGCTGGTGCAGAACCCGGCGGCGCTCGAGGCGATGGCCGGCGCGTCGGACAAGATGGTGGACGCGAGCGTGCCGCGCTACTTCGTGGAGTCGCTGAAGTTCCCGTACATGGAAGGGCTGCGCCTGGTGATCGAGGGCTACCGCCGCGGCGGCTGGAAGATGCTCGACAAGATGGATGCGAATCCGCCGCGCTCGACGGCGGAGGTGCTGCACTCGGCCGATTACTTCGCGCGCCTCGACGCCGGCGGGAAGGGAAAGGCCTTCGACAGCACCGCGATCGTCTCCGCGCCCCGCACGCTCACGGTGGAGCACCTCGGCGAGTTTCACTGGCGCTACCTCGTCGGCGCGTCGGCGACGGCGGGCTGGGTCGACGACCGCGTGCAGATCGCGCAGAGCGACGCCTGCGAGCCGACGGTGCTGGCCGAGACGCGCTGGACGAGCGCGGAGAGCGCGCGCCGCTTCCGCGACGCGTACATGGCCTTCCTGCACGAGCGCGGCGTGTCGGCGCGCGCTGCGGTGGACGGCGGCACGGTGCGCGTCGGCTACGGCGTTGACGCCGCGCTGATCGCAAAGTTCATCGGCTCATGAACGTCGACTACGAGAACCTGGCCCGCGATCTGGAGAGCGGATTCTTCCGCGAGTCGCTGCGCGAGGAGCTCGTCTCCGGCTTCCGCCAGATCCACGCAAGCGGCGAGCGCCTCCCCCCACCCTCGCACTACGCCTCCCAAATCGCCGAGATCGTGAACCGCGGCGCCCCGTCCCCCCTCGACGAGGAGACGAAGTACGAGCTGTACCAGGAGATCCTCTCGGCGTGCGAGGCGGCGCGGGCGGACGTGGTGGGGGAAGAGGTGAAGCCGCAGTAGTTCATGACACGCATGTCTTGACTCGAGACATGCGTGCAATGACTCGAGACACGCATGCATTGAGTCATGACGTCGATGTCTCGACTCAATGCATCGATGTCTCGACTCGAGACATCTTTACAATCAAGCATCGCAATCGTGTCTTGATCCATGACGCAAGTGACTTGATTCGAGACACTCACGTCTTAAGTCAAGGCATGAGTGACGCCGTACAACACATTCTCGACCTCGCGGCACGTCTTCGCGAGTTGCGCGAACTGCTCGACAAGCTCGACGCTCAGCGTGCGGAGGTCAAGCGCGAGATCGACGAGTGCATGGCTCAGATGGGAGCGGCCAGGGATGACGAGCCGATGCCGCAGGGAATGACGGAGCAGATCCGTTGGGCCTTGCGCCACCACCCCAACCGCCCTCTGGCACCGTCCGACGTGGCGACGATGCTCCGCCTCACCAGCGAAAGGGACATCGGCAACGTCCGCACGCTCCTGGCCCGCATGGCCCGCGACGGCCGCGCCCGCAAGGTGGCGCATGGAAGGTACGTGACGACGGAGTGAGGGGCGGGGGGCGTTCTCCCGCCGTCGCGATTGTTAACATCCACGACGTGTCTCTGAACCTCGACGCGCTGCGCCGCTTCGCTGTATCGCGCAGCCTGTTTCGGCCCACGACGCTGCAGCGCGCGCTCGAGCGGCTGCGGTTCGTCCAGGCCGATCCGATCCGCGCGCCGGCGCGGGCGCAGGACCTCACGCTGCGGCATCGCGTGCGCGGGTATGCCGCTGGCGATCTCGAGCGGCGCTACGCCGCGCTCGACGTCGAGGAGGATGTTTTCATCAACTACGGCTTCGTCACGCGCGAGCTCCACGCGTTGATGCACCCGCGCCAGGGAAAACCGCGCTGGGGAGCTCGCCACCGCAAGAGCCGCGCGCAGCAACTGCTCGAATTCGTCGCGGATGCCGGCGACGCCGGCGTCCACCCGCGTGACGTCGCCGCGCATTTCGCGCACGGCCGGGTCACCAACTACTGGGGCGGCTCGTCGAATGCCACCACGCACCTCCTGGACGATCTGCACTACCGCGGCCTGCTGCGCGTCGCCCGGCGCGAGAACGGCACCCGCATCTACGAGGCGGTGGCGCATCCGCCGTCGGACT
>DATELQ010000020.1:0-82593 GCA_035276475.1 Thermoanaerobaculia bacterium | reverse complement strand
ATCTCCGGCGTCCTCGGAGAAGAACGTTTCGCGCGCCCGGAACTCGACCGGCGCACCGGGCGCACCGACCGGCTCGCGATAAACGATGTACTCGCGCGGCTTCTCCGCCGCCGTGAGGCGCTCGATCCAGACCGGGTCGGCGCTGCTGGGTCTCGTCCCGCGGGCGATGAGCGTGATGGCGTTGTCCTCGCGCGTGGCGCTCCAGGTCTGCACGTCGGCGAGCGGCAGCCGCGCGTATGGGTTCTCCTTGTCCGTAGCCCAGCGCCGGAAGAGCGCCATCCACTCCTCGGGCCACGGCCCTCCGCTCGCGCGCGGCGGCATGCGCTTCCCCTCGATCCACTCCAGCATCTGCGGCTGAATCTCCGGCGTCCCCTCGGTCATCATCCGCACGTCCTCGTACTTGAAGAGGTCGAAGGTCGGCGTTCCCATCTGCAGCATGTGATCGCGGTCGACAAGCCGGAACATCGGCCGAATGTGCAGCTCGAAATAGAGTTTGCGCGTGCCGTTGCTCATCGAGAACCTTCCCTTCCCCGATCGAGGGCGATTTTCACGTCGTCGATGACGATGCGCGCGCGGAGCGCCTTCGCGTCGCCCTTGCCGCCGATCGGGCGCACGCTGTCGACGACGACGGCGACCTTCCACTTCGATCCCGGCTGATGTTTGCGGATGTACTTGAGCTCCGTGGTGGCGTCGACGAAGAGGTTGGCGTCGCCGCCGTGATCGTGCTCCGCGTCTTCATGAAGGGCCCAGACGGCGAAGCGGCCGACGCTCCAGCGGCTGCGGAAGGCGCTGCTGGCGAGATCGAGCTTCGTCGCGGCAGGGTAGAGATAGACCTCACCGGCGTAGCTGAAGTCGCTCGGCAGCTCCGCGCCGGCGAGCTCGATCTCCGCAGTGCGGAAGTAGCCCGAGGGGGGCACGATGTCGAAGACGAGCGGCCCGTCGGCGGCGGAGCGCTTGTTCTGCGCGACCTCGACCGCCACCTCGTGCGACGCGAGCGCCGCCATCGACATCGCTGCCGCGCGCGGCGCCGGCGCGCACGTCTGAAGGTCATAGGTGTAGCCCATGTCTTCGACGCGCTCGACGCGCTTCGGTGTCCAACCGGTCATGCCGCGGAACTCGCAGTCGGGGCAGCCGAGGGCCGGGTAGTTGTTGTCGCGCTGCCACTGGTCGAAGAGAAGGTCGATGTAGGCGTGGAACGACCAGAAGAGCGGATCGGTGGCTGCGGTGGTGTCGCTCTCCATGTCCCCGCCGATCCAGTCGTGGACTTCGTTGTGGAACGGATCCTCGATCGCGCCGCCTCCTCTCTTCGTGCAGGTGGGGCAGGGATCGGGCGTGGGCTTGACGCAGTCGGGATCGATGCACGGTTTGCCGCCGAGCTGGCGCCACGTCCGGGCGTTGTCGATCTTGTCGCGCACCTGGGTCGTGCTGTACAGCGGGTTCTTGCGAGCGTCGTCGCGCCGCGGGGCGCCGGTCGGTTGCAGCGGCGCATCGTTCTCGAACGATTTCGGGTAGAACGTGCCGCTGGGCTTCTCGGTCCACTGCCAGTAGGGGAGCATGACGGAGCCGTCGCCGCCGTTCTCTTTATCCGCTTCCTGCAGGGCGCGCTCGAAGATGCGCAGCGCGGCGCGGTGCCAGGGGAGAAAGAGCTCGTTCATGTGGTTGCAGAAGGCCTTGCCTCCCGGATTGCCGTTGTGAAGGCGGGTGTAGTAGCGGTAGCTCTTGTGGAACTCGTCGGCCTTCGGATCGTCGGCCGGCTTGCGGCTGCGGATGCGCTGGACTGCTTTCTCGTAGCGGGCCAGGGCCTGTTCCATGCCCGCCTTCTCCATGCATTGGATGTTCATCCGCTTGCCGGGCGTTTGGGCCGTCGCCGCGGCGGCAGAGCACAGCAGCAGCACCACTGCAATCGTCTTCATGCGATTCTCCCTCCGACATAGTATGGATGAGCGGCGATGAAAGTGACGCGCACGGGGTCAGCGGCGTTCACAGCGGAGCTCGAGAGCGACGACGAGCTGCGCGCCGAGCACGCGGCGAATCTCGCGTTCGGCGCGCTGGCGCTGCCGACCGAGGAGAGCGTGGCGCGCGACACGACGCTGCTCGTGACGCTGCGTGGGGCGGGCGGCGGGGAGATGCACGTGAAGGCCACGGTCGTGGCCGCGCTGCCGGGGAAGCTGGCGCTGCAGATCGACGCCGATCCAGACGAGCTTCTGAAGCGGTTGTTGACGGCGGAGGAGAAGCCTTCCTCTGTGAACGCATGGGATCGCGTGCGCGGCCTCTCGCAGATGGAGAAGCTCCTCCTCGCGGTGAAGGCCGACCGCTCCGAGCGCGCCATTCTCGCGCAGGACAACGACCCGCGCGTGCTCTTGTCGCTGCTGCGCAATCCGCGGCTCACGGTGGACGAGGTGGTGCGCGTGGCGAAGTCGTCGTTCCTGACGTTTCAGATCGCGGACGTGATCATGAAGGCGTCGCAGTGGAGCGGGAACCTCGACGTCCGCGTGGCCCTGATCCACAACCCGAAGACGCCGCCGGCGTTCCAGATGCGGATTCTGCCGACGCTGCCGGAGGGGGAGATCCGCAACATCGCCCGCGGGGGGACGAACATGGCGCTCAAGACGGCGGCGCTGCGGCTGCTGCAGGGGCGATGATCTACTTCCAGATGCCCGTGATCGGCTGCACGCCGTCGCTGCCGCCGATCGGCGTCAGGCCGTAGATGTCCTCGAGCGTCCGCAGCAGGTTGTAGTGCGTGTACTGCGTGTTGGACTTACCCGGCTTGACGGGCTTGCCGACGATGACCGTGGCAATGCGGTTCGGATACTGCTGCGACGGCGTGTCGATGCCGTTCGGGCAAGGATTGCTGTAACTCGCACTGTCCTCGTCCCACGTCACGACGAGCAGGCTGTTGTTCTTCATCGCCCAATTTGCATACGCGCCGATGTGCTTCTTCAGCCAGGCGTCGCCGTTGCGCACCTCGAGAGGAATGTTGTGGCCGCCCTTCGGCGTGGAATGCATGTCGTCGATCAGATCGGGGATGACGAACGATACGGTCGGAAGCGCCGCAAATCCCGCCGCGTTCTGCGGGAACTTCGACGCGTCGATGCTGACCGACGGCGGAATCCCGTTGAAGTCGAGCCACGGGCAATGCTTGCGCGCGTACTGGTCGCTGTTGCAGGTGGCGAGGTTGCTCGGGAGATCCTCGGCGTAGCCCGCGAAACTCAGCTGCTTCGCCGCCAGGCTGGCGGCGAGGTTCGGCGTGCCGTACGGCGAGCCCGGCGGCGGGCAGGTGTCGTCGCAGACGCCCTGCTTCGAGCCGGAGAAGAGCTCGAGGTAGTTCGGCTGACTCGGATGATGCAGCCCGTGGTAGTTCGTCAGATTCGCGCCGGCCTTGGCGAGCGAATTGATGAACGGCGCGTTCGGCGAGCCGATGATGTTGGTGTACCCCTTGTTCTCCTCGATCACGATGACGATGTGATCGGGATGCGGCAGCGCGCTCTGTGCGGCAGCGGCGGCGGCGAGGAGGAAAACGAGCAGTGACGAAAGCGTCTTCATATCAAAGGAGTGGCTGTCGCCGTCCGTTTCCCTACCCCGTTTCCAGTAGGATGTGCCGATGCGAAAACTACTTCCATTGATATTGCTCGCGCTGGCGACCGCAGCGTTCGCCGCCGACGAGCCGAAGAAGGCGCCGGAGCCGCTGAAGATCAAAGTCGGCGACATGGCGCCCGACTTCACGCTGCTGCAGTTCGACGGCTCCAAGGTCTCGCCGGTGGCGCTGCACGATTTCAAGGGCAAGAAGCAGGTCGCGCTCGCCTTCTACGTCTTCGCTTTCACCGGAGGGTGAACGAAGGAGATGAAAGCCTTCCAGTCGAACATGGCCAAGCTGGAAGGCGCAGACACCCAGGTCCTGGGTGTGAGCGTCGATACCCCATTCGCCAACCACGCCTTCGCCGAGAAGAACGGCGTCACCTTCCCGCTGCTCGGCGACCCGAACGCCACCGCGATCAAAGCCTACGGTCTCGACAAGGAGATCAAGATCCAGGGCGTGCCGTTCATGACGGCGCGGCGGGCCACGTTTTTGATCGATAAGGAAGGGAAAGTCGTGGAGGAGCAGGTCGACAACGATGCCGTCGATCCGACGAAGATCGTCGAGGCGTGCTCGCTGAAACGTTGAGTTGAACTGGCGCGAGCTCCACGACAAATACGCGCGGCTGCTGTGGGCGCTCCACTCCGCGTGGGCGCTCATCAGCGGCATCGCCGTGCTGATCCTGGCGCACAACCGCTACGGCTTTGCCCGATGGGTCGTGCTCTTCCTCGCGCTCACGTGGGGCTCGACACTCTTCGTCTCGCGCGTGGCCGGCGGCTCGAACCTGATGCGCTTCGCGCACGGCGTCGTCTCCTACCTCACGCGCGTCATGTACCAGGAGACGCTCTTTTTCCTCATCCCGTTCTACTTCTATTCGGCGACGTTCCGCTCCTGGAACTTTCTCTACGTGGTACTGCTGACGGCGCTCGCTGTCCTCTCGTGCTTCGACATGCTCTTCGACCGCTTACTGCGCGAGCACCGCTGGTTCTCGATCGGCTTCTTCGCCTTCGTCAGCTTCTCGGCGCTGCAGTTTTTCCTGCCGCTGCTCTTGCGGACGCGCATCGAGAACGGCGAAGTGCTCGCCGCGACGATCGCCTTCCTCGCCGCACTCTTGCTCTCGCAGCGCTGGCGCGATCTCGCCGAGGGCCGCCGCCTCGCCGCCGCCGCGGTGGTCTTCGCGGTCGTGATCGCCGGCGTCTACGTCCTCCGCCCCCTCCTCCCGCCCGTCCCGCTGCGCATGACCGCGCTCCGCTTCTCCGGCGAGCTCGATCACCGTACGCTCAGCGCCCCGGCGACGTTCACGAGCGAGATCCCGCGCTCCGCGCTGCGCCGCGGGCGGGTCTACGCCGTGGCCACCGTCTTCTCACCCGAGCGCATTCCGGCGCGCGTGCAAATGAGCTTCGTGCAGAACGGCAAGGTCCTGCGCGTCTCGCGCACCGTCGACCTCACCACGCGCCCGGAAGGCTTCCGCGTCTGGGACTCCGTGCGTCTGCCGCCGAACCTCTCCGCCGATCCGATCCGCGTCGAGCTCACGACTGCGGGGCAGCTCATCGGCAAGCGGACGATCCGCGTTGTGCCGTAAAATCCATCAATCCGCCTTGTGGTGAATGATGTCGCGTCTGAATCTGCCGATTGTCGGCGCTTATGTCGCCATCCTCGGCATTGGGGGTTTGCTCGCCTACATCGGTACATTGTGGATCACGCAACGCCGCCGCCTTTACCTGGCGATCGTCGCCTTCATTCTGTCCGCCGCCGGCGTCTGCACGCTCTCGTTCTTCCTCTGGCGGCCGCCAATCGCCGACGTCCGCATCGACGCGCCGCGAGATGCGGCGAAGGCCGACTCGCCGTGGTTCTCGGTCGAAGGCACGGTCTCGCCGCCTGACGCGACGGTGTGGCTCCTGGTGCATCCGTGCTCGCCGCGCCGCGTCGGGCAGCCGTGGTGGGTTCAGCCTCGTCCGATCGGTGCGGGGGCATGGAAAGCGGAGATCGTTCTCGGTTCCGCGAGGGAGGGCCGCGGGCAGTATTTCCAGGTCATCGCCGTCGCATCGCCGCGTCCGCACTGGGCGGACCTGCTGCACTATCAGTCGTTCTCCGTCAACCAGCAGCTCGACCATCCTCCGGCGCTGCCGCGCAGTGACGTCGTGACGATCTGGAGGCCGCAGTGATGGGCAGGATTGCCGCGGCGTTCGCTGGAACGCTCCTCGGGATTTACCTGCTGCTCGGCGTGACGGCGTTGCTCCTGCTGCCGACGGCCGAACCGCTACCGTGGCTCGCTCTGGCCGTTCTGCACGAATGCCTGCTGCTCGGCATCGCCATCGAGCTGACGGAACTGCTGTTCGGTTTGCTGCTTCCAGCCCGCGTGTACGCGCGCACGCCGGTGTTGGATCGCGCGCGGTTGCGTGTTGCGGTCCTCTATCTTTGCTGCGACGACGTCGATGACGAGAGCCTCGACTCGCTTCGGAGTCTCCGGGATGTCGATGTGTTCGTCCTCGACGACTCGCGGACCGAGGCTTCCCGACGGCAGACCGACCGCAGCGGATTCACAGTCATCCGCCGCAGCGACCGGGCCGCGTTCAAGGCCGGCAACCTGAATCACTGGCTGCGCGCGTACGGGGAACGCTACGAGTACTTCATCGTGCTCGACAGCGACAGTGTCATCTTCGCCGATGCGGTGTGGGAGCTCGTCGAATACGCCGAGGCTTCGGAGAACCGCGACGTCGCCATCGTGCAGTCGACGATCGTCGCGCGCGCCGACAACCGCTTCCAGCGTTGTCTCGCCGTCCAAGCGCCGCTCCGCAACCGGATCCTGAGCCGTCTTTACGACGCCATCGGATGGACGCTCTCTCACGGGCACAATGCGCTCCACCGCACTGCGGCAATCCGCTCGGCCGGCGGTTTCGATATCAGTGCGTCGTGCGAGGACACGGCGACGTCGCTTCGCCTGCTGCATTGCGGCTGGCGCATCATCCTCGTGCCGACCGTGAGCTACGACGCGGAGCCGCGCGACATCGTTGCCTTCCGTCGCCGCTACGTTCGCTGGGCGCGGCAGACCATTGACGTCATCGCGGCGATGAAACTCCGCGTCCGGGTTTCGAGTGCCCTGCTGATGGTCCGGCACGTACTCGGCTATCTGCTGCCGATCGTGGGGACCGCGTCGCTGGTTCTCTTCCTTGTCGGTTCACCGCGCCGGCTCGCGCCGGGAGTTCCGTCGATCTCCGCAGCGGCCCAAACACTCGGCAGTGTGTTTGCGGTTGGCCTGGCCACGAGCATTGCGGCGATCCTGCTCTTGCGGCTGGTCCTCTCGCTTCGCGCCGGACAGAGCGTGAAGATGTTTTTGGCGTCGGCGCTCCTGAACGGCGCGGCCGTTGCGTTCTGTAGCCCGCACACGGCCCTGGGCATGCTTCGTTCGCTCGCGCGGGGGCCGGTGGCGTTCAGGCCGACCGGCGCGGCGGCGGCACCCCCGCCGACCTGCTCGCGGCTGTGGCTCGAGATGGCCGGCGCGTGGGCCGTCTATGTGGCTGTCGCGGTCATCGCCATGCGAAAACCGTTCGATCAGCTTGGCACATTGCCGCTCTTCTGGCTCGTCTGCTTCGTCGGATCGCCTCCGCTGCTCTGGCTCTTCCACCGCGATCAGAGGGTGGGCGCGGCATGATTCTCCGCCGAACCATTCCACGGCCGCACTTGCGTAGCCGCCGCGTCTTTATCGCCTATTCTCGCGACGAGAAAACGTTGCGCGACGGCCTCGTGCAGTGGCTCGAGGAGCGCGGCTTTGACCCCGACTACGACGACAAAGGCGGCGGAATGCTCGGCGAGCGCCTCACGCTCGGCGTCGCCGAGAAGATTCAGCAGTCGGAATGCCTGATCGCGCTGGGCACACGAAAGTCGCTCGCGAGCGACTGGGTCCAGCAGGAAGTGGTCTACGCGCAAAAGCTTCCTCGAAAACGGTTTTACTTTCCGGTGCTCGCCGAAGAGATTCCGAAGGACGAGATTCCTCCCTGGTTTCGGCTGGAGGAGGCGGTCGTCGGCGACGTCGGCTACGAAAAGTGCCTCGGCGGAGACTATTCGAATCTCGCTGCGCCGATGGAGCGCGTGCGGCGCGGCTTTCCCGTCACGCTTCGCGCGGCGGTGACCGTCGCCCTCGTTCTACTGACGGTCGTGCCGTTGCTGATCTGTCTCGGTCTTCGCAACTATGTCGATGTCGTCGATTCGGACACGAAGAAATTTCAGAACCTCATCGAGAGGGCGAATGAGACGACCGATCCCGTCGACGCCGAAGCGCTTCTCGCAAAGGACTCCTACGAGCACGGTGACCTCGTCCGCCGCGAGTATTTCAGCCACGACGGCATCAGGGTCGCGGTCGACGACATCGTGACGGAGCGCGCCCCCAACGGCGCGATCGCCAAGGTCAAAACACGCCGCATGTTCGCCGGGAAGGAGACCGGCCTCCTGGTGGAGGACCTTTTCGATTCGGAAGGGATTCTCATTTCGAAGCGGGTCCGCTCGTCGGCCGACGAGCCGTGGCGCTATTACGTCGACGAGACAATCTCGTTGTATCCGCTGATGGCGCCGTACCGCTGACGCGGATCCCGGCCTTGTCCCGCGCGTCGGTTTGCCATTAGCATGGCGCCGCTTTTATGACGCACTCGTTCGTCCCGATCCTCATCATGCTCGGAATCGCCCTCGCCCTCGGCGTGGTGATGCTCGCGCTCAACTGGGTCATCGGGCGGCACCAGCGCAATCCCTCCAAGCTCTCGCCGTACGAGGGAGGCGTGCCGCTGCTCGACGTCAACCGCAAGCGGATCAACGTCCGCTTCTACCAGATCGCCATGCTCTTCATCCTCTTCGACATCGAGGCGGCCTTCCTCTACCCTTGGGCGGTCATCTACCGCGACGCCGCGCGCGGCCCGAGCGGGATGTTCCTCTTCGGCGAGATGCTCGTCTTCATCGTGCTGCTCGCCGTCGGATACGTGTACGTCTGGAAGAAGAAAGCCTTCGACTGGTAGCCATGGCCGACCTGCATCCCGACAACCCTTACGCCCCCGAGCGTTTCGCCGTCCCCGGCGAGCTGCCGGAGTTTCCGCCCGAGGCCAAGCAGCGCTTCGACTACATCCTCACGCGCTATCCGACGAAAGAGGCGGCGCTCCTGCCGACGCTGCACCTCGCGCAGGAAGTGTGGGGTTGGATCTCGCCCGAGGTCGTGCACTACGTCGGGTCGCTGCTCGACCTGTCGCCCGCGACTGTCTTCGGCGTCGTCTCGTTCTACAACATGTACAACCAGAAGCCTGTCGGGAAGTACCACCTGCAGGTCTGCACGAACCTCAGCTGCATGGTCAACCGCGCCTACGACATCTACGACCACCTCTGCGAGCGGCTGCACGTGACTCCCGGCGAGACGACGAAGGACGGGCTCTACACAGTCGTCGAGGTCGAGTGCCTCGGGTCGTGCGGCACCGCGCCGGTCGTGCAGATCAACAACGACTACCACGAGAACATGAGCGTGGAGAAGATGGACGCTGTGCTCGGACAGCTCAAGTAATGGAACCGATCAAAGTCCTCACCGCGAACATCGACAAGCCGAACTCCACGGCCATCGACACCTACGTCGAGTCGGGCGGCTACGAGCAGGCGCGCAAGGCGCTCACCACGATGAAGCCCGATGAGATCACGCAGCTCGTCAAAGACTCCGAGCTGCGCGGCCGCGGCGGTGCCGGCTTCCCGACCGGGATGAAGTGGAGCTTCGTACCGAAGAACGCGCCGAAGCCGACGTACCTGCTCTGCAACGCCGACGAGTCGGAGCCCGGCACGTTTAAGGACCGGGTGCTCATCGAGAAAGACCCGCACCTTCTGATCGAAGGGATGATCATCGCCGGCTTCGCCATCGGCTCGAATCCGATGGCGTACATCTACATCCGCGGCGAGTTCTACTACGGCGCGACGGTGCTCGACAAAGCGCTGGACGAGGCGCGCGAGCGCGGGTTCCTCGGCAAGAACATTTTCGGCAGCGGCTTCGACTTCGACATCACCGTCGCCCGCGGCGCCGGCGCGTACATCTGCGGCGAAGAGACGGGGCTCATCGAGTCGATCGAAGGGCACCGCGGCCAGCCGCGCGTGAAGCCGCCGTTCCCCGCGGTCGTCGGCGCGTTCGGCGGGCCGACGGTCGTGCAGAACGTCGAGACGCTCACTTGCGTGCCGCTCATCCTCAAGAACGGCGCGGAGTGGTTCAAAAGCTTCGGCAGCCCGAAGAACACCGGGCCGAAGCTCTACTGCGTCTCCGGCAACGTGAAGAAGCCGGGGGTATACGAGTTCCCGATGGGGATCACGATCCGCGAGCTGATTTACGACCACTGCGGCGGGATCACGGACGACCGCAAGCTCAAGGCGGTCATCCCCGGCGGTGCCTCGGCGCCGATGCTGACGGCGGACGAGATCGACATCCCCCTCAACTTCGACGCGCTGATGAAGGCGGGCTCGATGCTCGGCTCGGCCGGCATCATCGTGCTCGACGAGTCGGTCTGCATCGTCGACGCGGTGTGGCGCCTGGCGAAGTTCTTCGCGCACGAGTCGTGCGGCCAGTGCACGCCCTGCCGTGAGGGGACGAACTGGCTGGAGTCGGTGCTCGACCGCCTGGAGCGCGGCGAGGGACGGCCGCAGGACGCCGATCTCCTCCTCGACATGAGCGACAACATCGGCGGCAAGTCGCTCTGCGCGCTGGGCGACGCGGCGATCGGGCCGGTGGTCTCGTCGGTGAAGAAGTTCCGCGACGAGTACCTGCACCACGTGACGGAGAAGAGCTGCCTGCCGCAGACGCGGCGCTACCGCCGGCTGGACATGCCGGTCGGCGCGCACTGACGCCTCTTGGACGTGGCCCGCGGCGCGCACGTAGGGCAACACGATCTCGGGCAACCACGACTTTCCGATCGGCACGGATTCGAGGGCGCGACGCGTGGCCGTGCGCGACAACGTCATGTTCGACAACGGCGCGCCCTTCGACATCGGCATGGACGGCCCCAACTTTCAGCCGCTGGTGTCCGATCAGCCGGCGCCGACGATCACCTCCGCGGTCTACGACGCCGCCAGCGGCGACACCGTCGTGACGATCGACGTCCACCCGGTGCGCCGCAACTTCGACACGTGGTCGCTCTACATCTTCGCGAATCACGCCCTCGACCGGGCCGGACGCGCCGAGGCCGAGACGTTTCTCGGATCGGTATCGACGGACGGCGCCCCGACGGTCGTCTTTCGCCGGCATGGCGACCTGCGCGGACAGATCATCACCGCGCTGACCGAGCGCTCGACCCCGTTCGAGTTCGACACGCAGGACGTCTCGACGGAGCTGAGCGACGGCGTCGTCGTGCGTTAGGTCATTCGCTCTGTCCCAGCGCCGCTGCGCTCGCCGAGGCCATGGCCTTGGCGATCACGTTCGTGACGTCGGTGAGCTGGCTCGTCACGCGCGCCAGGCCGCCGATATCTTCGGCGACGACCTGCCGCATCGGCTCGATGCAGCGCCCGCGCAACTCGCCGCGGAGCTTCATCTGATCGATGTTCATCGAGCTCTCTTTCGCTGGCGCGACGATCTCCTGCGCGATCTGCACGATGCGCTGGACCTTGGGGTTCTGCGGCTGCTGCGACGCGAGCTGCGCGGCCTTGCCGATGGCGTCCATCGCCTTCGACACGCCGTTGTTCTTCTGCCAGTCGTCGAGCGCGCGCGCCGCGTCGGTCAAGCGGCGGAGGATCTCGGCGTCGCGGTTGGCTTCCTTCGTCAGGTCGGTGGAGAGGCGGCCGAGGTCATCGAGCAGTGACCGCAGGCGATAGACCGTCTGCTGGTCGGCTTGCGCCGTCACCCCGATCAGGAGCGCTGCGATCACTATGAACGTTCGCTTCATCGAGAACCTCCCGCCATGCTTTCAGGTAGACGAGCACATCGTCGCGCTGGTTCCGCCGGAGGTAAGTACGGCCCGCACCGCGGAGGACGTTGGGGTCGGAGAGTTTCTCGAGGTGGCGGATGTCGTCGCGCGTGAGGCCGAGGGCGAACATCGCGGCCAGGACAGTGTCGATCAAGAGGCCGCTCGACGGGCAGTAGCGGTTGGCCTGTGCTTCCCAGTCGCCTTCGCGCTCGAGCGCGGAGGCGTGTATCTCGGCCTGCGTGAGACCGGTGATCGACTGCGCGAGATGGCCGCAGTTGCACATCCCCATGTGGCCCCACGAGTACGCCGTATCGCCCGAGAGGCGTGCGATGGTGCGGTCGAGGGCGGCGAGGAGATCGCGCATGGAAGTAGGATACGCCGCCATGAAAACGAGAGTCCTCGCCGCCGCCCTCGTGCTCGCCGCCGCAGCCGCGTTCGCGCAGAAAACCCAGAAGCCGCCGCTGCACGGCGCGCACTGGATGGCCGTCACCGGCAAGCCGCTCGCCGCGACTGCGGGGGCGATGATCTTCGAGCGCGGCGGCAACGCCGTTGACGCTGCGGCGGCGATGATCGCCGCGGCCTGCACGATGTGGGACACGCTGTCGTGGGGCGGCGAGACGCAGGCGCTCGTCTACGACCCGCACACGAAGAACGTCACCGGCATCAACGCCTTGGGCGTCGCTCCCACCGGCGCGACCGCCGACTTTTTCAAGGGCAAAGGGATGAAGTACCCGCCGGAGTACGGGCCGCTCGCCGCCGTCACGCCGGGAACGCCGGGCGGCATCCTGGTCATGGAAGCGGAGTACGGCAAGCTCTCGCTCAAAGAGATCCTCGCGCCGGCCATCGCGATGGCCGACGGCTATCCGATCGAGCAGGAGCTCATCAACACCATCATCAAATACAAGTCACGCATCAATGAATGGCCGTACGCGAAGGCCGTCATGCTGCCGCACGGCGGCAAGCCACCCGTGGCGGGGGAGATGTTCCGGCAACCCGAGCTCGCGGCGACGCTGCGCAAGCTCGTCGATGCCGAAGAGGTCGCGCTCAAGGCCGGCAAGTCGCGCAAGGAAGCGATCTACGCCGCGTACGACCGCTTCTACAAAGGCGACATTGCCCGCGAGATCGTCCGCGGCGTGCAGGAGCAGGGCGGCCTCTTCACGCTCGACGACCTCGCCAAGTGGCAGGTCCACATCGAAGAGCCGGTGAAGACGAGCTACCGCGGCATCGACGTCTACAAGCTCAACGTCTGGACGCAGGGGCCGTCGATGCTGCAGGCGCTCAACATCCTCGAGAACTTCGACCTCAAGTCGATGGGCTACAACAGCGCGCGCTACATCCACACGCTCTACCAGGCCCTCAGCCTCGCGTACGCCGACCGCGATTTCTACTACGGCGACATCTACACGCCGCCCGCCAAGCCGGTGCGCGGCCTGCTGTCAAAGGAGTACGCGAAGGAGCGCGCGAAGCTCGTCCGCGCCGATCGCAACGACCCCGACATCGCGCCGGGCGATCCGTATCCGTTCCAGGGGGAGACGAATCCGTTCACGACGCTTTTGAAGACGTGGACGAAGAGCGCGTCGGCGGATGTCTCGCCGTCGTTCTACGCCGGCACGACGTCGGTCGAAGCGGTCGACGCCGAGGGGTGGGCGGTGTCGGTCACGCCGAGCGGCGGGTGGGTGCCGGCCGTCATCGCCGGGCACACGGGCGTCGGACTGAGTCAGCGGATGCAGTCGTTCGTCACGGATGCCTCCGAGGGGCCGTTCAACGTCATCGAGCCGGGGAAGCATCCGCGCGTGACCCTCACGCCGACCCTCGCGTTCAAGGACGGCGCGCCGTACCTCGTCTTCTCCGTGCAGGGCGGCGACAGCCAGGACCAGAACCTCCTGCAGTTCTTTCTCAACGTCGTAGAGTTCGGGATGACGCCGCAGGAAGCGACGGAGGCGGCGAACTTCAACACGTACCAGATGCGGAGCTCGTTCGGGAATCACGAGATCGTGCCGGGCAAGATCCTGCTCAACGCGATGACGCCGCCGTGGGTGCGCGGCGAGCTGCGCAAGATGGGGTACACGGAGACTTTCGAGGAGCGGACGTCGGGGCCGATCAACGCCATTCTGATCGACCGCGCCCACGGGACGTTCTGGGGCGGATCGAGCAATCACGGGGAGGACTACGGCATCGGCTGGTAACAACGCTGTAACCGCAGTTGTCCTAGGCTTCACAAACTGCTAGCTTGCGCAACCTATGCGAATCAGAGCTCTAGCCGTCACCGCCGCTCTTCTCCTCGCCGCCTGCGCCGCGTTCCAAGCGCAGAAGGGTCAGCAGGCCCGCGCCGACGCCAGCGAATTCAAGAACCTGCAGGTGCTGCCGTCGAACATCAGCCACGACGAGCTGGTGGCGACGATGCGCGGCTTCACCCGCGCCCTCGGCACGCGCTGCGACCATTGCCACGTCGAGAACCCGCCCGGGACGAAGGAGCGCTTCGACTTCGCCTCGGACGCGAAGAAGGAGAAGGAGGTCGCGCGCACGATGATTCGCATGACCCGCGCGATCAACAACGACTACATCGGCCGCCTCGACGCGAAAGCGCAAAAGGTTACTTGCATCACCTGTCACCTCGGGCATCCCGAGCCACCGCCGCCGCCTCCGCCGCCCGCGCAAGGCGGTGGCGCGGCACCGCCGAAGTCGTAACGTTCGTCGTAGAATTGGGCCTCTCCAATGGCCCGGTACGACGAACGCGAAGACTACGATCTGCTCAACCAGTATCTCCACGAGATCGCGCAGATTCCGCGGCTGACGCCGGAGCGCGAGCGCGAGCTCGGTTACCGCGTGCAGCAGAACGACAAGAGCGCGCTCGAGGAGCTCGTGAAGTCGAACCTCCGCTTCGTGGTGTCGTACGCGAAGCGCTACCGCAACTCGCACGTGCTCTTCCTCGACCTGATCAACGAGGGGAACATCGGCCTGATCCACGCCGCGAAGAAGTACGACCCCGACAAGAACGTGAAGTTCATCACGTACGCGGTGTGGTGGATCCGCCAGGCCATCCTGCACGCGCTGTCGGAGCAGGGCGGCGCGTTCCGCCTGCCGCCGAAGCGCGCGAATCTGATGTACCGCCTGGAGAAGGCCATCGGCGCGGCGATCACGGAGGGGAGTCACATCCCGACGCCGCAGGAGCTGGCGGACGAGTTGGGGGTGTCGCTCAAGGAAGTGCAGACGCTGATGCAGGCGAACAGCGACAACTTTTCGCTCAACGCGGAGCTGGACGACGAGTCGCACACGGAGCTGGCCGACGTGATCGAGCAGACGACGATCCCGTCGGCCGAGGACGAGATGCAGGAGCAGTCGCGCCGCGAGGAGTTGCTCGCGCACATCTCGGAGCTCTCGCCGAAGGAGCGCCTGGTGCTGATGCTCCGCCACGGCATCACCGACAACATGCCGAAGAGCATCCGGGAGCTGGCGGCGTTCCTCAACCGCGAGCCCGACGCGGTGGCAGCGGTGGTGGCGACGGCGCGGCAGAAGGTGTGCGAGGCGCTCGGGATCACGGAGAGCGAGCTCGCGCAGCTCCTGCTCTACACGAACCCGAACCCGAAGGCGTGGTGGCGCTACTGGTACGAGCTCGGCGACCTGCCGGCCGATATGTCCCCGAACATCGACACGACGCGCGTGCCGCTCCTGGAGTCGCTCAAGCAGCAGGGACTGGTGCAGAAGACGGTGGACTCGCTGACGCTCGAGGAGAAGACGGTTCTGAAGCTGCGGTACGGAGTGCTGCAGGACGACGAGCTGACGCTGCGCGATATCGGTGAGATTCTGGGGTTGTCGCGCGAGAGGGTGCGGCAGATCGAGAGCCGGGCGGAGGCGAAGTGCCGGCGGAGCGTGCGAAGGGATCGGTAACGGGCTAAGGTCTTGTCAATGCAGGGCTTTTCATGAAGCGCGCCGTCTGGAAGCGGAAGCAAACTCGCTGAGAATCTCACTTAACTAGCTGAGAATCTCAGTTAGTTAAGTGGGAATCTCAGCTAGTTAAGTGAGATTCTCAGCTAATTAACCGAGATTCTCAGCTAGTTAAGTGAGTTTCTCAGCAAGTTAAGTGAGATTGCCAGCAAGTTACGTGAAAATGCTGGCAAGTTTCGTCCGATTGCCAGCGACTTTGCCTACGTTGCCAGCAGTTGTTCTTCCGTTGGAAGCCGCGCCGGGCAGGTAGACTACCGCCGAATGCCCGACCCCACCACCCCACCCATGGGCCGCCTCGACGCCATCGACGTCGGGACGAAAAAGCTCACCGTGCAGACGGAGTTCTTCACCCGGCCGGCGTGGCGCGTGGAGACGAAGGTCTACCTCGCCGGCGCGCTGAAGAAGGTCTACACCGCGGACGCGGCGGCGATGCCGGAAGGGGAACTGCAGCGCTTCATCGACGAGTTCCACCGCGGCAAGCTCGACGAGATCGTGGCGGGGCTGCGCAAACTGAACCCATGACACGGCTGCTCTTTCTGGTGCTGGCACTGGCCGCGAACGCATTCGCCGACGACGTCGAAAAACGGCTCGAGCCGTTCCTCGATCCCGACCCGACGCGCTTGTATCGAGTTCACGCCGCAGTGCTCGACCGCTACAAGAGCGGACACCCGCGCCGCGTCGTGGCCGCGATCGGCAACGCCGGCGAAGGGAAGCTGATGCTCTTTCGCTTTCCCGACTCCAAAGCCGGCGAGCCGCGCGTGCTCGACGAGCAGACGCTCGACTCCGGCCCGGGCGACCTGGAGGTCATGCGCATCATCCATCCACAGGACATCGTCGTCAGCTTGAATGTGCGCCACGGCGAAATCGCGATCGTCGAGCATGTCGTCCGCGATCGTCTGGTGAAGATCGCCGACGATTTCGGCGAGGCCATCGATCTCGACGGCGACGGCGTTCCGGAGGTCCTCTCCGCCGGTTACCTCGGACAAAACGAATGCGGTGTCGAGACGGGCGCGTTTCTCGCGCATTGGAACGGCAGGCGCTTCGTCAATGACGGACGGGAGTACGTCGACGTGCTCGGCATCTACGGCACCTCGACCGATGACGAGGTGCATCTCTCCTCATCGAAGCGCTACGCCGTTCGGCTCTTCGGTCCGGGACGCGTCGTGCTCGACAGCAAGATCATCGAGCCCGGAAAGCCGTTCCACACCGAGGAGAGCTGCCACACGATCCAGCTCCGCGACGGCACGGCGAAGACGCGCGCGCTCCTCGAGGAGCTTCCGTAACGGCGATGCGTCTCGAAAAGCTCACCGAGCACGAAGAGGACTTCTGGCGCGGCGAGTTCGCGCAGGAGAACTGGATCTTCGGCGCGATCACGCTGAGCGTCACCCTGCCGGAATTCGCCGGCGGCACGCCGTCGCTGCGCACCATGCACTTCGGCTACTACCTCCAGCCGCTGCACCTCAACGCCGACGACCGCGAGGACCTCCCGCGCAAGCTCGTGCACGTGCTGGCGCGGCGCAAGCCGCCGCTCGACTTCCTCGAGCTCTCCGGCGCCGGCGTGCGCATCCCGCACTGTTTTCCGCAAGGCTTCACCCTCGGGAGCGTTCTTCGCATAACGTTGCAGGAGATGAAGCGCCTGCCGCTGCGGGAGCCGATCGAGACTCCATGACTCCGCTCCGCCGCCTCCTCAGTTACTTCGCCCGGCACAAAGGGACGCTCGCCGCGGGCTTTCTCTGTGTCTGCGGCTCGGCCGTGTTCTCGCTGATGAAGCCGCTCATCATCGGCAACGCCGTCAACGAGCTGGCCACATCCGTCGCGCGCGGGACGCTCATCCGTTACGGCCTGCTCCTCATCGGCGCGGCCGCGTTCGAAGGGCTCTTCCTCTACCTGCAGCGCTGGATCATCATCGGCGCGTCGCGGCACATCGAGTACGAGATGCGCAACGACTTCTACCAGCACCTGCAGCGGCTCCCGGTCAGCTATTACCAGGAGCAGCGCACGGGCGACCTGATGTCGCGCGCCACGAACGACCTGGCCTCGGCGCGGATGCTGATCGGTCCCGCGGTCATGCACTCGGCGTCGTCGCTCCTCATCGTCGTCGGCGCCTTCGTGATGATGCTGCGCATCGACCACCAGCTGGCCTTCGTGGCGCTCATGTCCGTGCCGGTCATCGCCGGCCTCGTGCAGTTCTTCGGCGCGCGCATCCACACGCGCTTCAAAGCCGTGCAGGACAAGTTCGGCGACATCTCTGCGCGCGTGCAGGAGAACCTCGCGGGCGTGCGCGTGGTGCGCGCGTTCGGGCAGGAGCAGCGCGAGATCGACAGCTTCAAGGCCGAGAACCGCGAGTACGTGGAGCGCAACCGGTCGCTCATCACGCTGACGGCGACGTTCCATCCGCTGCTGCACTCGCTCATCGGACTCGGTTTCGTGGTGATCTTTTTCCTCGGCTCGCGAAAGATGATCGCCGGCACGATGACGATCGGCGCGTTCGTGGCCTTCCAGTTCTACCTCGGGCGGATGATCTGGCCGCTCATCGCCTTGGGGTGGGTCATCAATCTCTTCCAGCGAGGCATGGCCTCGATGGCGCGGCTGACCGAGGTTTGGAACATCGAGCCGTCCGTCGATCTGACGGCGAGCGAGGCGCTGGTGGCCGTGCCGAAGGGCGACATCGACATCCGCGACCTCACCTTCTCGTACACCAACCGTCCTGTCCTGCGCGACATCAACCTCCGCGTGCGCGCCGGCGAGACGATCGGCATCGTCGGACGCACCGGCAGCGGCAAGTCGACGCTGCTCGCGCTGCTCACGCGCATCTTCGAGCCGCCGCCGGAGACGATCTTCGTCGACGGCAAGCCGGTCGAGTCGATCCCGCTGCGGCAGTTGCGCGAATGGATCGGCATGGTGCCGCAGGAGACGTTTCTCTTCTCCGAGTCGATCGCGGAGAATATCCGCTTCGGCCGCGCCGGCGCGTCGGCGGACGAAGTCGATCACGCCGCCACGCTCGCCGGCCTCGGCGCCGACGTCGCCACGTTCCCGCAGGGGCTCGAGACGGTCATCGGCGAGCGCGGCATCACCCTCTCCGGCGGGCAAAAGCAACGCACGGCCATCGCCCGCGCGCTCGTGCGCGACCCGCTGATCCTCCTCCTCGACGACGCGCTGAGCGCCGTCGATACGCAAACGGAGGAGCGGATCCTGCGGGCGCTGCGGGAGATCCGGAAGGGGAGGACGGTGCTGATCGTCTCGCACCGTGTCTCCTCGGTGAAGGACGCCGACCACATCATCGTCCTCGACGACGGCCGCATCGTCGAGCGCGGCACGCACGAGATGCTCGTGGCGAAGGACGGCTACTACGCGGAGCTGTACCGCAAGCAGACGCTGGAGGAAGAGATCGAGGAGATTGCATGAGGTTATTAGTTCTTGGTTCTTAGTTGTTAGTTCAAAAACTAAGAACCAAGAACGAAGAACTAAGAACGAAGACCATGTCCGAATTCGAAAAACACGAAGACGAATCCGCTCGTGCGTTCGACCCGCATCTGGCGCGAAGACTACTCCGCTACCTGCGTCCATACCGCGCGCGCGCCGGCGTCTCCGTCGGGCTCGTCATCCTCTCCTCGGTGCTCGAAGTGGCGGGGCCGGCCATCATCGCCGTCGCCGTCGACCTCTTCGTCAAGCCGGTGCAAGGCGCACAGACCATCGGCGTCAGCGCGGCGGTGGGCGAGTGGTTGCGCGCGCACGGCTTCGTCTTCGATGCGATGAGCGGCATCAACGCCGCGGCGATGCTCTACCTCGTCACGCTGTTGGCGGGCTTCGGCGTGCTCTACACGCAGATGGTGATGATGAATCTGATGGGGCAGTACATCATGTACGACCTCCGCAAGCAGATCTTCACGCACCTGCAGAAGCTCGACGTGCAGTTCTTCGACCGCAATCCCGTCGGGCGCCTCATGACGCGCGTCACCACGGACGTCGACGCCCTCAACGAGATGTTCACCGCCGGCTTCGTGGCCATCTTCGGCGACGTCTTCGTTCTGGCCGGCATCGTCGGCGTGCTGTTCTGGATGAACTGGCGGATGGCGTTGGTGCTCTTCTCGATCACGCCGGCGATCATCCTCGTCTCGATCTGGTTCCGCCGCGGCGCGCGCATCACCTATCGCCAGGTCCGCGCGCGCATCGCCGCCATCAACGCCTTCCTGCAGGAGCACATCTCCGGCATGGCCACGGTGCAGCTCTTCAACCGCACCGATGCCGAGGGGGAGAAGTTCGACCACCTGAACGCGCGGCACCGCGACGCGAACATCGACTCGATCTTCTACTACGCCGTCTTCTACCCGGTCATCGAGCTGATCGAGACCGTCGGCGTGGCTCTCATCGTCTGGTACGGCGGCGGGCAGGTCATCCGCGGCACGCTGTCGATCGGCGCGCTGATCGCGTTCTTTACGTATTCGCAGCGCTTCTACGAGCCGATCTCCGACCTCTCCGAGAAGTACAACATCCTGCAGGCGGCCATGGCGGCGAGCGAGCGCATTTTCAAGCTGCTCGACACGCCGGTGCGCATTCTCGACAGCGGCACGCGCGAGATCGGCGAACTGAAATCGATCGAGTTCAAGAACGTCTGCTTCGCCTACAACGAACCGGAGTGGGTGCTGAAGAACGTCTCCTTCCGCGTGGAGCGCGGCGAGCGCGTGGCGGTCGTCGGTCACACCGGCGCGGGGAAGACGACGGTGACGGCTCTCTTGCTCCGCTTCTACGAGCCGCAGCGCGGCGAGATCCTCATTAACGGCGTCGACATCCGCGAGTACTCGCTCGCGTCGCTGCGCGCGCTCTTTGCCATCGTGCAGCAGGACTTTTTCCTCTTCACCGGCACGGTCGAGCAGAACATCGCCTTGGGCGACCCCGACATCACCGCCGAGGCCGTGCGCAACGCCGCGGAGCGCGTGCAGGCGGACCGCTTCATCTCGCGGCTCCCCGAGGGGTACGGGGCCGAGGTGCGCGAGCGCGGGGCGGGGTTCTCGGTGGGGGAGAAGCAGCTCCTCTCGTTCGCGCGCGCGCTCGCCTTCAACCCGCCGGTGCTGATTCTCGACGAGGCCACGTCGTCGATCGACACGGAGACGGAGCGGCTGATCCAGGAGGCCATCCAGACGCTGATGGAGGGGCGGACGTCGATCGTCATCGCCCACCGCCTCTCCACGATCCGCTCCGCCGACACGATCCTCGTCTTCCACCACGGCGAGATCCGCGAGCGCGGCACGCACGAGGAGCTGATGCGCGCGAACGGGCTGTATCGGAAGCTGTACGAGATTCAGTACCGCGAGACGGCCGTGGCGTAGTCGGTGTGCCCGTCGTAGCTGACGACGATGCGCATCGAGGAGCCTCGCTCGAACGCGATCGGGAGCGCCGTCACGGAAAACGTGCACGACTCGCCGGGGCTCAGCGTCTTGCCGTCGCAGACCTTGGTCTCGACGACGAAGCCGAAGCTGATGCCGGTCACCGCGAGGCCGACGGTCGTCGGCTTCCCGCCGTGATTGACGAGGACGACGTCCCGCTTCGTTCGCGACGTGCGCACGAAAGCGATCTGACGCGGCTCGATGTCGATCTTCGCCGGCGCCGCTTCGACGACGGGCGGCGCCGGCGCCTCGGCGGCGGGCGGTGTGACGGTGCCGTCGGTGGTTGTCTTTCCGAGGTCGACGTCGGCAGCGCGGTCGTTTGCGACGCGAAGCGCGTGCGGCGGCCGTTTCGCATGGGTCGGCGCGGACGTCAGCGTCGGCGAGAGCGGCGCGAGATGTTCGGGCGCAGGCGGCGGCGGAGCGATGGTCGCCGTCGTGGCGGTGATGACGGTTGTCGACGTCGCAGTGGTCGTCGTATTCGAAGATGACAGAGGCGGCGGTGCCGTTCGCGGCATCGCGATCACGAGCAGCGCCGCGACGACCGCAATGCCGGCGACGACGCCCGAGCGGTGCCGGCGGCGGCGCTCTTCGTCGATGTACTCGCCGAGGTGGATCGTGATCTCGCGCACGTCAGGCCTTCACTTCGTGGAGGGTCGTCTGCCCGTCGCGATCGGTGATGTTGATCTGGATCGGCGGGAGCTCGGACTTGGCGGGCGCTTTCGGGGCGGCCGAGCCACCGCCGCCCGCACCGACGAAGTCGCGGATGCGGTCCGCGCCGGCGACGAGGATCAGCCACGACAGCGGGTAGTCGATCCACGGCGAGGCTTTGGTGCTGAGCCGCTCCAGCACGCGGATGTGCGCGAGCCCGACGGCGAGCGCGCCGAGGACCGCGACGAGGAGGAAGTTGTAGATCTTGCGGGTGCGCTCAGGGCCGCGGGGAGTGCCGGTGAGAAAGCCGACGGCGGCGCCGATGCGCTCGATCGCGAAGGCGGCGAGAAGGACCGTGACGATGAGCCGAGCGGTGTCGTCCATGCATCATAGTGACGTAACTCCGTCCGGCGTTTCACTTTGCGGCCACCGGCACCAATTCGTTGCGGCCGAGATAGCTGATGACGACGCGCGCGGACGACCCGATGCGCACGGCGTACGTGCCGTCGACCGTGATCGTGCACTGCTGCCCCGGCGCCAGCGTGGCGTTGCACGGCTTCGTGTCGATGAGGTAGCGAGACGTCGTCTCCGGCTTCGCGGCGACGCTCACCGGGATCGCGCCGGTGTTCGTCACGACGATCGTTTTCTTGCCCGGATCGCCGTGGAAGTTGATCTCGCGCGGCTTGATGTCGATGCTCGGGAGCGGCGGCGGCACGTCCTTGATTAGGCCGATGCCGCGCAGCGCGCCGGTGGCGATGGTCTCGCTGCTGGCGCTCGTCAGCTGCATCTCGCCTTTCATGCCGCCGCGCGCGGCGGGACGGAACTGCAGGCGCACCTCGCAACTCTCGCCGGGCGCGATCTTGCGGTTGCGGCAGCCGTCGGAGACGATCGCGAACGGCGGCGGTGCGGTGGCGTTTCCGACGACGATGGTGACGGGCGCGCTGTTGGTGAACGTGACGGCGCGCTCGACGGTGCTGCCGGTGAAGGCGCGGCCGAAGTCCGTCGGCGGAAGCTCGACGGCGGGGAGCGCGCGAACGTCAACCTGCATCTGAACGATCGCGCGACCGGCGTTCGTGTCGATCACGATCGCGCCGGTGTTCGTGCCGATGCCGGAATTCGGCCGCGCAACGAAGACCGCCGAAACGCTGCACGAGGCGCCGCCCGCAAGAGATTGCCCGCAGTCGCCCGAGACGCGGAACACGTTGTCTCCGCCCGAGATGCTCGAGATCGTCAGCGTCTCGTCGCCGTCGTTTTTCAGTTGCACGACCTGCGGAGTCGAGGCGGTGCCGCGCGTCAGCGGCGGGAAGATGATCCGGTCGCGCGAGATGGAGAGATGCGCCGGCCTACCCGCAGGCGGCTGCACCTGGCTGCCGGCGCCGACGAGCGCACCTTTCGCGATCACACCGCCGTCCGCGCCGGCGAGGAGCAATTCGCCGGTGGCGCTGCCGGCGACGGCGGGGCGGAACTGCACGCGCACCTCGCAATTGGTGCCGGGATTGACCGTGCCGCTGCAGGCGTCCGCGGCGATGGCAAACGGCTCCGCGACGGACGACTTCGCGATCGCGATCGGTGAGGGGCCGCTGTTCATGAAACGGACGACGCGCTCGGCGGCGCTGCCGAGGGGCGCGCTGCCGAAGTCCGTTGGGCCGAGGTCGACGGTGGGAATGGCGCGGCCTTCACCCTCGAGCGCGATCTGCGTCGTGCCGCTCTCGGTTTGCACGCCGACGGAGCCGCGCTGCGCGCCGGCGGCGGATGGAGAGAAGACGACCGCCGCGCTGCACGACTCGTTCGGCGCGAGCGTGGCGCAGTCGTGCCGGAGCTGGAAGGCTTCGTTGTCCGCCGCGACCTTGGCGATCGTTAGCGCCGTGCCGCCGTCGTTGTGCAGCCGGAGGAGCTGCGCCGGCGACGCGGTGCCGGCGAGCTGCGGCGCGAACTGCAACGCCAGCGACGACGTAACGAGATGCGCGGGCGTGCCGGGATTCGCCGGCGGCGGCGCCGTCGACATTCGCGACATCGCCACCACGCCGAGGACGACGAGCGCGACGACGGCGACGGCGCGGCCGCCGCGGCGCTCGCGGCGCTTCTCCTCCTCGACGTAGTCGCCCAGGCGAACGGTGATGCGGCGCATGTCAGCTCGCGTGGAACTGCTGCACGGTCGTGGTGCCGTCCTTCTCCTCGATGGTGAACTGGATCGGCGGCAGCTCCTGCTTCTTCTCGCCGCCGCCACCGCCGCCGCCCGGCGCGACGAAGTCGCGGATCCGGTCGGCGCCGCCGACGAGGACGAGCCACGAGAGGGCCGCGTCGAGCCAGTCGGGCGCGGCCGTGCTGAGGCGCGACAGCAGGCGGATGTGCGCGAGCCAAACCGCCACGGCGCCGAGGATCGCCGCGATGAGGATGCGGTAGATCTTGCGCGTGCGCTCCGGGCCTTTCGGCGTCTCGGAGAAGAACATCAGCGCGGCGGTGATGCGCTCGATCACGAAGGCCGCGATGAGAACGGTAACGACGACGCGAGCGGTATCTTCCATACCTAATTTTCTCACAACGCGCGCATGGCCGTCGCCGGAGACATGCGGCTGGCCCGCAGCGCCGGCAGGATCCCGCCGGCCAGGCCCATGACCGCGGCGAAGAGCACGCCGCGCACGAAGAGCGGCCCGGTCACGGCGAAGGCGAAGTTCATCTCGCTGAAGGTGAACCAGTTCGTCGTGCCGGTGGAGAGGCCGTTGAGCGGCGTGACGCCGATGCCTCCCACGATGCCGCCCGCAATCGACAGGAGCACGGCCTCCGTCACGAACGAGAACGCGATCGCCGCGCGCGAGAAACCGAGGGCGCGCAGCACCGCCACTTCCCGTCCGCGCGAGGCCACGGCGGCGTACATCGTGTTCATCGCCGCGAACGCCGAGCCGACGGCCATGACGATGGCGATGATGTTGCCGAGGATTTTCACCGGCGTGGCGGCCTTCGTCTGCTCGGCGTAAAACGCACGCTCGCTGCGGGCGTCGAAGCGCATGCGCGGGTCGTCCGTGAGCGCGTCGATGACGGTCCGCACGCTCGCGCGGTCGGCGGCGCGCGCGAGGATGTTGGAGTAGTTGACGCGGTCGAACGCCGAGCCGATGTCCTCTGCTGCGGTCCACATCTCCGAGGCGTACGCGGAGCGGCCGCCGTCGAAGATGCCGACGACGCGGAAGTGCGCGCGGCCGGAGACGAGCTCGTCGCCGAGGCTGCAGTTGCGGAAGCGCTCGGCGATCGTGCGGCTCACAGTCAGCTCGCGCCGACCGGGCACGTACCAGCGCCCGCTGGCGAGATGCACGGCCGGGCGGAGCGTGCGCCCGGTCTCGCCGAGGCCGCGGATCACGATGTTCGAGGAGCCGGTCGTGAGGCGCGGCTCCTGGACGTAGACGATCCGCTCGATGGAGACGAGCGGCTCGCCGTCGGCGCCGCGCGCTGTGCCGCGGATCGTGCGGGCCACGAGCGCCGAGGAGGGCTCGATCAGGCTCCCGGTCTCGCTCTGCGCGCCGTTGCGGATGGCCAGGACGTTGAGCGGCTCGCCGGTCGCCACGAACGTCTCGCGGATCCCTTCGACGAGGGCCATGACGGAGACGAAGACCGCGACGCTCACGCCGATGCCGAAGACCGTCAGCAGCGTCGACGTGCGGCGCACCAGGAGATTGCGGACGTTGTACTTGACCGGCACGAACATCACGCCACCTCGCGCAGTCCCGCGGCGATCGGCCGCGCGGCGCCGCGCCACGCCGGGACGACGGCGCTGACGATCGACATCGCCAGCGCCACCGCAATCGCAAGCATCACCGTCGGCGTCTTGATGTCGAAGTGCTGGACGATGCCGTTGGTCAGTTTGTAGATGTCGAAGGTCGTGAAGAAGAGCCGCGCGCCGACGATGCCGGCGATCCCGCCGCCGCCGGAGATGACGACCGACTCGGCGACGAACATGGCCAGCACCTGCGCCGGGCGGAAGCCCAAGGTCTTGAGCACGGCGATCTCGTGCGTCCGCTCGCGGACAGCCATCGACATCGTGTTCGTGGCCACGAGGACGATGGCGAAGACGACGGCGATGGCGATGAAGCTGATGAACATCGCCACGTTGCCGAGCATCGAGGTAAAGCCGAGGACGAAGTCCTTCTCCGATTCGGTACGCGTGGGGACGTCGGAGTTGCGGAAGGTGTCGTCGATCTGCTGCGCCAGCGCCGCCGGCGAGTGGTCCGCCGAGGTCCGGACGATGAAGGCCATGGTCTTGTCGGCGCGGCTCGGCATGGTCCGCCGCAGGAGCTCGTTGACGTAGCGGTAGTGGCAGACGGGCGCGTTCTGGGCCGGCCCGGTGAAGGTGCCGCGGATGACGACGTCGAGGTTGAACGGGAAGATGGTGCCGGTGAAGGTGACGCGGTCGCCGACCTTCCAGCCGAAGCGCTCCATCATCTTCACCGGGATCAACGCCCCGGTGACGTCGTCCGTAAATGCCTTCAGCTCGGCCGGCGTGGTCGGGTACTCGGGATCGGTGCCGCAGAACTCCGGCGCCGTGGCGATGACGATCATCGGCTCGCGCGGCTCTTTGTAGAAGCAGGGGAACCACTGGTACTCGGCGACGATGTCGGAGCCGCCGAGGCGCCGCAGCCGCTCCTTGTACGCCAGCGGCAGCGGCACGGCCAGCGACACGCCGCTGCGGGTGATGAGTCGGCGCGTCGATTGCTCTGTCATGAGCGAGTCGCCTTTGATCTCGATGGTGAGGGTACGGAGGCTGACGAGGAGAAAGAGGGAAACGGCGACGCTCAACGCCGTGAGGACGGTGCGCCGGCGGTTCCGCAGCGCGTTCTTGAAAACGAGCCGGAGCAGGCGCACCGGAGGAGTATACTGGTCGACCCAGTCTCTGGGCGAAAAGGGAGGGGAGGATGCAAGTACGACTTGTCCCCGGAACACAACGACATAAAACCAGCCTGATTCAAGGATTCCTGACGCGCTACCACGTCTCCTACGAGCTGCTCACCCCCGAACAGTTCCAGTCGAAGACGTTCCACCTCGGGATGGACCCGGCCCTCGAAGTCGACGGACGCCTCTTCGTCGACCCGAATGTCGATGCGCTGAAGAAAATCTTTCACGTCGACTGATATAATTCTCCGCACATCCATCAATTGAAGGGAGTCCCGTCATGGAACCTTTGACGGAGAATGCGAAGAATTTGATTTGGCAGTACGAGGGAATCGATCAGCCGTGCGACTGGCCCGGCGGCGACTCCGGCATCACGATCGGTCTCGGCTACGACCTCGGATACGAAGCGGCGGGCGACTTCGAGAACGACTGGAAGCCGTGCCTCAGCGACGGCGACTTCACGACGCTGTCGCAGGTCCTCGGTCTGAAGGGATCGGACGCGAAGGCAAAGGCTTCCGGGCTGAAGGCGGTCAAGATCAAGAACAGCGACGCCGAGAGGGTCTTCCTGGAGCGCTCGGTGCCGAAGTACCAGAAGCTGACGCAGCAGGCGTTTCCCGGCGTCGACGATCTGCCGGCCGACGCGCAGGGGGCGCTCTTCTCGCTGGTCTATAACCGCGGCACGTCGATGAACGGCGACAGCCGCGCGGAGATGCGCGCGATCCGCGACCTGGTGCCGAAGGGCGACCTGCAAGGGATCGCCGATCAGATCCGGGCCATGAAGCGGCTGTGGGAGGGGAAGGGCCTCGACGGATTGCTGAAGCGGCGCGACGCGGAGGCGGACCTGGTCGAGTCCTGCATCGCCTAACCGAACATCGCGTTCGCTTCTTTTTCGATCGTGCTCTTGATTCGCGGCTCGAACGGCTTGGCGATGAGCGGTAGCTTGCCGTCGATGATGACCTCGGTGTCGGTCACCTGCACCGTGCCGTTGGCCTTGAAGCCGCGCGCGGCGCCGGTGAAGTGGAGCGTGTCGCCCTCCCACCGCGTCTCGTGCTCGCTGAGGTAGTGACCGTACTGCGCCACGAGCTGTCCGAGGCGCTGATAGATGATCTTGCGGGCGGTTTCTTTGTCGGTGCGGTGCGGAACGGCGATGTGCATGCTGCGAGTTCTATCACGTCACATGCCGACGAAGAGCGCGGCGTAAACGTCGATGCCGTCCCACAGGTTCTGCAGGCGCAGGTTCTCGTTCGCGGCGTGCTGGTTGTCGTCGTGATTGGCGATCGGCAGGCCGATGACCGGCGTGTTGCCGGGCTGCTGGAAGAGGTACATCGGAATGCTGCCGCCGAGGGTGGGGAGGAGGACGGGGTCGTGCCCGGCGGCGCGCATGATCGCGGCGGCGCTCTTTGACAGCGGCGCGTCGAGCGGCGTGCGCGCGGAGGGATAGCCGGGCCCCCACTCGACGCGGACGACGTTCGCGCGCGCGAGACGGGTGGCGGTGTCGGGGGCGTCGCGGACGATCGTCCAGCCCTGCGACTCGAGGTGATGCTCGACGAGGGTCTTGACTGACTCCGGCGTCTGCGCCGGCACGAGGCGGAAGTCGATCGACGCCCGCGCCTCGGTTGGGATCGAGTTCGAGGCCTGCGCGCCGACGCGTCCCGCGGCGACGCCGCGCACGTTCAGCGCGGGAAAGAGGAGCGCGTCGTTGAGGAACTTGCGCTCCGTCGACCCGATCGCGAACTCACGCTTCAGATCCTCCTCGACCGGGGGGATGTTCTTCAGCGCGGCGAGCTCGCTGGAGGTGGGAGGCCGCACGTCGTCGTAGAAGCCTTTGATGAGGATGCGGCCGCTCTCGTCGCGCATCGAGTCGATGAGATGTGTGAGTCTCACGATCGGGTTCGGCACCCAGTTGCCGTAGTGCCCGTCGTGCAGCGCCTTCACTGGGCCATAGACGGTGAGCTCGAGGTCGACGACGCCGCGCGCGCCGAAGAAGAGCTGCATGCGCCGGCTCTGGTGCACCGGGCCGTCGCAGAGAACCCAGACGTCGGGCCGCAGCACGTCGGGGTATTTCGCGAGGTACGCGGCGAGGTGCGGTGAGCCCGCTTCCTCTTCGCCTTCGAACACAAAACGGAGGTTCTGCGATGGTTTCTTACCTGCCGCTTTGAGCTGATCGAGCGCGGCGGCCATGGCCACGATCGGCGCCTTGTCGTCGCCGGCGGAGCGCGCGTAGAGGCGCCACTCGGGATCGATGGCGGCGGCGTTGCGCCACTCGACATCGTGGCCCGCTGCGTCGCGCATGACCGGCGTCCACGGCGGCGACGTCCACTGCGCGGCGTCGACCGGCTGACCGTCGTAGTGCGCGTAGTACGCGATCGTCTTCGTCGCGCCGGGGACTTTGTAGTCGGCGACGACGATCGGCGGCGCCCCCTCGACCGTCAGGAATCGCGTCGTGAGACCGCGCTTGTCGAACATCGCCCGGATGGCGGCGGCGTTGCGCTGGATGTTCGGCGCGTCGCTGGCGAGGTTCGGGATGGCCAGGAGCTGCGTGAATTCGTCGAGGACGGCGCGCTGCGCGGCGATGGTGAGGGTGAGAACGACGGCGTGAAGCATGGCGCGCATCCTAACGCTTGCGCGCCCTGGCGTGGCCGAGGTAGCCTCGGCGGTGGAATTTGCGCGTGGTCGCGAAATGCCATGCTCGCCAAAGTATGGAGCGCTGCCACGTTGGGAATCGACGCTGTCCGCATCACCGTCGAGGTCGACGCGGTCGAACACGGGCAGCCGAAATTCGTCATGGTCGGCTTGCCCGACCTTGCGGTGCGGGAGGCGTTCTCACGCGTCCGCTCCGCGCTGTTTAACTGTGGCTTCTGGTGGCCGGCCCGCTACGTCACAGTCAATCTCTCTCCGGCCGATGTGAAGAAGGAAGGCTCCGCCTTCGACCTGCCGATCGCCCTCGGCATCCTCCAGGCCATGGAGATGCTGAAGGCGGAGGAGATCGATGGGCGTGTGTTCGTCGGCGAGCTGTCGCTCGACGGCGCGATCGCGCCGGTGCGGGGGGCGCTGTCGATCGCGGCAGCAGTCGCGCGCGAGCCGGTGCGCGAGCTTGTCGTCCCCACCGCGAACGCGAACGAGGCGGCGGCGGTGCGGTCGCTGCGCGTGATCGGCGTCGCCCATCTGCCGGCGCTCGTTCGCCATCTGAAAGGTCTACAAGTCGTAGAGCCGACGACGTCGGCGGCCATCGCGGAGATGCCGCCGGAGAGCGCCGATTACGCCGAAGTGCGCGGGCAGGCACAGGCGAAACGGGCGCTCGAAGTGGCGGCGGCGGGTGGTCACAACATCCTGATGGTCGGCCCGCCCGGCTCCGGAAAGACGATGCTGGCGAAGCGGTTGCCGTCGATCCTGCCGCGGCTCTCGCTCGAAGAGTCCATCGTCACGACGAAGATCCACTCCGTCGCGGGACTGCTCCCGGCCGGTAGCGGCCTCCTGACGCGCCGGCCGTTCCGCGCGCCGCATCACACGCTGTCGAACGCGGCGCTGGTCGGCGGAGGGACGCCGCCAAAGCCGGGGGAGGTGAGCCTCGCGCATCACGGCGTGCTCTTTCTCGACGAGCTGCCGGAGTTCCGCCGCGACACGCTCGAGGTGCTGCGCCAGCCGATGGAGGACGGGATCGTGACGATCGCGCGGGTAACGCGTACGGTGACGTTCCCGTCGCGCTTCACGCTCGCCGCGGCGCTGAATCCCTGCCCGTGCGGCTACTTCAACGACGCGCGGCGCGAGTGCCTCTGCTCGCCAATCCAGATCTCGCGCTACCTCGCGAAGATCTCCGGGCCACTACTCGACCGGATCGACCTGCAGGTGGAGGTGCCGGCGCTCTCTGCCGAGGAGATTGCGTCGACGCAGATGGGAGAAGCGTCGGGCGCGATTCGGGAGCGCGTCGACGCCGCGCGCCTGCTGCAGCGCGAGCGCTTCCGCCGCTCGCCGACGCAGTGCAACGCCGAGATGACCCCGAAAGCGATGCGGAAGGCCTGCGAGCTCGACCCGCCCTCCCGGCGGCTGCTCGAACAGGCCATGTCCCGCCTGGCGCTCTCGGCCCGCGCGTACGACCGGGTGCTCAAGGTCGCCCGGACGATCGCGGACTTGGCCGGGAGCGAAAGGATTGAGTCGGCGCATCTTGCGGAGGCGATTCACTATCGAGCGTTGGATAAAGCATACTTTAGGACTTGACTAAGTCAAATGACTAAGCTAGATTAGAAGGATGGAAATCGTGAATGTACATGAAGCGAAAACGCATCTCTCACGCCTGCTGGTGAAAGTGGCGTCGGGCGAGGAAATCATCATCGCGCGGGACGGAAAGCCGGTCGCGCGCCTGGTGCCGTACGAGACGAAGCCGAAGAACGACTGGATCGGCAGTTGGGAAGGGAAGGTCTGGATCAGCCCTGACTTCGATGACGAGGTCGATCCGGAGACTTGGGGGTTGGATGAAATTCCTGATTGATACCCACTGCTGGCTTTGGGCCTTCGTTGCGCGGGAGAGGTTGAACGACAAGGCTTTGGCGTTGATCGCCAGTGACGAGAACACCATCGTCTTCTCCGCCGTGAGCGTTGCGGAGATCGCGGTCAAGGCACGGATCGGAAAGCTCACCTTTCCCTCCTCAGCGAAGGAGTATGTCGAGGCCGGGATCGAGAGCTCCCGTGTCAAGACGCTGCCGCTCTACATCAACCACGCTCTGCGCGTGGCCGAGCTGCCGCTGCACCATCGCGATCCCTTCGACTGCCTTCTGATCGCTCAGGCACAGACGGAAGGAGTGCCGCTGATGACCGCCGATGCCACGATCGCCAAGTACGACGTCGACATCATCTGGGCGGGGCGGGAGGAGGCGCCGCCGCGACAGGTGCAGTAACGGACGTTCCGCGACCTCAGCGCGTGTCGCTCGGCTTCAAGACGAGCCGCACGTCGCTGGCCGGGGCCTTGACCGTAGCTCGCTGTTCGCCTTCTTTGCCGAAGAGGATCTGTTGCGGGCCCGGCTCGAGGTTCTCGAGCACGAACGTGCCGTTCGCATCGGTCTGCGCCTGCTCGGAGCGCGTCAGCACCGGCACCTCGGCGGCCGGCGAGCCGTCGGCATTCACGACGCGTCCGCGAATGCCGACGGTCGCGCGGAGCGAGACCGCGACCGGCTTCGCGTCTGCCGTTACGGTCACGCGCTGTTCCTCGCGCACGTAGCCGCGTTTGGCGAAGCCCAGGGCGGTCGAGCCGGCGGCGAGGTAGCCGGAGAAACGGCCGGCGGCATCGGTCGTCGCCCAGAGAAGCGCCGGCTCCCCGAATCGCCGCTCGCCGGGAAGCGGCGTCACGGCGACGTCGGCCAGCGGTTTTCCGTCGCGGCCGGTGACGACGCCGTGGACTTCGACTCCTCGGTCGGGCATGGTGACGACGACCTCGCGCGTCCGCGGCGTGACGAGCGGCGACGTCGCCAGCGGCATTCCCGGCTTCATGGCCACGATGCGTTCGGGCTGCGAGTCGATGATCTTCGTGCGCACGCGGAAGCGGCCGTCCGCGCCGCTCGCACGCGGCGAAAGCGGCATCGGCATCGCGTCGTCGCCCTCGCCGGCGAGGACGAAGAGCGCCGCGCCGCCGACCGGCTTCCCGTCCGCGGTCTGCACGACGCCCTGCAGCGGGAGGAGGTGGGTCGCATGGAGCGCGACGTTTGCGTCAGCGCCCGTCACGTCCGCTGCGCCGGAGTCCGCCTCGAGGTTGTGCGCGCTCGCCGAGACGAGGTACTGGCCGGCGGGCACGCTGATGGCGAACGCGCCGCGGGCGTCGCTGAGCGTCGAATCCCCGAGAGCGTCGCCGAGGGCCGTGACGATCGCGCCGGCCACCGGCTTGTTGGTCTCGTCGACGAGCGTGCCGGCGATGCGCCGTGCCGGGGCGAGCTTGAGCACGATGGCCTTCTCGCTCGCCAACGCTGTGGCGATGCGCGAGCCGCTTCGCGCGACGAGCCGCAGCGGCCGCACATACACGTGCGCGATGGTGAAGCGGCCGTCGGCGCCGGTGGTGGTTTCGAGCAGACCATCGAGCGAGACGGCCGCGCCGCCGGCCGGCCGGCCGTTCTCGTCGACCACCGAGCCGCGCAGCGTGTCTCCGGAAGAGAGCACGAAATCGCGCGAGGAGATCGGATGCACCGCGGGCGCGAAATCGGGATGGCGAACGAGAATGCTCTCCGCCCACCACGTCGGCTCGGCGATGCGGTACTTGCCGTCGGCATCCGTCATTACGACCGTCGGGATGCCTTGCACGACCGGCATCGCGATGACCGCCGCGTTCGCGACCGGCTTGCCGTTCGCCGTGACGCGCCCGGTGACGGTCTCGGCGGGCCGCAGCATGAGTGTGCCGAGCGGCTCGGGGTCGGTGGCGATGTCGACCGGCTCGAAGCCATCGGCGGAGACGTGCACGACGACGACCCCGTTGCTTCCCGGTTCGACCGAGAACGCGCCGCTCGCGCCGGTGGTCACGGACGCCAGCGGCCGAGGCGGCGCGTCGAGCGCAATGAGGGCCGGCGGCGGCATCTCGCGAAACACGGCGACGCGCGCGTTTGCGATCGGGGCGCCTGATGGCGCCGTGACGACGCCGGTGATGCTTGCCGCCATCGCGAACGGACAGACGATGAGCGACAGAAGGACCGAGAAACGGACGTGCATACCCGCCAACGTATGCGGGAATGGCTGGCGCGGCCATGAGCCGCGTCACGTTTTCGCGGGCGCAGTCACCGACGCTTCGCGACTCTGGCGCGTATCGTGTTAGTGATGCCGCGCCTCGCTCTCGCCGCTGCGCTTTTCCTCGCCGCCCTCCCTGCCGCCGCCGACTGCATCGGCAACGGGCACTACACCATCGTGGCGAGTGCGCAGCCGCAGCGCGGGACGCGCTTTCCCTACACCGAAGACCTCGTTCATCACCTCGACGACCGTCCGGTCGGCGCGCGGATGGTCGTCAACTACGCCCCCGACCTGCACTGGGTGAAGATCCAGAGCGGCTGCGCCGAGTTCGCCGAGCAGAACGTCAGCGCCTCGGCGCCGGTGAATCTGCTGCTGCGGGGGTCGCTGCGCATCTCCTTCTCGCCGCGCCCGACGGCGCCGCTCGACGCCCGCTACGAGATCCAGCTCCGCCTCGGCAAGTCCGCCGACGATCCGGCGCCGGTCGTCGTCGCCACCGCGCTGCGCCACGTCGGCCCGCACATCCCGCGCGCCGAGCGCTTCGCCGGACTCGCGCGCGATCTGCCGGCGGGGAACTACGTCTATTCGATGTGGTGCCGGCTCCTCGACGGGCCGGAGACGAACGGCATCGCCGTCGACCTGCAGTGGCTCACCGCGCAGGGCGTGCCGCGCGACTATCCGGCGGCGGAGTCGCAGGCCGACGCGCTCGACGTCGGCGAGGCGTGGACGCGCGTCGGCGACGCGATGGCGCTCGATCCGCGCTGGCCCGTCGACGCGGCGCTGCAGTCGTCGTTCCGCGTCGACAGCGTCGACCGCGCCACGAAGCTCGAGATCGCCTTCACCCTCGATGACGAAGCGATCGGCGAGCACGGCACCGTCGCCATTCCGGAGCTCTTGCCCGAGGGGATGGTGGCGTTCGACGACAAGCGCGCGATTGCGGCCGAGCATCACAAGATCCAGCTCTGGATGCGCGCTGACGCCGGCGTCGCCCACCTCGGCGGTCTTCGCGTGAACGCGTTGTCGTTTCCGCTACGCCTGCCGTACCTCAACATCATCCCGATGCATCGCGTGAGCGCGAGCGACCGCATCGTCGTGAAGGCCGACGGCGATGCCGTGCAGCCGGCGGCGATGAGTCCCGTCTGCGGCAGCTGGTCGAAGGTCCTCGAGTTCGAGCTGCCGCCGTCGAAGGGCGACTTCTCCTGGTCGATGAACGGCTACGTCGAGATCGCCGACTTCGACGTCAGCGGCTACGGACAGCTCGGCGTCGAGATCCGCCATCGACGCAAAACTGCGTCGCCGACGAGCGAAGACTTCGACGAAGCCACAGACATCGGCATGTTCGAATTTCAGGCGCGCCCCGGCGGCGACGGCATCTTTTTCTACGGCGATTGCTCGAAGTGGGGCAACGACGCCGGCAACCGCGTATCGCTGTGGGTGCGCCGGATGCAGGGGTGCGCCGACGCGCCGTTCGGCGGTCAGCTCATGGTCGGCGAGCGCTGGGTGACGCTCAAACTGCTGCCGTCCCAGGGCCCCCATCTGCCCTAAGTGGCTTTAATTCAGCAGTTTGCCTTTCTGTTCAAATAACTAAGAATAAAACTTTGTCGCAACGAAGTTTTATCCGAGGCCTAACCATTGCCGTTAATTGTTGACATTATCACGACTGCTTTTATGATCAGCATCACGCAGCCGAGTGGTCCGTGATGGGTGAGGAGTCGGAGCATGGCATTTGAGAAATGGGAGCCGCAGCAAGAGTCGGAACGTCCTTCGTCCGCGACCATCGTGCAGTCGCGGCTGATCCGTCTGCCATCTCCCGTCGCCTCGGCCCTGCGCCTGCGCGGTAAATCGAGCGCGAATCTCTACTACGACAAGAAGCGGAAGGTCATCGGCATCAAGCCGCTGGAGAAGAAAGAGGAAGGCGCCGCGCGCATCCGCCAGTCCGACAAGTCGACCTCGCTGCACGTCCCGAGCTTCTTCCGCGCTTACGACATCGAAGTCCCAGGCATCAAGCGCTTCCACTGCTGGTACGACGAGAAGGAGCGCATGGCCATGATCGACATCTCCAAGCCGTCGCCGCGCGGAAGGCCGGCAGGAACTTAAGCGAACACAAATGAATCGGGCCGCCCAACCGGGCGGCCCGAAGTGTTTTAGTGATGCGCGGTGCGCCGTCGCGGCGGCGCGGGGGCTGGAACGGACGCGCTGCTCAAGATCGAAGTCATCGCGCTCGCGGCCTCCGGATCGACGATGGCGTAGCCCTTGTTGTCGCCGAAGCCGGTGAACTGGCCGTTGTTCTGGAACGTCGCGATGACCGAGGCCAGCGGGATGTGGGTGTTGTAGCCGCTGTTGATGGCCTTGATGAACTCATTCGCGAAGAGCGTGTAGCCGATGTCGCTCGGGTGCACGCCGTCGTTGCTGAACAGGCCGCCGCTGATCCAGGTGTTCGTCACGGCGATGCCGCCGAAGACCTGCGGCTGCGTGATGCGGTCGAAGAGGCCCTTGATGTCGGCCACCGGAATCTGCCGCGCGCTCGCCTCGGCCAGGATCGTGGCGTTGTAGTCGGCGATGCGCTGCGCGAACACGGCCTGCTCGGCCGGCGTGATGATCTCCGCGTCCGTCAGCGGCTCGCCGACGTGCGGCAGGAGGCTGAACGGAGGCACGGCCTTGAGGTTCGGCGGGATGCCGAAGCCCTGCTGATAGCGCGACAGCGACGAGAGCAGGAAGATGCTGCCGGCCGGAACAGCCGCCGGCGTCGTCGAACCGGCCGGGAGATAGAAGAGTGGGATCGGATTGCCGCCGACGAGAACCGGCTGGAAGTTCGAGTCGAAGACGACGGACGGCAGCCGCGACGTGAGCGGAGCTGCGGTGAAGTTCGCCGGAAGCGTGCCGAGGACCATGCCGGCGCCCGGCGCGCCCGCGGTCAGCTTGTCGAGCATCGCCTTGTACTGCGCGGCGAACGTCGCCGCCGGAGTCAGCTTGTTCGGATCGCCCGCGCTCACGGCGCCGAGAAAGTCGTTGCCGCCGATCCAGATGGCGATGAACGTCGGGTGCAGCAGCAGGGCCTGATCGACCTCGGTGCCGAGGCCGCGCAGAATCACCTGGCCGAGCCCGGACGTCGCCTCGGCGCCCGTCAACGCCTGCACCGCACCGACCGTGTAGCCGGGCACGGAGAGGTTGTTGTACGGCCGGCCGAAGCCGAGCATCAGCGGCGAACCGGAGCCCGGGACCGTGACGAGCGTCGAGCCGTTGAAGACGAGCTCACCGCCCGGCAGGCCGGGGTTGCTGATGAACGGAATGGCGAAGCAGTTGTCGGCCGCCGACGCGTTGGGCGCGCAGATCTGCAGCCCGACCTGGCGGGCGATGATGGCCGGCCATCCGAACGGCTGGTGCGTCTGATTCAGCGAGCCTGCTTCGAAGCCGGCGCCGTAGCTGTCGCCGATGGCCACGAAGCGGGTGAAATCTGCCGAGCCGCGCGCGGCAAAGCTCGGAACGGCGAGCGCCGCGATGATCAACATCGCCGCGGCAATGCGTGCAAAGCTTCTGATGCGAGTCATTGGTTCTCCTTTGTGGTCGCTCGGCCGCTAAAACCGATAGCCCAAATTCACGCTGATCAGATTCGCGTCCGTTCTGTACGTCCCGTTGAAGTTGTCACTGCTGATCCCTTGCGTGCTGCGCGTTTTGAAGTGAAGCACGAATTCGGTGAGGTCAATGAACCACGGTCCGCGATGGTAGCCGACGCCGAAGCTGACGCCGATGCGGTCGGAGTCGGGAAGCAGCGGCCCGACGCCCTCGGTCGGCTGCGGGTTCTCGTCGTACACCGCGCCGAGACGGACGTCCCAGTTCTCCGTGGCCTTCTTGTTCGCGCCGAGGCGATAGGAGTACGTGTCGTGCCAGTTCTGCGGGCGGGTGAAGTTCAGCGCCGAGGTCGTGCCGAACGTGACCGCGAGCGACTCGAATTCGCTCCACGTCGTGTGCGTGACGTCGGCCTCGAGGTCCCAGCCGTGGCCGATCGCCGAGGTGGCGATGCCGGCGGAGAGGACGGCCGGGAAGTTGATCGTCGTGGCGATGCTCTGGTCGGGCGGCAACTGAGCCTTGACCAGAACGTCGAGCGGCGTGTTCGTCGGGATCTGCGTGAAGTGCGCGTCGCCGGTGTAGTCGATGTGCGACGCGGGGCGGTAGGAGACGCCGACACGGAAGGAGTCGCTCGGCTTGAAGAGGATGCCGGCGTTCCAGAGCCAGGTGCTGTCCCAGTCGCTGTTGAGGAACGCGTTGGCCGTGTCGGAGATCTGGCCGTTGAACGGGTTGAACGCGGCGTTGTTGCGGTTGAGGACGATGTGCGAGCGGCGGTACTCGGCGCCGACGCCGATGGCCAGGCGGCCGTCGGTGGTCTGCCACGCCACGGCCGGCTCGACGGAGAGCAACTTGACGTTGGCGTCGCGCGAGATGAAGCGGCCGACCCACGGCTCCTGCCAGTTCGTGCGCAGGCCGTACGGCGTCATGACGCCGACGCCGAAGGTGAGGTTGCTGCCGATCGGCAAGATGAAGTACGCGTTCGGCGGAACGAAGGTGTGCGCGCGGTATTTGGCGGAGGTGCCGGAGGTGAACGGGTCGTTCGGATCGCCGCGGAATTCGTTGGAGAAGTTGATGGCCGTGCCGCCGACCATGAAGGCCATCTTGCGCTGCTGGGCAATTCCGGCGACGTTGTAGAAGATCGCCGACGGGTCGTCGGCCGTCGCGGCGAAGGCACCGCCCATCGCCGTCGCTTTCGCGCCCTGTTCAAAGAGAGAGAATCCGGAGCCGTACGCCGCGCTGCTGAGGAGCAGCAGGGCGGCCGTGGTCACTAGCCACATTCTGCCAAGGGATCGCAAGGTAGTCCTCCTAAGTCATTCGAATTGCGAAGGAATCTAATGGCACCGGGGGCGCGGCAAATCATACATGATGTGCGCATGAAAAAAGTCTGCGCGCTGCTGCTGTTCGTGGCGGTCAACGCTGCGGCCGGCATGTCCTACAACCTGAAAAGCTCCGCCGGCACGAGCGGCCGCGTCGTCGCCGACGGCGCGAAGGTCCGCCTGGAGATGGAGAACGGCGCCGTGATGCTCACGGCCGACGGCGGGAAGACGCTGACGTTTCTCGATCCGACGAAGAAGACGTACACGACGATGTCGGCAGCCGACCTGGTGGGGATGGATATCAAGGTCTCGAACACGAAGACGACGACGCGCGACCTCGGCGACGGCGGCACGCTCGAGGGCTATCCGACGCATCGCTGGGCGGTGGAGACGAGCTTCGACGTGACGATGGATACGTTCACGGTGCACCTGTCGATGTTGAGCGAGTCGTGGCGCACCGATCGGCTGCCCGAGGCGGCGGCGTCGATCTTCGCGAGCCAGTCGGTGCGCACCGGCATCCCTGACGTCGACAAGATTCTGGAGTCGATGGCATCGTCGACGGTGAAGGGCTTCCCGCTCAAAGAAGTGACGACGCTCCGCTCGAAGAGCGCGAGCGGCAAGGAGTCGAGCACGACGTCGACGATCGAGGTGAGCGACATCAAGCGCGTCGACACGACGAAGGCGACGTTCGCAATTCCGGCGGGATACAAGAAGCAATGATCGCTGCGCTGCTCTTCGCGCTGGCGACGTACCGCGTGCAGATCGACACGACGCAAGGCTCGTTCGTCGTGGAGGTGCACCGCGCCTGGGCGCCGCGCGGTGCCGATCGCTTCCAAGAGCTCGTGCGCTCCGGTTTCTTCGACGACTCGCGCGTCTTTCGCGTGCGCCGCGGCTTCATCGCGCAGTTCGGCATCGCCGGCGATCCCGCGTTGAACGCGCGCTGGAAGCCGATCGAGGATGACCCGGTGAAGCAGTCGAACGTGCGCGGCACGATCGCGTTCGCGATGACGGGGCCGAATACACGCCTTACGCAGGTCTACATCAATCTCGCCGACAACACGCGGCTCGACGGCGACGGCTTCGCGCCGTTCGGCCGCGTCGTGTCGGGCATGGACGTCGTCGACCGCCTCTACGACGGCTACGGTGAGGAGGCAGGCGGCGGCATGCGCGGCGGAAAGCAGGAGCCGCTCTTGCGCGGCGGCAACGCGTACCTCGACGCGCACTATCCGAAGCTCGACCGGATCATCCGCGCGCGATTAATCCAGTAGCTCGCGCAAAATCTCGTTCGCCAGATCCGCCTTCGCCTTCCCGCGCGTCTCCTTCATCAATTGTCCGACCAGGAAGCCGAAGACCTGCGCCTTTCCGCCGCGGTACTGCTCGACCTGCGCGGCGTTGCGCTCGATGACGCGCAGCGCGGCCTCGCGGATCGCGCCGGCGTCGCTGATCTGTCCGAGGCCTTTGCGCTCCACGATCGCCTCGGGCGCATCGCCCGTGGCGGCCATGTCGTCGAAGATCTCCTTCGCTGCTTTGCCGCCGATCGTGCCGCTGTCGATCAGCCGAATGAGTCGTCCGAGCATTTCGGGCGTCACCTTGGAGTCATCCCAGACGCGCAGCACCTCGTTGCGCACCCAGTTCGCCGCGGCGCGCGCGTTGCCGGCGGCGACGATGGCCGCCTCGAAGTACTCCGCCAGCTCGCGCGTGGTGACGAGGACCTCCGCGTCCTTCTCCGACAATTCGAAATCGCGCTGATAGCGCGCCGCGCGCTGATGCGGCAGCTCCGGGAGCGTCTGCGCAACGAGCTCCCGTGGTACCGCGAGCGTCAGCAGATCCGGGTCGGGGAAGTAGCGGTAGTCGTGCGCCTCTTCCTTCGAGCGCATCACCCGCGTCTCGCCGCTCGCCGGATCAAACAGCCGCGTCTCTTGATCGATCGTGCCGCCTCCTTCGAGCACGCCGATCTGCCGCGCCACTTCGAACTCCACCGCCGCGCGGAGAAAGCGGAACGAGTTCAGATTCTTGATCTCCGTCCGCGTCCCGAGCTCCTCGCCGGCGCGGCGCACGGAGACGTTGGCGTCGCAGCGAAGCGACCCTTCCTCCATGTTCCCGTCGCAGACCTCCGTGTACATCAGGATCTGGCGCAGCCGGGTGAGGTACTGCGTCGCGTGCTCGGCCGAGCGGACGTCGGGCTCCGACACGATCTCCACGAGCGGCACGCCGGCGCGGTTGAGATCGACCCACGAGACGTCGCCGTGGTGGATCGACTTCCCCGCATCCTCTTCCATGTGGATGCGCCGGATGCGCACGTCGCCGATGCGGCCGCCGGTCGCCAGCGGCTTGTCGAACTGCGAGATCTGGTAGCCCTTCGGCAGGTCGGGGTAGAAGTAGTTCTTGCGCGCGAAGACCGACTGCTCGTGGACCTCGCACTCCGTCGCCAGCGCCGCGCGCGCCGCGAGCTCCACGGCGTGCCGGTTCAGCACCGGCAACGCGCCCGGATAGCCGAGGCAAACAGGGCAGACGTTCGTGTTCGGCGGAGCGCCGAACGCCGTGGCGCAGCCGCAGAAGATCTTCGTGGCCGTAAGCAGGCGCGCGTGCACCTCCAGGCCGATGACGACTTCCCAGTTGGCCATCGGGCGCGATTATGCCGTAGTAACCGTTTACATCACGCCAAACGGTGCGATCTCTCACAAATGACTGGCAGTACAGGACCTATAATTGTCGTTCTCCGTGCCGCGCCCATTCCTTTTTCGCGCCTACGCGATCGTGACGACGCTCATCGCGCTCGCCGTCGTCACGGCGACCGCGCTCACGCGCCCGCCGACGTTCGCGGAGGCCGCGGCGTCGTTCGCCGCGCTCGTGGCCATCGCCTCGTTCCTGCGCGTGCAGACCGACGAGACCTCGATCGGCTTCGAGGCCGCCGTGGCGCTCGCGGCGATCCTGCTGCTGCACGACCCCGCCGTCGCGCTCGTGGCGGTCTTCGTCGGCGCGGTGATCTACAACCTCTACGAAGACATCGCCGCGCGGCGCTTCCGCCTCCGCTCGCTCTCCGACGCCGCGGAGCTCGCGCTGTCGTACTACGTCGTGGCGCTGCTCTACACCTCTGCCGTCGCCGCCACCGCGCCGATGATGGCGAAGGTCTCCGGCTACGTCCTTCTCCTCGTCGGCTATCTCCTCGCGTACCTCGGGTTCACCGCCGCGAAGCTCTACCTGCAGGGCCGCGCCGACGCCATCGACGTCCGGCGCATCCTCATGAGTGAAGCGCGCGTGCTCCTCGTCGTCACGCCCATCGTCGTCGCCGAGGTCATGGCCTATCGCGTCTTCGGCCTCGTCGGATTCGCCATCGCCTTCGTGCCGGTGCTCATCGTCGCGTACGCGCTGCGCAACGAAGTCGACGCCGGGCGCCGCAACGCGGAGCTCGTCCGCCGCAACCGCGAGCTCTCGATCCTCGCCGAGAGCGCGACGAAGATCCTCGTCGCCGACGGCGACCAGGAAACGCTGCGGCGCATGGTCGCGCTGCTGGGGCAACTGGCGAAGCTCAAGGCCTGCGCGATCGTAACGTGGGAAGCGAACCCCGACGTTCCCGGCACGGTCTACCGCCACGGCGACTGCCTGCCGACCGATCAGGACATCCTCCGCTGGGTCGACGAGCGCGGGCTCGCGCAGTCGGCGCCGAGCCGCGCGTTCGTGTTCCAGAACGAGATGCGTAAGTTCCCGCTCTCTGAGGGGCGGGCCATTCAGGTGCTCATCGGCATCCAGACCGCCGAGGTCATTTACGGCGTGCTGATGTACGAAACCGAGGACGCCTCGATCCTGAAGAGCGGAAGCCTCGACTTCCTCACGCTCCTCGTCAATCAGACCGCGCTCTCGCTGCAGGACCAACTGCTGCGGCGCGAGATGGGGGAGAAGACCTCGCAGCTCGAGGCGCAGGCGGCGACGACGGCGACGATTCTGGAGACGGCGAACAGTCTCATCGGCTCGTTCGACCTCGACGCCATGCTCACCCGGATCGCCCAAGCCGTCCGCCACGCCCTCGGCTTCGACGGCGTGGTCTTCGCGATCTACGACGCCAAGCGCGACGAGTTCGAGCGCCGCGCCCACGCCGGCATGGACGAGGTGTGGCACGAGATGCGGAAAAAGCGCGTGTCGTCGTCGGAGATCACGCCGTTCTTCAACCAGGAGTTTCGCGTCTCGAACTCCTTCTTCGTCTCGCACACGGCGCTGCGGCAGAGCGAGCACGGCGTGTTCGTGCGCCCCGAGGACGTGTCGCACCGGCCGGATGAGTGGCACGAGAACGATCTGTTGCTCGTGCCGCTGATGAGCGGCGACCAGATGGTCGGCTACCTCTCCGTGCGCGATCCGCACGACCGGCGCGTGCCGACGATCGAGAAGGTGCAGACGCTCGAGATCTTCGCCGCGCAGGCGGTGACGGCCATGCAGTCGGCGCAGCAGTACGAGGAGATCCGCCGCCTGACGTTCATCGACGGCCTGACGCCCGCGTACAACCACCGCTTCTTCCAGGAAGCGCTGTCGAAGGAAGTGAACCGCCACGCCCGCAGCGGCCACGACTTCGCCCTGGCGATCCTCGACATCGACAACTTCAAGCGCGTGAACGACACGTTCGGGCACCCCGTCGGCGACGAGATTTTGAAAGGCCTCGTCGAGGAGCTGATGACGAACGCGCGCGAGAGCGACGTCGTGGCGCGCTACGGCGGCGAGGAGTTCGCCATCATCTTCCCCGACACGCCGCAGAGCTCCGCCAAGGACGCCGCCAACCGCATGCGCGAGTTGATCGAGCGCCGCGAGTTCCCGATCGCCCAGATCGACCGGATGCTGCACGTGACGATCAGCGTCGGCGTGGCCGTCTACCCGCACGACGGCGCGACGAGCACGGATGTGATCTCCCGCGCCGACGCCGCGCTCTACTTCGCGAAGAAGAACGGGAAGAACCAGGTGGCGCTGGCGTCAGAGCTAAGGGGCGAGTCGGCCGCGCAGGCGTGAGCGGTTTCTGATCCGCAGCCGGGTCAAACTCAGCGCCTCGGGCGCAAATCATGATCTATTTCCGCGCGGAGCCCTAACGCCGAAGCTGCGCAGAATCAGCACCTTACGAAAACGAGGCATTTGGTCCGATTTTCGGACATATGCGCGGCCATATCGTCAAGAGGAGGAAATTGAATGCTACGTAGACTCATGCCCGTTCTCGTGCTTCTGGCCGCCTCGGTTCCGCTCTCCGCGTCGCAGTTCATCCAGTTGCCGTTTGACCAGGTCGCCCGCGAGGCCACCCTCATCGTCCGCGGCCAGGTCGTTGGTGTCTACAGCGCGTGGAACGACGCCCACGACACCATCTTCAGCTACGCCACCGTCCGCGTGCAGCGCTACATCGGCGAGACCACCGGTCCGGACGTTCTCATGGTCCGCGAGGCCGGCGGCACCGTGGGCGGCTACACCCAGCAGGCCATCGGCTTCCCCGAGCTTCGCGAAGGCGAGCAGGTCGTCCTCATGCTGACGAAGTGGGACGACAGCGACGACTGGCGCATCCACGCCTACAACCAGGGCAAGTACCTCGTGCAGAAGGGATCGGGGCCGCGCGGCATCGAGACGCTGAGCGAAGACCCGGTCAAGCAGGGCGACGAGCGCCTCGAAGGCGGTCATCCGCGGATGCAGCCGCGGCCGCTCATGGAAATGAAAGAGTTCGAAGACATGGCCGCCGCCGCGCGCGAAGGCCGCCCCGTCGACCGCCGCTACTAAGGAACGAGGAGGATGACGATGAAAAAACAGACATTCGTTCTCGGCTTCGTCGCGCTCATCGTCTGCGCTTCCGCCTCGCCCGTGCTGGCCTACACGATCCTCTCGCCGCGGCGCAGATGGAAGTCGACGCCGATCACCGTCCAGGTCAACAACACCCGCAACTCTACGATCACCGACAGCGATCGCGGCGTGACCGCCGTCGTCGGCGCGATCAAGGCGTGGAACATCATCAGCTCCAGCTCGACCTCGTCGTCCGCCGTGCGCGGCACGCCGCCGCCGATCATCATGCTGCACACCAACGGCAACATCTGCACCGGCAGTTGCCTGGCCGCGACGCTCACCGGCTACTACCACCAGGAAGGCAGCAGCTACTACATTGATGACGCCGACGTCTACACGAACCAGAGGTTCGACTACACGTCGTCGCGCGAGCCCGACGGCTGCAGCGGCGAATACGACATCGACGGCATCATGACGCACGAGACCGGCCACATCATCGGCCTCGGGCACTCCAGCGTCGCCGGCGCGACGATGTATCCCTCCGTCGCCGCGTGCGACTTCAGCCCGCGCTCGCTCGCGACGGACGACATCAACGGCCGCAAGGACCTCTACGGCAAGTGACCTGACTCACGCGGGTCATGGCGGCGCGACGGCCTGCTAAGCTTCGCGCCGCCATGAAACGCTTCTTCCTCGCGCTCCTTCTCGCCGCCGCGCCGCTCTCCGCGCAATCGCTCGATCAACTCGTCGACGCCGAGATGTCGTCCCTCCTCGCCACGTATCAACAGCTCCACGCCACGCCCGAGCTGTCGATGCAGGAGGCGAAGACCTCCGCGTTCGTGGCCTCGCAGCTCCGCTCCCTCGGCTACACGGTCGACGAGAAGGTCGGCAAATACGATGAGGCGAATGCGACGTGCTACGGCGTCGTCGCGGTGATGAAGAACGGCAACGGCCCGACGGTGCTGGTGCGCAGCGACATGGACGCCCTCCCCGTCACCGAGCAGACCGGCCTCGCGTACGCGAGCAAAAACGCCGGCGTCATGCACGCGTGCGGGCACGACATCCACATCACCACGCTCCTCGGCACCGCGAAGGTGCTGGCGCAGATGAAGAGCAAGTGGCACGGCACGGTGATGCTCGTCGGGCAGCCGGCGGAGGAGGTCGTCAAAGGCGCCGAGGCCATGCTGAAGGATGACCTGTACTCGCGGTTCGGAACGCCGAACTTCGCCATCGCCGTTCACGACCACGCCGGGCTGCCGGCCGGCGTCATCGGCTACTTCCCCGGCTACTTCATGGCCAGCGCCGACTCCGTGAACGTCACGATCCGCGGCCTCGGCGGGCACGGCGCATCGCCGCAGTCGACGAAGGATCCGGTCGTCATGGCCGCGCAGTTCATCAACGCCTTGCAGACCATCGTCAGCCGCGAAGACTCGCCGCTCGATCCCGCCGTCGTCACTGTCGGCTCCATCCATGGCGGCACGAAGCGCAACGTCATCCCCGACGAAGTGCAGCTCTTCATGACCGTGCGCACGTACAAGCCGGAGGTGCGGCAGCGCGTGCTGGCGTCGATCGAGCGCATCGCCAACGGCGTGGCCATGGCGGCCGGTGTACCGAAAGACCGCATGCCGGTCGTCGAAGTGCTGAAAGGGGAGTCGGTCGACGCGACGTACAACGACCCCGCGCTGACGGAGCGCGTGGCCAAGGCGCTGACGGCGGGGATGGGGGAGAAGAGCGTGCTGAAGATCGATCCGCTGATGGTGAGCGAAGACTTCGGCCGCTTCGGCCTCGGCGGCAAGATTCCGACGACGATGCTCAACGTCGGCGCGGTCGATCCCGCGCGCATTGCGTCGGGGCAGCGGTTGCCGTCGCTGCACTCGTCGCAGTTCGCGCCGGTGCCGGAGCCGACGCTGCGCGGCGCGGTGAAGGCGATGTCGCTCGCTGTGATGGAGCTGTTACGGTAGGGGTGTTATATTCCGGACGCGGCGCCGTCCTTCCATCCAGAAACTCGCCCGACGCGTTTCAGACTCGAACGCCCATTTCGTGTCGGAGGGACGGCGCCCAACTCGCGCCGCGCAGGCATAAGTTCAGCACGCATCGCGCCTGATGCCCACACAGCAGACCACGGCAACTCCGATTCAGCCCGGCTGGCACCGCGGCGACGCGACCGAGCATCTCATCACCCGCGAGTGGCTGATCACCAATGCCTTGGGCGGCTATGCCTCCGGCACCATCGGCGGCGTGTCGTCGCGGCGCTTCCACGGCATCCTCATCGCCGCGCTGCGCGCGCCGCTCGGCCGCACGATGATGTTCAACCGCCTCGAGGAAGTGCTGAGCGGCCCGGGCGTCTGCTTCCGCCTGAGCGCCGACGAGCATGGGAAACGCGAGGTCAACTGGCCCGAGCCCGATTTCCTCGAGGAGTTTGTCCTCGAGCGCGGCCTTCCGGTGTGGCGCTATTCGAAAAACGGCATCCGCATCGAGAAGCGGATGGTGATGCCGCACCTGCAGAACTCGACGTACGTCTCGTATCGCTTGCTCGAAGGGCCGCCCGGGCTCACGCTGCAGCTCCGCCCGTCCCTGCATTTCCGTCCGCACGAAGGGCTCGTTGCGGAGAACGTGTCGAAGACGTGGAGCGTCCGCGAGCGCGGCGACGGCGAGTTCGACCTCGACGACGGCTGCAACAAATACCCGCAGCTCCAGTTGAAGCTCTTCGGCCGCAACGCGCATCTGGAGCGGAGCGAACGGATGTTCGATCACGTGCTCTACCGCGTCGAGCGCAGCCGCGGCTACGAGCACGAAGGGGCGCTTTGGAGCCCCGGCGTGATGAAGTTCGAGCTCTCGCCGGGCGACGACGCCGGCTTCATCGCCTCCGTGGAGCCGTGGGACGTCGTCCGCGCTCTGCGCTTCGACGATGTCTGGAACGCCGAGAACGACCGCCGCCTGCGGCTCCTCACCATCGCCAAGCGCGACGACCAGCTCGTCCTCGCCGCCGACCAATTCATCATCCATCCGCATGCGCGCGCCGCCGACGAAGCGCGCGCCCGCGCCGCCGGCGACGAGCCGCGCACCGTCATCGCCGGCTATCACTGGTTCACCGACTGGGGCCGCGACACGATGATCAGCCTGGAGGGGCTGACGCTCGTCACCGGCCGCCATCGCGAGGCCGGCAACATCCTCCGCACGTTTGCGTCGTACATCCGCGACGGCCTGATCCCGAATCTCTTTCCCGAGGGGGAGCACGCCGGGCTGTATCACACCGCGGACGCGACCCTGTGGTTCTTCCACGCCATCTGGCGCTACCTCGCGGCGACGCAGGACCGCGCCACCGTGCGCGCCATGATCCCGCGCCTCCTCGACATCGTCGACCACCACGTGCGCGGCACGAGGTTCAACATCCACGTCGATCCCGCCGACGGCCTCTTGTCGCAAGGCGAAGAGGGCTACCAGCTCACCTGGATGGACGCGAAGGTCGACGGCTGGGTGGTCACGCCGCGCCGCGGCAAGGCCGTGGAGATCAACGCGCTCTACTACAACGCGCTGCGCATCCTCGAGCAGTTGCTGTTGATGGAGGGCGACGAAGCGAACGCGCATCGCATCGACGAGTTGGCGGACCGCTGCCGCCGCTCGTTCAATGAGCACTTCTGGTACAAGGATGGGCAGTATCTCTACGACGTCTTGGGCGACACCTCGCTGCGCCCGAACCAGATCTTCTCGATCTCGCTCGACTTCCCAGTGCTCGACGAAGCACGCTGGGCGCACGTCGTCGACGTCGTCGAGCGCGAGCTCGTCACCCCCGTCGGCCTCCGCTCGCTCGCCCGAAGCGATCCCGATTACAAGCCGAAGTACGACGGCGACCTCCGCGCCCGCGACGCGGCCTACCATCAGGGGACGGTGTGGAGTTGGCTCATCGGTCCGTTCATCGACGCCTGGCTCAAGGTGCACCCCAAAGACCTCGCCGGCGCGCGGCGCTTCCTCGACGGCTTCCAACCGCACCTCGCCGACGCCTGCATCGGCACGATCAGCGAAGTCTTCGACGCCGAGCCCCCCTACACCCCCCGCGGCTGCGCCGCGCAGGCGTGGGGGGTGGCCGAAGTGCTACGCTCCGCTCCCGAGAGAGGGTCAGGTCTTGACTTTTGACTTTCTTATTTGCATTCGCTGCATCGCCATCCTTCTGCTTCTGTGCGTGACCGGCGCCGCCCGCGCCGAAAACGACTGCGGCGCGATGGTGCGGACGATGAGCCGCTTCCGCGGCACGGTGCGCTCCGTGCGGCCGATCGCGTCGCTGGCGAAGGCGACGTTCATGCCGGTCGACCTCGACCCCTTATTCGTCGCCGCGATCGACGTCGACGGCAAGACGCTCGCGTTCGGGATCCACAGTCCCTCGCACACGTTCGGCTCAGAGCCGACCGTCGGACACACCTTCGACCTCGAAGGGGAGCGGATGGACTGCGACGGCAAGTTCCGGCGCTACCTGACGCTGCAGCGCCAACGGCACATCGCCATCGTGGAGACGTTCTCGGGACAACTCGAAGTCGGCCACCGCTACCGCGCCAGGGTGCGGCGGACGCCCGAAGGCGGGATGGCGCTCGTCGACTACCTGCAACTGCCGATGCACCACCTCGGCGGCGTCTCGTTCACGAATCCGGAGGCCGTCACACGCGCGGAGCAGCAGATCGTCTTCGACGTCGATGAGTTGTCGATCGATCAGGAGTCGGAGTGGCAGTGGATCTCGGTCTACCGCGCTACGATCGTCTCAAAATAAGAAAGTCAAAAGTCAACACCTGACCCCTAGCTCTTCGGCAGCGCGAACACCCCGTGCAGGTACGGCGTCGGGTTGGCCATGAACGTCCGCTTGTTATCCTCGGACGAGAAGTAATAGACGCGCCCCTTGATCTCGACCGTCGGCGTGGTGGCGCGGATCGAGATCTTCTGGCCATCCACCGGGTCGAGCCCGATCGCCGGCGAGAACGGCAGCGAGTCGCGCACCGCCTCGTCCTGCGGGGTGGGTGGGGGAGGGGCGTCCATCGTCATCTGACCGACCGTGCTCTTCGGCGGCGGCGCCTCGTCCGTCAGCACGGGCGGGGGCTGCAGCGCCGCGGGCTGGGGCGGCGTCGAGTCGATCGTCTTCACCTCGGACGCGCCGGGGGCGGCCGGGCGGGCGGGGGGCGTGGCGCGGTGGCACGCCGCGGAGCAGAGCAGGAGGAGAAAAAGTCCGCGCTTCATTGCTAAATCTCGGCCAGCAGCTTGTGCCGGCAGTGCTCGAGGTGCCGCCAGGCCACCCCTTCGTTCGTCGCGGACTCGAGCACGAGCACCAGGTAATAGCCGTCCTTCAGGTCGCACGTCAGCACCTTCGTCTTCTCGAACTCCATCTTCAAGCGGATCGGGCGCCCGGCGTCGATCGACTCGCAGAGCTTGTGCAGCTGCGTGCGGAAAATCCCCTGGTACGCGCCGATCACGCGGAGGTCGTGGTCGTCCGCGTCGAACGGCCGCTCCGTGATCACCTCCACGCTCTCCCCCTCCCAATCGAGAAAGAGCGCGCCGAGCGAACCGTCGATGGACTGCAGGAGGTCGAGAAGAATCTGCTGAAACAAAGCTACGCGGCGCCTCTCACTTGCTCGTCGATGACGATGTCGCCGCGGCGGACCCCTTGCACGAACGCGTCCACCACGCGCGGGTCGAAGCGCGTCCCGGCGAAGCTCTTGATCTTCTCCACCACGTACCCGAGCTCCATGGCCTTCTGGTACGGCCGGTTCGTGGTCATGGCGTCGAACGTGTCGGCGATGGCCACGATGCGCGCCTGCATCGGGATCTGCTCTCCTTCCAGGCTGTCCGGATAGCCGCCGCCGCTCCACTTCTCGTGGTGGTACTTCATCCCCGGGATGATGTCGATGAGCTGCGCGACGCCGCTCATGATCGCCGCCCCCTTCACCGGATGCTGCTTCATGACCTCGAACTCGTCGTCGTTGAGCGCGCCGGGCTTACGGAGGATGCGGTCGTCGATGCCGATCTTTCCGACGTCGTGCAACAGAGCGCTGATGCGGAGGTTGCGCATGTCCTTCTCGGAGAGCCCGAGGTTCTTGCCGATGCCGATCGAGTAGCGGGCCACGCGCTCGGAGTGGCCGCGCGTGTACGGATCCTTCGCGTCGATCGCCGCGGCGAGCATGCGCACGGAGTTGATGAAGAGGAGATTGTTCTCGTGCGCCGCCTTCTTGAGCTGCTCGATGGCCTGCCCGATCGCGTCCGACATCACGTTGAAGTTGTCGGCCAGCGTGCCGATCTCGTTGCGCGCCTTCACGTCGACGTGCTGCCCGTAGTTGCCGGCGGCGATCTCCTGCGTCCGGTCCGCGAGCGCGCGGATCGGGCGGGCGATCCACGCCGCGAACACGACCGCCGCGGCGATGGCCAGCGCGAGCGCCAGCGAGCTCCAGGAGATCGTGGCCTTGATCATCTTGGCGACCGAGGCGAAGGCGCTGCGCTCCGGCTTCTCTACCACCACGCCCCAGTCGGGGCGGATTACCGGCGCCACCGTGCCGAGCATCGTCGTCGGCCGCCCGTCGCGCGTCTCTTCGTACGACTCCGTCAGCCGCTGCGGCGCCTTCATGAAGTCGGCGACGATCTTCAGGTTCCCCATCTCGGGCCGGCGCACATCGATGCTCGGCTCGCTGTGAATCAGCACCTTGCCGTTGCGGTCGACGAGGAACGCCGTGACTTCGCCCTTTCCTTCCTCGCGAATGCGCTCGGTGATGCGGCGGAGGCTGACGATCCCCTCGACGCTGCCGATGACCTGGTTCTCGTCCGCGATCGGCACGGCCACGACGACGACCGGCTGGTTGAGGGCGGTGAGGTACTGGAAGGTGCCGGTGTACGGCTGTCCCTGCGCCGCGGCGACGAGGGCGAGGTCGAGCTCCTGCACGACGCCGCTGTCGAGCTTCGGCGGCACGGCCTCGGCGCCTTTGCCGCCGCGGTCGAGAATGCGCAATCCGAGGATCTCGCTGTCGGAGGTGATGTAGTCGCCGATGATGTTCGTCTGCGCGGCGTATGCGAACGGATCGGTGCCGGCCGGCAGCGCGCGCTTCATGGCCCGCACCGACGCCGCGATCTTGGCCAGCTGCTGCGTATTGCTGGCGATGGTCGTCTGCACGTCGGTGGCGATGCTGACGGCGGAGCGGGTCAGGTACTTTTTCTCCAGCGTTTCGAGCGAGTCGCGATTGATGCCGATGAGGATGTAGTGCGAGATCACGAGCGGGAGGAGGCCGACGACGATCATCGCGCCGAGAAGGATCCAGAGGAGACGGCCGCGGCGGGGAGAGACGGGCATTGATTGGATTATCGCAAACGGCCACGGAAATTCAGAACGCAGAATGCGAATGCAGAAGCGAGAAAGGGGATTTCTTCATTCTGCATTCGCATTCTGCGTTCCGAGTTTCCTTGGCCACAGGCGTTTACATCCATCTTCCCTTCTGCCGCGTCCACTGCGCCTACTGCCCGTTCGCCATCTCGACGAACATCGAGCTGCAGGATGCCTACACGAACGCACTCGTGCGGGAGATCGAGGAGCGCGGAAACGGGGAGGAGGTCGAGACGATCTTCTTCGGCGGCGGCACGCCGTCGCGAACGTCGCGCGCGAATCTGACGAAGGTCGTCGACGCGCTGCGAACGTCGTTTCGCCTCATCGACCCGGAGTTCTCTCTCGAAGCAAACCCCGAGGACGTCGACCCCGACGCGATCGACTTTTGGCGCACCCTCGGCGTCAATCGCCTGAGCATCGGCGTGCAGAGTTTCCACGATGCTGAGCTCCGCCCGCTCGGCCGCGTGCACGGGCGCGCGCGTGCGCTTGCCGCGATCGGCGACGCCGTCGCCGCCGGCATCCGCACGTCGCTCGACCTCATCCTCGGATTGCCGAACCAGACCGCGGAGTCCTTCCGCGAGACGCTCGATCTCGCCGTCACCTCCGGCGCCGGCCATATCTCTCTCTACATGCTCGACCTCGAGGAGGGCACCGCCCTGGCGCGGCAAGTCGAGCACGGGCGCATGACCCTGCCGGATGAAGAATTGGTTGCGGAGTTGTATATCGAGGCGATTGCGCGGCTGGAGAGCGCTGGGCTCAAACAATACGAGATCAGCAACTTCGGCGACCCCTGCCGCCACAACCTCCGCTACTGGCGCCGCGAGAGCTACTTCGGCTTCGGCCTCGCCGCCCACTCCTTCCTCGGCGAGCGCCGCTTCGCCAACACGCGCGACATCGCCCGCTACATCTCGGCCGAGCGGACGTCAGAGCTCGACGAGATCCTCGGCCCCGACGAGCAGCGCCGCGAATCCATTTTCCTAAGCCTCCGGCAGAGCAGCGGGATCGACTACGATGACGTCGTCCACCTGTGTGGTGAGGAGGGCATCGAATGGATCGCACGAGGGTTACACGATGGCTGGCTGCGGCGCGACGGAGCGCGCGTCGCCTTCACGCCGGCCGGGTTTCTGCTCAGCAACGACTACATCTCGCAGCTCTTCTGATCGTCGCTGTCGCGGCGCCGCTGTACGCGCAGAGCGACATCCAGTTCAACCCGGCCATCACCCAGGAGGACTTCGCGCAGTTCTCGCGCACGATGGGGCAGGCCATCTTCGCCACGCCCGTGACGCCGGCGCGCGCCACGAGCCTCATCGGCTTCGACGTCGGCGTGGCCGCGACGCTGGTGAAGATCGACGAGAACGCCTCGTGGTGGCGCAACTCCGTCCCACCGAACAGCGACTTCCTGACCGGCGGCGGCTACGCGGCCGTCCCGCGCCTCGTGGCCAGCAAAGGCCTCGGGTTCGCGACCGTCTCGGGCACGTACGCGAAGATCCAGAACAGCGACGTGAAGACGTACGGCGGCGCCATCGACGTGCCGATCGTGCGCGGCTCGGCCCTGACGCCGGAGCTTGCCGCGCGCGGCTCGTACGCGACCATCAGCGGCATCGACGTGTACAAGCTGAAGACGTACGGCCTGGAGCTTTTCATCAGCAAGGGATTCGGCCCGATCATGCCGTACGGCGCGATCGGACGGCAGCGGACGAACGCGACGGGCACCGTGATCGTGCCGACCGGCACCGTCACGCTCACCGACAGGAGCAACATCAACCGCTACACCGCCGGCCTGCGCTTCTCGCTCGTCGTGCCGAAGATCGTGATCGAGGCGACGCGCGCCGAGGTCACGAGCTACGCGGCGAAAATCAGCGTGGGGTTCTGAGGGATTTCGGCCGTTCGGGTCACGTCAACGTCACGGGCGGGACGTCCGGCGCGGTGCTGCGGCCGTTTTTCCTGCCCAGCTCGCGGCGGAGCATCTCTACACGCAGGGACATGGCCGCGTTGACCCGTCTCCGCGCGAAGCGCCTGGCCATCATGTACGTATTCATGGCGCCGATGGCCACCTTCGCTTTGCGCGAGGCGATGGTGAAGTTGATCTTGGCCGCGAGCATGATGAGCCGCCGCGCCACCGGCTTGAAGGCGTCGTCGAACTGCAGCGCCGCCTGGGCCTCGGCGGGATCGAAGAAACCGAGCTCCTCCCAGTCGGGGTGATCCTCGACGCCGGCGATCATCGACTGGATGAACGGTCGCGACACCGTGCGCGCCGCACGCGCGTCGCCCGACTTGGCCGGGTGTGGCGTCTCCAGCCCGGGAACGATCGCTTCGATCCGGCCGAGCAGGGCCTCGACTCGTGCGGCAAGGCGATCGGCGGCAGTGATGGTCGGCGAGGGCGCCTCGACGTCAGGCGCCGGCGACGCCAGTTTCAGATCCGTGCTCATGAAATGAATACGCGTTGACGGGGCCGTTCGTTACGGATGCCCATTCGGCCCAGGCGCGAGAGGGACGTGCTCAGGCGCCGCGCACAGCCGGCCCTGCGCGGCAGAAGCACATGCGGCGAAATGACGCAGCTGCCTCTGGCGCGCCGGCGCCGTCGCACGGATGCGATGAACCTGGCCCCGGCGCGGAGAGGTGAGTGCAGCGAATTCACGCATGCAGCTCTGCCGCCCAGGGCTGCATGGAGGATTTTTGAGAACGCGCCCCTGGCTCCCAGGGCAGCAGGCGTGCCGGAGACGGTCGACGCGCAACGGATAGACTAAGAACGATCATGATCGAGGAGCTCGCGCGGCCGGCGGCGGAATCGGACATCCACGAGCTGGCCGCGCTGCTCGTCGACGCCGTCGCCTCGGGCGCGTCGGTCGGATTCCTCGACACGCTCACGCAAGAGGATGCGGAGGCGTGGTGGCGCACGAGGCTGAACGACGGGCGCGCCATCGTCCTCGTCGCACGCGACGGCGACGGCATCGCCGGCACCGTGCAGTTACTGCCCGCGCCGATGCCAAACCAGCCGCACCGCGCCGACATCGCCAAGCTCCAGGTCCACCGCCGCGCCCGCGGCCAGGGCCTGGGACGTGCGCTGATGAACGCGATCGAAGAACGAGCCCGCGCCGCCGGCTTCACGCTGCTGACGCTCGACACCAAGCGCGGCGACGCCGCGGAGTCGCTGTACGAGTCGACGGGGTGGACGCGCGTCGGCGTCATCCCGAACTACGCACAAGACCCCGACGGCTCGTTCTGCGACACCGTCGTCTTCTACAAGGCGCTTATTTGATTCCCAGCGCGTCCTTGATCGCCTTCACCGTGAAACTCCCGTGCGGCCCGAAACCCATGATCTGTCCGTTCACGATGTACGTCGGCGTCGAGTTGATGCCGTTGTCGAACCCACGCGAGACCTGGTCCATCAGCGCCGCCCGCTCCGCCGGCGAGCGGTAGATCTTCTCCACCGCCGGCCAGTTGATCTCGCGGTCCTGGCAATACTCGCGGATCACGTCGTCGAAGCTCTTGCGCTTGCCGATCTCCTCCTGGTTCTTGTAGACCCAGTCGGCGAACTTCCAGTACTCCTTCGGCGCCACCTTCGCCAGCGCGCGTGCGGCCAGCGCCGCCGGCACCGCCCACTCGTGGTGCTCGAAGAGCGGCAGGTCGAGGCGGTAGTAGTCGACCTTCGCCAGATGCTTCTCGATGATCGGCTCGATCTCCATGTGCGCGCGGCGGCAGCTCGGGCACTCGAAGTCGGAGAGCTCGATGATCTGCGCCTTCGCCTTCGGATTGCCGCGGCGGACGCCGTTCTGGAGCTGCAGCGCGTCGATGAGCGTCTTCGACGGCGGCATCAAGAGACTCCCGCGCGTGCCGATGACGAGGAAGCGCTCCGAGGCGTCGACGAAGCCGTGGTAGGCGAAGGGGCCGTACTCCGTCTGCTTGAAAATCGCCGTCGCCTTGAGCCGGTCGGGGAGCGGGAACTTGGAGACGTTCGCCGTCATCGGCGTCTTCAGCATCTCCATGGCCCGCTCGGCCACGCGGACGTCGGCGTTGCGCGCGTCCTGCGGGAGCTCGATGACCGTGCCGATGAGCACTTGCTGCGAGAGCGGCGAATAGAGCAGCGTCGTCTGCCGGCCGCACGTCGAGTCGCTCGACGTCTGCGTCAGCACGTAGGGGACGAAGCCGATCGGCCCGTCCTTGTCGACGCGTTCGAGCGTTATTTTCTGGTCGGGGCACTTCGGCAGCGCCCGGGCGGCGTAGTCCTTCAGCGTGCCGACGTCGGCGGACGCAGCGAAGAGGGGAATGGCGAGAAAAGCCGCGATGGCGGCAACGAGAAGGTTTCGCATCACCGCGAGTTAACCGTCCTGTACCCGTGTTCAATCCACGAGCGCAGTCCGCCGGCGATGTGCACGACGTTGCGGAACCCGGCCACGCTCAACAGCTTCGAGGCCACCGCGCCGTCGTTCGAGCTGTCGCCGTACACGAGAACCGTCTGGTTCTGATACGGCAAGAGCAGCGGCAGCTGGTGCTCGATCGTGTCGAACGGCGCGTTGAGCGCGCCGGCGATGTGGCCGCCCGGGCCGCGGTAGGCCGCGATCGGCCGCACGTCGAGGACGACGACCTGCTGGCTGTCGAGGATCATCTCCGCAGCCACGGTCGGCTCGACCTCGGAGTAGCCGCCGGCGGTCGTCGACACTCCGACGGTCTTGCAGGCGAAAACGAGAAGGCAGAAGGCGGAAGGCAGCAGTGCGCGTCTCATAAAAAATTCAGCTCGAACTCGGCTCTCACTTCCCCGACGTAGGTCCCGACGACGTTCGCGATCGGCCACTCCCGCGAGAGCGGCACGTCCACCCCAAGCAGCTCCAGCGTTCGCAGGATGACAGGATTTCGACCTCGCGTCATCGACCCGTCGTGAATCTTGAGTGCAATTGCGATGGCCGTATCATCCGCGACTCGCAAGCGCTCGGTCAACGTCGACGCCATTTCCGGGGCGATGCCGATCGCGTAAAACCCCTCGGCGCCTTCCTTCGCAAGAAGCTCGCCGCCGAACGCGTCGATGAGCGGCGTCGTCATCGTCCAGGCGCCGCCGACGTAGTAGGGGAACGCCGTCATCGCCTCCACCACGTTCGAGGCGCTCTCCGTGTAGCGCTCCAGCGACGCCGGCGCCATGAGCCGCGCGTACGCGAGCGCGGCGCGGTAGAGCGAAAGGTAGAACGCCGGCACGCCGCAGCCGTCGATGGCGATCGGGACCTCGTCCGGGGTCAGTCCCGCGAAGTCGGCGAGCGTCGAGCGCATCAGCACCTGCAGCGGATGCTCCGCGTCGATGTAGCGCGCGCTCGGCTCGTCCATCGCCTTCGTGGCCAGGAGCATCCCGGCGTGCTTGCCGGAGCAGTTGTTGTGCAGCGGCGACGGCGGCTCGCCCGACGCGCGCAGCTCCGCAGCCGCCTTCTCGTCCTTCGGCTCGTGTGCGCCGCAGAGGAGGTCTTCTTCGTCGAACTCGCCTTTGCGCAAAAGCGCCGCGGCGGTCGAGACGTGCACCGGCTCGCCGCCGTGCGACGCGCACGTCAGGGCGATCTCTTCGCCGGAGAGGTCGAACTCCTCGGCGCCGCCGTACTCGAGGAGCGGGATGGCCTGGAACGGCTTCGCCGCGGAGCGGAGGCACGTCACCAGCGACGGATCGCCGGCGAAGGCGAGGAGGCGTCCGCGCGAATCGACGACGGCGATGGAGCCGGTGTGGAAGGACTCGACCTGCGCGCCGCGATAGGCGCGCGCGAGGATCTGCATGACGCGATTCTAAGCTCGCGCCGCCGCGCTTCCGCTCTCCGCGGAGATCGCCTCTTCCTCCGTCCCGTAAATCTTGAACACCGCGTCGAGCTTGGCGAGCTTGAGCAGCTTCATGATCCGCTCGGAGGGGTTGACGAGGATCAGCTTTCGGTTTTGCGTCGTGAACTTGCCGAGGTAGCCGACCAACTCGCCGATCCCGGTGGAGTCGATGTAGTCGATCTTGGTGAAGTCGATGATCACGTTCGTGCTCTCGTTTTTGAGCACGTTCTCGAGCGCCGAGGAGAAGAACTCCGCGGACTCGCCGAGCTTGATCAGGCCTTCGACGTACAGAATGGTGAAGTTGTCGACGTGTTTCTTTTCGACGATCACGCCGGGCATGCTAGCAAATCAGAGGCCATGAACGGTTCGGACTGCTACCACGCCGTTCATCCCGCCGAAGCCGAATGAATTCGACAAGAAGAGCGGCACCGTTGCGTCTCGCGCAACGTTCGCGACGTAGTCGAGATCGCACTCCGGATCGGGCGTGTCGAGATTGATCGTCGGAGGCAAAAAACCTTCATTGAGAGCGAGGAGCGAAGAGGCGATCTCGATCGCGCCGCTGGCGCCCATGGCGTGGCCGTGCATCGACTTCGTCGAGCTCACCGGAACCTCGGACGCGCGGTCGCCGAGGGCGATCTTGATCGCCTTCGTCTCCGTCACGTCGTTCGCGCGCGTGGCGGTACCGTGCGCGTTGATGTATCCGAGGTCATTTGGTGTGAAGCCGCCGTCGCGCAGCGCCATCGAGATCGCGCGCGCCTCGCCGTCGGGCGACGGATCGGTGATGTGCCCCGCGTCGCTGGTCATGCCGAAGCCGGCGATCTCGCCGAGGATCGGTTGATTGCGGCGCCGGGCGCTGTCGAACGATTCGAGCACGAGCACCGCCGCCCCCTCGGCCATCACCAGCCCTTTGCGGTCGGCGCTGAATGGCCGGCACGCCTCGGACGGATGCTCATTGTCGACGGCCAGCACGCGCATCGATTCCCAGGCGCGGATCGAGCCGAACGACAGCGGCGCGTCGGCGCCGCCGGCCAGCACGGCGTCGGCTTCGCCGGAGCGAATCGCGCGAAAGGCCTGCCCGATCGCATGCGCGCTCGACGCGCACGCGGAGACGACGGCGTAGGCGAGCCCCTTCGCGCCGAAGCGGCTGGCCACGACGCTCGCCGCAGCGTTGTACATCCCCCACGCGATCATGGTCGGCGGCACACGCTGCTGCCCCTCGGCGTAGATGCGCTTGTAGCCGGAGTCGAGCACTTCGCAGCCGCCCATGCCGGTGCCGATGATCGAGGCGACGCGCTCCGGATCGAAGCCGGCGCCGGCGAATCCGGCCTGCTCGGCCGCCTCCTCGGCGGCGATGAGCGCAAAGCGCGTGAAGCGGTCGTTCCCCTTGACGAGCCCCTCGTGCGCGTCGCGCGGCACTTCGCCGGCGATCTTGCAGTTGAGGGCGGAGGTGTCGATCGACTCGATGAGGCGAACGCCGCTGCGGCCGGCGCGCAGCGCGTCGACCGCCGCGCGCTTGCCGCGGCCGAAGGGGGAGACGATGCCGATGCCGGTGATGGCGACGCGCGTCACGCCTGGAGGCCTTCGACGATGTCGATCATGTCGCCGAACGTCTTCATCGCCCGCGCCTTGTCGTCGGGAACGGAGATGTGAAACTCCTCTTCGATGGCGAAGAGGATGGTGAGCGCGTCGAGCGAGTCGATGCCGGCTTCCGCGAGCGGCGTCGCCGCGCTCAACTTCTCCTCGGGGATGTCGCTCTTCTCGTGACGCACGATGTCGATGAGCTTCCGCTCGATCTCGTCGCGTGTCATAGGGCGGCTATGATACCGCGGTGTCGCGGCGCTACCTCCTGCTCTACCCGGCGTGGGTTCTCGTCTGCGCTGTGCTTTTTCTTGCACTTCGCGGCGCGGACGACCCGTCGCGCCCGAGGGGACGGGTGCTGAGCAATGATGCGGGAGCCATCGCCGTGCGAGTATTGCGCACACAGCCGCAGTACCGCGGGTATGAGGCCGTGCACGTGGCGCTGAGCGACGATCGCCGCAGCTGGATCGTCCTCTGCGACGCCGTGCCGCACACCGCGTTGCAGCGCGCCGTCGTCGTCGAGCTGGATGCCGCGAGTGGGAAACTATTGAAGGTCAGAGCCCCCCAGCAATGAAACTCACCCCCATGCTCGAGCAGTACTTCGAGATCAAGCGGCAGGTTCCGGACGCGATCCTCTTCTACCGCCTCGGCGACTTTTACGAGATGTTCTTCGAGGACGCCGAGCGCGCCGCGCCTCTCCTCGACCTCGTGCTCACGGCGCGGCACAAGGGGCAGGAGAACGAGGCCCCGATGTGCGGCGTCCCGTACCACGCCGCCGACGCCTACATCGCCAAGCTGATCAAGCAAGGGTTCCGCGTGGCCCTCTGCGAGCAGGTCGAGGATCCGGCGGCGTCGAAGGGGCTCGTCAAGCGCGAGATCATCCGCGTCTACACGCCCGGAACGTCGACGGAGTCGGCGATCGTGGAGCGGGAGACCTGCTACCTTCTCTCGCTCGTGCCGAACGGCGAGCGCCTCGGCGCCGCATACCTCGACGTCTCGACGGGCGACTTTTTCGTGACCTCGTACGCGTCGGCCGGCGACACGAGGCTCTCCGACGACGTGGCCCGCTTCGCGCCGCGCGAGGCGATCTTCCCTCGGGAGAGCGGCATTCAAGTTCCCATCCCCTCGACGGAAAGCGAGCCGTCGCTCTTCGAGACGCGCGGCGCGCACGACTACCTCGCCAAGCACTTCGGCACGCAGTCGCTGCGGGGCTTCGGCCTGGAGGGGGACGACCCGCGCATCGGCGCGGCGGGCGGGGCGCTGCGCTACGCCGCGGCGTCGCACCGCAAGCCGCTCGCCCACGTGCAGACGCTGCGCGTCGACAACGACGCCGACTATCTGCAGCTCGACGCCGCCACGCTCCAGAACCTCGAAGTGCTCGACTCGCGCTCGTCGCTCTGGAGCGTCGTCAACGCCACGCGCTCGGCGATGGGGGCGCGCACGCTGCGGCGCTGGATCACCCGCCCGCTGAAGTCGCGCGACGCCATCTTCGAGCGCCACGACGCCGTCGATGAGCTCACGCGGACGCGCGCGATTCTCGAGCAGATGGCGCAGCGGCTGGCGCGCATCGCGGACCTGGAGCGGCTGGCGTCGCGGATCACGCTGCGGAGTGCGACGCCGAGGGAGTGTCTGACGTTGGCGGACTCGCTGCTGACGGTCGAGGATTTGCGCGAGGCGATGAAGCCGTTGCACGGGCCGCTCCTCGCGCAACTCCGGAACGCGCTCGACTCGGTTCCTGACGTCGTCGCTCGCATCGGCGCCACCCTCAACGACACCCCTCCGCTCAACCTCCGCGACGGCGGCGCCATCAAGGCCGGCGTCGACGCCGAGCTCGACGAGCTCCGCGCCATCGCTCACGGATCGAAGTCGATCCTCATGCAGATCGAGGCGCGCGAGCGCGAGCGCACCGGCATCAGCTCGCTCAAGATCCGCTTCAACTCCGTCTTCGGCTATTACATCGAAGTCTCGAAGGCGAACTTCGCCAAGGTCCCCTCCGACTACATCCGCAAGCAGACGCTCGCCAACGCCGAGCGCTACATCACGCCCGACCTCAAAGAGCTCGAAGAGAAAATCGTCGGTGCCGAGGAGAAGGCGAAGGCGATCGAGGTGCGGCTGTACGACGCCCTTCTCGAAGCAGTGGCAAAGCAGTCGGCGGCCATCCTCGCCACCGCCCGCGTCGTCGGCGACGTCGACGCGCTGGCCTCGCTCGCCGCCATCGCCGTCCGCCACCGCTATGTGCGCGCGGCGCTCTCCGACGAGGTCGAGATCTGCATCGACGACGGGCGCCACCCGGTCATCGAGCAGCTCACCTCGGAGCGCTTCATCCCGAACCACACCGACGTCGCCCGCGACCGCAACGGCATCCAGATCATCACGGGGCCGAACATGGGAGGAAAGTCAACCTATCTACGCCAGGTAGCGCTCATCGTCCTCCTCAACCAGGCCGGCTCGTTCGTCCCGGCCTCGAAAGCGCGCCTCGGTATCTTCGACCGGATCTTCACCCGCGTCGGCGCCTCCGACCAGCTGGCGCGCGGCGAGTCGACGTTCATGGTGGAGATGCACGAGACGGCGAACATCCTCAACAACACGACCAACCGGTCGCTCATCATCCTCGACGAAGTCGGCCGCGGCACGGCCACGTTCGACGGACTTTCCCTGGCGTGGGCGATCGTCGAGCACCTCCACGACGCGGCCGGCCGCGGCGGCATCACCCTCTTTGCCACGCACTACCACGAGGTCACGGATCTGGCGAAGACGAAGCCGCGCGTGGCGAACTTCAACGTCGCGGTCAAGGAATGGAACGACCAGATCATTTTCCTGCGCAAGGTCGTCGAGGGGGCGGCGGACAAGAGCTACGGCATCCAAGTGGCGAAGCTCGCCGGCATTCCGCACTCGATCATCGAGCGCGCCCGTGAGATCCTCTCCACGCTGGAGCGGCACGAGCGCGACCTCGTCGAAGAGACGCGCACCACGCCGCGGCCGTCCACGCGCCAGCTGTCCCTGTTTGGCTCGCGCGAGCAGGACGTGCTCGACAGGGTGCGCGCATTGCAGTTGGATGCGCTGACCCCGCTCCAGGCGCTCAACGAGCTGGCGAAGTTGAAGGAGACGCTCGAAGACTGATGGGAACGCAACTGCTCGGCATCGGCCTTACCGGCCCCGCGCTCACGGATCTGGAGCGCCGCATCATCGGCGACGTCACGCCGTACGCGATCGTGCTGTTCGGCCGCAACATCGCCTCGCCCGAACAACTCCGCGAGCTGATCGCGGAGATCAAGTCGATCGCCAAGAAGCCGCCCGTGTTCATGATGGACCAGGAGGGCGGCCGCGTCGACCGCCTCCGCAAGCTCGTTCCGAACCTGCCGAGCGCACAGTCGTTCGACGAAGGGGCCGACGCCGAGGAGCTCGCAGGGATGTCGGGCCGCGTGATCGGGAAGGCTCTGCGCTGGCTCGACGTCGAAGTCGACCTCGCGCCGGTCGTCGACGTCCCCGGCGATGTGGCGTCCGAGGGGCTGGAGCGGCGCACGTTCAGCAACGATCCGGAGCGCGTCGCCGTGCTTGCCGGCGCCTTCATGCGCGGCCTGCACGCCACCGGCACGGCGTCGTGCCTCAAGCACTTTCCCGGCATCGGCTTGGGCTCCGCCGACTCGCACTACAGCACGACGACGATCAATCTGTCGGAAGCGCAGCTTCTGGCACGCGACCTCGTGCCGTACAAGCGGCTGGCGAACGAGGCAGGAGCGGTGATGATCGGCCACGGCACGTATCCGCAGATCGATCCCGGCACGCCGGCGACGGTCAGCTACCGCATCTCCACGGAGCTGTTGCGCGGCACGCTCGGCTTCGACGGCCTCGCGGTGAGCGACGACATGGAGATGCACGCCGTCTCCGACCTCGGCGCGTACGAGATGATCGCCGACCGCGCCGTCGTGGCCGGCAACGACGTCATCAGCTTCTGCAGCCGCATCGAGCGCGTGCTGGACCTGAAGCGCCACCTTCGCCAACTCGCCGACACGAACGCCGAGTTCCGCGCGCGCTTCGACCAGGCCATCGCCCACGGCGAGCGCTATCGCGCGCACATCGCCCGCCTCCGCGCCGCCGCCCCCCCGCCCGTGGCGCGCTTCGACGACATACGCGATGAGGCGGCGCGCCTCGCGGAGGAGATGGCCCGCACGCGCACGCGGCGCGAGACGGTCGTGCCGCAGAAGACCGGACGCAGTGGAAGAGAGGAGTGGACGTAATGGCCAAGCCCGATCCGAGCGAGTACGCACCGTCCTTCGCCGGCTACGTTGCCAACGTGACGGAGGACGACGTCGTCGGCGCGATGGAGACGCAGGCCGCGGAGACGGCGGCGATCCTGTCGCGCATCGACGAGGAGAAGGGGGCGTACCGCTACGCGCCGGAGAAGTGGAGCGTGAAGCAGGTCGTCGGACACCTGACCGACGGGGAGTACGTCTTCGCGTATCGCGCGCTGGCCATCGCCCGCGGCGACACGGCCTCGCTGCCGGGATTCGACGAGAACGACTACATGCAGAACTCGAACTACGACGAGCGCTCGATGCGCTCGATCGCCGAGGGGTATGCGGCGGTGCGGGCGGCAAGGATGGCGCTGTTCCGCGGGTTTTCGGAGGAGGCGTGGCAGCGCGTCGGCACGGCCAACAACAATGCCGTGTCGGTTCGCGCACTCGCCCACATCATCCTCGGGCACGAGCGGCATCACCTCCGAGTTCTTCGCGAGCGTTACGGCGTCGCCTGACGCGAGCTACCGCAACGCTACGTAACGCACCACGGCGACGTAGTGGAAGATGCTCCCGCCGATGACGAAGAGATGCCAGACGCCGTGCATGTGCGCGACGCGCTTCGACATGGCGAAGAAGGCGATGCCGACGGTATAGACGACGCCGCCGGCGACGAGGAGCATGATCCCGGGCCTCGGCATGGCCCGCGAGAGCGGCTGCGAGGCGACGATGATCAGCCATCCCATCAGCGCGTAGAGGACGATGGAGACGGCGCGGTAGCGTCCGTGCAGCAGGACGTCCTTGAGCACGCCGAGGATGGCCAGCGTCCAGACGATGCCGAAGAGCCACCACCCCCACACCCCGCCGAGCGTGACCAGCGTGAGCGGCGTGTACGTCCCGGCGATGAGGAGGTAGATCGCGCAGTGGTCGAAGACGTGGAAGACCTGCTTCGGCTTGCCGCGCAGGGAGTGGTAGAGCGTCGAGCTCAGATAGAGGATGAAGAGCATCGCCGCGTAGATGGCCACGGCCATGATCTTCTCGGCGCCGCCGTGCCGCGCCGCGAGCGCGATCGCCACCGAGCCGCCCACCAGCGCCAGCACCGAGCCGACGATGTGGGTGATGGCGTTGAAGCGCTCGCCGCGAACCATCGGCGCAGGGTAACAGGTGACGGGTGACAGGTGACAGGGTCGAATTCACCTGTCACCCGTGACCCGTTCCCTGTGACCTGCTTCCTAGAACGGAACCTCGTCGTCGTCCTCGATCTCCTGCGCGGGCGCGGAGCCTTTGCGGGCGCCGGCGTAGTTGCCGCCGCCGGAGTACGAGCCTTCCTCGCCGTCGCCCTTGCGATCGAGCATCTTCATGTTCTGGGCGACGATCTCGGTCTTGTACTTTTTCTGGCCCGTCTCCTTGTCATCCCAGCTGTCGCTGCGGATCGAGCCGTCGATGTAGACGAGCTTTCCCTTGCGGAGGTACTGCCCGCAGATCTCGGCGAGCTTCCCCCAGACGACGATGTTGTGCCACTCGGTGCGCTCCTGCTTCTCGCCGCTGCGGTCGGTGAACTTCTCGTCGGTGGCGAGGCTGAAGCGGGCCACGGTCTGCCCGCCTGCGGTCGAGCGGAGCTCCGGATCCTTGCCGAGCCGCCCGATCAAAATGACTTTGTTGACCATTGATGCTCTCCCTGTTTGATGTGAAATCCGGCGCCGGACGATGGGCCGGCGCGACACGGGCGCAGCCTGTGTGGGTGGCGGAATTGTATGCGATCCGAGGTGCGGGCGTTGGGTTTCTACCGCTCGTAGAGCGATGATGACGCGCATGATGGACTGGCTGTGGAAAAAGACGGAGCGGATGGCCACCTGGAACGGTTTCTGGGTGCTCTTGATCTACCTGATCGTCTTCACCGTTCTCTTCCAATTCTTTGCCGCCGGCTATCCGGAAACGTCGTTCGACGGACACAAGTATGGCGTTTGTCCGAACGACGTCGCGCGCATCCTGAAGAACTTCGACGAGCATCAGCAGCTCGACCAGTATCTGCGGCAGGAAACGGCGCTCGATCTTCTCTATCCGGCCATCTACGGCCTCTTCTTCGCCGTGGCGATCGTGCGCATGCGGCCGAAGGGTTGGCACTGGCTCATCGTCATCCCATACGCGGCCGCGTTCTTCGACTACTGCGAGAACGTCTCGTTCATCGCGTTGGTGCTCTGCTACGAGTCGTGTCACGCGGTGCCGCTCGGGCTCGCTGCCGTGGCGAGCGCCGCCTCGCACCTGAAGTGGGCATTCCTGCTCCTGCTGATCCCGGCACTCGTCCTCGCCTTCGTGCGGCGGTTCCGGTGAAGTGCGTCATCCAGCGCGTCCGCCGCGCATCGGTGTCCGTCGGAGGAGAAATCGTCTCCGAGATCGCCGCCGGCCTCCTCGTTCTAGCCGCTGTAGAGAAGGGGGACGGCGAGCAGGCCATGCGCGACGCCGCGCGGAAGGTTCGCGAGCTGCGCATCTTCAGCGACGACGCCGGGAAGATGAACCGCGATGTGAGCGAGGTCGGCGGCGCGATCCTGGCGGTGTCGCAGTTCACCCTCGCCGGCTCGATCGCCAAGGGCCGCCGCCCCAGTTTCGACAACGCCGAGGAGCCGGGGAGGGCGCGGGAGCTGTTCGAGCTCTTCGTCGCGGAGCTGGGGTCGACCGGGGTACGAGTGGCGACCGGGCGATTCAGGGAGATGATGATCGTTAGTCTCGAGAACGATGGGCCCGTGACGTTTGTCTACGAGTGCTGAGTGCTGAGTGCTGGGTGCCGCCCCCGACTCAGCACTCAGCACACAGCACTCAGCACTTATACTCCCGCCCCATGCCTTACACCCCCTCCGAGATCGAGCCGAAGTGGCAGCAGCGCTGGGCGGAGGCGCGCGTCGCCGAGGTCGACGTCAACGCGCCCGGCGAGAAGTTCTACATGCTCAACATGTTTCCCTACCCCTCCGGCGACCTTCACGTCGGCCACGGCCGCAACTACATCCTCGGCGACGCGATCTTCCGCGCCTTCCGCATGCGCGGGCGCATGGCCCTCAACCCCATGGGATGGGACGCTTTCGGCCTCCCCGCCGAGAACGCCGCCATCAAGCGCGGCACGCACCCCCGCCAATGGACCCTCGGCAATATCGCCCGGATGAAGGCGCAGTTCGAGCGCTGGGGGATCCTCTACGACTGGTCGAAGGAGCTCGCCTCGTGCGAGCCTGAGTACTACCGCTGGAACCAGTGGCTCTTTCTCCAGCTCTACAAGCGCGGCCTCGCATACCGCGGCAAGGCGCCGGTGAACTGGTGCCCGACCGACCAGACCGTGCTGGCGAACGAGCAGGTCATCGACGGGCGGTGCGAGCGCTGCGGCTCCGTGGTCGTGCAGCGCGAGCTCGAGCAGTGGTTCTTCAAAATCACCGACTACGCCGACCGCCTCGACGCCGGCCTCGACTCGCTCGACGACTGGCCCGAGAAGGTGAAGCTCATGCAGCGGAACTGGATCGGCCGCTCCGTCGGCGCCGACGTCGAGTTCTCCGTGCCGGCGCTGGGCAAGCCGATCCGCATCTTCACGACGCGTCCCGACACCATCTACGGCGCGACCTTCATGGTCCTCGCGCCGGAGCACCCCGACGTCGCCGCGCTCATCGCCGATCATCCGCAGCGCGCCGACATCGAGCAGTGGATCGCCGCCGTGAGCAACCAGAGCAACCTGGAGCGGCAGGAGGCGGGGAAGGAAGGGCGCTTCACCGGCAAGTTCGCGGTCAATCCGTTCACCAACGAAGAGATCCCGATCTGGCTTGGCAACTTCGTGCTGATGCAGTACGGCACCGGCGCGATCATGGCCGTGCCGGGGCACGACGAGCGCGACTTCGAGTTCGCGCAGCAGTACGGCATCGAAGTCCGGCGCGTGGTGGACGGCGGGGAACTTCCGTACGTCGACAAAGAGAACGGCGTCGCCGTGAACTCGCCCCTCATCGACGGGCTGAAGTTCGCGCAAGCGGTCGAGAGAATCATCGACGAGATCGAGCGCCGCGGCATCGGCAAGCGGATGGTCCGCTACCGCCTGCGTGACTGGCTGATCTCGCGCCAGCGCTACTGGGGAACGCCGATCCCGATGCTCTACTGCGACCGCTGCGGGATCGTGCCGGTGCCGGAGGAGCAACTCCCCGTCACGCTGCCGCTCGACGTGCCGTTCACCGGGCGCGAGGGGAACCCGCTGGCGAAGGACGCGCGCTTCGTCAACGCCACCTGCCCGCAGTGCGGCGGCGCGACGCGGCGCGAGACCGACACGATGGACACGTTCGTCGACTCGTCGTGGTACTTCTGCCGCTTCATCACGCCGCGCGACGACACGAAGATCTTCGACTCCGCGCTCGTCAACCGCTGGCTGCCGGTCGACCAATACATCGGCGGCATCGAGCACGCCATTCTGCATCTCCTCTACGCGCGCTTCATCACCCGGACGCTCTACGACATGGGCCTCGTGAATTTCGAGGAGCCGTTCGCGCGGCTGTTCAACCAGGGCGTGATCACGAAGGAGGCGTACAAGGACCAGAGCGGCGCGTGGGTGGCGCTGAGCGAAGTCGAGTTCCGCGATGGCAAGCCGTACCGCGGCGAGGAGCTGCTGACGGCCGAGGTGGGGAAGATGTCGAAGTCGCACTTCAACGTCGTCCCGCCCGACGAGTTGATCGCGAAGTACGGCGCCGACACGGAGCGTGTATACACGCTCTTCATCGCGCCGGCGGAGAAGGAGGCGGCGTGGTCCGACGAAGGGGTCGTCGGGGCCTCACGGTTCCTCAATCGCGTCTGGGCTCACGGCGAGGCTCTGCTGGCGAGCAGCGGGCAGCGAACGGCGAGCCGCGTTCTGACGCGCAAGACCCACCAGACCATCGCCGCGGTCACGCAGCGCATCGAGCGCTTCGAGTTCAACACCGCGATCTCGGCACTCATGGAGCTGTCGAACGCGATCGGTGACGCCGTCACCCGCGGCGACGACGTGCGCGAGGTCTACGTCGCCCTCCTGCAGCTTCTCCATCCGTTTGCGCCGCACATCACCGAGGAGCTGTGGGAGCGGATGGGGGAGAAAGGCTTCATTCTCGATGCCCCCTGGCCCGTCTCTGACCCCGAGCTGATGAAGGAGGATGTCGCCACGATCGTCGTCCAGGTCAACGGCAAGCTGCGCGGGCAGGTGGAGGTTCCGAGCCCTCCGTCCGAGGAGCAGGTGTTCGCGGCCGTTGCGGCCAACGAAACGGTTCAAAAATGGCTGTCGGGCAAGGAAATCGTGAAACGCGTGTACATTCCAGGTAAGCTGGTGAACCTGGTGATCAGATGAAAAAACAGAGCGTTGCCTTAGCGATCCTTTTGCTTCTTTCAGGATGCTTTCAGATCGATAACGCCATCACCCTCAAGCAGGACCTCTCCGGCACGGCCGACTTTCACCTCGGCATCGACATGGAGCCGATGGTCGTGATCATGGCCCAGATCGGCCGGGAGATGGAGGGGAAGAAGGGGCCGATGACCGCCGAGGAGCTGGCCAAGGCGAAGGCCGACTTCAAGAAGTCGGCGAAGAAGTCGGTCGCGGCGAATACGCCGAGCGACAAGCCGAAAAAGGAAGACGTCGAGAAGGGGCTGCCGCCAGGCGTGAAGCTGCTCTCGTTCAACGCCAAGGAGCAGGACTTCGGCGTCGACACGTTCTTCACCTTCGGCTTCGACAAGCTCAACCACCTCATCGGCGTGAAGCTGCCGTCTGGGAAGAGCGAAGACCCGACGAAGAAGAGCGTCATCGACACGCCGTTCGAAGGGCTGGAGCTCGTGGAGAAGGGCGACACCATCACCATCCGCACCAAGCCGCAGAACCCGACGGAGAAGGTGCAGGAGGAAGCGAAGGAAGGCGGCGGGCCGAAGATGGACGCCGACACCGAGAAGCTGATGAAGGACGCGTTCAACAAGATGCGCGTCAGCTATCGCATCACCGCGCCGTTCAAGGTCGTGTCGAGCAACGCCACGCGCCAGGAAGGGCAGACGCTGATCTGGGAGTACAACTACGCCAAGTTCGAGGAGATGTCGAAGAAGAAGGCGAATCCCGACGATATGGCCATTCATGTGACCTATCGCCGATGAAGCGGCTCCTCGTACTCGGAAGTTGGCTGCTCGCGACCGGCTGCGGCTACACGCTGGTCGGGACGGCCCAGAATCTCCTGCCGCCGACGGTGCACACGATCCAGGTGCCGGCGTTCGTCAACCGCACGACGCGCGTGGAGCTGGAGCAGCGGGTCACGCAGGCGGTCGCGGACGAATTCGTCTCCCGCGGCCGCCTCCGCCTCGTGACCGCGCCGAAGGAGGCCGACATCATCCTCCGCGGCTCGATCGACAGCTTCGGTATCTTCCCGATCGCCTTCAACGCCCAGGGCCGGGCCACGCAGTACCAGGTGGCCATCACCGCGAACATCGAGCTCGTCGACCACCGCGCCGAGGACAAGGTGCTGTGGAAGAACGACCAGTACCGCTTCACGGAGAACTACCAGACGAATACCGAGTCGACCGACGCCTTCGACCAGGAAACGCGCGCGATCCGGGAGATCGCGGTGCGGTTCGCGGAGACGTTGGTGACGAATCTGCTCGAAGGGTTCTGACGACGCACGGCGCGCGCGCCGCGTAATGAACGCGTGCGCCGCCTGCTGTTCCTCGTCTTCGCTGCCGCCTCTCGGCTGTTCGCATCCGAGATCCCGGTTGCGCCGCCGACGATCACGCACGCGTCGTACTTCAACGCTCTCGCGGCGGCGAGCGACGGCGTCGATGCCCTGGTCGCCTGGACGGCCACCGGCATCGTCCGCTGCGCCATCGTCAGGACCGGCAGCGCCGGCGGCTTCGCCGCGCTTCTGACGGTCGACGCATCCCGCTTGCCAGTTGTACGGATTTCTACCGACGGCCGCCTGACCGCGCAGGCCGAGCTGCAGATCGATCCGAACAGCACGGTGAAGTCGGTTTCCATCGCTTCGGGAGGCGACGGCGGGCCGCTGATCGTGTGGGACGATGCGAAATCGTGGCGTACCCTAGGCTTTCTCACCAATTTTTCGTTCCGCCGCGTCCCGGCCCAGATCGACTTCGACGCCGTGGCCTACGGGCCGACGCGGGCGGTGTGGGACGGCTCGCTCTACCTCGTGGTGGCGCAGGGCTACCGCGAGCTGGCGGTCATGCGTGTCGGCATCGATGCGCAGCCTAAGGGCAACGGCTGGCTGCGTGAGGGAACCGTCCTCAAAGTCGCGGCCGGATATCTCGTTGTCGCCGGGACCTTCCTCGATCCATTGACTGCCAGCGTCCATCCCGATCTCTTCGCGCCGCCGGCCGCGATCTGGAACTTCACCGTCGTCGAAGATCAGGGAGTGCCGTCGATCGCCACCGATGGACGTTCGATTCTCACCGGATGGTCGGTCATGACCGGTCGCAGGCACGCATTGCTGTCGAACGGCACGCGCCGGCCGCTCCAGGATCTGACGGCGTGGGATCTCGTCTTCGATGGGAAAGAGTTCGTTCGTCTCAATCCCTGCGGCTGCGGAGCGGACGAAGTGTCGGCGCAATTCATTTCCACGAATGGCGAAGTGACGGCGGACGTCGAGATCGACGACAGCTCCGCGCTCATGTGGACCGGCAGCCTGTTTTTCGCCTTTCCGGCTACGAACGGCCGGGGCTCAGCGTCCGCCGCGCGCGCCGATCAGGTGAAGCGATCGATGCCGCGCCAATCGTCATCGAGCCGTCGGGTAATCGCTTTGTCGGCGCGAAGGCGACGAACGGCCGTGACGCCTACCTCGTGATCGCGGGCGAAAACAGGATCGGCGGCCGGCTCGCGCGTGTCATGGCCGACGGCGCGGTGACGCTCGCCGACACCGTGTCGTGGGCAGTGCCGCGGATCGCGGCCGCCGGTGACGTCCGCTTTGTCACCGGAAACTCGCGCGGCAAAATCGTTCTGATGTCCTACACCGCCGACCTTCGGCCGCGCTGGCCGAAGCCGATGCAGATCGCGCCCGGCTGGGAAGCTGAAATCGCCGCGGACGGACGCAACGCCGTGGTGGTCTGGACGCGAGGAGCCGTACTCCGGCGCGAGGCGAGTGTTCGTGCACTTCTTTCCACTGCCGCCGCGGCGCCGCGCTACGCGTTAGGGCCCTTTCGCCTTCGCCCTCTCCTCGTCCTGCCGGTCGCGCCCGCGAAGTAGCCGCAAACCGTCCATGAAACGAATTACGCCGTTCGATCACCACCCCTCAGGATTCCTTGCGAAAGTCGGCTTCCGAAGGTGGTTCTCAGATCATGTCAAGGCGCTCAGCCGTCATTCTTCTCTTCGCCGCTGTCCTCTGCTGCACGGTGGATCGTCGCGTCGTCCTTGCACAGGATCTGACGTGCAAGGATCTGCCGCCGCTGAAAGACAGTCAGTCGGGATATCAAAAGCGGGGGGACCGCTGCGAAGGCCTCTACGTGGCCAATGTGGGCGCCCGCAGTCTCGCCGCGATGTCCTTCAGTCTGGGCAAGATCCACTTCGAACTGGACCCCGCGGTCCGGCTGCAGGTATCCGCGCCCGGTCAGACCCAGCCCATCAACGTCCGCGCCGTGGCCATCCCTCCGAAGACGTATTACCGGATGGACGCCGCGTTGCCTGCCGGCGCGACCATGGTGTGGCCTGTGCGAGACGTGCTTCTGAAGGCAAGCCTCGGCGAGAGCAGAATCGGCATTTTCGGTTGGAAGGGACCTGAGACCGGGAAGACGCTGGTCCCGGTGCGCGTCGTGACGCAAGGCGTGGCAGTGAAACCCGCTGCGCCGCTCCTGACCATCGAAGCTACGTTCGACGCACAACAGGTCAAGTGGCGGCGGGCACCGGCTCGCGGTGACGGTTGTCAAGCCTTCGGTCCGTGGCAGAACGCCATCCAACATCCCGTCACTGCAAGCTGGCCTATCGCCATCAATCTCGCCCAACTTCCCGCCGGCGTGCACTGCCTGGAAACAGCAGCACAGTCCGGAGGGAGCTCGAGGTGGGAGACGCTGGCGCTGCGTCTGGAGATCCCCTCGCCATGACCGCCGACTTCGGCGGCCAGCTTGCGAGCAGGCGCGAGGAGCGGATCGCCGCCGTGGTGCGCCGGCTGCTCGACGGCACCGAAGCGCACGAGCTCCGTCCCGAGCTCGAAGAAATAGATGCGTATTCACGTCTCCTCGCCATCAGGCCTCCCAAGAAACAAGGCCGCTCCTGGCTGTGGCCGGCGGGCGTTGCGCTGGTTTGCGTCGTGGCGGCGGGCATCCTCTGGAGTCTCAAGATTCCGCAAACCGACATCTCCATGACTGTCGATACGGACAGCGTCACGGCGACGCTGGGGAAGGCGTGGCGCATCGACGACGCGTTTCACTCGCCGATGATGCACTTCGAGCGGGTTTCCAGGATCAATGCGCCGAACCTCGGCCTGGAGATCGATCAAGAATCCGGCGACGCCTGGTTCGAGCTGAAGGGAGGCCGCATCGACCTGCAGATGCTCGAAGTCGACAAGGACGGCACGGTCGAGCTCTTCACGGACCAGGACGAAGTGGACATCTTCGCCGGCCGGGCGCGGCTGACCGGGAAGATCACGGTGACGGGGAAGGTCACCGTGACCGCGGGACCGCGGGCCGGCGAAACGACCGTGAATGACTCGTATCAGATCGATATCCCGGAGACGGTGGAATTCGCGGTCGGAAAGGCGCAGGCCGTTCCCTCTCAGTTGACCGTTCATTCACCCGAGCCCTGGTCTCTCGGCCGTCCGCAGACGACGAAACTGAGCTTCGCGCGTGAAGAGCTGAAAGGTGCCGGAGAGCGGGTGCTTATCTCCGGGATCAAGAGCGGCACGGCGCGGTTCAACGACGCGGCGTGGCCGCTGTTGGAGCTCCGCGAAGGCGATCTTCTCGCAATGCGCCCCAAGGCGTCCGCGGTCCTTGACGCGAAGGGCGCCAAGGGCGTGATTCACATGACCGTCAACGGCGCCGTATCGGGCCTCCGCGTAGGAGATTCGACGACCAAAACCGAACTCGCGCCTTCTTATCTCGAGTATCTGTACAACAAGAAGTCACTGGCGTTCTTCTGGAGTGCCATGTGCTTTCTATGGGGGCTGATATGGAGCGTACGAAATACGATTTTCCGGTGAGGCTATTGGTCTTCGTGGCTGTGTCGCTATTCGCCGTACGAATGACCGCGCAATCTTCCGGTTATGACGTCGCCGAAAGCCTGAAGGCGAATGTGGTGAGGATCCAGGCGGTATCGGGTGACCATACCGAAAACGGCTTCGGATTCATCGTCGGCGAGCGGGGCGGAAGTCTTTACATCGCCACGGCGAACCACGTCGTCCACCCTGAGGACGCGGGCGTTGATCCGGTCAAGGTGCAAGTGGAGTTCTTCGACCGTCAAGGGGCAATGATCGACGCAACGCTTCTAGGCACTCATGACGTCACTCACGATCTGGCGGTGCTCACGGTCACCCCTCCGTCCGGATTCCAGTGGAAGAAGCAGTGCCTCGGCGGAGCGGAACAACGAAAGCGTTCGACGGAGGTGTGGAACATCGGCAAAACCCGGCAGTGGCTCGTGCCGGTGAGCCCCGGTCGTGTTGCCAGCGAGGAGATCATCGACGGACAGATGGACCTGGAGACCATGCAGATCCTGCCCGGCTCTTCAGGCGGACCGCTGGTCGCCTCCTCCGGGATCGTCGGGATCGTCCTGCGCGACGCCGCCGACAATGCCACCGCGCTGGACATCACGTACGTCAAGTCGTACTTCAAAAAGTGGAACCATCCTTGGGATCTCGAGGCGGCCGGAGCGGCCGCGCCGGCACCCGTTGGTGTGGCGCAGGCACCACCCGTCGCTCCAGCGCCGGCACCTGTCACTCAGGCACCGGACACCAATCCGCTTCATGAAGGCTGGTATGAGCTTTACACCCGGAACGGTCAGGCCCAACGGCCCGGCTTGGTCATGCGTCTTCGGAAAGTTTCCGAGGATTACTTCCTGGCCGAAACGACCACTGCTAGCGAGTACGGGTGGTCGGGCGAATTGCGGCGTTCGGGCAACGCCTGGGATCTGAAAATTGGCCAGCTTCGAGGAGCTCGCCAGGCAACTGCAGGCACTGGCCTCAACCCCGGCAACGGGAGCAATCAAATCTCGAAAGAAGGGCCTCTGCTCACCTTCAAGAGTGAGCTAGCGACGCTCGTCTGGAAGGAGACAGAGAGCAGGCCGGTCGAACGTCCTCAGCCGACCAGCGTTGCCCCGGCGCCGTCCGGAGGAGCACAGCTCCTCGGGGCGCTCGTGGGTGGGCTGATTGCGTCTCGAACAACCGCGTCGACCGACAAGGAAACCCCACATCTCCGATTGCGCTGGCGCGTTGCGACGTTTCCACCGCCGAACGCCGGCACGCTCGCGTTCACCATTATGCCGGACGGCAATCCCGCCTGCGCCTCCTACGATCAGAAAACGTGCCTGTGGGGAGCCACTGTCGCCGATCTCGACCTCAGCAAGCTGAAGCCCCTGGCGTGTGGGGAGATGCATCGATCCGTGTGGGGCGTGACCGGGTACGAGGACCCGAAGCACTGGTGCCGTCTGGCGAAGATGACGGCTCAATAGCGCATTCATCCTGCTCGGATGAAAGCTGCCGTCCGACAGAAGCGCGCTTCGTTGGACCGACTCGCTCCAACCGGCGAGGACCCAACAGCTACTTCCTCGGCCGCGTCACGGCCAACGGAGCGGTGTTGGCCGGCTACCGGATTCGTCTGGCGTCGCCGAGGATCGCCGTCGCGCCGGCGAAGTGCCGTACTTCGGCGCGCGGCGCGTGTTGTGCAGCTCTTCGGCGCACCGCGCCGTCGCGCCGCGCGTTAAGGCCCTTTCGCCTTCGCCCTCTCTTCATCCTGCCGGTCGCGCATCAGAATCGAGACCACGAGGTACAGCGCGACGACCAGCGAGATGAAGTAGCCGAGGACCGCCAGGCCCGGGTAGCCGAGAATCGCGAAGCGGCTCGGGACGCGCATCAGCATCGTCGAGGAGATGAGGAGCGCCGCCGTCACCGCGCCGACGGTGATGCGGTTCGCGATCTTGTGGATGCCGGCGAGGAAGACCTCCGCCTGCGTCAGCTTGATCGCCATCGTCAGGCGCCCGGCTGCCGTCTGGTCGAGGATCTCGCGCGTGCGGTGGGGGAGGTCGAGCACGAGCTGGTTGAGGTCGAGCAGGGCCGGGTAGAAGTTCCGCGGGTTGAACTTCTGCATCAGCTTCTGCGCGATGAGCTCCTCGGCGTACCCGCGGATCACGCTCTGCGGGTCGTAGTCGGGATCGAGCTTCTTGGTGATGCCGTCGAGGTGCAGCAGCGTCTTCGCCAGCATGGCCAGCTCCGCCGGCGCCTTCACGCCGTTGTTGCTGGCGATGGCAATGACGCTGAAGATCAATTGCCCGGCGTTGACTTGGCGGACGTCGGTGTCGTGGAAGTTCGCCACGATCGTGGAGATGTCCTTGACGAAGCGCGTGACGTCGAAGGTCTCCTCGATCTCCGACATGCGGACGCAGGCGTCGGCGACTTCGTGGCCGCGGTTCGAGGAGATCGCCAGCAGCAGCTTGATGATCTCGTCCTGGAGCTCGTGGCTGATGTGGCTGACCTGGCCGAAGTCGAGGAGGACGATCTGCGAGCGGCCGTCTTCGTCGCGGATGAAGAGGTTGCCGGGGTGGGGATCGCTGTGCCAGAAACCGTCGACGCAGATCTGCTTGAGATACGCGCGCGTCAAGACGCCGGCGAGCTCCGCGTAGTTGTGGTCGATGAGCGCGAGCGGCGTGAGCTTCGAGACCTTGCGCCCGCGCACGAGCTCCGTCGTCAAAATGCGCGACGTCGTCATGTCGTGGATGACCTGCGGGATGTAGATCTGCGGGAACGAGGCGAGGTTGTTCCGCAGCACCTCGGCGTTGCGCGCCTCCTGCAGGTAATTGAGCTCGTTCGTCAGCGTGATCTTGGCCTGGTCGATGGCGCCGACGAGGTTGAGCTTCCGCGTGATCTCGGAGTGCTGCTCGAGCGCGTGGGCGATGTCGTTGAACATGGCCAGCTCGTCGCGCACCTGCTCGCGCACCTGCGGGCGCTGGACCTTGACCACCACTTCGCGGCCGTCGCGGAGAACGGCGCGGTGGACCTGGCCGAGCGACGCCGCGGCGAGGGGCGTGGAGTCGAAGGTCTCGAAGGCCTTCGAGATGCGCACGCCGAGCTCCTCCTCGACGATCCGCTCGACCTCGGCGAAGGAGAACGGCTCGATGGAGTCCTGCAGCGACTCCAGCTCGGCGATGTACTCGGGCGGCACGATGTCGGGCCGAGTCGAGAGGACCTGGCCGAACTTCACGTACGTCGGCCCCATTTTCTTGAGGGACTCGGCGAAGGCTTTGGCGCGCTTCGCCACGTCCGGCTCGATGGCCTCTTCCCCCTCCTCGGCTGTGGCGACGATGTCCTCCGGCGCGAGCGAAAGACGGAAGTCTTTTCGCCCGTAGCGGGTGAAGAGCACGAGGAGGTCGCGGTAGGCGCCGATGTCGCGGGCCTTGAGCATCACTGCCGAGGTTGCAAGGGGGCGGCCAGCGAGGGCGTCAGCTTTCCTGGAACTGGGCGTGCCAACGGACGAGACCACCTTCCCGCTCGAGGAACTTGGTCAGGCCGGGAAGCTCCCGGATGTCCGACTTGATGACGTCGGCGTTCGCAGTCTGCGGCTTGATGTCGAACGCCTGCCCGGTGAGGTGCTTACTGACTTTGTTGCGGTCTGCGTCGGGCAGCGTGTGCAGCGTTGCCTCCAGGCCGGCGGCGATGCCATCTTTCGTAACGACATCGGGATTGGCGTCGACCCACTGCTGCAGAGCGTCGGCGGCGGCATAGGTCTGCCGGATCCAGTTGCGATTGCCCGATGAGACGATGTTCGCAGCCATCGCGCTCGCCTGTTCCGACAGCGAGCGGCGGCCGCTCGTAAACACGACGTCGGGATGCTTTCCTTTGATCAACTCGGCGGCCGCTTTGGCCGTCGGCGCGAGGTCGAGGGCATCGATGTCAGGATGGCTCATGCGGATGATTCTACGCCACCCCTCTACGTGCTAGGATGACGCGATTTCAACGTCAGGAGCATCCCCTACAATGGCTTACCGCACCCTTTTCACCTCGGAGTCCGTCACCGAGGGGCATCCGGACAAGATCGCCGACCAGATTTCGGACGCGATTCTCGACGCCGTCCTGGCCGAGGATCCGCTCGGCCGCGTCGCCTGTGAGACGCTGGTCACGACCGGCATGGCCATGATCTCGGGCGAGATCACGACCAAGACCTACGTCGACTTCCCGTCCGTCGTCCGCAACACCATCCGCGAGATCGGCTACACCCGCGCCAAGTACGGCTTCGACAGCGAGACCTGCGCGGTCATCTCCTCGATCGACCCGCAGTCGCCGGACATCGCCCAGGGTGTCGACACCGGCGGCGCCGGCGACCAGGGCCTGATGTTCGGCTTCGCCTGCCGCGAGACTGAGGAGCTGATGCCGCTGCCAATCACCCTCGCGCACAAGCTCGTGCGGAAGCTGACGGAGGTGCGCAAAGCGAACGAGCTCGACTTCCTCCGCCCCGACGGCAAGTCACAGGTGACGATCGAGTACGAGGGCAAACGGCCGATCCGCGCCAGCGCCATCGTCATTTCCACGCAGCACTCGCCCGCGGTCAGCAGCCGCGACCTCCGCGACGCCATCATCGAGCACGTCATCAAGCCGACCGTGCCGGTGGAGCTCATCGACTCCAACACGGTCTTCCACATCAATCCGACCGGGCGCTTCGTCATCGGCGGACCGCAGGGCGACACCGGCCTCACCGGCCGCAAGATCATCGTCGACACGTACGGCGGCCGCGGGCGCCACGGCGGCGGCGCGTTCTCGGGCAAAGACCCCACGAAGGTCGACCGCTCGGCGTGCTACATGGCCCGCTACATCGCCAAGAACATCGTGGCCTCGGGATTGGCCGACGAAGTCGAAGTGCAGCTCGCCTACGCCATCGGCGTGGCCGAGCCGGTGTCGGTCTACGTCGACACGTTCGGCACGGAGCGCATCGATCCGGCCAAGCTCGTGGAGCTGGTGCGTGAGAACTTCCAGATGACGCCGCGCGGCATCATGGAGTCGCTGCGCCTCCGCCGCCCGATCTTCAAGAAGACCGCGGCGTACGGCCACTTCGGCCGCAGCGAGCCGGAGTTCACCTGGGAGGCGACGGACAAGGTCGACGCGCTGCGCGCGGCCGCGGGCGTTGGCGAGGCCGTGACGGTGTAGCACGGACACCGAAGCGTTCGCGACCTGCCCGTAGGGACGGTGTACTCTACCGTCATGAGAAATCGATACGCGGCGCTCTTCGTCCTCTCGTTGATCGTCGCGGCGACGCCGGCCGCCGCACAGCCCTACGGCGCGTTCTTCGTCAGAAACTCGGGTCAAGGCTACGTCGAGGTGCCGCACAGCAGTGTCTTCGACTTCTCGACCGGCTTCACGTTCGAGGCCTGGGTCAGCGGCAGCGACGCTGGACCCTGCAGCGGCATCGCCGGCAAGCAGTACACGACGGCGTGGTGGATCGGCGTCTGCGGCACGACGCTGCGCTCCTACATCAAAGGCACGCCGAGCCTCTTCGACGGCGGCAAGGTTCCGGCCAACGAGTTCGTGCACATCGCCGTGACCTACGACGGCGCGACGCGCAAGCACTACATCGACGGCGAGCTCGTGGCGTCGCGGGCCGATAGCGGCCCGATGACGACGAACACGCAGCCGATGCGCTTCAACAGCGACGTCGCCTACTCGCCCGAGTACGCGAACACGATCGACGAAGTGCGGCTCTGGAACGTGGCCCGGACGCAGGACGAGCTCCGTTCCGGGATCAACAAAACCATCAATACGCCACAGACGGGGCTCGTGGCGGTCTATCACCTCGACGGCAACGCCAACGACGCCATCGCCGGCCACCACGGAACGACGAACGGCACCGGCGCGTATCTGACCTCGCCGGTGGCGCTGACGTGCGGCTCCACGAATTCGACGCAGCTTTGCCTGACGCCGAACCGCTTCAGCGTGACGTCGAAGTGGCAGCTGCCCGACGGCACGCGCGGCGTCGGCACCGTCGTCCCGGGGTCGAACTCGACGTCGGGGCTCTTCTGGTTCTTCGGCTCCGACAACTGGGAGCTCCTGGTGAAGGTGCTCGACGGCTGCCCGGTGAACAACAACAAGTGGGTCTTCTCCGCGGCCACGACGAACGTGCACTACCAGCTCGCCGTGACGGACGTGAAGAGCGGGCAGACGAAGCGCTACTTCAATTACTTCGGCCAGTCGGCGCCGGCGGTGACGGACACCGAGGCGTTCGCTACTTGTCCGTAGCAGCGGGTTGCCACAGCTCGATGCGGTTTCCCTCGGGATCGGTGACCCAACCGAAGCGCCCGAAGTCGTCGTCGGTGACCTTCTCGTCGACCGTCGCGCCGGCGGCGCGGAGCTGGGCGAGCATGGCGTCGAGGTCGCTCACGCGATAGTTGATCATGCACGGCTTGTCGAAGTGCTTCGACGTCGTCGGGAAGATCGACCAGACGACGTCGCCCATCATCGCGCCGCCCCATTGCGGATCGACGTCGATGCCCAGGTTGTCGCGGTACCAGTCGCGCAGCTTCGGCGCGTCCTCCGCCTTGAAGAAGATGCCCCCCACACCGGTGACCTTTTCCATTCAGTTCTCCTTCATCGCAACGTGAACAGCGTCGCAGCGCCGCGCGATGCTACACCAGCTGCGTAGCGGTCGAGCGTCTGCGACATGACCCGCTGTGAGGCGGGCGAGAGCGCGGTCTCGCGCTCTTCGACTTTCTTCGCCACGTTCGTCGGCAGCGGCGGCAGCGAGACGACGGCGACGTGGGTGATGCCGTCGCGCTTGAGCTGCGCGTAGAGCGCGTCGGGCGTCGGCTGCTCGAGGTATGCGGAGAGGCGCGGGCCGTCGAAGTTGCCGCCGCCGCGCACGCGGTGCTCGAACCAGTAGGTCTCGTTGAGTCCGACGACGAGGACGACGGCGCCGGGCGGCGCGAGGGCGTCGATGCTCTCGACCGTGACGTACGACGGGCGCGCCTTCACGAGGTACTCCTCGTCCGATTGATTGCCGGCCAGGAGGGCGAAGACGCCATTGCGGTCGACGAACCAGACAGCGAGGAAGAGCTGCACGGCCACGGCGACGGCGAGGAGCACGCGGAGCGTGCGCGACGGCGGGAGGTTGCGCGCCGCCGGGACGGCCAGGAAGGGGATGAGGATGCGCGCCGACGGTGCGAGGAAGAAGAGGGCGACGGCGAGGAGCGCGAGGATGACGGGAACGAGGCCGGTCGCCAGCGGCAGGAGCGCCAGGAGCGAGGCGCCGAGGCTCTCGTCGATGAACTTGCCGTCGAAGACGTAGTCGGAGAGGTAGGCCGCGCCGCGGTAGTGCGCGACGTGCGGCGCGAGACTCGTGAAGAATGGCGCGAACGGGTTGCCGGTGAGGATGAGGTTGCGCACGAAGAAGACGCAGCCGATGGCGAAGGCGGGGAGCGCCGCACGCCACCGCCGGCGCGCGACGATGAGGACGATGGCGATGGGGATGAAGGTGTACTTCGTCAGGAGGCCCGCGCCGATGGCGGCGGCGAAGCGCGCGTCGTCGCCGACCGCTTCGAAGGCGACGAGGGCGAGGCCGACGAGCGGCCAGTCGACGAGCGACCAGCCCGCGGCGATGAGGAGCGCCGGCGTGGTGATGATCGCGGCGGTGGCCAGGCCGTTGCGGCCGGTCAGGTTCCAGGCCACGACGGCGGTGGCAATCGCGGCGAGGAGATGCAAAAAGTGCGAGGCGATGCCGCCGCCGAGCGCGCCGAGGAGCGAGAGGAGGGGGAGATCCGCCGACTCGATGCCGAGCGGAAAGTACGAGTGCGACAGCAGCGGCAATGCAATGGCGCGCCCTTCCTTGATCCACGTCCACGGCACGGCGAGGTGGTACGCGAGCTCGTCGAGCGACGACGGCGGCGCCTGCGCGATCACGACGCCGAGGACGATGAGCACGACGACGATGCCGGGCGGCGCGCCGAGGGCGTCGAGTTTCAGCGGCCGCGACTCGTAGCGCCGCACGACAGCGTAGATGCCCCATACGCCGGCGACGACGAGGAGGGCCAGCATGACGGCGCCCGAAACGTTCAAGAGGCCGACGAGAAAACAGAGCGCTCCGAAGATCGGATAGCCGATGAGGAGGTCGCCGGCGAGATCGAGCTCAGCCCAGTTCCACTTCCTCGTGAGCAGCCCGCGGATCGCGAAGCCGGCGCCGATGAGCGCCAGCGCTTCGAATGCCGCCGCCGCGAGAGCCACGCCGCAGCGGCGGACGAAGAGCTCGACGAGGACGAAGCGATCAAGGAGAACTAGCAGGAGGTAGAGCGCGACGGCGACGGCGATCCAGCGGCGCCACTTCGACATCACAGCTGCGGCACGGCGGCCCGGATGGCCAGCACGTCCTCAATGATGGCCCGCGCCGCCTCGGGGCGGAGCTGCGTCGTCCGGTCGGAGAGCGCCGCCGGCGGGTTGTCGTGCACTTCCATGAAGAATCCGTCCGCCCCCGCCGCCGCCGCCGCGCGCGCCAGCGGCCGCGCGAACTGCGGCGTGCCGCCGGTCTGCTTCCCTTCGCCTCCCGGCTTCTGCATCGAGTGCGTGATGTCGTAGACCACCGGCGTACCAAACTCGCGCAGGATCGGAAACGCGCGCATGTCGACGACGAGATTCTGGTAGCCGAACGTCGTGCCGCGCTCCGTGATGAACACGCGGTCGTTGCCCGCTTCGTGCCCCTTCTCGAGGATGTTGCGCGCCTCTTCCGGCGAGAGGAACTGCCCCTTCTTCACGCCGACCGCTTTGCCCGTCCGCGCCGCCGCGGCTACGAGGTCGGTCTGCCGGCACAGGAACGCCGGGATCTGGATGATGTCCAGCACCTTCCCCGCCGCCTCGGCCTGATTCGGTTCGTGGATGTCGGAGAGCACGGCGAGGCCGGTTTCGTCCTTCACCTCGCGCAGAATCTCCATCCCTTTCGCAAGTCCCGGTCCGCGGAACGACTCGATCGAGGTGCGGTTCGCCTTGTCGAATGACGCCTTGAAGACCAGGTGGATCTTCAGCTCGTCCGCCATCGTCTTCAGCGTCTTCGCCATCATCAGCGCGTGCTCGCGCGACTCGATCACGCACGGCCCCGCGATGAAGAGCGGCGGATTGTCTCCGCCGAACGAGATGTCGTCAGTGATTTTGATCGGACGCGTAGTCGTCATGCGCGTCGAGTCTATCGTGGCGCCGCGAGGCTGTCTCGCAGTGCGATCGCGACGGCCGCGGCGCGGCCGGAGCGCGCGATTTTGCTGACGTTCCATTGCACGTATCGCGCGTCGCGTACGACGACGGTGTGGTCGGACAGCTCAACGCGTTTCGGTTGTGCGATCTTGAGGTGCATCGCCTTGCCGCTCGCGCTCGCGAAGAAGACGTGTATACCGGGGCCGATCACGTTCACCGACGTCACGACGAGCGGCGCGTCAACCATCGGCGGCGGCGCACCCCACAGCAGCACGTTCACCTCGCGGCCGCGGAAGCCGTCCAGCGTGCGGATGAGCGGCGAGCGCGTTGCGGTGAGCGACGTGATGAGCAGCGCTGCCGCGGGCACGGCCGCAAGAAAGAAGAGGGGCGTGACGATTCCCGCTGCCACGGACGCGATGACGACGCCGGAGAGGAGCAGGCGAGCCGGCCACGGACGCATCGAGAGGTCACGCTCCGTCGCGACGGCTGGCAGCGACACGCGTCCACACAAATCCGGCGGCGACGATGAGCAGCCACCACGCCGCGCCCGTCGCGAGCACGCCCACCGCGCGCGGCGCCGGCAGGTGAGCGTGTTTCAGAAACGCGAGCAGCGCGAGCCCCGGCGCGAACACGAGCGACGGCCGGACGCCGAATGCCATCAGCGCCACGATCAGCACGAGCGCA
>DATELQ010000019.1:0-24841 GCA_035276475.1 Thermoanaerobaculia bacterium | reverse complement strand
TCTTCGGAGGGGCGGGCGGCTGGACGGGCGGCGGCGCGGGGGCCGGCGCGGGCTTGGGCGGTGCCGGCGTCGCCGTGGTTCCGGCAGTCGTCTTCTTCTGCGGCCTCAACCCCGAGAGGGTGTCGGCCACCATTTTGTCTACGTCGTCCTTCGCGTTCATCGCTGTTTTCCTGGCTCCGCTCGGCGCCCCCTCTTCGAGAAGGTCGCCGAAGATTTCGTTCGAGGTCAGGCCGGCGCCGGTGGCCGGCGACGCGGCCTTCACGCCGAGCATCTGTTGCACTTTGCCGAGAAACTCGCTCTCGCTGTAGGGCTTGGGGAGGATGTCGGAGGCGCCCATGCGCACGGCGTCCTGCTTCGGACTCTTGCCGTTGTAGCCGGAGACGGTGAGAAGGATGGGCGTCGTGGCAAGGGTGTTGCGGTTGCGGATGGCGCGGATCAGCTCCGGAGTGCTCACTTTCGGAACGACGGAGGAGAGGACGATGAGCCGCGGGGCGTCGCCTTCGATCGCGCGCAACGCTTCCTCGCCGTCCTTTGCAAAGAGGGCGGTGAACGGCTGGCCGGCCAGAGCCTGCCTCACGCGGTCGGTATAGCGAGGCTCGTACTCGACAACGAGAATGTTTTCAGGCATGTAGGTTAGGGCTCACGAGGAATGGTCGATATTTTGGCACAAAACTATGCTTGACGCTGCCCTTTCGGTTTCGCATACTACGCCGGCACCTGCGTGCGGCGATCCTGAAAGAACAATAGAGCGGGCGTAACGAGATTGATTCTCCGCCCCGATCGCCGGTTTCCCCCGAAGGTGAAGCAAACCCTAGGGTTTTCGAGTTCGCATGACACCTGAGAATCGTGAACCGCGGAAGCGGCGCCGCCGCAGACGGCGTACGCATAGCGGCGCCGCAGACGGCGACGCGCAGCCACAGAACAACAACGGGAACGGAATGCCACAACCAGGAAATGATCAGCAGTTTGGTGGAGGGGGCGGAGGCAGACGGCGCCGCCGCCGCTCGCGAAGTCGGCGCCACGGCGGCGGAGGCGGAGGCGGCGGAGCAATGGCTCCGGAGACGCCGCTTCCGATCGATCTCCCCGCCGGCGAGACGATGCCGGTCAGCGGCGTCCTCTGGGTCAAGCCCAACGGAACCGGCCTCCTCGTCCAACCCTCCAACAATTACGTCCCCCAGCAGACCGACGCCATCGTCCCCCGCAACACCGTGGAGAAGCTCCACCTGCAGCAGGGACTGATGCTCGCCGGCAGCGCGCGCCGGGCCGGGAACAACCTCGAGTTCGTCGCCCTCGACCAGATCGAGGGGATGTCGATCGAGGACTACCGCGAGTCGCGGCGTCCCTTCTCCGAGCTCATCTCCATCGATCCGAATCAGATGTTCAAGCTGGAGACGGAGTCGGAGCGGCTGACGACGCGCGTGCTCGATCTGCTCTCGCCGATCGGCATGGGGCAGCGCTGCCTCGTCGTCGCGCCGCCGAAGGCGGGAAAGACGACGCTCCTCAAAGACATCGCGCACGGGATCAACCGCAATCATCCCGACGTGACGGTGATCGTGCTCCTCGTCGATGAGCGTCCCGAGGAGGTCACGGACTTCCGGCGGTCAGTGGAGAAGGGCGAGGTCATCGCCTCGAGCTCCGACGAGACGGCGGAGAATCACATCCTCATCGCCGAGGTCGTGCTGGAGCGCGCGCGGCGGCTCGTGGAGATGAAGAAGGACGTCGTCATCCTCTGCGACTCCATCACGCGCATGTCGCGCGCGTACAACAACGAGCAGCGCGGCTCGGGCAAGATCCTCTCCGGCGGCATCGACGCGCGAACGATGGAGAAGCCGCGGCGCTTCTTCGGCGCCGCGCGCAACGCCGAGGATTGGGGGTCCCTCACGATCGTCGCCACGGCGCTGGTCGACACCGGCTCGCGCATGGACGAAGTGATCTTCCAGGAGTTCAAGGGAACGGGCAACACGGAGATCGTGCTCGACCGCGGCCTCTTCGAGCGCCGCATCTTCCCCGCCATCAACATCGCCCAGACCGGAACGCGCAAGGAGGAGAAGCTCCTCCCGCCGACGGTGCTGCCGAAGGTGCATACGCTGCGGCGCGCGCTGGCCGGCACGGATCCGATGAATGCGATGAAGATGCTGCTGGAGAGGCTGCAGAAGTTTCCGACGAACGAGGCGTTTTTGAAGAGTTTCTGAGGAAGTCCGAATTGCGAATGCCGAATTCAGAATGAAGAATTCTGAATTCTCAATTCTCAATTCGGCATTCGGATCTTCGCAATTCTTCGGGCCCCATCGATTCGGTTTTCCGTCGCCGTCGTTCGGTTTTCCGAATGCGCCTCCGCTCCCCTTTTTTTTACGCCGACGAGCTTGTCCGGCGTCATCGACTGTACTAAGGTAGCGCATCGCAAAAACAACCCTGTCACGGTCCTGACAGCTCACAACTAGGAGGGTTTATGTTCGCTGGCCGTAACGAAGCAATCGGCAAGTTCGTACGGACTCTGTCGATTCTCGCGCTTGCGCTCTGCGCCGTCGTCGTCACGACGCCGTCACTCTACGCGCAGGTCACCACTGGAAACATCGGAGGCACGGTCACCGGCGCCGACGGCGCCGGGCTGCCGGGTGTCACCATCGAAGCGATCCACATTCCGACCGGAACGCACTACAACACCGTCACCACCAACGACGGCCGCTTCAGCATCCCGAACGTCCGCCCCGGCGGCCCGTACCTCGTCAGCGCGACCCTGGAAGGGTTCAAGACCGCGAAGGCGGAGAACGTCCAGGTGGCGCTCGGTGAAACGCGCGACGTGCCGATCAAGCTGGCCCTGGCGGCGGTCTCGGAGACCGTCACCGTCACCGCACAGGTCGATCCGGTCATCAACTCCGAGCACACCGGCGCGACGTCGTCGGTCTCGACGCGGCAGATCGAAGCCCTTCCGACGGTCAACCGCACGCTGCAGGACTTCGCCCGCACGAATCCGTACTTCACGACCGACCTCTCGGACGCGAACGGTACGACGCTCAACGTGGCGGGCCGCAACAACAAGTTCAACAACATTCAGATCGACGGCGCCGTGAACAACGACCTGTTCGGCCTCGCCGGCACCGGCACGCCGGGCGGCCAGACCGGCGCGCAGCCGATCGCGCTCGACGCCATCGCCCAGCTGCAGCTCGTGGTCTCGCCGTACGACGTCCGCCAGAGCGGCTTCACCGGCGGCGGCGTGAACGCCGTGACCCGCTCCGGAACGAACGATTTCTCCGGCTCGGTGTTCGGCACGAAGCGCAACAACAACTTCGTCGGCCGCGGCACCAGCAACACGCCGGTCGCGGAGTTCAATCAGACGCAGTGGGGCGGCCGGTTCGGCGGCCCGATCATGAAAGACAAGGCCTTCTTCTTCGTCAGCGGCGAGCGGAACCGCAAGGCCACGCCGCTGGGCATCTCCGGCTCGATCTACACCGGATCCGGCACCGGCAACCTGCCCGGCCTGCAGAACGTGATCGACTTCGCCAAGTCGAAGTACGGCCTCGACATCGGCGACACCGCCGACATCACCTCGCAGGTCAACAGCGACCTCCTCTTCGGCCGCGTCGACTACAACGTCAACAACAGCAACAACGTCACCCTGCGCCACAACTACGTGTTCGGCACGCAGCCGCAGGCGCCGTCGAGCTACAGCCGCAAGTTCAATCAGTTCTACTTCCCGACGTCGCGCTATTTCATCCAGGACCACACCAACTCCACGGTGCTGCAGGCGAACTCGGTCTTCGGTCCGAACTACTTCAACGAAGCGCGCCTCACGCACCAGCTCATCAAGGACGCGCGCACCACGCCGGTGCTCTTCCCGACCGTCGAGATCGGCGGCAGCGCTCCGCGCGCCGGCGCCGTGCAGATCGGCACGGAGCGCTTCTCCGGCGCGAACACGCTCGACCAGAACATCATCGAGTTCACCGACGACTTCACGCTCGTCAAGGGCGCGCACAACATCGTCATCGGCACGCACAACGAGAGGTTCAAGTTCAAGAACCTCTTCATTCAGGACTTCTACGGCTACTACTACTTCCGGACGCTGGACGACTTCATGAACGGCAACGTGAACCAGTACAGCATCGGATTCGCGACCGGCGCCGATCCGCGCCGTCCGACCGCGTTCCGGGCCGGCCAGTACAGCCTCTACATCAACGACCAGTGGCATCTGACGCCCAATTTCACGCTGACCGGCGGCCTCCGCGCCGACAAGCCGGACTTCCCCGACACGCCGAGCCTCAACCCGCTCGTGCAGTCGGAACTCGGCCTTCTCACCTCGTCCAAGCCGAAAGACACGGTCACCTGGGAGCCGCGCCTCGGCTTCAACTGGGACCCGAACGGCACCGGTAAGCAGCAGCTCCGCGGCGGCATCGGCGTCTTCCAGGGCCGCGCGCCGTACGTGTGGATCTCCAACGGCTACGGCGGCACGGGCATCGAGACGCAGGTCCTGAGCTGCAACGCGCCGGCCTGCACCACCCCCTTCATCGCCGACCCGAACACCCAGCGGCGCGACTTCCCCCCCGGCTCCGCCGCTCCGCAGATCTCCATCACCGATCCCGACTTCAAGTTCCCGCGCATTCTGCGCAGCACTCTCGGCTACGACCGCGAGCTGTGGGGCGGCATCCGCGGCACCGCCGAGCTGCTCTACAGCAAGACCCAGGAAGACATCTTCTACTACAACATGAACTGGAAGCCGACGGGCGTCAGCCCGCTCGACGGCCGGCCGACGTACAGCCGCATCAGCACGAAGGTGAGCGATACGTTCCTCGTCGGGAACACGAGCCTCGGCCATGAGTTCATGCAGACCCTCCAGCTCAGCAAGATGTTCCGCAACGTCACCCTGAGCGCGAACTACACGCACCAGGATGCCAAGAGCGCCGGGGATGCCAGCTCTTCGACCGCCTCGTCGGGCTTCAACTTCCAGACGACCAGCGGCGACATCTTCCGGCCCGAGGTCGCGCCGACGTTCTTCCAGGTGAAGCACCGCTTCAACGTCGCCGCGACGTACGACCTCAACACCGGTCCCTTCAGCCACTCGTTCGGCGTGTTCTACGCCGTGCAGACCGGCAACCCCTACTCGCTGCTCATCGACGGCAACCCGAACCGCGACAACAGCTCCAGCAATGACTTGCTATTCATCCCGGCCGGCGGCGCCGCGGGCGTGATTCTCTGCCCCTTCAACAACGGCAGCACGGCCGCACCGACGGCCGCTTCTCCGTGCGGCGTGGCAGGCATCACGCCGCTCGACTCGTCGCAGTTCTCGACCTTCCTGAGCTCCGTCGGAATCGACCCGAACAAGGCCGGCGTCGTGGGCCGCAACAGCCTGCAGGCCCCGTGGCAGCGCCGCCTCGACTTCCACTACGAGCTCGGACTGCCGTCGTACCGCACCGTGCGCGTCCTCGTCACCGGCGACGTTCAGAACCTCCTGAACATGATCGACCGCGAATGGGGCGTCGAGCGCTTCGTCAACTTCTCGACGTACACGCCGGTCCGTTTCCAGGGCATCGACCCGACCTCCGGCAAGCCGGTCTACCGCGAAGAAGCGGCCGGCTCGCTGCAGTACGGCAAGCAGTTCACCGATGCGAGCCTCGCCTCGCGTTGGCAGGCCCGCGTCGGCGTGCGCGTCAACTTCTAATCGCTCCCAATCAGCAACACGAAAAAGGCCACCGGCGACGGTGGCCTTTTTCATTTAAGCTGCGCGCTCCATGAAGCGCCTGTTCCTCACTCTCCTCTTCCTCGCTGCTTCTGTCTCCGCCGCGCCGCCACCGAGGCTCGTGGTCGTCATCTCCATCGACCAGTTCCCGTCGTACTACCTGACGCGCCTCGACAACGTCCTCGGCGACGACGGCTTCAAACGCCTCGAGCGCGAGGGGACGTGGTTCGTCAACGCCGCCTATCCGTACGCGACGACGTTCACCGGTCCGGGCCACGCCTCCATCGGCACCGGCCACACACCCGCGGAGAGCGGCATCGTCGGCAACAACTGGTACGACCGCGCCGCGCACGCGCTGATGTACTGCGCCGCCGACCCGCGCGTCGATCCGATTCTCCCGCCGGCTGCCGGCGTGAAGACGCGCGACTCGAACCGCATGTCGCCGCTCAACCTCGATGCCGCAGGCCTCGGCGACCGCCTGCAGGAGCACGACGGCGCGTCGAAGGTCTACTCCGTCTCGCTCAAGGACCGCGCCGCGATCCTGATGGGCGGGCGGAAGGCGTGGGGCGCGTTCTGGTTCGAGCCGAAGGCCGGCTTCACGACGACGACGTACTATCGCCACCGCCTCGAGCCGCTCTTGCGCGACTTCAACAAGACGCTCGAGGCGCGATTGAAAGCGCATCCGAAATGGACGCTCGACCCGCGCACGCGCAACGCGCACGTGACCGATCCGGAGTCGATGCGCGACCTGAAGTCGAACCGCTACGGCCTCGGCACGTCGTTCGATCATCCGATCGGCAGCATCGAGGCGCTGACGTCGACGCCGTTCGGCAACGAGCTCGTGCTCGACTTCGCCCGGCAGATCATCAAGCGCGAGAAGCTCGGCGCCGACGCGCATCCCGACCTCCTCTTCGTCAGCCTCTCCTCGAACGATTACCTCGGCCACTTCTTCGGGCCCGACTCGTGGGAAGCGGCCGACGCGGTGGTGCGCACCGACCGCCAGATCGCCGCATTCCTCCGCGACCTCGGCGACGGCGTCACGGTGGCGCTGACGGCGGATCACGGCGTGCAGTCGATCCCGGCCATCGCGAAGGTGAAGGATCCGTCCGCGCCGGCCGGCGTCGTCGACTTCAACAACGCGCAGTCGCCGGGCCGCGTGGCCATCGAGAAAATCGTCGGCCAGAACGCGATTTTCTGGTTCGAAGAGCCGGCGTTTTACCTGCAGTACCCCCCGAATGCGGACACGGAGGCGCTGAAGCGCGCCGTGCGCGACGCGGCAAAGACGATCGAAGGGGTGAGCGACGCGTTCACGAACTCGGAGCTGATGCTGCCCGAGGGTTCCTCGGAGTCTACGGAGAAGAAGGCCATGCGCCTGTCGTTCCGCGCCGACCGCTCCGGCGACGTGATGGTCACGCTCAAGCCCGGCTACATCTGGAAGTCGAGCATCGCCGCGACGCACGGCCAGCCCGTCCCCGACGACCAGCGCGTCCCCGTCATCCTCTGGGGGAAAGGGATCGTGCACGGCGACGAGCCGTGCCGCACGCGCACGTCGTCGCCGCTCGACATCGCGCGCACGCTCGGGAAGGTGCTCGGCGTCGACGCGGGCGGGGCGCACAGCAACGATTTGCAGTGCGCGCGCGCGGCTACGGATTGATCTCGATCTTCTCCAGCGTCGTCGTCGCCGTCTTCGTCCCGTTCGCGGAGTTCTCCTCGCTGAACGGGAAGAGCAGCCCGTCGACGCTCTTGAAGTCCGCATACGACGTCGCGAACTCGATCCCCTCGCCCTTGCCGACCGAGCGGACGACGCGGTTCGTCTTGGCGTCGACCTCCAGCGTCACCGTCAGTCCCGGCGCGATCGTCACCTCGAGCACGTGATCGCCCGCCTTCACGGCGGCACGATGGTCGAGCAGCAGCGCCGGGATCGCCAGCCGCGCCGCCTGCAGGCGCATGGCCGCGAGGCCCATGCCGCTCGCTTCCTTCCCGTTCTGCGTGCCGTGGTCGCCGTCGACGATGCGCGTCTCCTTGCCGCTCGGATAGACGACGTCGAACGTCAGCTTGTCGGGCCGCGTCCAGAGCCGCGTCACGGCGCCCGGCGCGGGCCGCATCGGCGACGACACGGTGCCGCTCTGCCGGAACGACTTCACTTTGCTCCACGCCTCGGCGCCGCCGTAGGCTTTGATCACGTCGTCGACGAGATCGGCGGAGGCGGTCGTGGCGGCGAACAGAAGAAGGACGAAGAGCGCGCGCTTCATGCGCGCCATGTTACGCGACGACGCTGCCGACGAGGTCGTACGGATGCGCCTCGGTGATTTCGACGCGGGCAAACGCCGGCAGCGCCTTCGGCAGGAGCTCGATGCCGTCGTTGATCAAGAGGCGCCCGTCGATTTCCGGCGCCTGCCCGACGATGCGCCCTTCGAGGAGATGCTCGGTCTCCTCGCAGACGCCGGTGACGAGCGCCTCGAAGGTCTGGCCGACGCGCATTTCGTTGCGCGCCAGCGCGATCTTCTGCTGAAGCTCCATGAGCTTGTCGCGGCGCCGCTCCGCGGTCTTGCGCGTCGGCGTGTCGTCCATCCTCGCCGCCAGCGTGTGGTCCTCGGGCGAGTAAACGAACGCGCCCATGTTGTCGAACTGCGCCCACTCGACGAAGTCGTACAGCTCGCCGAAGTCGCGCGGCGTCTCGCCCGGATGACCGGTGATGAAGGTCGTGCGCAGGGCGATGTTCGGCGCGAGGTCGCGCATCTTGGCGACCATGTCGCGGTATTCGCGCGGCGAGCCGGGGCGGCGCATGCGCCCGAGGACGTTGGCCGTGACGTGCTGCAGCGGGATGTCGCAGTACGACGCGAAGCGCGGCTCGCGGCCCATGAGCTCGAAGAGCGACCAGTCGAGCGAGCCGGGGTACGCGTAGAGGAAACGGATCCAGCGGAAGCCGGTGTCGTCGAGCAGCGCGCGCATGAGGCTCGTCAGGCCGTTCGCGACGCCGAGGTCTTCGCCATAGCGCGTCGTGTCCTGCGCGACGAGGCAGAGCTCCTTCACGCCCTGCGCCTCGAGCGCCTGCGCCTCGCGCACGAGCGAGGCAATGGAGCGCGAGCGGAACTTACCGCGCATCTGCGGGATCGCGCAGAAGGTGCACGGGTTCGAGCAGCCTTCAGAAACTTTCAAGTACGCATGGGCGGTGCCCTGGGTCAGCACGCGCGGCAGGTCTTCGTACAGCCGCACCGACATCTTCCGCCGCAGCGGCGCGGCGTCGTCATCGGCCACGCCCGTCACCGCCGAGGTGATCTTCTCCAGATGATCGAGCCCGACGAACGCGTCGATCTCCGGGATGGCCTGCTGCAGGTCGGTGCGGTACTTCTGCACCATGCAGCCGGAGACGATCAGCCGCTCCACCCCCCGCCCCTTCCGCTCGGCCACTTCGAGGATCGTGTCGATCGACTCCTGCTTCGCCGCATCGATGAAGCCGCAGGTGTTGACGATGACGACGTCGGCCTCGTCGAGGTCGTTCGTGATCTCGACCTCGGACTCCTGCCGCAACTGCCCCAGCATGATCTCGGCGTCGACGAGATTCTTGGGGCAGCCGAGGGAGATCATCCCCACGCGGCGGACGGGGGTCGTGAGTTCACTGCTCATGGAACGGCTTGTAACACGTCAGGATACCCGCCAAATTGCGCCCCCCGCCCCGAACAGCGTCACGTGCTTGTGCAGTCCGGCGTTCATCACGCTCGCGTTCAGCAGCACGACCTCGTCGTCGCGCGATGCCGGCGTGAGCGCGAGGCCGAGGCCGCGCGCGACGTGCTCGACGGTGCGATTGTGCAGCGCCACGATCGTGTCGGAGACCGGCTTGTCCGGATTGACCTCGTGCGTCGCGGCGAGGGCCTCGCCGCGCACCACGTACACCTTCATGCCGTGATTGCGCAGCCACTGCAGCGCCGCCACGAGCGTGACGATGTGCCAGTTGCGGTGGCGGCGGTAGACGCGGGCGATCTCGCGGTTGCGCTCGCCCGAGGGCTTGAAGACGTTCGGCTGGATCTCCCAGATCAGGGCCACGCCGTTCGCCGCGTCGAGCGTGCCGCTCGTCTCCCCCACCGACCCGGGCAGCGTGTGTTGCTGCCCCTCGGCGAGCCCGATCGCAACGGCATCCTCGAGATCGGATGCGACGAAGTCGAACGAGATCGTCTCCTGCCGTCCGCCGAAGTGCGCGTTGCGGCCTTGCATGAGGATTCCGTCCGGCACCGGCTGATCGTCCTCGAGGAGTCCCGCCGTTTCGGGATGAAGGTCGCCGAGCGGAAGGGCGGCGCCGGAGACGCGCCCTTCGAACGCGCGCGGGTGGTAGAGGCTCGGCGTCGGAATCCCGTCGGCCCAGCGCGGATGATTGCGGCGCAGATAGCGCTCCACGACGCGCGCGCGGATCGGCGCGCAATCCTCCGGACGCAGCGACGCCGGCGAGTCGACATGCTCGGCGATGTCGCCGAAGACTTCGAGCACCTCGTCGCCCATCGTCACGTAGAGGTCGTAGAGCACGTCCTTCGTGTCGGCCGGAACGCCGAAGGCGTCGAAGACGCTGAGGATGTGGTCGGGGAAGGGCACTACGCCGCCATTCGCACCCGCGCCGCATCCAACAACCGCTGCACGTCCGCCACGCAGGTGATGTCCTGCAGCCCGAGGCGAATGTCCTTCCCGTGCGCGATCCCCTTCGAGAACCAGCCGATCACCGTGCGGGCCTTGTGCAGCTTCCACTTGTCGGGCTGCGGCGCTCCGTCGATCTTGGCGAGGTAGCGCTGCATGGCGTCGATGCGGCGGTCGACTTCGTCGGTCGCGTCGCCCATCGTGATGTCGCGGAAGATGAATGGATTGTGCAGCGCGGCGCGGCCGATCATCACGCCGTCGACGCCGGTCTGCTCGAACATGCGCGCCGCGTCGGCGGGCGTCTTCACGTCGCCGTTGCCGAAGACCGGGATCCCGAGCTCGCTCTTCACGTAGCCGATGTAGCCCCAGTCGCTCGCGCCGGTGTAGGCCTCGTTGCGCGTGCGGCCGTGGATGGCGATTGAGGCCACCCCGATCTCCTCGAAGCGCTTGAGCAGCGGCAGCACGTCGTCGCTCTCCCACCCCTTGCGCACCTTCACCGTCACCGGGATCTTCACGCGGCGGCGGATCTTCTCGACCACGCGCGCGGCTTTGTCGAAGTCCTTGAGCATCGCTGAGCCGGCGCCGCTGGCGACGATCTTCTTCACCGGGCAGCCCATGTTGATGTCGACGATGTCGACGCCCTGCTCCTCGACGATGGCGGCCGCGTCGTCCATGCGGTCGGGATCGCCGCCGTAGATCTGGATGGCCACGGGGCGCTCGCTCTCGGAGAACGCGAGCATCTGATGGCTGCGGTCGTTCTGGCGTGTCAGCCCCTCGCTCGACACGAATTCCGACACGACGAGCCCCACGCCGCCGAGCTCTTTGATGAGGGAGCGGTAGTACGTGTCGGTGACCTCGGCCATCGGCGCGAGCGCCAGCGGCGGATCGATCCGAACGTTGCCGATGTGGAAGGGGGCTTTCATTGCTCGCTGATCAACTCGTTCGGCGTCGCGAATCTTCCGAGCCGTCTGAACGCCAGCTGTTCGCAACCCTGCACGTGAAAAACAACTTGACGGTCTCGGCGTCGATGGCGTCGCGCTCGTCGTACGGATCGAAGTTCACGACCTCGACGACCTCCAGCCCCGCCTCGCGCAACGCGGCGCGGACGTCGCTCTTCGACCACGCCCGCTGCTCGTGCTCCTCGCGGATCTCCACGCGCGTCCCACGCAGCTTCGCCCAGCCGCTGACGAGCGCGCGCGCCAGGCGCTCGCGTTTGCGGTACATGGTGTCGATCTCGAGCCGGTAGTCGGCGCCGCTGGCGACGAACGGCTCCTTCGATCCCCACACCTCGGGGTAGATGTCCGGATGGTTGATGTCGAAGAGAAAGAGCGACTCGGCGGACATCTGCGCACGCACTGCCCGGAACGCGCCGGCGAGGTCGTCGCGCTCTTTCAGATGATTGAGGCTGTCGTAGAGGCAGGTGATGCGCGCGAATGTCCGCCGCAGCGGCAGCGCGCGCATGTCCGCGCAGACGAGCCGCCGCACGCGCGTGCGAGCGATGCGCAGCATCGGCACGGAGAGGTCGACGCCGACGCTGCGGAAGCCGCGCCGCGCGAAGAGCTCCATGGCGTAGCCGGTGCCGCAGGCGACGTCGAGGTGGGTCTTCTCCGCGGGCGGCCGCTCCTCGAGCGACTTCACCAGGAGGCGCTGCACGGCGCCGAAGAACCGCCGCCCTAGGGCCTGGTCGTACGCGTACGCGAACGCGCCGTACGACTCACTGCCCATTCACGTACGCGATTGCGCGCTCGAGCACTTCGTCCTTTCCCGCCTGCAGGCCGGCGATGGTCGGCTCGACTTTGATGTCGGGCTGGATCCCTACGCGCTGCAGTTGCCGCCCGTCGGCGTGCCGCACGTCGTGACCGCTGAAGCGCACCAGGAGGCCACCCGGCAGCCAGAAGTTCGTGACGTCGCCGTTCGCGCCGGCCGTCGGCGAGCCTACGAATGTCGCGCCCGCGGCCTGCTCGAAGAAGAGGCAGGAGTGCTCGGCCTGGCTGATGGCGCGGCTGTCAATTAGCACGACGACTTTGCCGGTGTAGAGCGGCTTCGTCGTCTTCGGCAGCGGCTGATCGAAGTAGTAGCCGGACGACCCCTCCTGCCCCGACGCGCCGCCGGCGATCTGCGCGCGCCGGAACGACGCGCCGTACACCGCGTGGCGCGTGTTGATGCGCGGGGCGATCGACCACGCCGTGCCGTTCGGGTAGCCGCGCATGTCGAGGATGAGCGCCTTCGTCTTCATCAGCGCGTCGAACATGGCGTCGACCTGCGGGTTCGTCAGCGTGCGGAGGTCGGCGTAGCCGATGTTGCCGTCGAGCACGCGGTACGGCAGCTCGTCCGTCTTGGGCGGCGTGAAGTTCGTCACGCGCGGCACGGCCACGGTGCGCGTCGCGCCGCCCTTGCCGCGGATGCCGAGCTGCGCGGTCGACCCGGCCGCGCCGCGCAACGCGTTCTGCGCAGCGCGATTCAGCCGCGCTTCCTCAGTCGACGCCGTCAGGTACTTCCAGAGACGCTGGATGCGCGCGTCGATCGGCTCGCCGTCGACGCTAACGACGACGTCGCCGATCGCCACCGGCGCGCTCGGGTCGTACTTCTCGACGACGGCGTATGCGTTTTCCACGCGGCGGATCTGGAACGGCACCGTCGCCGCCGGGAAGAAGTGCGCGATGGCCGGCAGCGGCCCAACGCCGGTGTGGCCGTCGTAGACGTGCGCCGTCATCTCCAACACCGCGCCGGCGTAGGCGTCGGCGTCCGCCGCGTCTTCGAAGCGCGGGATGAATTCACGCAGCACGGCGTCCCAGTCGCCGATGAGATGCCGGTACGGATAGAAGTCGTGGATGACACTCCAGATGCGGAACGCCGCGAGGAGGCGGTACGGCAGATCCGGTATCTTCATCTCCGCGTACTGCGCCTCGGCGAGAGGAACCGGCGCGGGCGCCTGTCCTCCACTATCGAACGTCGCGGTGCGGATCTGCGCCGAGTAGCCGCCGCCGAGGTCGATGCGCGTCGTGGCGGCGGCATCGTTCGGGACGGGTGACTCGAGCTTCGCCTTGCCGGCGCGCACCAGCGCCGCGGCAAACGCCGGCAGCGGCGAGAGGCCGTCGCTCACGATGGTGATCTCTTTCGGCGCCGTCTTCGACGCCGCCATCGGCTTGTCCGCGACGAGCATCAGCGCGGAGTAGTAGCCGCCGCTCGTGCGGCCCTGCTGCGGGTCATAGCCGGAGTAGAACGTCATCCAGCGGCCCGGAACCGGGACCGGCTCGGTCGACCAGGCCATGACCGCGAACTCGTAAAGCGCGGCCGGCTCTGCGTCGAACATCGTCAGGTTGAGCCGGACGGCGCTCGCCTTCGCCACCGCGGCGGCGATCTCCTCGTCGCGCGTCCAGAGGGCCATGATGTCGTGCCCGGCGACGAACGGCCCGGCATCGATGACGAGCGTGCCGTTCTCGTCGTGCATCAGCGGCACGTCGCGCTTTTCCGCGGTGTGCGGCGCGACGACGCGCGTGACGGGATCGTGGACTTCCTTCAGCATGGCGTCGACGGCCGCCGCGAGCTGCGCCGGCGTCGTTGCCGCGCGCACGGCCGGGATAGCGCGTACGAGCGCGCCATCCCAGTCGATCTTGCCGGTCAACGTCGCCGGATGCGCGTACTTCGCCGCGGCCCAGACGTGGCAGAGTTTCTCGAGCCGCGCGGTGCGGGCCTCGTCGGCGAAGGCGGTTGCGGTGAAGAGCAGCGCGACTGCGATCAGTCGGCGGACCATCGATAGAAACCCTCTCCCGATTTTTTCCCGAGCTTCCCCTGCGCGACGAGATCGCGCAGCAGTTGCGGCGGCTCGAAGCGCGCACCGAGGCTCTCGGCCAGCACCTCGGCGATGCCGAGGCGGACGTCGAGGCCGACGAGATCCGTGAGGCGCAGCGGTCCCATTGGATGGTTGTAGCCGAGCTCCATGGCCCGGTCGATGTCCTCGGCGCTGGCGACGCCCTCTTCGAGCATGCGGATGGCCTCGAGGCCGATGGCGACGCCGAGCCGCGACGTGGCGAAGCCGGGCGAGTCGTGGACGATGATGGGCTGCTTCCCCATCGTCTCCGCGACCTCGCGCACCGCAGCAATCGTGTCGTCCGAGGTGCGCTCGCCGCGGACGATCTCGATGAGCTTCATAACGTGCGGCGGATTGAAGAAGTGCATGCCGACGAAGCGGTCGCGCCTTTCCACCGAGGTAGCGAGCTGCGAGATCGGGATCGAGGACGTGTTCGAGGCGAGGATCGTCTCCTCGCCGCAAAAGAGATCGGCCTGCGAGAAAAGGTTCCGCTTCAGGTCGACGTCCTCCGGCACGGCCTCGACGATGAGGTCCGCCTGCCCCGTCGCCTCTTCGAGCTCCGCGGCGAGCTGCACGCGCGCGAGCGCAGCGCTGGCGTCGGCGGCGCTGACTTTCCCCTTCTCGACGCTCTTCCGCAGCGTGGCGTCGATGGCGGCGCGCGCGGCGTCGAGCGCCGTGGCGTCGGCGTCGTGGATGACGGTGTCGTAGCCGGCCAGCGCGGAGAGGTAGGCAATGCCGCGGCCCATCGTCCCGGTGCCGATGATCGCGATCTGTCGGATCATGGGGGCGAGTCTATCGCTTCCCGAGTTGCTCGCGGAGCCGCGCCACGAGCGCGCGGCTGATCCCGACGTCTTTCTGCCAGGTGGCATTGGTCGGATCGAGCGCCGACAACCGTTCATCGATGGCAAGACTCTCCTCTGCGAACGGGAGCGCCTCCTGCGGCTTGTCCTGCCGTACGAGGAGATCAGCCACTCTTGTGAAACTTACGGAGAGGTCCCGCTGCCAAAGTGCATGGGAGGGATCTGCCTCAGACAGCCGTCGTCTTAGAGTCAACGACTCGTGGAAGGCTGCCAGAGCTCCGGTCAAATCGCCCTGATCGCGAAGCACGTCACCGATCTTCTCGTGGCTTACGCTCAGGTCGCGCTGCCAAACCGCGCTGAATGGATCGGACTCGGCAAGCCGTCGTCTCAAGGCCATCGACTCTCGGTAAGCTGCCAAAGCTCCGACCAGATCGTCCTGATCGCGAAGCACGTCACCAATCTTATTGTGGCTTATGCTTAGGTCGCGCTGCCAAACCGAGTCGGAGGGATCGGACTCAGCCAGGGGTCGTATCAGAGCCAGCGACTCTCGGTAAGCTGCCACAGCGCCGGCCAGATTGCCCTGACTGCGAAGCACGTCACCAACCCTGTTGTGGCTCACGCTCAGGTCACGCTGCCAAACCGCGTTCGACGGATCGGCCTCGGCGAGTCGTCGTATCACGGCCATCCCCTCTTGGTAAGCCGCCAAAGCTCCGGCCAGATCACCCTGATCACTGAGGACGTCGCCTTGGCGGCCGAACGAAACCGCACGTTCGCGGGCCCACTCAGGTTGCTCGATCTTCGTTGCCGGGAAGCGGGAAAGCCAGTCAGCAGCTGCGGTGATGCTCGTTTTCACCAAGTCAAGACGCCCGAGCTCCTGCAAGCGATCAGGTACGTCGTATAGGAGCGACCCAGCGATCGGGGTCCAGAGCCGCTGATCGTCGTCGACGCGCAGTAAAGCCGTGGCGTGTTCGAGCAATCGACCGGACGAGCGCGCTTTTTCAAGGTCGAATGAATCGAGAGCGTTCTTGAGATCGCCGAGCAGCCAGTGCGCCAGACGCTCTCGCATTGCGCCCTCTGAGCCGGTTTCCTGGCGCGCGAAGCGGTATCCGAGGACGTGCGTGAACTGCCAGTGGTCGGCTTCCGCGGACCTCTGCAACAGTCCACGACGTACCAACGCCTTCAGCGCATCGCGTGCGTTCGCGTTTTGCGCTGCCACCATTGCAGAGAGAGGAAATGGCGCACGTGCCAGCAAGCCCGCTGCGGCGAGAACCCGGCGCGCATCGTCGTCGAGGCCGCGCACGCTACGGTCGAAAAGCCATTGAAGCGTGTGCTCCGCTTTCGTCGGATCGCTGAGTTTCGGAAGGCCGCCGGATTCCCAGTCGTCCGCAAGACGTGCCGGATCGTCATCGCCGCGAGCGAGGAGATTTCCCGCCCACGTCAGTCCGAGCGGATGGCCTTCCAGCAGCGAGAGGACGCGCTCGCGCACGTTTCCGGTCACCTGCCCGTGTGTCAGCGAGTCGAGCAGCGCTCCGGCGTCGTCGGGATGGAGCGCCTCCTTCAATTCCACCGTCTCGCTGGGCACTGCCTGGTCGCTGGTGCGCGTCAGCAGCAATCGTCGATTTTGTGGCGAGAGGACGCTGCACAACTCGCGGAGGTCGCTCGCTTCCTCGCCTCCTTCGATGATGATCAGCGCGCGGCGCGCGCGGCAGGCCTCGGTGGCGCGCTCGTGGGCCAGTGATTTCTCCATGAAGGCCGGACCGCCGAGCGCGTTGGCAAGGTTATTCCAAGCCGGCTCGGCGCGGCCGCGATAGGTATAAAGATCGAGCAGTACGACGCCGTCGGGAAATGGGCTGGCGGCGAGGCTTTCCTCCGTCTCGCCGACCACCGCGCGCACGGCCTCCGCCGCCAACGCGGTCTTCCCCAGTCCCGCGGGGCCGACGACCGCGCTGTTCTTTCCCTCCCGAAGGCGTTCGGTCAGCTGCCTCAGCTCCGTTTGACGCCCGAAATGTCTTTCGGCGCGCGACGGCAGTTCGCACGGAACGCGGCGGCGATCGTCTTTCGCGGCCTTAGTGGCACGTGGCCTCAGGACGTGCTCCCGGAGCAGCATTCTAACGGCGCCGCACACGTGCGCCTCGGCGTCGCGCGGCTTGGCGATCGAGACGTGGTCTTCATCCAACGCCACGGCATCGTCGCCCACGCCGCACTGCGCGGAGGTGGGATTGACGATCGTCAGGACGTCGCTCACGCCGCGGCTCTCGTAATACGTTTTCGTTTCGATGCCGAGCCTGACTGCATTGCGCCGGTACCAGTTGTAAAGGTCGATGAGGTGCGCGTCATGAGCGCGAAGGTCCTCGATGCTCACCGTCGCGCCGAACACGCTACGAAAGGCGTCGATCAATGATGCCAGCGCGGATCCGCCGTGCGGCGTCGCCAAAAAGAGAATCGCCCGCGTGTTGGCGGCCAGTTGATGCTCTTTCGAATCGGCGTCCTTGTCATCGGCATTTCTGAGAATGTGCTTCACCAGAAGCCCACCGAGGCTGTGGCAGACGAAGAGAAGCGGCCGCTGCCCGAGTCCTTTCTGCACCATAAGGTCGAGCGCTTCGCCCGCACGAGCGGGGAGAGCCATGCTGTGTCCGGCGTTGCGCGCACGGCTGAAGAGACGGCCCCACTTCGTCGGGCTGGCGGCGAATCCGAGAGACCAAACGCCGACCTCTGGAAACTCGCGGCCAAGCCAGTGCGGCCACGAAGTCGACTCGTCTTTGCCGTGGCGCCAAGTGCCGAACGCGTCACCACCGAGGCCGTGAATGAAAACGACGTCGGCCTGACGGGCGGCGTTATCGCAGCCGGAGATGGGGTACAGGTGGCTCAATGGAGCGAGTTTATCGCTTCAAATCCGCGTCGAAGAAGCCGCGCACGGTTTCTGCCGTCTGCGCGAGTTGCCGCCGTCCGTCGACGCCGAGAAGCGCACGGAAGAGGCGGCTCTTCAGGATCGCGCCGTCGTCGCTGAAGGTGAAGTGATTCGCATGCGGGAGAATGACGATGGGCTTCCGCACCGACTGGATCTCCGCTCGGATGCGGTCGCTGCCGGCCTCGTTGCGGTGATCGCTCAGGATGAACAGGAATGGCTTGTTAATGCCGTGCTGCACGACGTCGCCGAGGAGGATGCCGTCGACGTCGATGCCGGCGACGCAGCGCGGGTCGTGCGCGCAGAACTGCGCCGCCTGCGAGCCGCCGAAGGAGTGGCCGAAGATGCCGACGCTGCCCCCGAGACGATCGGCGACAGAGGAGATGTCGGAGATCCAGAGCGCGAGCAGGCGGTTGTAGCAGTCGGTGTTCGTGCAGAGCTCCGGATTGCGACTCGCGCGGTCACGAGCGTCGATGCCGACGACGACGTAGCCGTGGCTGGCGAGGTCCTCGAGGAGCGTCGTGTAGTTGACGACCGGCGCGGAGGCACCGCCGCGGAAGATCACGACAGGATACGAGCCCGGGCGCCGCGGTGCGTTGGCGAAGCTATGGCAGCGCACCTTCGCCCAGTCGTGCGTGACGAAGCGGAGCGGCCCGCCGCCGAGGTGCGCACGCATCGCCGCGGGGGCGTATTCGGCGGGCGCGCCATTAGGGACGGCCGGATACCAGATCCAGGCGATCACTTCATGCCAGTCTTCAATCGAGCGGCCGACCGCGTACGGACCGGTCGGCGCGGGAAGCTCGACCGGCAGTTCGCGCTCGATCCAGAGCGCGAGCACGGCGAGGATGGCCACCAGCGCAAGGCCGGCGAGAAAGCGGCGCAAAGCGCTTTACAGGATAAACCTACACCGCCCGCATCGCCAACTTCAGAATCTCGCGGTGCGTGAAGTAGTTCACCGCCGGGTCGTCGAGGTGGAAGGTGTACGTGAACTTCTCCTCGTTGTCGGCCACGAACGTGAAGCGGTAGTAGCGCGTGTCGGCGCCGTCGATCAGCTCCTTCACGTTCGAGCCCTGGCCGTTGTCCGGGTCGACGCGCAGCACGCGGTAGAGCTTGTGCGCGCTGATGGGGAGATCATCGGGCGGGTAGTGGATGAACTGGATCGCGTAGATCTGCTTCGGATCGATGTCGCGCTCCGGGTACTGCTCGGCCTCGCCGCCGACGCCCGTAAACCACGACTCCTCTTCCTTGAACAGCACCAGGCTCGCCGAGTTCTCGGTCATCGGCATGATGCCGCGGTCGAGGTGGATGTGCTGCTCGGGGTCGCCGGCGTCGCGGAGCTGCGAGAGCAAATCGATCATGTACTGCAGCCCCTCGCGCGTGCCGGTGAACGCGACCTCCTCGTCTTCGTCGGAGATCCAGACGTCGAGCCAGGCGTTCTTCGGCAGCTTGACGCGGCTCTCCAGCGTGTCGAACGAGACCGGCGCAAACCCGAGGCGCTTGGCCGCGGCTTTGAGGAAGTCGTTGCAGTGCGGGTCCTCGACGAGGTTCTGGCGCGCGTAGTCGATCGCCGCCTCGTGCGCCTGCTTGCGCCCGAAGTCGTGCGTCAGGTCGAAGGGGCGGATGATTTGTTCGAGGATTTGCGTGTACCGCTCGGCTGGACGTGACATGAATCGGCCACCAGAAACCGGTACGAATCTACCATATTCCGCAGCAACTTAGCCCGCGCTGCGGTCTCTGGTTTTCCAATCCTTGTCCATGTCCGCGAGGAAGCTGGCGAGGTCGTCGGCGTGCTCCTCCTCGACCGCCAGAATCCCCTCCAGCATCCGCCGCGTCGTCACGTCCTTGTCGCCGACGTAGCGGATCATCTCGTTGTACGAGTCGATGGCCACGCGCTCGGCGACGAGGTCCTCTTTGATCATGTCGACGAGGTTCTGCCCCTCCACGTACTCCGAGTGGCTCCGCGACAGCAGTCCGTCGGGCGAGAAATTCGGCGCGCCGCCGAGCTGGATGATCCGCCCGGCGATCTGGTCGGCGTGCCCCTGCTCCTCGTTCGCGTGCGTCTGGAACTCCTGCGCGATCGGGTCGGCGTGGATCCCCTGGGCCATGAAGTAGTGCCGCTTGTAGCGCAGCACGCAGACGATCTCCGTCGCCAGCGCCTCGTTGAGCAGCTTGACGATGGTCTCGCGGTCGGCGCGGTAGGCATCCGTCACCGCCCCCTCTTCGATGTGTTGCCGGGCCCGCCGGCGGAGCTCCTGGACGTCGGTCAAGAAAGGCTGATCACTCATGCTGAGGCTCCTTGCAAGAAGCGTTACCGGTCGGCGCCGAAGCGCGTTTCCGATGCGTCGTACGTACGGCCGCGCCACTCCAGCTCGCGGCGGATGCCGGTGTACCACACCGAGCGGAAGAAAATCACGAGCCAGAACGCCGCCATGAGCGGATGGCCAAAGATCGCATAAAGAATCGGATAGCGCAGCGCGCCGAAGACGACGAGGCGGACGACGCTGATCAGCACCACCGTCGCCACGGCGAAGGGATCGCCGGTGAAGACGAGCGCGTACGGCAGGAGGCCGATCAGGCTGTTGAGGATGACGAAGGGGATGGCCAGGAGGTAGCTGCGGTTGACGACGGCGAAGGCGTTCTTGGTGAAGCCGCGCAGGATCTCGCCGGCGCCGTGATACATCCGCACCGACACCAGCGCATCCGCGCGCACGGCCTCGGTCACCGCACCATTGCGGCGGAGGAGACGTGCGAGCCCGACGTCGTCGACCACGGCGTCCTTCAGCGCCTTATGCCCGCCGCAGCGCTCGTAGACGTCGCGGCGCACGAGGTTCCCGGTGCCGGCGCCGACGGCGAGGACGACGAGGCGCGTGCGGTTCGAGAGCCACGCCGGCATCAGCGCGAACGCGAACATCGCCAGCGCGGGCATGGCGATGTTTTCCCAGAAGCCGTGCATCTCGAAGTGCGGCAGGAGCGCCAGCATGGCGATGCCGGGCTCGCGCTCGATGTGCGCGACTGCGGCGCCGAGGGCGCCCGGGGCGTAGTGGACGTCGGCGTCGACGAAGAGCAGAAGCTCGCCGCGCGCGGCCCGGCTCCCCTGCTCCATCGCCCACGGCTTGCCGAGCCATCCCGGCGGCATCTCCTCCCCGGAGATCACGACGAGGCGCGGATCGCCAATGGCGCGGGCGATGTCGCCGGTGCCGTCGGTCGAACGATCGTCGACGAGGATGACTTCGAAGCGCTCGTACTCCTGCGCCAGAAACGCGCGCAGCGTCCGCTCGATGGCCCGCGCCTCATTCCGCGCGGGAATGATGATCGAAACGAAGGGAGGGCGCACGCCGTGCGCCCCTACCACACGAAGTCGATGCACGAACACGAGATTCGCGATCGCACGTAACAGCGCCAGCACCCACGACGCGAACAGCAGGAGAGAAAGGAGGCGCATCAGCCTCCTAGGATGCCGGACCTCCGAAACCGAGACCACCCAAGCCGCTGCCGGCGCCGGCGTTACCGATCTTGCGCTGCGCCTCGATCGCGTACGGCGAGTCGGGGAACTCCGTAGTAATGCGGCGATAGGCGTCGCGCGACTTCCCGATGTCGCCCTGCGCGTCGTAGGCGTGCGCGAGCAGCACCAGGAGCGTGTCGGGCGGGAGGAGGGCCTGGTCGGCCGGCTTGGCGAGCTGCGCCTGCACGTCCGTCACCACGGCCGGCGCCTCATTGCTCTCGATGCGGAGCTGGTAAAGGCTGTAGCGCGCGCTGCCGACGAGGAAGTGCTTCGGGTGATCGGAGACGAAATCCTGCAGCAGCTTCTTCGCCGAGGCCGTGTCGCCGCGGCCGGCGTCGAAGCGGGCCAGGTAAAGGCCGGCGACGTCGGCGGCGTCGGTGCCGGAGAACTTCGACCCGACCTCCTTGAACTGCTTCTCCGCGGCCTCGGAGCGCTCTTTCTCGGTCTTGAACTTCGCCCCCGGCTGCTGCGCCTGGCCGCCGGCCGGCGCCAGGAGCGGCGAGTCCATGGTCTGGATCGCCGAGGCGAGGGCGATGTCGCCCTTCTTCTCGCGGTTGGAGCGGTAAAAATAGATGCCCCAGACGATCAGGGCCACCACGACGGCGGCGCCAGTAATGGTAACGAGGAGACGCTGGTTCTCCCGCGCGCGCGAGGAGAGGGTGCCGAGCTCATCGACGAACTTGTCCCGTTTGAGCTCTCTGCGGTGCTGACGATCCATGGACGGACTGCCTCCAATGAAGGTGCGTGACTCTAATTCGTCGGTGCGCAACCGTCAACACCGCGGCGTGATTCCGCTACAATCATCGCGTCCGGTATTCGTGTTGCAGGTGCGGAGTCTCCTCAGTCCCATGATCTCCAGGTCGACCCAGGTCGCGGCTCTCCTCGTCGTTCTCGCCATCGCTCCGTTCGCGCGCGCCGCGAGCGACGCCGGCCCGCTCGTTCTCTGCTATCACATCGTGGAGTCGCCGACCGACCCGCGCATGGAGATCAGCCGCGAGCAGTTCCGCCAGCAGATGCGCTATCTCGCGGTCACGGGCTACAACGTGATCCCGCTCAAGCACGCCTGGGAGTACGCCACGGGCGTCCGCGCCACGGTGCCGCCGCGCTCCGTCGTCATCACGTTCGACGATGGCTGGCGCAGCACGTACACCGAGGTCTTTCCGGAGATGAAGAAGCGGCACTTCCCGTTCACGGTGTTCATCTATCCGAACATCGTCGGCAAGACGTCGCACGCGCTGAGCTGGAAGCAGATCAAAGAGATGGCCGACTGGGGCGCGGACATCGAGAGCCACTCGTTCTCGCATCCGTTCCTGACGAAGCGCCGCCATCAGGACCTGGGCGACGACAAGTACGCGGCGTGGCTGCACCACGAGCTGCAGGGCAGCCGCGACGCGATCGCGCGCGAGACCGGGAAGCCGGTGGAGTTCCTCGCCTATCCGTACGGCGACTACGATCATTTCCTCGCCGCCGCCGTGGCCCGCAGCGGTTTCCTCGCTGCGCTGACGTGCGACTACGGCCCGGTAAGGAAGGGAAGCGATCCGATGCGGATGAAGCGCTTCGTGATCGAGAAGCGCATCGACTTCGCCGCGTTCCGCCACTACTTGGGCGCCGCGCCGCTGCCGCTCCTCGCCGCCGCGCCGCAGCCGAACCAGGCCCTCGACCCCGGCGTCACGCCGATCGTCGTCTCCGCGAAGATCCCGAATTTCAAGAACGTCGATCCGAAGTCCGTCGGCCTGGCGCTGATGTCATCGACGGCGTCGACGGTTCCGTTCGCCTACGATCCGCACGACGGCTCGATCACGATGACGATCAAAGACGCGCTCAAAGGTCTGCAGCGCGCCATCGTCTGGGCCACGGACGCGAAGTCGGGCAAGCGGCTCGAGGGGACGTGGCTCTTCAAGATGCCGGAGCCCACGCCGCCGCCGGCCGCGCCGCAGCAGCCTCCGCCGGCGACCGTTGCCGCCCCTGTGGCGGGCGGCGGCGGCACGCACTAGCAGCGGCACCTCGGTTGCACTTTTCCTCCGCGGGATGCCCCGCTTCAGCACCCTGGCTTTGGCGCTGTTCCTCGCACTACCGCTCTCCGCCGCCGGCGACGGGCCGGTCGCGACGATCCTCTGCTATCACGAGGTCGACGCCGTGCCGTCGCACGCGACGATTCCGCGGCGGACGGCGAGCGGCGACGCGACAGCGGAGCAGCTCCGCTACACCGCAACGGTCGAGCAGTTCCGCCAGGAGCTCGATTACCTCGAGCAGCACGACTACCACGTCGTCCCGCTCGCCGATCTCGTCGCGTATCTCAACGGCGCGCGCGCGCCGCTGCCGCCGCGCGCGGTCGTCATCACCGTCGACGACGGCTGGCTCTGCGCCTACACGGAGATCTTCCCCGAGCTGCGCCGCCGCAAGATGCCGTGGACGCTCTTCGTCTATCCGAAGATCGTCGGCCGCGGCGCGCACGCGCTGACGTGGCCGCAGATCGCCGAGCTCGCAGCGGCCGGCGTCGACGTCGAGAGCCACACAGTCACGCATCCGTTCCTCACGCAGCTGGACAACGCGCAGCTCCAGACCGAGCTCGCCGGAAGCAAAAAGACGATCGAAGCGAAGACGCGGAAGGCCGTGCAGTTCCTGTCGTATCCGTTCGGCGACTACGACGACGCCATCGTGGCCGAGAGCAAAGGCGCCGGCTACGCAGCCGCGGTGACGACGCACCGCGCGCCGGTCACGTGCGCGACGCCGCCGCTGGCGCTGCCGCGGTATCTCGTGCATCACGACACGACGATGGAGGAGTTCAGGACGTTCCTGTTGCCTTAGGCAACTTGATCTTCGGCTTCTCCTCGCGCCGCCGATACACGATCGCGATCTTCCCCACCCGCCCGGCGATCTGCGCCTCCGCCTCCTCGGCCAGGAACTCGGCCTGACTCTGCCGCTCCTCGGCGTCGTCGGCGTCGAAGCGCACCTTGATCAGCTCGTGCGCGAGGAGCGACTTCTTCGTCTCCTCCACCACCGCCGGCGTCACGCCGTGGCGGCCGACGCGCACGATCGGCGCGAGCGGATGCGCGAGGCCCCTCAAGAACTGCTTTTGTTTTGCTGTCAGCACTCGAAATACGAAGGGCAGCCTCGCGGCTGCCCTTCGCTCCTTCGCAATGGCGAGTTGATTACGGAAGCATCAGACGAATCACCACGCGGCGGTTCTTGAGACGTCCTTCCGCCGTACTGTTGTCGCCGACCGGCTCGCGGGCGTCGCGGCCTTCCACGGTGATGCGCGAGGCATCGATGCCGTGGCGGGTCACGAGGTAGTCGCGGACCGCTTCAGCGCGGCGACGGTCGAGATCGGCGTTCGGGCCGGTGGCCTCGCGGTCGTCGGTGTAGCCGATCACGATCGCCGTCGACGTCGGCTCCTGCTTCATGCGCAGCGCCACGTCGTCGAGAATCGCCTTGGCAATGTTCGTCAGGCGCGCCGAGCCGGGCTCGAAGTGGATCTCGTCCGTGCGCAGCTCCGACGGCATGTGCGGCGGCGGCGGAGTCACCGGCG
>DATELQ010000018.1:0-3694 GCA_035276475.1 Thermoanaerobaculia bacterium | reverse complement strand
GGGGGATGCGTGGACGAACTGGCGATTCAATGAGAATCCGGCGTGGAAGTATGCGGAGTGGCGTGATGAGAGCGGGTACGTCGTCACGCGCGACGCGATGCTCAAGGGCATCATGACGCACTGCCTCGTCGACTTCGGAGGCGATCCGCGCGCGGTCATCCGTACGTCGATTCGCGATGCGCGGCGGCGCGGCGTGCTGCTCACGGCGGCGTTCATCAGCCGCGATCATCCGTGCTTCGGGGCGCTGCGGCGGTGCGGGTATTTGCCAGGGCCGCATCGGTTTCGATTTCTGGTTCATGGCGATGTGCCGGCGACGCCGGCGCTGACGTGGGCGGCGACCGACCATGTCTAAGCTCTTCCTCTTCGCGCATCAGGACGACGAGGTCGCGATCGCGCCGCGCATCGCGCGCGAGGTCGCGGCGGGCACGCGCGTCGTCTGCGCGTTCCTCACCGACGGCGGCGCGCCGGCCGTGCGCGATGCGGAGAGCCGCGCGGTGCTCGACGAGCTCGGCGTCAGCGAAGTGCACTTCGTCGGGCTGCCGGAACGGCTGCTCGTCGAGCACCTCGACGAGGCCTACTCCGCGGTCGAGCACATCGACGCCGACGAGATCGTCACGCTGGCGTGGGAGGGGGGGCATCAGGACCACGACGCCGCGCACCTCGTCGCGCTCGCGCTGGCCATCGCCCGCGGCGTGCGCTGCATCGAGTTCCCGCTGTACCACGGGAAGCGCCGCCCTTATCGCGTGCTCGCGCCGCTGCGTGTCAGCGAGACGCGACAGCTGTCGATGCGCGAGATTTGGTGGAGAGCGATGCTCTGCTGGCGCTATCCGTCGCAGCGGCGCACGTGGATGGGATTGTGGTGGGGCCTCTGGAAACGCAACGAAGTCGTCTGCGAGGCCAGCGCGGAGCGCATCCTCCATCCACCGCACGAAGGATCGCTGTTATACGAGCGGCGCTTCCGATTTCCGCGGGAGCGCTTCTTCGCGGCCGCGCAGCCGTTCATCGAGCAGCGCATCGTCCAGCGGCCCGCGGTTGACCGGCTCGCGCGGGACTGACTGCAGGTCGTACGACGCCGCGGTGATCAGCAGCTGCACGCCGAGCATGATCGCCAGTGCCGGCAACACCACCGTCCCCGTCGGCGCGCTCAGGTGGTGCCGCGCGTACCACAGCCAGTTGTAGGCGCCGTAGACGATGCCGCCGAGGAGGAGCGGGACGCCGGCGGCGAGGTGCAACGACTCGAGGTTGAAGTCGTACACGAAATTCTTCAGCACCACGCGGCGCAGCAGCGCGGCAATCAGCTTCCGCGGGAACTGCCGCATCACCCGGCCGATGCGCAGCGACGACGGCTCGCCCGCGTAGCGCGCCGGCATCGGCACCTCTTTGACCACGGCGCCCAGCAGATACAAATGAGCGAGCATCGACGTCTCGAAAAAGTACGTCGGATCGACCTTCGCCAGCGGCACCTGCGACAGCACGTCCGCGCGAATGGCGATGAAGCCGTTCGTCGGATCGAAGCAGTGCCAGTAGCCGGTGGCGGACTTCGCCAGGAAGCTGAGAAGCACGTTGCCGATGCGGCGGACGAGCGGCATCTGGCGCACGGCGTTGAAGTCGCGGAAGCGGTTGCCCTTCGTGTAGTCGGCCTCGCCGGCGATGAGCGGCGCGACGAGCTGCGGCACGAGCCAGAGCGGCATCTGCCCGTCGCCGTCGATCTTGACCACGATGTCCGCGCCGGCGTCGATGGCGGTGCGGAAGCCTGTGATCATCGCGCCGCCGACGCCGCGGTTTCGCTCGTGATGGACGACGAGGACGCGGTGGTCGATCTCGGCGCAGCGGTCGGCGATGGCGGCGGTGCCGTCGGTCGAGGCGTCGTCGACGACGACGATCGTCCGCACCATCGGCGGGATCTGCCGCACCACCGCCGTAATGACCTCAGCCACGTTGTACGCCGGCACCACGGCGGCGAGGTGCGCGCCGAGGGTCGAGCGGGGGAAGAGCACGCCGGTCATTGCACGCGCGCCTCGATCGCGGGGCGGTGATCGATCTGGTAGACGGCGACGTTGCCGTCGTCGAGGAACACGCGGACGTTGTCGTGCGTAGCGCGATAGAGCTGGCACCACGTCATGAGCCGCTCCTCGATCTCCGTGCGGCCGAAGCGCGCGCGCCAGTCGTGGACCTCGAAGCGGTGCGGCCGCCGCTCGACCATGACGAAGACGTGCCGCGTGGGGATGCGCAGCTGCGGCGCGGCGGGGTCGTATCGATCGAGGAAGTCGGCGGCGGGAACGTGAAAGCCGCGTCCGAGGACCATCGGGAACTCCTGGCCGTAACTGACGAGCGTCCAGGTGAACGGCTCGTACTTGTGGGCGATCTCGACGACGGCGAGCGACGCCGTGCCGTAGCCGGAGTAGTTGAGGAGGTCGAGCGTCGCGGGATTCGGGATCGTGAAGAGCCAAAGCGCGGCGACCACGGCGGCGGCGAGGCGTTGCCGCGGGACGAGTGCAATCGCCGTAGCGAGGACAATCGCCGCCGACATCAACAGCCACTCGCTGTTCCGCCGCGACTCCACGAGCTCGGGGACGCCGAGGCGCCAGGAGAGATGGATGAGGAGGAAGACGAGGAACGTCACGCCGGCGACGATGCTCTCCGCGGTACGGCGGACGAGGAGGAGGACGGCGACGACGGCGAGCACCGCGAGGAACGGCGTGAACGAGTTGTACGCGGCGATCTCCTGCTGCGACGTGCCGTCGGCGAAGTGGCGGAGGAAGGGAAAGTAGAAGAGCGCGGTGCCGCCGGGCTTCGTGTTCGCGCTGACGAAGGGGTAGGCGATAAAACCGAGGAGCCAGGTCGAGCCGATGAGGATCCCGGCGAGGCCGGCGAGCGCGCCGCGCCAGATGTCTTTTGGCGACGTGGCGCCGATGATCGCGCAGAGGATCACGAGCGGGATGAGGACGCCGGAGTGCGTCGCGGCGATGGCGGCGGTGCAGGCGATGAAGCCGGACCAGTGGTAGGGCACAGGGCGCAGGGGGCGGGGCGCAGGTGATTGTCCGGCTGATGCTCGTGCCTCGGTCAGAACACCACCTGCGCCCTGCGCCCTGCGCCCTGTGCCCTTGAAAGCCCCGAGCAGAAACATCGCCGCCGGGAACAGCAGCGCGATCGCCAGCTCCTGCGACAGCGTCGACGACTGCCGCTGGAACGCCGTCAGCAGCACGTCGAACTCGCCGGTGCCGCGCGGGACTTGCGCGTAGGGCGTGTGCGTCATCAGCTTCGCCCAGGCGTTGTCGAGCGTCTCGAAGCTGCCGCCGATGATGAAGTACTGGCGCGCGCCGCCGAGCATCGTGGCGAAGAGGAAGCCGGCCAGGAGGCCCGCCGCTGTCGAGCGGGCCAGGCGGCGCGCGGTGTAGGCGACGGCGAGCGTCGTCAGGATCCCGACGAACGCGCCGAAGAAGTTCACGAGCAGAATCTCGTCGATGTTCGTCAGGCGCTGGATCGCCAGCAGGAGAAAGTGCATCCCGCGCGGGTAGGGACCCCAGGCCGGGTCGACCTGGCGGCCCTGCTCGAGCAGCTCCAATAGATAGAGGTGGACGTAGCTGTCCGAGAAGCCGAGGTTTGCGGAGGCGAAGGGGCGGTAGAGGCGGAGGGCGGCGGCGACGAGAACGAGCGCGATCCACGCCGCGGCGGCGGGCGTGCGGACGGCGCG
>DATELQ010000017.1:0-9118 GCA_035276475.1 Thermoanaerobaculia bacterium | reverse complement strand
CGGGAGGGCGGGGAGGAACTCGAGCGTCTTCGCCGCGTACGCCTCCGTCGTCGACACGTAAATCGCGTCGACGATCGGCGCCACGCGCGCGTACGTCAGCTCGATCAGCGACCGTCCGCCGAAGAGCCGCAGGAACTGCTTTGGATTTTCCTCAGAGCTCAGCGGGCGCAGCCGCGTCCCGCCGCCGCCCGCCAGAATCAGCGCGCAACGCTTCATCACTCTTCCGTCCGATCGCCACGAGCGACAACCCGCTCGCCGGCGACTTCCCCTCCAGCGCGCGGATCAGCGGCACGAAGCGGTCGAAGATCCGCGACTGCGCCAGCGGCAGTCCGCGCCGCTTCAGTACTTTTGAATTCACCCACCACGCCGCCTTCGAGACCCGGTTCTGATACCCCGCGTCCTCAATCTCGAACCCGGCTTCGCGCAACTTCGCGATCAACTCCTCTTTCTCGTAGCGACGCATGTGCCCGACGCTCTGGTCCATCGCGCCGAACAGCTCGTGCCCCGCGGGCACGAACACGATGACCCGCCCGCCCGGCACGAGCAGGTCGTGCATCCGCCGCAGCGCGGCCACGTCGTCGGCCGTGTGCTCGAGCACGTTGATGCACGTCACCGTGTCGAACGCGTAGCGCGCCAGGTCCTGCGTGTCGTCGGCGTCGGGATCGAAGCGCTCCACGGCGATGCCGGGCCGCCTCCGGAAGGCGTTGCGGAGGCGGTCGATGTACGGCGTCTCCTTGTCCGTCGTCACGATCAGCTCCCGGCCGTAAAGGAAGCGCGTCATCGCGCCGGTGCCGGCGCCGACTTCGAGCACGCGCTGCCCGACGTACGGCTGCACGCGCTCCCAGATCCAGCGGTTGTAGCGGCGCAGCGAGCTGCGGCGGCGCAGCGAGCCCCACGTGGCCGGCTCGCTCGACGGATCGTCAAAGAGGCCGTAGCGCAGGATCGTCCAGAGCGCGCTGAAGCCGTCCTTCCAGTTGATCTTCTTCCCTTCCCAGTAGTCGCGGCCGTAGTACGAGATCGGCACCTCGTAAATCCGGTACCCGCGCTTCGCCACCTTGGCCGTGACCTCGGGCTCGAAGCCGAAGCGGTTCGAGTTGAGCTTGATCGATTGGATGACCTCGCGGCGGAAGACCTTGTAGCAGGTCTCCATGTCGGAGAGGTCGAGGTTCGTCGTGGCGTTGGACAGCGCCGTCAGGAACGTGTTGCCGAGGCGGTGCCAGTAGAGCATCACGCGCCGAGGGTAGCCGCGGAAGCGGGAGCCGAACACGACGTCGGCGTAGCCATCGACGATCGGCTGGATCAGCTTCGGATACTCCTCGGGGTCGTATTCGAGGTCGGCGTCCTGGATGATCACGATCTCGCCGCGGGCCTCCTCGATCCCCCGGCGCAGCGCCGCGCCCTTCCCCTGGTTGAACGGCTGCAGCACGTGGCGGATCTCCGGCCACTGCTGCGCCAGCGCGGCCACGACGTCCTTCGAGCCGTCGCTCGACTTGTCGTCGACGACGATGATCTCCTTGTCGATCGGGACGTCCTTCACGCGCCGCAAAAGCTCCGCGACCGTCGCCCGCTCGTTGTAGCAGGGGACGATCACGGACAGCAGGGGAGGGCGCGCTTCGGACATGGGCCGGGTATTGTAGTGTCAGGCCGACGAACATGACCCTACTGGACCGAATTCTCTTCTGGCGGCCGGGCCCGACGACGATCCGGATCGACCGAAACGATGGCTTCGTGGACATCTCCCTTGCCATCGTGAAGCAGGGCACGACCGACCATGGCGGTCGGTGGTTTCGCGCGCAGGCGCTGCAGAGAGGCAGGGCACTCGGTTTCGATGTTGAACTTTCCCGCGACTGGTCCCCGTGGGAGCTCGAGGAGCAGAACATAACGCTCTGGCGCGGCTTGGTCACCTACAAGTCGGTCGGAGCCGAAAGCGACCGCTTTCTGGAAACGGTGGCTCGCGAATACAAGGTCCGCACGCCATCGCGCATGGCGAGAGCGATCACGTTTGCCGCGATCGCTCTCGAGGGGAATCCGGGCGATCGATCCGATTCCGACGCGAAGATCAAGTTGTTCTTCGAGTCTGACCTCGGGGACGAATACGCCGAGTTCTACACCAACATCTATCCAAAGAGCGGTGTTTTGGAGTTTCATGAGAAGGATCCCGGCTATCGGTCCGCTCTCGTGCAAGCGCTCGCGGGTAGGCAAGCCTGATATGAAAGCCACAGTATTCGTAGGCATGAGCGTCGACGGCTTCATCGCCCGGCGCGACGGCCGCTTCGACTTCCTCCCCGACGAGCCCGAGCCGCACGGCTACGAAGAGTTCATGGCCTCGGTCGACACGCTCGTCATGGGGCGCAACACCTTCGAGCTCGTGCTGTCGTTCGGATCGTGGCCGTACCCGAAGACCAAGCGCGTCGTGGTGCTGAGCAGCCGGCCGGTCGCGCTGCCGGAGGGGCAAAACGTCGAGCAGATGAGCGGCGATCCGGGAGAGATCGTGGCGAAGCTCGAAGCGAAGGGCGCGAAGCACCTCTACGTCGACGGCGGCGACACGGTGCAGCGCTTCCTCCGCGCAGGGCAGATCGACCGCCTGATCCTCACGCGCGTGCCGGTGCTCATCGGCGAAGGCATTCCGATCTTCGGCGCGCTGCCGCACGACGTGAAGCTCCGGCACGTGGCCACGCGCACCTTCCCCAGCGGGTTGGTACAGAGCGAGTATGAGGTGGTACGGTAGCGGTCGATGAGCGACGTCCCCTTCACCACGAACGAGCCGCTGCGGAAGACGATCCACATCGCCGTCGGCTTCGGCGCGTTCGCGCTGAAGTGGATTCCGTGGCGCTACGCGGCGCTCGTCGCCGCCGCGTTCGTCGTCGTCAACTGGCTCCTCCTGCACCGCGTCGCCGGGCGGCGCGTGGCCCGGCACGAGCGCGGATGGGACACCGGCATCGTCCTCTACCCGGCGGCCGTCTGCGCGCTCATCGTCGTCTTCAACTGGCACATCGAGATCGCGGCGACGGCGTGGGCGCTCATGGCGTTCGGCGACGGCTTTGCCACGCTCATCGGCCGGGCCATGCCGATGGCGCCGCTGCCGTGGAACGCGCAGAAGAGCTGGGGGGGCGTGCTCGCGTTCCTCATTTTCGGAGGCGCGGCGGCGTTCGCGATTCCGATGGTCTACGACGGTCATCCGCGCCTCGAGGCGCTGCTCCTCGTCCTCGTCGCCAGCGCCTTCGCGGAATCGCTGCCCCTCGGGCTCAACGACAACGTCGTCGTCCCGCTCGTGGCCGCGGGCGTGCTGGCCGCGGTGGGCATCGCGCCGTTCGCGTCGTCGTCGCACCCGCCGATCGCCTGGCCGTGGCTCGTGGTCAACACGGTGCTCGCCATCCTCGGTTTGCTCCTCCGCAGCGTCGATCTCTCCGGCGCGATCGGCGGCTGGATCCTCGGGTCGATCATCGTCGTGGGCGGCGGGCCGGCGCTCTACGTCGCGCTGCTGACGTTCTTCATCGTCGGCACGGCGGCGACGAAGCTCGGCTACGGGCGCAAGGCAGCCGAAGGCCTCGCGCAGGAGAAAGGCGGACGCCGCGGCGCCGCGCACGCCTTCGCGAACGTCGGCGTCGCCGCGATCTGCGCCATCGCCTGCTGGCGCGGCCTCGGCCTCGTGCCGCTTTTCATGGGCGTCGCCGCGCTCGCCACCGCCGCCGCCGATACGGCCGGCTCGGAGATCGGGCAGCTCATCGGCCGGATCACCTTCCTCCCGCTGTCATTCCGCAAAGTGCCGCGCGGCACCGAGGGGGCGATCTCGCTCGAAGGAACGATCGCGGGCATCGTAGCGGCGTTCGCAGTCGGCTTCGCCGCCGTGGCCATGGCCGCGCATCACTTCCGCCCCGGCTTCACCGGCAGCATCGTCATCGACCGCTTCCACACCGTCGCCGTCGTCACGGCGTGCGGCGTCGTCGGCTCATACCTCGAGAGCATCCTCGGCAGCATCAACCGCCGCGCCGGCAGCCCCGTGCCGAACGGCGTGATGAACTTCCTCAACACCGCCATCGGCGCGCTGCTCTTCTGGGTCGCCTGGAACTTCGTGCCGATGTTCGGCTTCGAGTTCTAGTTCACGTGAGGACGCGGCGCCGCGTCTCCTCGACGTGAACACCATCATTTACGCCGACGAGTTCCACGACGTCCTCGGTCCCGATCCGCAGTTCGGCGAGATCGCCGGCGTGCCCGCGCACGAAGGGCCGGTCTACGTCCGCAATGAGGACGCGGTCTACTTCACGAGCGTGCCGCAGACGACGAACGTCCCGGCGTGGGGTGACCGCAACGTCTTCATCGGCCGGCTCGACGTGGCCACGGGGACGGTGACGACGTTTCGCCCGGCGTCGAACATGGCCAACGGCATGACCCTCGACCGCGAGGGGCGGCTCCTCATCTGCGAGCAGGGGACGCTGGAGACGCCGGCGCGCATCGCGAGGCTCGACTTCGGCAGCGGCGAGACCACGAGCGTCGTCGATCACTGGTTCGGGCTGCCGTTCAACTCGCCGAACGACATCGTCGTCAAGAGCGACGGCACGATCTGGTTCACCGATCCGAACTACGGCGCGCTGCAGGGCTTCCGGCCGCCGTCGATCAACGGCGCGTTCGTCTATCGCTACGATCCGGCGAACGGCCTGTCGAGCGTCGTCTGCGACTCCTTCAACAAGCCGAACGGCCTGGCGTTCTCGCCCGACGAGTCGATCCTCTACATCAACGATTCCGCGGCGATCCAAGGGCCGACGACGCCGTACGACCCGCATCTGCCGCACCACATCTACGCCTTCGACGTCCTCGACGGCTCGCACCTCGGTCCGGCGCGGATGTTCGCGGTGGTCACGCCCGGCATCCCGGACGGCTTGAAGTGCGACACCGAGGGGCGCGTCTACAGCTCGTCGTTCACCGGCGTGCAGGTCTTCGACGTGCGCGGCCGCATCCTCGGCGAAATCCTCGCGCCCGGCGTAGCGAACTTCTGCTTCGGCGGCGTCGAGAACGACACGCTGTTCATGATGTGCGATACGTCGATTCGGACGGCGAAGATCGCGGCGCGCGGAGCGACCTAATGCCCGCGGCGGGCCGGCTCGCGAAAGAGCGGCTGGTTCTGCAGCTCGCCGACGATCCGCTCCAGCCCTTTGTTGCTGTGCAGCGCAACGTGCTGGGCGTAGTCGTCGCAGATCGAGCAGAGGCGGCGGCGCGCTTCCCGCGCGTCGATGGGGGCGCCGCAGAGGCGGCAGGAATCGGTCGAAGAGGTGGACATCGGAGGTCCTCATTGTAGCATTCCGGCCGCCATGGATGGAGGTCTCAAGCGCGTCGTCATCGTCGGCCGGCCAAACGTCGGCAAATCAACGCTTTTCAATCGCCTGGCCGGAAAAAGGAAGGCGTTAATTCACGATTTGCCGGGGATGACGCGCGACCGCCTGAGCGAAGTCGCCGCGCTCGACGACGGGCGCCGCTACGAGCTCACGGACACGGGTGGCCTCGAGTACGGCGACACGCCGATGTCCGCGTTCGCCGATGAGATCCGCGCCCAGGCCAAGCGCGCGCTGCAGAACGCCGATCTCATTCTCTTCGTCGTCGACGGCGCCGCGGGTGTCATGGCCGAGGACAGCGACATTGCCCAGGAGCTGCGGCGGGACGCGGCGCGGACGCTGCTCCTCGTCAACAAAGTCGATCGGAAGGACGCCGAGGAGAGCGTGCCGGAGTTCTACGAGCTGGGATTCGAGCGCGTGATGGCCATCTCGGCGGAGCATGGCGAGGGAGTCGACGACGTCGTCGACGCCATCGCGGAGATCGTCCCGCCGGAAGCGGCATCCGAGGATGAGGGGGAGGATCCGCCGGTGCGCCTGGCCATCATCGGGCGGCCGAACGTCGGCAAGTCGTCCCTGCTGAACCGCCTCGTCGGCGACGAGCGCGCCGTCGTCTCGCCGATCTCCGGCACGACGCGCGACGCCATCGACTCCGAGCTCGTGCGCGGCGGGCGGCGCTACGTCCTCATCGACACGGCCGGCATCCGCCGCAAAGGAAAGACGACGGACGAGGCGGAGAAGCTCGCCGTGATCTCCGCGCGCAAGGCCATCGAGCGGAGCGAGGTGGCGCTGGTAATGATCGACGCGACCGAGGGGGTGACGGCGCAGGATGCGACGGTGGCGGGGTACGCGGAGGAGGCGGGGAAGGGGGCGCTGATCCTCGTCAACAAGTGGGACGCGGAGGAGCACGAGCCCGGCGACGCCAAGAAGTTCGAGGAGGACGTCCGCTTCAAGCTGAAGTTCCTCGCCTATGCGCCGGTGGAGTTCACGTCTGCGAAGACGGGGCGCCGCGTGGAGAAGCTGTTTCCGCGCATCGATGAGATCGCCGCGGCGTATCGCAAGCGCTTCCGGACGTCGGAGCTCAACGCCATCCTCGAGCGCGCCCTCCGGCAGCACAATCCGCCCGCGGTGCGCGGCCGCCCGCGCCGCTTCTACTACGCGACGCAGCTCCGCGCGCAGCCGCCGACGATCGCGCTTTTCTCGAACATGGACGAGCCGCTGCACTTTTCGTATCGGCGGTACCTGGAGAACCAGTTCCGCGAGGCGCTCGCGCTGGTGGGCTGCCCCGTGCACTTTGTGATCCGGGCTCGTAAGGGGATGAAGAGGGAGCGCTAGCGCGCGCGGTAAAGCATTGATCGTGCAGGGTTAAACGGTCTCCGTACACGCTGAAAAGCTAAGCGTGAACGCTGACAAACTAAGCGTGAACGCTGAGAATCTAAGCGTGCACGATGAGAAACTAAGCGTGAACGCTGAGAAATTAAGCGTGCACGATGAGAATCTAAGCGTGCACGCTTAGATATTAAGCGTTCACGCTTAGAAACTAAGCGCGCACGCTTAGAAATGAAGCGCACACGCTTAGGAATTCATCGCACACGCTGAGAATGCAGGCGCGCACGCTTAGGAATTCATCGCACACGCTTCGAAATGAAGCGCACACCCTAAGGATGCAAGCGCCCACGCTGGCGAATGCAGCGTACTCACTCGAAGAACGGCATCTGCGCGGCGGCGCAGATGAGGAGGATCTATCGCGCATTCCTCAACCGTTGCGCTCACATACGGCCTGCTGATGCTCGCCGTGGCCGCGCTATGGATTCCGGATCCCTGGCCGGCGTGGGGCTGGCGTCCGCAAGTCGCGAGCGCGTCGTTTGCCGCGGCGCTGGTCTGTGCGCTCGCCACCGGCATTGTCGGCTGGAGAGGCGTCGTGGCGGCGGCCGTGATGCTGGGCGCCTGCTATGAATTCCCGCGCCGTCCCCGCGGCACACTGCTCCGATGGACATGCGGCGCGGCCATCATCGTGCTGTCGGCGCTGCTGATGGCGCACGCGCTCGTTGGCTTCGCGAACGTAAAAATCCTGTCGAACGTCCGCTTCAGCGCGGACGCGGTTCCGTACACGCAGTATCTGAACTTCGACAAGCCTCTCATCGGATTGTTCATCCTCGGTTTCTGCCACGATCGTCTCCTCACCGTCCGCGCATGGCGGACGGCGCTGGCCGGCGCCGCGCCGCGCGCGCTCGGCATCATCGTCGTCCTCACCGCGCTCGCATGGCTCGCAGGCTTCGTTCGCTTCGATCCTAAACTGCCGCCACACTTTCCGCTTTGGGCCGCGGTGAACCTGCTCTTCACCTGCGTGCCCGAAGAGGCGCTCTTCCGCGGTTTCATTCAGGACGGGCACGGCACGCGCGGGCTCGCCGCCGCTGCGTTGCTCTTCGGCCTGGCGCATTTCGCGGGCGGCCCCCTCTACGTTGCGCTCGCGACCGCGGCCGGACTCGGCTACGGTTGGGTCTATGCGCGCACCAACAGCATCGAGGCGAGCATCCTGACCCATTTCGCGGTGAACGTCACACACCTGCTCTTCTTCACGTACCCCGCGCTCGCGGTGGCGGTGCATTGAGCGCGGCTCACTCGAAGAACGGCATCTGCGCATTCTCCGGCGACTGCAAGTCCGCGATCAGCGCGGCCACGCCCATCTCGCCCTTCCAGAGGCTGTTCGTGCGGACGACCTCGCCGTCGTATGCGGCGGCGTGGTTCGCTAGCCGGCGGGCGCGGCTGAGCCACTCGGCGTCGCCGGTGTGCTTGTAGACGTTGAGCATCGCGTACGCGCGGCCGCTCGATCCGCAGCAGAGGTCGGCGTTGAACATCGGCTCCTCCGACGCGTGCGTGGCGGCGCGGCAGGCGAGATCGAGGAAGCGCTCCTCGCCGAACGCGTCGTACGCGGCGGTAAAGAGGAACGCGTGGCCGGCCGTCCCGTTGCACCAGCCGGGCGTGACGTCCTGAGGATGCCCGCCGGCCTGGCGGCGCCAGTACATGGCCCGGCCGCGGCGGACGCCGAGCGCGATCAGCTCCTCGATCCGCCGCGGCAGCGACGCCGGCAGCGGCGCGCCCGACGCGGCGCACCAGCGCAGCGCCACATAGATGTAGCCGCTCCAGCCGTGGGCCATGCCGAGGTACGTGTCGGGGGCGGTGTGGGCGATGGGCGGCTCCGCGTCGAGCGCGCTCCAGATCGCGTTCAATGTCTCGTCGCCGAAGCGCCGGAGATGTTCGCCCTCGGCGAGGTCCCGGCTGACGTCGAGCAAGAGCGTCGCGCCGAGGAGCGTCGCTGCCTTGCCGAGGGTGAGGTCGAGATTCTCGCAGTCGCGGGCGCAGGCGGCGAGGTAGCGCTCGATCGACTGCCGCTGCGCGATCGAGTCGCCGCGCGCGCGGGCGATGAGCGCTCCGGCCGCGTGGATCCCGCTCTCGGTGTGGTACGGCGTGATCTTGCCGAGCATCGCCGACTTCAGGTCGCGATCTTCGTTGTAGTACGCCGCGGGCGAGCCGGCGTCGCGCAACGCGCGCGAGCGCCAGACGTCCGCGAGCGCGAGGATGGCGGGATCGCGCCAGGCCTCGGCGATGCGCAGCAGTCCCACGGCCACGCCGGCCGCGCCGAAGTTGATCGACGCCGTCGGCGCCTGCGGATAGCGGCCCTCGAACACCGCGCCGCCGCGCGAGAACGACCGCACCGTCGTCTCCAGGAACTCTTTCGCCTGCTCGCTCAGCGGCGCCGACAGCGACTCCCGCATCGCGCGATCGCGTGCCTC
>DATELQ010000016.1:0-110442 GCA_035276475.1 Thermoanaerobaculia bacterium | reverse complement strand
GGAGGAGGCACGGCGACGGGCCTGCGCGGCGGCGGCTCGGCCGCCTCGGCGCCGCCGAAGCGCGTCGGCCGCACGACCGGGACTTCCTGCTCCGCCTCGTCGATCGGACAGTACGGACAGAGGTCCCACGACTCGTCGATGAAATGCCCGTTCTCACACCGCTTGTCAGCCACGTTCCGCCTCACGCATGGAATGCAACCGCGACGGCGTTGCGGCCGCCGAAGTAGATGATGTCGCCATCTTTGAGGTACCGCTTGTCGATCTTCTGGTCGTTGACGTAGGTCCCGTTCGAGGAGTTGCGATCGATGAGGAGGACCTTTCCGTCGATCGAGACGACCTCGGCGTGGAGCCTCGAGACCTTCGGATTTTCCAATACGATCTCACAAATCGCCGATTCGCGCCCGATGCGGATGCCGGAGCCGCCGAGGCCGAGGCGCTCGCCGGCGCGGGCGCCGTTGAGGATCGTGAACTTGCCGAGGACCGCGGCGGTGCCGCCGCTCGTCGGCGAGATCATCGTCTCCGAGGTCGTGGCCACGGCGAGCTCCTTCGGCGGGCGGCGGCGCGTGACCGGAATCAACACGGCGATGCCGGCGCCGAGGAGCGCGACGACGAGCGCGCCGCTCGCCACCGGATGCTGCCGCCACAGCGGCATCGCTTTGAGCGCGCGGTCGGTGTCGGCGCGGAAGCGCAGCAGATCGGGCGACCCGGGAAAGAAGCGCGACGCCGCCGCGAGCTCCGCGCTCGCCTGCGGCCACTGCCCGTCGCCCGCCGCTTCGAGCGCGGCGCGGTAGTGGCGGCTGAAATCGCTGTCGACGTTGAGCGGCACTTTCGCCGTGGCGAGAAAGTTCTTCGCCACGTTGACCGGCACGAGGAACTTGATCTCGGCGTCGCGATGGCCCCACGTGGAGATGCCGATCGCTTCGCCGTCGCGGTTCACCGCCGGGCCGCCGGAGTTACCGCGGTAGATGGCCACGTTCGACTGGAACACCGGCGTGCCGATGACGTCGCGCTTGATGGCGGTGATGCTGCCGGGATTCACGGTGGCCTCGAGGTCGGTGTCGCGAGAGAGCCAGGCGCCGATGACGTCGTCGCCGGTGCTGGCCACCTCGGGATAGCCGAAGGTCCAGATGCTCTCGCCGACGCGCACGTGCTCGGAGTCGCCGAGGGGGAGGACCGGGAGGTTCTTGCGGTCAATCCGGAGCAGCGCCAGGTCCGCTCCGCGCTCGCTCAGCGCGGGCGAGTAGAGCTCGATCCGGAACGCCACCTTCGTGCCGTTGGAGAGATCGACGTCGTTGACGACAACGACGTTGTCGAGCGATCCCGTCGATGCGACGGCTGCGATCATCTGCTCCAGCCGCTGCTCCCGATAGGCAAGGCGGAGCTCCTCGACGGAGTAGCGCTTCAGTAGCGCGGCCTTCGCGCCGTTGCGCCGCAGCTCGCGCTCCAGCGCCGCGGGATCGCGCGTGATGGCCACGACGTGGCCGCTCGTCAGGATGAGGCCATCGGGATGGATGATGAAACCGCTGCCGGAGCTGCCGGCGCCGGTGTTCACGATGCCTGCGTCGGTGCGGAACTGCGCCGTCGCCAGGGCATTGATCCGCACGACCGACGGCTTCACGCCATAGGTCATTTTCGAGACGTCGTCGAGCTTGGCGTCGTCGCCGTGGCGGCACGCGGCGAGAAGGAGTGCAGCGACGACGAGGCGGGCCCGGGGAGACATGATCAGCGAGCGGTCGGGTCCCCGAACAGCCACTTGAAAAGGCCCTTGCGGCGGGGCGGCTCGGGGGGGCGCACGCGCGTCGTCTGTTCGAGGTCGGGCTCCGGCAACGTTTCGAGCGGCTGCGTTTCGTCGAGGGCCGACTCCTCGGGCGCGACGGCGACTTTCTGCGTCGTCTGCCGGGAGCGGTCGATGACGGTGTCGTCGGTGAGCTCGTCGGGCTTGGCGATGCGCGCCACGATGACGGTGACGTTGTCGGGGGCGCCGCGGTCGAGCGCGCGGCGCACGAACTCGTTCGCCGCCGCCTCGAGGGCCATCGACGTCGCCACTTCGAGGATCTCGTGCTCCTTGACCACGCCGTGCAGCCCGTCGCTGCAGAGGATGAAGATGTCGCCGTCCTGCACCGCGAAGGGGCCGCTGACGTCGACTTCGACGTCCTCGCCGACGCCCATGGAGCGCTGCAGGACGTTGCGGCGCGGATGGTTCTCGGCCTCGCTCGACGTCAGCAATCCTTCGCGCACCATCGACGCGACGAGCGAGTGGTCCTCGGTCAGTTGTTTGATCGCGCCGTCGCGGATCAGATAGATGCGCGAGTCGCCGACGTGCGCGAACCAGGCGTTGTTGTTGCGCACGACGAGCGCTGACGTTGTCGTCCCCATGCCGCGCAGCTCGGGGTTGGCCTGCGCCTCGGTGAAGATCCGGGCGTTGGCGCGTACGAGCGCGTCGCGCAGCGCGTTGCCGATGTTCCCGTCCTCGCTGCCGAGGTACTGCGCCTTCACCGTCTCGCCGGCGAGACGCGAGGCCGTGGCGCCGCCGCGGTGGCCGCCCATGCCGTCGGCGACGACGAAGAGCCGCCCGCCCGGATGGCTCGCGCGCTCTTCGGCGGGCGTGGTGTACGTGCCGAAGTCCTGGTTCTCCGAGCGGACCAGGCCGACGTCCGTCTTCATCACCGCCTGGACGACGAGACGGTCCGGAGAGACGGCGGGCGATTCAGCCGAGGGCAATTCCGTCATGATCGAAGTTGTGAACGATCGCCGGATTATACGCTCCCGGCAGAACGCTATAATCGACCCCTTCCGATGGAACAACTCCAGATCCACTACGTCGATCTCGGCGTCCCACGGGTGACGGATCTCAAGGGAGAGCTCACCGTCGGACGCACCGAGGGAAACGACCTCGTCCTCAACCATCCGTCGGTCTCCCGCCGCCACGCCCGCTTCGATCCGCGCGACGACCACTGGTGGATCGTCGACCTCAAGTCGACGAACGGCGTGAAGGTGAACGGCAACCTCGTGGCCGAGGCGCAGGTCAATCCGGGCGACAAGATCCTCATCGGTTCCGTGCAGCTCGAGCTCAAGCGCCTCCCATCGGTCAATTTCACCGGCGAGTCGATGTTCGACAACCCCTCCGGCACGGTCATCCGCCGCATCTCCGACTTCAATTCGGAGTTCGGCCTCGACCTCGCCGAGCTGGAGAAGCCGACCGCGCAGCGGGTGTCGGACGCCGGCCTGCGCGACGCCGTCGCCTCGCGCGAGAAGGTCTTTCAGGTGCTCGTGCAGGTCGCCAAGGTGCTGCTGCAGAGCGAAGACCTGGAGTCGCTGCTCAACACGGTCATGGATATCATCTTCAAGTACCTGCCGGTGGAGCGCGGCCTGATCATCCTTTTCGACGAGAACGGCGAGCCGGTGCCGAAGCTGACGCGCTTCATCGAAGGCGCCGACGCCCGCGACATCCCGATCTCCCGCACGATCCTGAACATGGTGGCGCAGCAGCAGGTGGCGCTGATGACGTCGAACGCGCTCGAAGACGCGCGCCTCCTCGGCGGGAAGTCGATCGCCATCCACGGCATCCGCTCCGCGATGTGCGTGCCGCTGTGGAACCGGAACCGCGTCATCGGCGCGGTGCAGGTCGACTCGCCGATCCACATCGGCCGCTTCACCGAGGAGGACCTCGACCTGATCACGGCGCTGGCGAACTTCGCCGCGGTGGCCATCGAGCGCGCACAACTCACCGAGCGCGTCGAAGAGGAGCGGAAGATCCGCTCACGCATGGAGCGCTATCACTCGCCGGCCGTGGTCGACGAGATCGTGCGCGGCTCGATCGCCGCGGACGAGGAGGAGATCCGCACGGCCGAGGTGTCAATCCTGTTCGCGGATATCTCGGGGTTCACGACGGTGTCGGAGACGAAGAAGCCCGAAGAGGTGGCGGAGTTCCTCTCGCACTTTTTCTCCTGCGCGGTGGAGTCGATCTTCGCCTACGGCGGGACGCTCGATAAATTCATCGGCGACGCAGTGATGGCGTTCTTCGGCGCGCCGATCCCGCAGGAAGACCACGCCGACCGCGCCATCCTGGCCGGGCTGATGATGCAGCGCCTGGTGGGGGAGTGGAACGCGGAGCGCGAGAAGATCAGCCTGCCGCCGGTGGCAATCCGCGTCGGGATCAACAGCGGCCCCGCGGTGGTCGGCAACGTCGGAACGGAGAAGCGCGTCGACTACACGGTGCTCGGCAGCGCGGTGAACATCGCCTCGCGCCTGGAGAGCGGCGTGGCCAAACCGGGCCAGACGGTGATCTCGAAGAACACGCTGGAGCGGACGATCGGCAGCTTCCAAACCGAGTCCCTCGGCGAGGTGTCGATGAAAGGGATGCAGCAGAAGCTGCCGGTGTTCTCGGTGCTAGCCGCGCAGATGGGCCGGACGTCGCCGGGGCTGAGCTCGACACAGCACGCGGCGGTGCGGTAGCCCGAAATAGGCGCGGCGCTCGCAGCCGTTCCCACCTCCAGTGCTCAAAACGTTCTTCCGCCCGCTGGCGATCGCCATAGCCTGCGCTCTCGTCGTGCGGGGCGCGTTTTTCCACGTCTACGCGATCCCCTCGGCGTCGATGGCGCCGACGCTGCAGCCGGGCGACCAGATCGTCGTCACTCCCTTGCACGCGCCGTACGGGTGCGAGCCGCGGCGCGGCGACGTCGTCGTGTTCCGCTCGCCGCTCGGCCGCGACGAGCTGCTGATCAAGCGCATCATCGCCGCGCCGGGCGATCTCATCGCCTCGCGCGACGGCCGCGTCACGGTCGGCGGCCACGCACTTGCCGAGCCGTACGTGCAGCGCGCCGGCACCACGGGCGCGATCACGCCGCAGATCGTTCCTGCCGGCTGCTACTTCGTTGCCGGCGACAACCGCGAGAACTCCTGGGACAGCCGCAGCTGGGGCGTGCTGCCGCGCGAGCTGATCGTCGGCCGCGCGCGCCTGGTGCTCTTCTCGTGGGGCGATGGCGCCTCGGATTCGCAGGTCAACGCCGCGGTCACGACGCCGAGCGCGCGCGCCGCGCACCCGCGCCTGCATCGCCTTCTGCAAGCGATCGAGTAGAATTCGTTCATGCGTAAAAGCCGTAGCCAGCGCGGCGAAGGAAACGTCGGCTGCCTCTTCGGACTGATCCTCCTCGCCATCGCCGTCTTCATCGCCTGGAAAATGATCCCGGCGAAAGTGAAGGCCGCCGACCTCAAGCAGACCATCACGGACGAAGCGAAGATGGCCGGCACGCACGACAACGGGCTGATCATGAAGTCGATCCTGGCCAAGGCGCAGGAGAACAAGCTGCCCGTGACCGAGGATAACGTGAAGATCACGCGCACCAACGGCGAGATCACCGTCGACGTGGAGTACGACGTGCCGATCGACTTCCCCGGCAAGACCTGGATGTGGCACCAGCACATCGTGGCGCAGAATCCGATCTTCTAGCCGTCCTCGTCTTCTTCCAGCTCGAAGACCACCGTCTCCCATCCGGTGAGAGGAAATCCGGCGTCCTGCGGCGCGTCGATCGGCTCGTCCTCAACGATGAATGGCTCATTCATGGCCGCGTGCTCTGATCAAGGCACAGGCCGTGGGGCCGGACGAGCCGCTGCAACGACTTACGCGTTCGCGCGTGTCAAGGAGATGGGGGCGAGGCAGAAGTTTTTGACGTGTCCGTCGTGGTGGCAGTCGTGTCGGTGGTCGCCGTCGTCTCCGTCGCCGTCGTCTCGGTTGGCGGCGGCTCGGCCGGCGTAGCCGTGTCGGTCGGCGGCGTCTGCTGCAGCGCCGTGTCGGCAGCCGAGCCACGCCGAAGAAGAGGTGACAAGAGCATGTGTCACGGATTTGGGATTCCGCCAGTTGATGACGGTGACGTTAAGCCTTCGACTGTCTCGGCGATCTTCCGCTCTGCGGCCTCGATGAACTGGCGATCCTCCTGCAACTCGTCGTCTTCGATTTCGCGGATCTCGCAACCGCCTTTAGCGGCGGTCAAGGTCATGACTTGGATAGGATGATCGACACCGCCGGGATTGGTTTGAATTGCATGCTCAAGAGCCCACGTCGCTGCGAGGATTCCGGCCTGAACGTTAGGAGGCTTGTCCTTCCAGAATATGCGTCGAAGGAATGCTAGGAACGGATCAGCGAGCGGCTGTCCACTGCCCAGCGATATGAATCGTAGATGTTCAGTCGCGCACTCTGGGCTTCCTTGATGATCGAATTGAATCAAACTCGGCTTGCCCTCGATTACTAGCGCCACCAGAGTTGCGGTCAGAACACCTTGCACGGCTTGAGGCCCCAAGGATGGTCGAGCGGCATCAGCCATCGCATATTCATCACGTAGGGGCTTTCTAATGGCTCCGGCAAGCTTTTCCATCACGTGATGAGGCTTCGCACCTGAACCGAGATCGAGAGCACCAAGCTCGCCAACGAACCGTTGCTGAAGTCCTACCGGTCCAGTAACCGCGACCACCATTCTGTTGTTAACGATGCTTAGCTTCCGGCTTGGTTGGCGGATCGTACGGTTACCGAGACTGCTGCCAAATGTCGTCGCGCCATCAGCAGCGACCACGATCCCATCCGTGCATTTGATGCCAATTAGTAGCGTCATCCCTGAAAAACGCTGTTCGCCCGCATTTCAGGGTACTCCGCATACACAGCGCTTACCAAGCCTTGGAAGGTTTGCTGCTGTACCCACTCGACAAGTCGATTCAGGTATTCGAAGGCTTCCGGTTTTTCGCGCTCAAGATAGCTTGTGCGAATCTCTCCATCACGAGTAAGCGCGTAACGGTTCCAAGACTCGCCATGGCGCTGCACCACTTCGACCTCGTCCTTTTTTGCTAATCGCTCCGCATCGACGTATACGTCACGATCAAATGGGCCGTAGTGGTACGGCTTGAAGTCGTACCAATCGCCTCCCACAGCCGCAGGAAGCCGTTTGCCGAGCAGGAAGAGTGTCTTCTGGAGTTGAACGGGCGATAAACCTTCGCGGCCGGCGGCAGCGATAGCAAGTAACGTCCAATCTGACCGAGCCAACATACACGTCTCCCCTGTCGAGGAGGGAGTCATCAACAAGCATACCATATCTATGTCACTTCAGCATGATCGCAAAACAGATGATGCCCTGCAGCGCCGTGATCGACGTCGAGCTGGATAGCGAACGCGAAAAATCGAGAGCGCCGCCATCGTCCCCGATTCGAGCGAGCTTGCGTGCCGTGACATTTGTCCCCGACTCGTCCGGCTATGTCCGGCCAAAATTGTTGGGTTTGCAAAGCACCTAGTTCCAAGGAGGAGGCGCCGGCGAGGCAGAAGTTTTTGACGTGTCGGTGGTGGCGGTCGTGTCGGTGGTCGCCGTCGTCTCCGTCGCCGTCGTCTCGGTTGGCGGCGGCTCGGCCGGCGTAGCCGTGTCGGTCGGCGGCGTCTGCTGCAGCGCCGTGTCCGGGGCGGGCGGCGGGGCGGTGGGCGGCGCCTCGGGCTTCTTCTCCGTCAGCACTTCCTCTTCCATGAGGTACCCCCAGCGCCGCATCCGCGAGAGGATCATCCGCTCCCGCGCGCGGAGGCGCTTGTTCGGCGCGGCCGGGCTCATGACGCGCGGGTTCGGCAGGCAGCCGGCGAGGAGCGCTGCCTGCTGCGGCGAGAGCGACGCGGCGGAGTGCTGGAAGTAGAACCGCGACGCCGCCTCGGCGCCGTAAACGCGCTCGCCCATCTCCACGACGTTGAGGTAGAGCTCGAGGATGCGCTTCTTCGGCAGGTGCCGCTCCAGCGAGCGCGCCAGGAAGTACTCCTTGAGCTTCCGCAGTGGATTGCGCGAGCGCGACAGATACAGATTCTTCGCGAGCTGCTGCGTGATCGTCGAGCCGCCGTGCGTGATCTTGCGGCGCTCCCAGTCGCGCTGCAGCGCCTCCTTCATCGCCTTCACGTCGACGCCGCCGTGCTCGTAGAAGTCGTTGTCCTCGGCTACCAGCACCGCGCGGCGCAGGTACGGCGAGATGCGGTCGTAGCGGACGAACGTGTAGAGGAGCGCGTCCGGCTTTCCGGCGTCGCGGAGCTCGCGCTTGCGCTGCTCCATGAACGCCGTCGTCGCCGGGTTTTCCTTCGCCAGCTTGGCCGTGTCGGGGAACGTCGCCCACTCCCACAGCAGCCAGGCGATCAGCAACAAAACGACAACGAGCAGGACCCGCTTCACGGCCGCGAGGATAAACTATCGCTCGCCATGAAACGCCTCCTGCTCCTCGGACTGCTCCTCGCCGCCACGCCCGTTTTTGCCATCAACACGACCCTTCTCCATCGCGGCGACCGCATCGGCGTGCTGCGGATGAACGAGCAGTTCGACGTCGCCGCGGAGCGGACGGTGGCGAGCGCCATCGAGAGCGCCCTCCCGCGCGCGTTGCGCGACCGCGGCTTCGAGGCCTTCGATGCGCAGCACACCTACGAGGACGTCCGCCGCGGCGACGGCCCGAATGCGGCGTTCTACATCGAGGTCGTCGGCGCGCACGCGCGCGACCGCGAGGCTATAGGCGTCGGCGTCGGCGCGGAGAACGTCTACGCGAACATCGGCGTCGTCGTCTCGCGTGTGGCGGCCGAGGTGCGGCTGTACGACGGCAAGACCTTCGAGCTCATCGACCGCTTCGACCTTTCGAAGAAGAGCACCGCCGTCGTGCCGACGTCCGTCGGCATCGGCGGCCGCTTCTTCTGGGCCGAGCTTGCGCTGCCGTTCGTCCGCTATGGCCAGTACCGCAGCGCCGCGCGCGATGTCGCGCACCAGGCCGCCGAGGCCATCGTGCGGACCGCGGCGCCGTGAAGGCCATCGTCGTCCTGACCACCGTCGGCGCCGGCTTCGACGCCGCCGCGCTCGCCCAATCGCTCGTGGAGCAGCGCGTCGCCGCGTGCGTGAACGTGCTCCCCGAGGTCCGCTCGATCTACAGGTGGAAGAACGCCATCGAGGACGACCGCGAGCAACTCCTCGTCATCAAGACGACGGAAGAGCGCGTCGAAGCGCTGCGTGACGCGCTCTTCGCGCTGCATCCGTACGAGGTGCCGGAATTCGTCGTGCTCGACGCCGGCGTCCAGGGTCCCTACGGCGAGTGGCTGGCTGGACCGGTTTAAATCGTGCCCAGATCGCTTTTAAGTGATCCCGCGGCATTTTTAAGTGATCCGTTAGCACTTTCATGGGATCCGGCAGCACTTTTAAGTGATCCCGGAGCACTTTTAAGTGATCCCGCAGCACTTTTAAGTGATCCCGCAACACTTTCATGTGATGCCGCGGCACTTTTATGTGATCCGACGGCACTTTTATGTGACCGGCGGTCACTAAAAACTCATCCGGAGGCTGACGATCTCTACATCTTGTAGAAATCCCTGCGGAAAAGAAGTTCCCGAATTTGTCGTCCTCGACGCCGGCGTCCACGGTTCTTATGGTGCGTGGCTGGCGGAGTCGGTGAGGCCGAGCGCATAGGCCTGAAATCCCGCCCACGCCCCGGCCTCGCGCAACCTCGGGTTCGGCGAGTGCAGCATCGAAAGCTGCGCGGTGCGGACCGCCGCGGCGGAACTTTCGCCGCGGTTCAACGCCGCGTGAAAACGAACGGCGAAGTCTCGGGCGGCTTCGTCTTCGACGTCCCACAGCGTCGCCACGGCGTTGCCAGCGCCGGCCGCGAGAAACGCTCCGGCGAAGTCGCGAAGATCGCCCCAGTCGTGGCTGACCGCGGTCTCGCATCCGGCGATGACGACAGTGCTACCTTTTTTGACCGGAAGGGCCGCGACCTGCTGCAACGTGGCCTCGCTGCGGCCCTCGCCGTCTTTTGCGAGGACCAAGTCGGCCAGCGCGGGCTCCGTTGCGCTCGGGGCGGTGTGCGTGGCGATGTCGACGACGTCGGCGAAACCAATGCGCTTGGCCAGGTTCCGAAACGTTGCCTGTTGTCCGGTGAGCGCAGGCGCAGCCGCATACTGACCTGCCACGAGCGCGGATTCGTCTCTGGCCGCCGGAAGCGGCGCGAGCGATGGATAACGCTGGACATCGAATGCCGGATCGCCGACGGTCAATGCTGCGTGGCGCTGTTGGGCGTTCGCACGAGAATCGCTTCTCTGCACGAAGATCGACGCGCTTGGCGCATGAATCAACTCGAATTGCTCGACGAGATACTGCTGGCGTCGCCGATCGCGAAGGAGAGCGAAGGGAAAGTCTTTGAGCGGCCGGTCAGCCACGACGACCAATCGCGAAATGCGGGACGGCTGCAAGCCGAGAGGAACAATCAGTTCGTCATACAGCTCGCCGGCCAATTCGAGCACATCGGCCTGCCGTCCTTGCGAGGCTGCCGCCACGATGCGTCGCTTTTTCCTGAGAAGCTCCCCTGTCGGATCCCGGAGACGACGCGTGACGACTCGATCGCGCTCGATGGCCGTCGCCATCGTATTGGTCAACGACGACGTGAAAACCACCAGAGCCATTCCGGGCGGAAGACGCTTGCCGATCTCTCGCATCGAAAGCGCTCGCAGGCTCCGCGAGCCGTCGCCTTCGTGCATGAACACGAAGCCGCGGCGTTCCTCGCCGAGCTCGAACACTCGATCTTCGGCGCAGTGCTTCCAGTAGAGATCGGACAGTGCGAAGAAGACGTCGTCGGCGATTACGGTGCAGACGTCGCGAAGGTCCTGCCGATCAATGTTTTCGCAACGGCCTTCCAGCAGCGACAACGAACGGCGAAGGTCGTCGATCGCCGCGACGTCGTCCTTCATCCCCTCTCGTGTATTGCCGCGATATAGGAGAAGGTACGGAAGCATTAACGAACGGCCCGTGGTCCGCGAATACTCGATGCATTTTGTGAGGAGTGCGTCGGCTTCTCGCGGCTGCGAGGTCCAGAAACTCGCAGCGCGAGCGAAGTTCAACTCATTCTCGATGTCGGAGCGAAGCGGGTGACCCTCGATGGAAGCAAGCACGGTCTGCACCTCTGAAAATCGGATCGGCGCGCGCCATGCGTTGAATCGAAATCGCCGTGCGGGATAGAGCATCGACGGATGGACGACCGTGCCGTACAACGCCAATGCCGTCGCATCGTCACGCTCGAACATCTGGTCCAGGGCGGCCTCCATCAGGACGTCCTCGATCAGTGCCAGATCACCGCTTCGATCCGCCTCGGCCAGCCCGACTTTGCGGACGCGCCAGGCCTCGAGGGGGCTTCCCAGAAACGTCAGCATGTGGGCGCGCGCGCTACGCATACGAGCCATACCTTCGATCTCGCCGAGGCATTCGAAGGCTCGTTCCGCCCGCGTGTAGGAATTGAGTGCGTCATATAGCTCGCCGCGTTCCGCGAGATCGTTCCCGATATCGGCGTCGACAAGAGCGCGAAGGGCAATGTGGCCTTTCTCGATGCGAGGCTCCATCGCCCGCATGGCCGCGTACGATTCGTAAACGGATCCCGACTGCGTCGCTGCGAAGTAATGCGCGAGGCTGGCCATCGGGCTGCCCGCGATCTCGAACTGCTTCGCCGCCTCTTCGGCCGTGTGAGCCGCTGCGCTACCAGCGCGGCTCTTCGCAGTCATATACAGCCGATGTCCGCGGACGAGCGCTCGAAGAGAACGGCGATTCCGAGTCTCGTTGCTTTTATCGATGACAAGCACCGCGTCGGCGAGAAGCGACTCACCCGAAAACTCCTTCAACGACTTGGCGATGAGGCGCGCGAGATCGAGGTAGTAGCCGGCGCTGATGACATCTCCGCTCTCGACGGCGAGCGCCCAGCGGCCCAGATACTCTTCTTCAGCTGCGGTCCTGGCCTGCCGCGGAAGCGTGCGGACGGTCTGCGCAATGAATGCGGCATCCAGGGCTGAAATCCGCTGCAGTCGCGATCGTGCGCGCAGCCAGAGCTGCGCCGCCGTCGGCTGCGAGAGGTTCTGAATGCGCGCCGAAGTTTCGTTGAACCAGCCGGATGAATGTTCGGTTTGCAGGGCTCGGCTGTAAGAGACGGCCGCCGCCGCGCCCAATCCGATCTTTTCCAGAGCCAGCGCGCGGTTGAAATGCGCCTCGGATAACCTCGAATTGCTGCTAATCGCACGGTCGGCAACGACGAGCGCCTTCAACGCGAAGCGCACGTCACCGGTCATTTCGAATTGCTGAATCCGAATCGCAGCCACGTCGCTCTGCATCGCAGCGGATGCGGAGCGGGTGCGAGAGACTGCGAATGCCCCGCCCGTCTCTAGCATCGATGCTGCGGTCTCCAGGTCACCGCTGATCGCGTTGGCGAGCGCGATGTTGCTCCAACGTTCTCGATCGTCAGCATGTCGTCGATAAGCTTCGAACGTGGCAAACTGGTGGCTGAGATCGGCCGTGGCCGGAACGATCGACCGAAGACTGATGCCGTCCTGCCGCTCGTACTGTTTCCCGATGAGTAGCCAATGCCGGGCGTTGGAGATGAGATGGATGCCGGACGGGCTGTCCAGCGTTCGTTCGACACTTGCAGGCTGCCAGGGAACGCCGACGAGGCGCGCCGAGAAAATCTGAATTCCCGATGAGGCGAGGACGGCGTGGAAGTCGGCCTTGACATCGGAGCTCGTGCTGCGGCCCAACAACGCCGCCGCCGCGGCTACGACAGCGATTCGGACGACGACAGGCGATGCCACTCTCAAAAAGAGTGACGGCGTGAGAGATTTCCCTACCTAGCGATCTCTACATCTCGTAGAAATCCCTGCGGAAATAGACACCCATCGGTGACTTGGAACACGGCGCCGCTTCCCCGGAGTTAGCATCGCCGCACATGGAATCCATCGTCATCCGCGGTGCCCGCGAGCACAACCTCAAGAACATCGACGTCGTCGTCCCCCGCAACAAATTCGTCGTCATTACCGGCGTCAGCGGCTCCGGCAAGTCGTCGCTGGCCTTCGACACCATCTTCGCCGAGGGGCAGCGGCGTTACGTCGAGTCGCTCTCTGCGTACGCGCGGCAGTTCCTCGAGCAGATGGAAAAGCCCGACGTCGACTCCATCGAAGGGCTCTCGCCGGCCATCTCCATCGAGCAGCGCACGACCTCGCGCAACCCGCGCTCGACCGTCGGCACCGTCACGGAGATCTACGACTACCTCCGCCTCCTCTACGCCTCCGTCGGCATCCCGCACTGCACGAACTGCGGCCAGGAGATCCGCCCGCAGACGATCCAGCAGATGGTCGACCGGCTGCTGACGCTGCCGAACGGTACGAAGTTCACCATCCTCGCGCCGTACGTCCGCGGCAAGAAGGGCGAGTACCGCAAGCAGATGCTGCAGATGGTGAAGGAAGGCTTCACCCACGCCATCGTCGACGGGCAGGAGGCCGAGCTCTCGGATCCGCCCACGCTCGACAAGCAGAAGAAGCACACGATCGACGTCCGTATCGACCGCATCGTCGTCAAGGAAGGCGTCGCCCAGCGCCTCGCCGACTCGCTCGAGACCGCCACGCGCGTCTCGAAGGGCCTCGTGAAGATCCTCTACCAGGAAGACAAGCGCGAAGAGCTCCTCTCGCAGAACTATGCCTGCCCCGACTGCGGCGTCTCCATCGGCGAGATCGCGCCGCGTCTCTTCTCCTTCAACTCTCCCTACGGCGCCTGCCCGCGCTGCTCCGGCCTCGGCATGCTGCTCGAGATCGACGAGCGGAAGATCATCCCCGACTCGTCGAAGTCGATCGAGGAGGGCGCCATCGCCCTTTGGAAGGAAGGCAGCGAGAACTGGCGCATCAAGCAGATCCACACGATCGCCAAGCACTACAAGTTCTCGCTCACCTCGCCGTGGCGCTCGCTGCCGGAGAAGGGGCGCAACTGCATCCTCTACGGCTCCGAAGACAAAATCCGTTTCGAGTTCCAGGGTGACGCCAGCGCCTACCACTACACCGGCACGTACGAGGGCATCGTGCCGATGCTCCAGCGCCGCTACCACGAGTCGGATTCCGAGGACGTGCGCGAGGAGATCGAGCGCTTCATGACCCCGACGAAGTGCCCGGAGTGCGGCGGCCGCCGCCTCAAGCCGGAGGCGCTCGCCGTGACCGTCGCCAACGAGCCGATCGACAAGGTCGTGAAGCTGCAGCTCAAGGACGCCGCAAAGTTCTTCGAGACGATCGAGCTCTCCGCGCGCGAAGAGCAGATCGCCGGCAAGATCCTCAAGGAAGTGCGCGACCGCCTCGGGTTCCTCAACGCCGTCGGCGTCGGCTACCTCACCCTCGACCGCAACGCCGCCACGCTCTCCGGCGGCGAAGGGCAGCGCATCCGCCTGGCCACGCAGATCGGCTCGAAGCTGATGGGCGTGCTCTACGTGCTCGACGAGCCGTCGATCGGGCTGCACCAGCGCGACAACCGCCGCCTCATCGACTCGCTCTTGGAGCTGCGCGACCTCGGCAACACGGTCATCGTTGTCGAGCACGACGAGGAGACGATCGAGTCGGCCGACCACGTCATCGACCTCGGGCCGCGCGCCGGCGTGCACGGCGGCGAAGTCGTGGCCGAGGGATCGCTGCCGCAGATCACTACGTTCCCGAGCTCGCTCACCGCAAAGTACCTGCGCGGCGAGCTGGAGATCACGGTGCCGCCGCAGCGGCGGAAGGCGAACGGCAACGCGCTCGTCATCCGCGGCGCGAAGCAGAACAACCTCAAGAACATCGACGTCACCATTCCGCTCGGGCTCTTCGTCGCCGTCACCGGCGTCAGCGGCTCGGGGAAGTCGACGCTCGTCAACGACATCCTCTTCCGGGCGCTGTCGCGGCACTTCTACGACTCGCCGGAGACGCCGGGCGAGCACGACGGCATCGACGGGCTCGAACAGATCGACAAGGTCATCGACATCGACCAGTCGCCGATCGGGCGCACGCCGCGCTCCAACCCGGCCACGTACACGCAGCTCTTCACCGAGATCCGCAACCTCATGGCGGCGACGCCCGAGGCGCGCATGCGCGGCTACGGGCCGGGGCGCTTCTCGTTCAACGTGAAGGGCGGGCGCTGCGAGGCCTGCAAGGGCGACGGGCAGATCAAGATCGAGATGCACTTTCTCCCCGACATTTACGTCACGTGCGACGTCTGCGGCGGCAAGCGCTACAACCGCGAGACGCTGCAGGTGACGTACAAGGGCGCCTCGATCGCGCAGATCCTCGACATGACGGTGGAGCAGGGGCTGGAGACGTTCCGCAACATCCCGAAGATCGCCAACATCCTCCGCACCCTCGACGAGGTCGGCCTCGGTTACATCAAGCTCGGGCAGTCGTCAACGACTCTATCGGGTGGAGAGGCCCAGCGCGTGAAGCTGGCGAAGGAGCTGGCCAAGCGCGCCACCGGCCGCACGCTCTACATCCTCGACGAGCCGACGACCGGGCTGCACTTCGACGACGTGGCCAAACTGCTGCACCTGATGCACGGCCTGGTCGACCGCGGCAACACGGTAGTGGTGATCGAGCACAACCTCGACGTCGTGAAGACCGCGGACTTCGTCATCGACCTCGGTCCCGAGGGAGGGGACGCGGGTGGGCGGGTGATCGCGGCAGGGACGCCGGAGGAAGTCGCGAAGACGGCCAGTCCGACCGGGAAGTACATCGCGAAAGCGTTGGCCAGGGTGGGGACGCACAGCGTGCGCCCGTAAGGCGTATGCGATGATCCGCAGCCAATGCCGGCGCGACCGCTGCGAGCTCCCGCTCTCGATCTGATCGTCGCCTCGTTCGTCGTGCTGTTTCAGGAGCTGGCGCTGATTCGCTGGCTGGCCGCCGAGGTGCGCGTGCTGGCCTACTTCCCGAACATCGTGCTGATGAGCGCGTTCCTCGGCCTCGGCCTCGGCACGATGCACGCGGGACGGCGCTCGCTGCTCTGGCTCTGGCCGGCGGCGCTGGCGGTGCTCGTGGCGGCGGCGCTGGCGATGCATAACGTCGCCTTCACCACGCGCTCCGTGTCGGAGCACCTCTGGCTCCTCTACTACGACATCCCGCGCGCGCCGGTCGTGCACGACGTGCGGCCGCCGATCGTCATCGCCTTCATTCTCAGCACCGTCGCGTTCGTGCCGCTCGGGCAGATCGTCGGCGACCGTCTGCGCGAGTTCGGCGCGGCCGGCAAGACGCTATGGGGCTACGTCGCCGATCTCACCGGGTCGCTCGTGGGCGTGATCGCCTTCTCCGCCGCGTCGTTCTACGGCACGTTCCCGGCGGTGTGGTTCGGCGTCGTGGCTGCCGCGGGAGCGTGGCTCTTCGCGCGGCGCGGCTGGAAACAGGTCGCGCTTTACGCTGCGGCGGCGGTGGCGATCGTCTTTGCCATCGCGCACTTCGAGCCGGCGCTGCTCTACAGCCCGTATTACGCGCTGAGCACAGGACAAACGGCCGGGCAAGGGGGGACGGTCGTGGTGGCGAACGGCTCGCTCCATCAGTACGCCGCGCCGCTCGGGCCGAACGACGTGCCCTCCGGCGACTACGACCGGAGGATTCGCGCGACCTATCCGCGGCCGTATCGCGCCTTCGCGCGCCCGCCGCAGCGCGTGCTCATCCTCGGCGCCGGTACCGGCAATGACGTCGCCACGGCGCTGGCCGCGGGCGCCGGGCAGATCGACGCCGTGGAGATCGATCCCGGCATCCTCGCGCTCGGGCGGCGCATCCATCCCGATCACCCCTATTCGTCGCCGCGCGTCCACGTCTACAACACCGACGCGCGCGCTTTTCTCCGCAACTCCAAGGAGCGCTACGACCTCATCATCTTCGGCACGCTCGACTCGATGACGCGGCTGTCGGCGCTCTCGAACGTGCGCCTCGACAACTTCGTCTACACCGTCGACTGCATGCGCGCGGCGCGCGACCACCTCGCCCCCGGCGGCGGCATGGCCCTCTATTTCTTCGTCGCCAACCAGGCCATTTTCGAGAAGCTCTACGCGATCCTGACGGAGGCGTTCGGCGAGCAGCCGCTGGTGCGGAGGGAGGACTGCCCGCTCTTCAACGTCATCTTCCTGGCCGGGCCGGTGACGGCGCGGTTCCGAACCGGAGAGGCGCCGCCGGCGCCGGCCGCGGACATCCCGACCGATGACTGGCCGTACCTCTATCTCGAGTCGCGCACGCCGTCGTGGTTCTACATCTCCACCGCGGCGATCCTCCTGGCCCTCGCGGCGCTGGGGATGCGCATCGCCGCGCCGTCGATGTTCGCCGCCAAAGCGTTCGACGCCGAGATGTTCCTCTTCGGCGCCGCGTTCCTCCTCCTGGAGACGCGCCTGGTGACGCAGATGGCGCTGCTGTGGGGGACGACGTGGATCACCAGCGCCGTCGTTTTCGCCTCGATCCTCTTCACCATCCTGGTGACGACGATCTTGACGCAACTCCGCGCGATCCCATTCGCCGCCGCCGCGGCGGCGCTGATCGTCTCGCTGGTCGCAACCGCCGTCGTGCCGGTGCAGTGGCTGCTGTACGACAGCGCGGCCGCGCGCCTCGTCGCCTCCGTCGTCTACGTCGGGACGCCCATCGTCTTCTCGTCGATTTGCTTCGCCATCCGCTTCCGCGCCCGCGCCGACGCCGGAACTGCGTTCGGATGGAACGTCGCCGGCGCGGTGTGCGGCGGCCTCCTGGAGCTGCTGTCGCTGACCTTCGGCATCCGGGCCATGGCCCTCCTGGCCGCGGTGCTGTACCTCGTCGCCTTCCTCGCCGCCCGCCGCGCCCCCGCGGCGACGCTTGTAGAATCGCGCGCATGAAGCGCGCTCTGCTGTCTCTCCTTCTTCTCGCTTCCGCCACGCCGCTCCTCGCCGACGACTGCGGCGCGATGACCCAGCTCGCTACGCTCTACGAGCTGCGCCACGTGGCCATCCGGCACTCGTACGACGTCGACTCGTGGATCGACAAGCGCATCGACGCGCTGCGCGAGCCGGTCGACGGCGGCTTCCGCTGGGTGCGCTGGGTGCGGCCGTCGAACGGCGATCCGGTCGACAAGCATCTGCACAAGACGCAGGCGGTGCACGGCAACGGCTCCGACTCGTTCGAGGCCAGCGGCTCGCACGCGTACGGCGTGCGCGTGGTCGTGCCGGCGAAGCAGTCGCTCTTCGGCCGCAACAACCCGGTCTACGTCGGCACGGTGAAGATCTCGTACGACGTCGACGGCCGCCGCCGCACGAAAACGGAGGCGATCAATCAGTGGATGAATCCCGACACGTCGCGGACGATCGACCTCGGCGCGATCGCCGATCACGTCGAAGCGTCGCTCGACGCGTCGACGGCGCAGAAGGACGTCAACTCCGCGCTCGTCGAGCTGCACTTCCGCGAGGCCGTGGCCGAGGACGATCCGGCCAATCCGGGCTACCGCACGATCCAGTCGCTGCGGCGCGTGCGCAACTCCTGGAGCTCCGACACGCTCGACGAGGAGATCGCCCGCGTCGAGCGCGACGTCTTCGGCGTCACCGAATCGGTGCCGCTGCTGTCGATCGTGCGCGACCTCCGCAAGGCCGACGACCTGATGCGCAGCAACAAGGACGCCGACAAGGATAAGGGGAAGGAGTTGATGAAGGACACGCTGCGGAAGCTACGATATTGAGGCGTGGCCAAAATCTTCCTCCTCTCCCCGGCGAACACGAGCGGCCTGCGCGCCCAGCAGCTGATCTCACCAAGGTCGAACTTCGAGGCGGCGCGGCTCTATCGCACGCCCGAGGGGGTGCCGATCTCGATCGCCTTCGCGTTCATGAGCGCGCTCTACTTCCGCGGCAAGATCGCCTACGCGCTGCACTTCGCCGATCCGACGCCGGAGGGGATCTTCATCATCACGCCGGGATTCGGGCTCGTGCCGTATGACTGGCGCATCACCGAGGAGCGGATGAAAGTGATGTCGAAGACCGACATCGACGTCCGCGTGCGCAAGTATCGTAAGCCGCTCGAGCGCGACACCGCCGCGCTGGCGAAGGCCCTCGGCAAGGACGACGAGGTCGTGCTCCTCGGCTCCGTTGCCAGCGGCAAGTACGTCGACGTCCTCCTGCCGCTCTTGGGACATCGGCTGCGCTTCCCGACCATGTTCGCCGGCATGGGCGACATGGCCCGCGGCGGCCTGTTGCTCCGCGCCGTCCGCGCGAACCGCGAGCTCGAATACACGACGCTCGACGCGCCGCGGCACCGGGGGCCGGGAGGAAGTGGCAAGATTCCCGAAGGCTGGTGAGCCGCAATGCAGCTGACGATTCCGACCGACACCGACGACGTCATCCTCCGCTTCGGCGAAGAGGAAGTTCGTCTGACGAACCTGGGGAAGCTCTTCTGGAAAAATCTGAAGATCACCAAGCGCGATCTCATCCAGTACTACGCCGACATCGCGCCGGCACTGCTGCCGCATCTTCAGGGCCGCGCCATGGTGATGAAGCGCTACCCGAACGGCGCGGAGGGGGAGTTCTTCTACATGAAGCGCGCGCCGGAGCCGCGGCCGGAGTGGATCGAGATCTGCTCGATCATGCACGGCGCGGGGCCGGTGAACTTCCCGATCGTGCAAGACCTGCCGTCGCTCCTCTGGCTAATCAACCTCGGGTGCATCGATCTCAACCCCTGGTACTCGCGCTGCGACGACACTGACCGCCCCGACTTCCTCCACTTCGATCTCGACCCCGGCCCCGGTGCGACGTTCGACATGGTCCGCAGCGTGGCCCTGCACGTGCGCGACATCCTCGGCCACCTCGGCATGCCGACCTACGCGAAGACGACCGGCTCGAAGGGGATGCACATCTACATCCCCATCGTGCGCGGGCCGATGCAGAAAGAGGTGTGGACGTTCGCGAAGGCGATCGCCATCGAGCTCGAAGCGCGCCACGGCGACATCATCACGGCCGAGTACCGCAAGGTGAAGCGGCCGTACGCGCGCGTGCTCGTCGACTACAACCAGAATGCGTGGGGGCGAACGCTGGCGTCGATCTACTCCGTGCGCCCGACGCCGTTCGCCGGCGTGTCGACGCCGGTGACGTGGGAAGAGATCGAGGACGGCATCCGCATCGAGGACTTTCGGATCGATAACGTGCGGGAGCGGGTGGCGGAGGTGGGGGATCTGTGGAAGCCGGTGGTCGGGAAGAAGAGGTTTAATCTGGCGAAGGTGTTCGCGAAATGATCCAACCGCCCCTGCCGCCCATGGAGGCGAAGCGCGTCGACAAAATCCCGTCCGGCGACGGATGGCAATTCGAGCCAAAGTGGGACGGCTTCCGCGCCGTCGTCTTCCGCGACGGCGACGATGTCCAACTGCAATCGAAGGCCGGCCAGCCGCTGGCGCGCTACTTCCCGGAGCTCGTCGAGGCCTTCCGCACGCTGAAGGCGAAGCAATTCGTGCTCGACGGCGAGATCGTCGTGCCGGTCGGCGGGCGGCTCTCCTTCGACGATCTGCTGCAGCGCATTCATCCGGCGGAGAAGCGGATCCGGAAGCTGGCGGAGTCGACGCCGGCGCACTTCTTTGCGTTCGACATCCTCTTCACGAAGGGAACGTCTTTTCTCGATCAGCCGATCGAGAAGCGCCGCGAAGCTCTCGAAGAGTTTTTCACGGACGTCGATCACGAGCTGCTCCATCTCTCCCCCGCGACGACCGACCGCAAGACCGCCAGCCAGTGGTTCAACAAGTTCTCCGCCGCAGGGCTCGACGGCGTGATGGCCAAGCGCCTCGGCGAGCCGTACCACTCCGGCGACCGCGAAGGGATGGTCAAGGTCAAGCACCTCAAGACCGCGGACTGCGTTGTCGGCGGCTTCCGCTACGGCGAAGGGACGACGCTCGTCGGCTCGCTGCTCCTCGGCCTCTACGACGACGAGCGCCGCCTCGTCTACATCGGCCATACGTCGTCGATCAAGAAATCGGACCGCGAGGAACTGACGCAAAAGCTCGAAGCGATGCGCGCGGAGAACCCGTTCGAGGTGCGCGTTCCCGGCGGCCCGAGCCGCTGGGCCACCGAGCGCACCGGCGAGTGGGTGCCAGTCAAGCCGGAGCTCGTCTGCGAAGTCGAGTTCGACTACTTCTCGCAGGGCCGCTTCCGCCACGGCTCGAAGTTCCTGCGCTGGCGGCCCGACAAGGCGCCGGAGCAGTGCACGATGGAGCAGGTGAAGCCGCCGGCGAAGAGCGAGAAACTCGACATCGGCGGCATCGTCTCGTGAAACAGCAGCCGCCTGCTTCACGTTAATCGCGGTGTGAAACGACTCCTTCTCCTGTCGCTCCTCGCCGCGACTCCGCTCTTCGGCCAAGCCGTCCGCATCACCGAAAAGCCGCAGGGCATCGTGCACGGGCGGCTCTCCGTTCCTGTCCAGACGGCGGAGAACGTCGCCCGCGTCGAGCTCTTCATCAACAACGCTCACTACACCGAGGGGCGCGGCCGCTCGATCGTGCTGCCGGTGCTCGTCGGCGACTACCTCCGCCGCCTGCGCATCCGCGCCGTCGGCTATGACGCCCAGAACAACGTCCTCGGCGAGGACGAGATGGTCATCAACGATCCGAAGCCGCCGTTCCGCGTGCGGCTGACGAACGCGAACAACTCGCTGCAGGCCAGCGTCGTGGCGCCGCAGCAGGTCGCCGTCAACGGCGTCGACTTCTTCGTCGGCGAGGAAAAGATCGCCACCGTGGCGCGGCCACCGTTCGTCGCCGCGTTCGACAAAGAGAAATTTCCGAAGGCCGTTTACGCGCGCGTCGTGGCGCACGGGAGCGACGGCAGCGAGGCCAACGACGTCGTCTTCTTCGGCACGCACCCCAGCGAGCAGGTGGACGTGTCGCTGCAGCAGGTCCCGCTCTCGGTCGTCGGCGGCGAGCGCGCGCCGCAGCTCGGCGAGTTGACGCTGCTCGACAACGGCGCGCCGCGGCGCATCGAGCAGCTTGTCCCCGCCGCCGACCAACCGATCTACGTCATCCTCCTCATCGACTACAGCGAGTCGATGCTCGAAGAGCTGCCTGTGGTGAAGGCCGCGGCGAAGCAGTTCGCGCAACGCCTCTTGCGCCCGCAGGACCGCATCGCGGTCGTCGGTTTCAACCAGCGCGTCTTCTGGCTCACCGGCTGGACGAACGACTACAACGCCGCCGCGGCGAGCGTCGACCGCGTGCAGCCCGAGGGGGAGACGCATCTGTACGACACCGCCATCGAGATGCTGTACGAGCTGCAGAAGCAGCCCGGGCGGCACGCGCTCGTCGTCTTGACCGACGGCGTCGACCAGGGAAGCAAGTTCAAGCTCGAGCACCTCACGCACTACGCGCGCTACGCCGGCGTGCCGGTCTACCCGATCGTGAAGAACAAGATGCTGTCGCGGCTGATGCACTTCGGCATCGGGCAGCTGGAGGCGCGGCGCCTGGCCGGCATCGCCCGCGACACCGGGGCGACGTACTTCATCATCCAGAAGGAAAGCGAGCTGCCGAACGTCTACGCGAAAATCGCCCAGGAACTGCGCCAGCAATACCAGCTCGTCTTCTACTCCGACCCAGCCGCGGCGGACTCATGGCATGCGCTGAAGATCGAGTCGAGCGCGAAGCAGCAGCTGAGGATTCCGAACGGCTATTTCCCGTAGGCACGCCGCGTGAAGCCGTGCTCGCCGGGTGACAGAGCACGCTCTCTATCCGCAAGATTCCCGTCGTTCGCGCATCTATCGCGGCCTCGTGACGGAGCGGCAGGAGCACATCTTCACCTGGAGCGCGGTCGTGCTCGTGCTCCTCTACGCCACGGCCTGGTTCAGCGCGATTCACGACGAGATCGTCATGCAGCGCGAGCTCGCCCGGCAGGCGAAGGCCGCCGGGCTGAAGGCGCCGCCGCCCGCGCCGCCGACGCAGCAGATCACGGCCGCGCTGACGCAGGCGTCGCCGACGCCGGCGTACCTCACCGAGGCGATGCTCAACTTCTTCGACCCGCTGCGCGGCGCGAGCGGCAAGCTCCGCTTCACCACCGTCACGCCGGGGAAGACGATCGCGACGGGAGCACCCGAGGGGATGAAGTCGGTGCTGACGAACGGCGAGGACACCGTGTCGTCGGACTTCGCCGCTCCGGCAAATCCCGGCGTCTACAAGCTCGCCGCGCAGCTCGACCAGGCCACGCGCCCCATCAAGGACTTCAGCGTCATCACCCTCGTCCCGTTCGCCGAAAAGCAGCGCGGCCACATCGGCCTCTACTACCTCGGCAATTGGCCATTCGAGCGCGGCGGCAAGCCGAAGACGCCGGCCTACGCGAACCCGACCGGCTTCATCGAGGTGACGCAGGAGAACGCCGATACGCAGATCTCCGAGCACTTCCGCCTGCGCGACTTCCTGACAAAGGACCAGCCGAACGTCTGGCCGAAGTACTTGCTGCTCAATCCGAAGCTCGTCGACAAGCTCGAGCTGACGCTCGAGGAGCTCCAGGCGATGGGCCATCCGATCAAGCACGTGACGGTCATGAGCGGCTTCCGCACGCCCGAGTACAACTACACCGGCGGCAATACACAGGGGCGCGCGAACCTCAGCCGGCACATGTACGGCGACGCCTCGGACATCTTCATCGACAACGACGGCAGCGGCGCGATGGACGACCTCAACGGCGACCACCGGGTCGACGTGCGCGACGCCGAGGTCATCTTGCAGGCCGTCGAGCGCGTCGAGCGAAAGCATCCCGAGCTCATCGGTGGAGTTGGCGTTTATTCCGCATGTTGCGGCCATGGACCGTTCACGCACATCGACGTCCGCGGCTACCGCGCGCGATGGCGCGGAACAGGCAGTGGATGACCCTGGAGGAGATTTGTCGTGAGTGAAACCGCCCCCCCGAACCTCGCCCTCATTTGCCCGGAATGCGGCGCGCAGCGCACCGACCCGTCGCGCACGTGCCCCGCGTGCGGCGCGCCGCCGGTGCGCAAGGCGGGCGACAAACGCGCCGCGGAAGAGGAAGTGCGCGGCGAGGACCTCGAGCCATACGTGACGCTGCGCTACATCGCGCGGCTGTTCAAGATCCTGGCGGTGCTGATGGTCATCATGCTGATCGGCGAGGTGATCAGCGGGATCGTCGCGGAAGGATCCGCGGCGCTGATGACGCTCATCGGCGAAGCGACGAAGTTCCTCGTCATCGCCGGCTTGATGTGGAGCGGCGGCGACATCACGCTGCTGCTCATCGACGCCGGACACGACCTGCGCGTGGCGAGGATCCTCCTGGGGAGGATCAACGCCACGCTGCATGATCGTGAGAAAAAACCCTAGCGCATCAACTCTTTTTTCCGCTCCTTCAACCGGTCGCCCAGCTCGCGGAGCTCGGCGCGGTCGAAGAGCTTCCGCGCCTTCGGGAACATCTCCTTCTCTTCTTCCTTGGCGTGGTGCTCGATGAGGTCCTTCAGCACCTTCGCCTTGGCCGCGAACTCCTCCTCGGAGTCGAACTCGCTGACTTTGGGCATGACCATGTCGACCACGCGGTGCTCTTCCTTCGCCTCGAAGTAGAGCTCGCGGTCGTCGCGCGCCTGCGCGGCGTCGCGGAACGCGGGATAGAAGATCTCCTCCTCGATCTGCGAGTGAATCTTCACCTCGCGGTCGATCTTGGCCAGGAGCTGCTCCGCCTTCGTGGTGTTGCGCTCCGCGGCGCGCTCGAGCTGCGACAGCAGCCCGCGCACTTTCTCGTGGTCCTTCTTCAGCAGTGCGATTGCGTCGTCCTGGACGCGGGATTTCGTCGACGTCTTTCGTTTCGTCGTGGGCATGTCTCCTCCTGTAACGGAGAAGATCAATTGGCGTGCCTAGCTACGACGGCAGCGGAACGATCGCACGGCTCAGCGTCTCGCGGATTTCCTTGAAGACGTTCTCCGGCGGAATGCCCATCTCGCGATGCGCGGCGGCGCGGCGGAAGAGCGTCTCCGCCGTCTTCTCGTCGAGCACGCGCGAGTCGATGGTGCGGTTGTTCAGCTCGCAGAACGCGAAGAGCGCGGCGAGCGCAACGCGGCGGTTGCCGCCGCGGAACGGGCTGTACGACAAGAGCGCGAAGAGGAAGGCGGCCACTTTCTCGGGAAACGACGGATAGGCCTCGCGGCCGAGCGTCGTCACTTGCGGCCGCTGCACGGCGTTGACCAGGCCGAACTGCGAGTCGACGACGCCGGGGTGCGCCTGCGTGCCGCCGAACTCCGCGGAGACGGCGCGGTGCAGCTCGACGATGTCCTGCACCGTCAGGTAGCGAACGCCGCCGTCAGTCGGTGAGCTTGCGGAAGGCGTTGGGGTACTTCTTGACAGCGCGTTTGAAAGCGTTGGCGACGACGGGGTTGCTGAAGCCTGGAGGCCCTGCGACGGCCGCAGGCCGAGGCTTGGCGGCGCCGTTGCCGGGCGGGACTTTGGTTGGGGCTTTGCCGCCACCTTTGGCGCCGGCTTTTTCGGCTGCGGCTTTGGCGCCGCTGCTTTTTTCGGCTGGGGCTGCGGCTTTTTTGCCGCTTTCGACGGCTTTGCCGCCTTTGGCGCCGGCTTTTTGGCCGGTTTCGGCGCTTTTTTCTTTGCCTGAGGCTTTGGTTTTGGCTGATTTCGCTTTGTCGCCATGCTTCATTTCCAATCCTCGGCGCACATCGTAAAGCGCTTTGTTAAAAAGTGCACCTATTATTGTGCATTATTCGGCAGAATCTGCCGCGCCGGCGCCCGCTTCCTCGAATTCCGGCTTCGGATCATAGGCAAGAAAGTCCTTGGCTTTCGGCGTGAGGGTGAAGCTCGTCCGGCCATCGTCTGCAGTGAGGTAGCCCTTTGCAATCAATGAGATAGCGGGCTCTTCGCCGCCGCCGGCAGGGTGCTTGATGGCTTTAACGACGTCGGCCGACAGCGTCTCGGCGGCAACGCGGCGGAACTCCTGGAGCACCCGGATCTCCTGCGCAGTCATGCCTTTGATCAACATTTTGTCGATTCTAACGGCTGACAGCGCGGACACCAATACGTGAGCCGGGCATCGAGCCCCTGTTTTCGGCTCGAGATGGCCGTCCCGCACTTGCGGCACGGCTGCCCGCCGCGGCTGTAGACGTTGAGGCGGCGGTGTCCCGCGGCGCTCTCTTTGAGCAGGGCACGGGCGGTGAGGAAGAGCTTTTCGAGCTCATCGATGTCCTTCACTTTGCGAAAGGGATTGATGCCGCGGACGAAGAGCGACTCCGACTTCCAGATGTTGCCGATGCCTGCGGCGACGCGCTGGTTCAGGAGGACGTTCGCGATCTCTTCGTCGCCGTGCTCGCGCGCCCGCCGCACGGCTTCGTCGATGTCGAAGTCCGCGAGGAGATCCGGCCCTTGCTCGTGCAGGGCGCGCTCGAGCTCGCGCCCGGTGAGGAGCTCCGCGACGGGGATGTTGAAGCCGACGGCGACGAAGTCGGCGGTCTCGATGACGAGGCGCATGTCGCGCCGCGGCCGCTGCCACCGCTCGCCCGGCCGGTAGATGTGCCACGCGCCGTTCATGCGCATGTGCGTGCGGAGGTGAAGGTCGCCCGAGAAGTCGATGACGAGGTTCTTGCCGACGGCGACGACGCGCTCGATGGTCCGCCCGCGCAGCGGCCCTTCGATTTTCGGCAGCATGGTCTCGTAGCGCGTGACGACCTTGCCGGTCAGCGCCTTGGCCAATGTGGCGGCCGTGCGGAAGATGGTGTCGCCTTCAGGCAACGCGCGCCCTCAACTGGTACCCGTTACCCGTCGGCCGGAACCCCGCCTCGGCGAGGAACGGCGCAAGCGCTTGGTCGAAGTCCGCGAGCAGCAGCGCGCGGCGCGCGCCGCTCTCGACGAGGCGCGCGAGGCTCCTGGCGATCTCGCGCGCGACGAGCGAGCGGCGCGGCTCGTCCTCGGGGAGGTAGGCGGTCAACTGCTTCTCGCCGCGGCCCACGTAGGCGGCGAGCGCGCCGTCGACGAGGATGACGCTCGAGCCGACGTTGCGCATCGGGCCCGGCTCGGGCCACTTCACCAGCGCGCCGTACGGGTTCGCGGGGTCGGTCGAGGCGAGCATCACGGTCTCGGGCTCGTCGGCTTCGTCGCGGAAGGAGCGCAGGAGATCGATCGCGCCGGCGGTGGCGAACTGCGAGGCGCCGAGGCCGGCGATGAAGTAGCCGCGGCGGATGCGGCCGGCCTCTTCCATCGCTTTGAAGATCGGATAGACGGCGCTGAAGCCGCCGGCGAGCGACTCGACCGCGGCGGCCTCGCGCACGACGACACCGTAGCGGGCGAGGAGTTGCTGCGCGAGGGCGTTGGCGCGCTCCGTTGGCGTGGCGGTCGACTGCGGGACGAGCGACCAGCGGCCTTGCGTCGACGCCGGAGCCGTGCGGCGCGAGCGGAAGCCGGAGCCGCGCGGCGCCTTCGGCCGTGTGTAGGCGCGCAATGCGTGGAACGTGTCGTTCGTGACGAGACCTTGCCAGACGAGCGACCAGAGCGCGTCGGCGACGTCGTTCGGGAAGCCGCCGACGGCGTCGTAGATCTGCGCGAAGAACGATGCTCCATGCGTTTGAAGATAGTCGAGGAGTGCTGAGTGCTGAGTGCTGAGTGGCGGGGCTAGCAGCGGTAACTTGTCGGTCAGATACAGCGCGATTCTTCCGTCTTTTTCGCCGAGTGGCTCGATCCCTTGCCACACGATCTCGCCTGCGGCGCTGAGCGTGTCGAGATCGCTCGGCGAGTAATCCTCGATGCGCGCCGAGAGGATCTCGCGCTCGAAGATCGACGCCGGCAGGGGATAGCCTTGCAGCGCGTCGATGGCATCCAATAAAGCATCGAGGCCGCGGCGCTTCTTCGCCGCGTTCTGCCAGCGCGTCAGGAGGCGTGCGTAGGCGGGGACGTCGACCGGCTCCGCCTCCTTGCGCAGCTTCGCGAGGGACCGGCGGCGGATCATCCGCAGGACGTCGGCGTCGCACCACTCGCGCTGCGTGCCGCCGGGGCGGAACTCGCCCTCGACGAGGCGCCCGCGCTCGACGAAGCGCTCCAGCGCGCTGGTGATCACGGCGACGCCGAGGCCGTAGCGGCGGGCCACGTCGTGCGGCGTGAAGGGGCCGTGCGTGCGGGCGTAGCGGAGCACGAGATCGCCGAGCGGATCCGGCACCGGCTGGAGGTAGCGCTCGGGAACGCCTGCGGGGATGGGGACGCCGAGGGCGTCGCGGTAGCGGGAGGCGTCTTCGACGGCGATGTAACGGTCGTTGATCGGGATGACACGCCGTTGCTCGATCAGCGTTGGGAGAAATTCGGAAGTCGGAACTTCCTCGGCAGACAAGTCGCCGAGGCGCAAGAACAGGTCGTGCAGCGCGTCGGCCGACTTCACGGGGCGGTGTTGCAGCTCGAATTCCACCTGTGCCAGCGCGTCCGCGTCGAGTAGCTCGCGGAGCTCCGGCTCGCCCAACAGCTCGCGCAGTTGCGCCTGATCGATCGCCAGCGCTTGCGCTCTCCGCTCGGCCAACGGGGCGTCGCCGTCGTAGATGAAATTCGCCACGTAGCGGAACAAGAGCGACCCTGCGAACGGCGACGGCTTCTCCGTGTCGGCGACGTGCACGCGGATCGTCCGCTCGCGGATCTTGCGCATCGTCGCCACCAGCGCCGGGACGTCGAACACGTCGCGCAGCACCTCGCGGTAGGTCTCGAGGATGATCGGGAACGAGCCGAAGCGCGAGGCCACCTGCAGCAGGTCGTAGGCGCGCTTCCTTTGAACCCACAGCGGCGCGCGGCGGTCGGGGCGGTGCTTCGGCAGCAAGAGCGCGCGTGCTGCGGCCTCGCGGAACTTCGCGGCGAAGAGCGACGACGCGCCGAGCTGGCGCATCACCAGCTCCTCGACTTCGTCGGGATCGGGCACGACCACTTCGGCGCGCGGCGCCGCGTCGGTCTCGGGGAAGCGAACGATGAAGCCGTCGTCGCTCCACATCGTCTCGACGTCGATGGCCATCTCGTTGCGCACCTTCGCCGCGACCGCCATCGCCCACGGCGCGTGGATGCGGCCGCCGAACGGCGTGAGGACGCAGACGCGCCAGTCGCCGAGGTCGTCGAGCACGCGCTCCACGACGATCGTGCGGTCGTCCGGCACCGCCCCCGTCGCCTCGGCCTGATCATCGAGGTACTGCAGGAAATTCTTCGCCGCCATCTCGTCGAGGTCGTGCTGCTTCACGAGCCGTTTGATGGCGTCGGCGCGCTTCATCTCGCGCGTCTCGCGGACGAGGCGCCCGATCGCTTCGCCGAATGGCACCGTGCGCTCCGCCGCGTCGGCGCGCCAGAACGGCATCTTTCCCGGCTCGCCCGGCGCGGGGGTGACGAGCACGCGGTCGTGCGTGATCTCCTCGATGCGCCACGTCGAGGCGCCGAGGAGGAACGTCTCGCCGACGCGCGACTCGAAGACCATCTCTTCATCAAGCTCCCCGACGCGCGCGCTCTGCCCCTTCTCCGCGCCGGCCAGGAAGACGCCGTACAGCCCGCGGTCGGGGATCGTGCCGCCGCTGATGATCGCCACCTTCTTCGAGCCGCCGCGCGCGGTGAGGACGTTCGTGGTGCGGTCCCACGTCACGCGCGGGCGCAGCTCCGCGAACTCGTCGGAGGGATAGAGGCCGCTCAGCATGTCGAGCACGCCGTCGAACGACGTGCGGCTCAGGTCCGCGAACGGCGCGGCCCCGCGCACGGCCGCGAAGAGATCGTCGGCGTGCCAGTCGTCCATCGAGATCATGGCCACGAGCTGCTGGGCGAGGACGTCGAGCGGATTGCGTGGCATGCGCGTCGGCTCGATGGCGCCGCGGTGCATGGCTTCCGTCACCGCCGCGCAGGCAATGAGGTCGCTGCGGAACTTCGGAAAGATGATCCCCTCGGACGCCGCGCCGACCTGGTGCGACGCCCGGCCGATGCGCTGCATGCCGCTGGCGATCGACGGCGGCGCCTCGATCTGCACGACGAGGTCGATGGCCCCCATGTCGATGCCGAGCTCCAGCGACGACGTGGCCACGAGCGCCGGCAGGCGTCCCGACTTCAGGTTGTCCTCGATCTCGACGCGTTGCGCCCGGGCGATCGAGCCGTGGTGCGCCTGCACGAGCGTCTCTCCGGCAAGCTCGTTCAGCGCTGCGGCGAGTCGTTCGGCAAGGCGCCGGGAGTTGACGAAGATGAGCGTCGAGCGATGGGCGCGGATCATCTCCAAGAGGCGCGGATGGATCGCGGGCCAGATCGACGGCGCCTTCGTGGCCGGGCCGGACTCGACGTCGCGCTCGGAGAGCCTGGCCATCTCCTCGACCGGCACCTCGACCTTGAGCACGAACGTCTTCCGCTCCTCGGTGTCGACGATGGTGACGTCACGGCCGAGGTACTTGGCGACTTCCTCGAGGGGGCGCTGCGTGGCGGAGAGGCCGATGCGCTGCGGCGGCTTGTCGGTGATGCGGTCGAGGCGCTCGAGCGAGAGCGCCAGGTGCGCGCCGCGCTTGTTCGGCACCAGGGCGTGGATCTCGTCGATGATGACGGTGTCGACGCCGCGCAGCATCTCCCGTGCGTTCGACGTCAGCATCAGATAGATCGACTCCGGCGTGGTGATGAGGATGTCGGCCGGGTCGCGGAGGAATTTGGCGCGCTCGCCCGGCGGGGTGTCGCCGGTGCGGATGGCAATGGCCGGGATGACCAAGTCCGTCGCCACGTTGGCGATGCCCGCCAGCGGCGCGCGGAGGTTGCGCTCGACGTCGACCGCCAGCGCCTTGAGCGGCGAGATGTAGAGCACGCGGCAGCGCCGCTCTTTCGGCGGGCGCGGCGCGAACATGAGCCGGTCGAGGCACCAGAGGAACGCGGTGAGGGTCTTGCCGCTGCCGGTGGGAGCGAAAATCAGCGTCGATTCGCCGCGGGAAATGGCCGGCCAGCCGAGGGCTTGTGCGCGCGTCGGCTCACGGAAGGAGCGCCGGAACCACTCAGCGACCTCGGGGTGAAACGGAGCAAGTGCCACCTATGCAACAATAGTAGCCGTCCCCAGGCGACGACAGAGCGAAGGGATGGGAATGCGGCTGAAGGTCCTCGGCGCGTACGGCGCGTCGGATGCGGAACACAACCTGACGGGCTATCTGATCGACGACTGGCTGGCGGTCGATGCCGGTACGCTGACCTCGAAGCTTTCTCTGGCGCAGCAGGCGCGCATTCAGGCCGTTTTCATCACCCATTCGCACGCCGACCACATCCGCGACCTCCCGCACCTCATCGTCAACCGCCACGCCCAGGCCGTCGGGCCGCTGACGATCTTCGCGGCCAAGGACGTGATGGAGCTGCTGCACCAGCACGTCTTCAACGGCATCGTCTGGCCCGATTTCGCGGAGCTGATGTCGCCGCACAGCGGCAAGCCGCCCGTGGTCTACCGCGCGTTGGCGCCGGGAAAGAAGATCACGTTCGGCGACGTGGCCATGACGCCGGTGCCGGTCGACCACCAGATCCCCGCCTCGGGCGTGATCGTGGAGCTCAACAACCAGGCCATCGTCTTCACCGGCGACACCGCGCCGACGACGAACATCTGGAAGCGGACGAACGCGACGCCGAACGTCGTCGCGGTGGTGACGGAGGCGTCGTTCCCGAATGACCAGCAGTCGCTCGCCGACGACTCCGCGCACCTGACGCCGCAGACGTTCGGCGACGAGCTGAAGAAGATCACCGTCGACGCGCCGGTGTACGCGAGCCACCGGAAGATTCCGTTCGAGCGCGACATCGAGTCGCAGATCCGGAACCTTCGCGACCGGCGGGCGCGGGTGTTGTTGGAGAAGAACTACACGTTGTAGGTTCTTAGGTTCTTGGGTTGTTAGGTTCTTAGGTTGTTAGGTTCTTAGGTTTATAAACTTAAGAACCTAACAACCTAACAACCTAACTCACGTGTAGCAGGCCCGCGATTGTCTTCTCAGTATTCGCGTCATACTTCACCCGCACCTGATTGAACACCCCCACCGCGTACGTCCGCCCGTTGTTCGTCTGCGCCAGCTGGTTCCACACCGAGAGCGACGCCGGCGTTCCCACCGCCAGGTACCGATCCAAAAGCGTCCGGCTGTTCGCGTCGAGCGACTTCGCCGCGGCGAGCAGCCAGAACACCGGCGGCGTGTTGAGCTGCGAGAAGTGGAAGGCGGCGTCGAGCTCCGCCATCCGCGGCACGGTCACGTCCTGGATGAGCTGCAGGAAGTAGCGGAACTCGATGTCGGTGCGCCACCCGGCGGTGTTGAGCGACGACGCTTTCGTACCGTTGTGGAACGCATTCGCCTGCGTGGTGACGCGCGCGCCGATCGACGAATTCGGCGGCGGCGACGCGTTCGACGGCAGGCCGCTGCCGTAGAGCCAGTCGTCGATCTTCAGGTCCGTGCGGTCGAACGTCGACTTGAACTCCACGTCGTCGACCCAGTGGAATGGATGGATGCGCTCGTAGTCCGAGATCGCCGCGTCGAAGGCGCTGCGGCCCATGCGGTCCTCGAGCGTCTTCAGGAACATCTCCCCCTTCTGGTACCAGATGATCGTGAACTGCGGCCGCTCCGCGCCGATGAACGTGCGGTGCAGCACGGTGAGGCGCGGCGACGGCCCCGAGGCGAGGTACTGATCGAGCGCGCTGCGGTCGGCCGCCAGCTCGAACTCAGCCTGCTCCGCGGCCCCCATCGCCTCCTCGACGCGCTTCGTGTAGTACGTGGCGAAGCTTTCGTTGAGCCAGAGGTCGTTCCACTCCGCGCAGGTCATCCGGTCGCCGAACCACGAGTGCGACAGCTCGTGCGCGATCAGGCCGCTCGGCGGCACGACCGCCGGATGATTGCCCGTCACCGCATCCTGGCTGATGAAATTCAGCTCCGGGTTCTCCATCCCGCCGGTGAAGCGCGGCGGGAAGACTAGGTCGTAGCGCTCGAACGGGTAGACCCCCATCACGCTCTCGGCGGCGTGCAGCATGTCGGGGAGGAACTGCATCTCGTACGCGGCGTCGTCGCCCAAGCCTTGCTCGGCGTAGACGCCCGTGCGGTCGCCGACGGAGCGGAACTCGTAGCGCGCCACCGTCAGCGCGATGAGGTACGACGGGATCGGATGCGGCATCGAGAACGCGTAGAGGCCCGTCGCGTTCGTCGACGTCGGATTGTTCGCGGCGCTCATCAGCGCCAGCTCGCCCTGCGGCACGTGAATCGTGGCGTCGTACGTGATGCGCACCGCCGGCGTGTCCTGCAGCGGAATCCAGCTGCGCGCGAAGTCGGGCTCGTTCTCGCTCCAGATCGCGGGCATCGCGCCGGCGCGCGTCTGCTGCGCGGTGAACCAGCGCAGGCCGTTCGCGGTCGGGCGCGTGCGGTAGTCGATGCGCACCGACTGCGTGCGCGGCTCGATGTCGATGATCATCGGCGTCCCGTTGAGCGCCGGCGTGCCGTACGACCACGTCGTGGCCGCGCCGTCGGCCGTCACGCTGTCGACGTCGAGGCCGTTCGTGTCGAGGATGAGCTGCCGCGCGCCGCTGCGGTTCAGCAGCGTGTGCGTGACGGAGCCGCGGAGCACCTGCTGGTCGAAGTCGACGGTGAGGTCGAGCGAGAGGTGCGTCGACGTCACGGCGTGCGGGTTCGCAGCGCTGAAGACGTCGGCGATCGGCTGCCGCCCCTCCGGAGGCGCGACCGCTCTTCGGCGCGCCGCCGCGGGTGTGAGGAGGACAAGGACGAGGAGGAGGATCCGCCGGGTTTTCATGGGAGCACGCCAAGTTCCTTATCGATCTCTGCGGCGTCGAACACCTTCCCATCCTTCACGATCGTGCGCACCTTGCGCACGTCGCTGATGTTCGTCGTCGGATCGCCGTCGATGATGTCGAAGTCGGCGAACTTTCCGGCCTCGACGGAGCCGAGATCCTTCTCGTGGTGCATCACCGTGGCCGCGCCGAGCGTGGCGATGCGCAGCACCTCGGCCGGCGGGATTCCGGCGGTCACGTAGCTCTCGAGCTCACGGTGCAGCATGAAGCCGGGAAGGTCGTCGGTGCCGGCGACGATGGTGATGCCTTCGCGGTACATCAGCCCGACCAGCTCCAGCATCTTCTTGAACGAGTCGCGGTACGTCTGGTCTTTCCCTTCCGGAATCGGCAGCCCGCCGGTCAGCGCGCCGCGGCGCACCTGCGGCGGCAGGCGGTCGGCGATCGCCGCGAAGGGCGGCGAGATCTCCCCTTTGCGGGCCACGAACATCCCCTCGAACGCCGTGACGGTCGGGTCGGAGACGGTGTGGTGCTCCTTCAAGAGGTCGATGAACGCGCGCGCCTCGGGGGAGGAGTAGTCGAGCGCCGCGCCACGCTCGGCCACGGCGGTGAAGCGCGCCGGCGTGCGCGTGTCCTTCACGTCCGGCCAGAACTGCAGCATCAGGAAATTCGCGTGCTGGATCTCGTCGTAGCCGGCGCGCACGGCATCCTCGGCGCGCATGTACGCGGGCACGTGGCCGCTGACGCGCAGCCCCAGCTCGTGCGCGCGCTTGGCGATGACCGGCACGAGCTCCGGCTTCACGGAACTGTAGATCTTGATCTGCTCGTAGCCGAGCGACTTGTACTTCTCGACCCACTTCACCGCGTCTTCGGGCTTGTCGACCAGCACCTTCGTCGGCCCGGCGTACGGCCCCGGCCCGTCGATGAAGCCGGCCATCAGCACGCGCGGCCCGATGGCTTCGCCGCTGTCGAACTTCTTGCGCAGCCCCTGCAGGTAGTCGATGTCGTTGGCGAGGTCGCGCACGGTCGTGACGCCGTTGCCGATGTGCAGCAACCCGTCGGTGCCGCCGAGGTGGACGTGCATGTCCCAGAGGCCGGGGATGACGGTCTTGCCCGCGGCGTCGATGCGCATCGCCTCGGCCGGCACGGCGACGTCGGTCCCGACGGCCTCGATGCGGTTGCCGCGCACCAGGATCGTCGTGTTCGGCGTGACCTTCAGCGTGGCCGGGTCGAAGAGCCGCGCGTTGGTGACGGCGAGGACGCCGTCCTTCGGCGTGTGCGTGAGGCGCTGGGCGATCTTCGCGACCTCGGCGTCGCGCGCTTTCTCGGCGCGCTTGACGAGGTCCTCGGCGACCGGCATCCAGGGGTCGACGACGATCTGCGCCCACGACGACGCGTCGGCGAAGAGCTGCGCGTCATCGTCGTACCACTCGGAATACGGCTCGAAGCCGAGGCCCGTGATCGCGTACGCGGTGACGTGCTTCTTCTTCCCCTCGTGCGTGACGGTGGCCTCGGTCAGCTTGCGGATCGAGGCCTGTCCTGCGGGCAGCAGCGGCAGCGTCTTGTTCGGTGCCTTCAGCAGCGCGCGGGCGAGCATCCCCATCTCTTCGGGCGGCCCGTACATGCTGATGTAGAAGCCGCGCGTCTTCGACGTCCCCTCCTCGGCTCCGTTCTTCCACGTGGCCACGCCGTCCTTCATCGTGAAGCGCTCGCTGACGGGCGACTTGAGGTAGTCGTTGCCGGTGATGGTGACGTCGATGGGAAGCCCGCTCTTGTCGAGCGTGTAGACGGCGTGCGTTTTCGGGCCGCGGCCGCGGTCGTTGAACTCGAAGTCGACGACGCTCTTCCCGCCCACGGCTGTCACGTTCATGTCGCCGGCGCGGTTCGCGCCCATCTTCATCGTGTAGTGGCGCGGGGCGGCGACGGCGGTGGCGGCGAGAAAAACAAGCAGAAGTGGCAGCCGTTTCATGCGCAAAGTATGGCGTAAAATCGCCGCCCGTCATGGCCCGCCCGAAGGTGTCGGCAATCATTCACATCCTCAACGAGCGCGACTACATCGAGGACTGCATCCGCTCGGTCGAGTGGGCGGACGAGATCTACGTCATGGACTCGTTCTCGACCGACGGCAGCGTGGAGCTCATCCGCCAGCGCTTCCCGGGCGTGCGCATCGAGCAGCGCGAATACCTCGGCGCCGCGTCGCAGAAGAACTACGCCATCGACCGCGCCGCGCACGACTGGATCTTCATCATCGACGCGGACGAGCGCGTGACGCCGAAGCTGCGCGACGAGCTGCTGCGCACGCTCGCCGGGCCGCTCGACCGGTGGGCCTACTCGGTCGGGCGCCTCAACTTCATGATGGGGAAGCCGGTGCGCTTCAGCGGCCTGCAGCGCGACCGCGTCACGCGCCTCTTTCACCGCGAGCACGCCCGCTACCCGAACAAGCGCGTGCACGCCGACCTGCTCGTCGACGGCGAGACCGGCCGGCTGCGGTACAAGATGGACCACTACTACATCCGCGCCTTCGACCACATGATCGCCAAGATGACGCGCTACGCGAACTGGGCCGCCGCGCAGATGTTCATCGACGGGAAGACGACGAACCTTTTTGGCATCATCGGCCACCCCCTCGGCAAGTTCGTGCGCGACTACTTCCTCAACTTCGGCTTCCTCGACGGCGCGCGCGGCGCGATCTCCGTCGGCATGCACGTCTATTACACGTTCTGGAAGTACGCGAAGCTGTGGGAGTTCATGTGGCTGAAGCGGCTCGGCAAGCCGGTGCCGCTGCCGAAGCTGGACGTCGAGGAGGAGCGGTGGGAGCTTCCGTGGATGAAACCTACCGCTTCTTCTTCGCGCTCTCGATAGCCTCGGCGATCGGCGCCGGCACGTTCTGCTTCGTATCGGTCGACTTGAACGCGATGCCGCCCTCGAACTGCCACGAGTGCTTCGGCCGATAGACCCCGGTGTCGTGTACGCGCGAGCCGACCACGAAGCGCAGCACGCCGCGGCGGTAGTCGAACGAGCGGCCGTTCCGCGTGTGCACGGCGGCGTCGACGCGGTACTGCCCAGCCACGAGGTCGAGCGACGACACGACGAAGCGCACGCGCCCATTCGCCTCGAGGCGCTCCGGCGCGAAGCCCTCCAGGTCCGTGTTCGTGCCGTACACGTTCGTGCCGTCCGCGTGGTAGATACCGAGGCCGAAGACGAAGTCGTCCTGGGGGACGCGGACCTCGAAATCCATCTCGATCGCCACCGCGCTGCCGGCGCCGAGGGCCACGAGCTCGCGGCCTTTGTGATCGGTGAGGGCGACGCGCTTGAGGATCACCTCGCCGGAGCCGAAGCGCTCCTCTTCGTCCGGTTGTTTCTGCTCCGGTTTCGGCGCCTCTGCCTGCGCGGCCTGGGGTGCAGCCACCTGCTGCAGGTAGGCGTCGACGACGCGCACCGGATCGCCGATCTGTGCCGTCTCCCCATGATCGAGCCACAGCGCGCGGTCGCAGAGATTCCGCACCTGATCCAACTGGTGCGTGACGAAGACGAGCGTCACGCCGCGGTACTTCATCTCCTGAATCTTGGCGATGCACTTTGCCGAGAACTCTTCGTCGCCGACGGAGAGCACTTCATCGATCAGCAGAATGTCGGGATCGACGTGCACTGCCACGGCGAAGCCGAGCCGCACGTACATGCCGGACGAATACGTCTTCACCGGCTGGTCGATGAAGTCGGCGATGCCGGAGAAGGCCACGATGCGGTCGAAGCGCGCGTCGATCTCGCGGCGCGAGAGCCCGAGCATGATGCCGTTGATGTAGATGTTCTCGCGGCCGGTGATCTCCGGATGGAAGCCGGCGCCAAGCTCGATCAGCGCGGCGATGCGGCCGTTCACGCTGACGCGGCCGGACGTCGGCTTGAGGATGCCGGAGATGATCTTCAGCAGCGTCGACTTCCCCGAGCCGTTGCGGCCGACGATGCCGAAGGCTTCGCCCCTGTCGACGGCGAACGACACTTCCTTCACCGCCGGCACGGTCGCCTCGGGGGCGAGCTTCAGATCGCGCTTCAGGAGCGCGCTCTTCAGCGTGGCGAATTGCGAGCGCCGGCCCCACAGCCGGTACGACTTCGACACGCGGTCGAGGGCGATCGCGTAGCTCAAATCGCCTCCGCGAGCGTGTCGCGCAGCCGCTCGAAGACGAGCAGGCCGGCGCCGAGAGCGGCGAGCGAGTAGGCGACGATGAGGAACGTGTCGGCGGCGCCGGGGAGATGGCCGAAGAAGATCACGTCCTGGTACGCGACGACGAACGGCGTCATCGGGTTGAGCCGCAAGAGAGCGCGCCAGAGGCGGGAGTCGATGCGGTCGATGAGATAGATGATCGGCGTGAGAAAAAAGCCGAGGGTCATGAGGTTGGCGACGATGTCGCGAAGGTCGCGCAGGAGCACGGCAGCCGAGGAGATGACCATGGCGATGCCGGCCACGAAGACGGTCTGGAAGAGCATCAGGATCGGGACGAGGACGAGCGTCCACGAGATCGCCGCCTGCCCGAGGAAGACGTAGATGCCGAGGGCGAGGAGAAGGATCGGAATCGCCAGCGCGAAGTGGACGAGGTGCGAGAAGACGACGACGAGGGGCAACGCCTCGGCGGGGAACATCACTTTCTTGATCAGCGCCGCGTTCGTGGAGATCGAGCTCGTCGACTCCAGCACCGCCGCGGAGAAGAACGTCCACGGCAGGATGCCGGTGAAGAGGAAGAGCGGGTAGGGCTTGACGACGGTCGAGGGGAAGAAGGTGGTGAAGGCGAGGGTGTAGATACCGAGAAGGAGCAGCGGGTTCGCGAGGGACCAGAAAAAGCCGAGGATCGAGCCGCGGTAGCGGGCCTTCAGATCACGAGCGGTTAATGCCGCTATGAGTTGGCGGTAACGGTATAGGTTTTTTAGTTCGTCCACGGCGGCTGAGTGCTGAGTGCTGAGTGCTGAGTGCTGAGTCGGGCGGGAACTCAGCACTCAGAACTCAGCACTCAGCACTTCGCGCATTATGCGTCTTCCGTGACGATCAACATCAGAGTCGTCGCGCCCACCTGAAATTCGGACTTGTCCTGAAGCTCCATCGCGTCGCCGATCTTCTGCCCGTCGACGAGCGTCCCGTTCGTCGAGCCGAGGTCGCGGAGCTGGATCACGAAGTCGCGCACCTCGATCGCCGCGTGCAGGCGCGAGGCTTCCGTATCGTTGAGCGTCAGGTCCGCGTTCGAGCGGCCGATCGTCACGCGCGGCTTCTCCACGCGGTACATCGAGCCGGAGTCTGGGCCGGCGATGATCGCCAGCGAGATCCGCTTCCCCTCCGGCAGCTTCAGCTCCACCGGCAACTGATCCGTGCTCTTTTCCGGGATCGGCGACTGCTCGGTCGTGTCCTCGTGCTTCTTCGGCTCGTCGCGGCGCGTGAACGTGCGCTCGAAGCGGTCGGGCGCGAGCGGCGCCGGGTCCGGCGCCGAGAAGGCCGGGTTCTTGATCTCGAAGATCGTCGCGCACTTCATGCACTTGATCTTCTTCGACGGCTTCCGCTCGAAGCGCTCCGCGTCGTACTGGTAGCGGGAGTGGCAGCTCGGACACTCGATGATCACGACTTGATCATACAATCTCGCGCACGATGAAATGGCTGCTCTTTCCTCTCGCCACCTGCGCGCTTCTGGCCCAAGGCTGCACGACCTCGCCGCCGCCCGCCGTGGCGCTGCCGAGCGCCCCGGTCGGCATGCCCGACCAGGTCGAGAAGCTCGTCATCGCCCCCGACACGCCGCAGCGCGCCGCGCAGCTCCCGCGCACCATCATCGACTACGACCACGCCCTCCTCACCGAGAACGAGCGCCAGGTCGTGGCCAAGCTCATCGAGGCGTCGAAGCAGATCGATGAGATCTACTGGCGCCAGGTGTCGGAGGACAACCCGTCGATGCGCGTGCGGCTCGCGGCGCAGGCCTCGGCGCAGACGGCCACGGCGCTCGACAAAGCCGGCTACGACTACTTCCTCATCAACAAAGGGCCGTGGGACCGGCTCAAGGAAGACGAGCCGTTCGTCGGCACGGCCAGGAAGCCGGCCGGCGCGGCGTTCTATCCGGCCGACATGACCAAGGCGGAGTTCGAGCAGTACGTCGCCGCGCATCCGAACAAAAAAGAGGAGCTCGAAGGGCTCTTCACCGTCGTTCACCGCGACGGCACCGACTTCGTCGGCGTCCCGTACCACGCGTTCTATCAAGACCTCCTCGACCCGGCGGCGAAGGCGCTGCGCGACGCGGCGGCCTTGTCGAACAACACGTCGCTGAAAACGTTTCTGACCAAGCGCGCCGCGGCGTTTCTCTCCGACGACTACCGCGACAGCGACATGGCCTGGATGGACCTCGACGGCCCGATCGAGGTCGTCATCGGTCCGTACGAGGTCTACGAGGACAACCTCTTCAACTACAAGGCCTCGTACGAGGCGTTCGTCACCGTCGTCGACGCGCCGGAGAGCGCCAAGCTCGCCGCGTACGCGCGCGCGCTGCCGGACATGGAGCGCAATCTCCCCGAGCCGGAGCAGTACAAGAACACGAGCCGCGGCACGGAGTCGCCGATCAAAGTCGTGCAGGAGATCTACACCGCCGGCGACGCGCGGCACAGCGTGCAGACGGCGGCGTTCAACCTGCCGAACGACGAGGTGGTGCGCGAGAAGAAGGGCTCGAAGAAGGTCCTGCTCAAGAACGTGATGGACGCGAAGTTTCGCCAGAGCGGAAAGCCGATCGCGCTGCGCGTGCTCGATCCCTCGCTCGTGGGCGACCTCTCCTTCGACGCCTACTTCAACCACACGCTCTTCCACGAGCTGTCGCACGGGTTGGGGCCGGGCTTCGTGACGCTGCCGTCCGGCGAGCGCGTCGAGGCCCGCAAGCCGCTCAAGGAGCTCTTCTCCTCGATCGAAGAGTGCAAGGCGGACGTCCTCGGCGTCTGGAACCTGCAGTACGCGCAGCAGCACAATCTCCTGACGTCGTTCAACGAGCGCCAGCTCTTCGCCACGTACGCGGGGCTCATGTTCCGCACGCTCCGCTTCGGCACTGGCGACGCGCACGGCCGCGGCATGGCCGTGCAGTGGAACTGGCTGCGCGAGCGCGGCGCGATCGTCCCGGCCGGGACAAAGTTCACGGTCGACTTCGAGAAGATGCGCGACGGCGTGAAGGCGCTGGCCACGGAGCTCTTGACGATCGAGGCGACGGGCGACTACGCGCGGGCCAATGCGCTGCTGGCGAAGTACGGCCACCCCACGCCGGAGATGGACGCGGTGAACCGCGGCCTCACCGACATCCCGGTCGACTTCACGCCGGTCTTCCCCGCCGCGGGAGAGCAATAGCCGTGGAAGCGCGCGCGACGGTGACGTGCGCGGAGTGCGGACGGAGGCGCGAGGTCTCGGGTGAGATCGCCGGCGAGTACACGAACTGCTTCCTGCAGGTGATCCGCGAGGACGGCTTCGTGCCGAAGCCGGGGGCGGCGGTGGCGTTTCTCTGCGGCGCGTGTTTGCGCGCGTACGAGGGGCCGGGAACGGAGAGCAGCGACGACTCGTAACGCCGGCGCGCACGCCGGCGTTACGGACTAAGCCAATTTCGCCATCGCCTCTTCGATCTGCTCCGGCGTCGGCATGACCGGCTCGACCATCGGGCCGCGGAACCAGTCGTACTCGTTCTTGAGCAGCTTCGTGACCAGGCGGTACGACTCCTCGTCGTGGTTGTCGAAGACGTGGTCGAAGTTGAAGTCGATGCGCATCCGCGCTTCCTTGCAGAAGACGTCCGCGAGGTCGACCGCGTTCGCGTGGCCCTGCTTCGCCAGCATCGTCGCGTAGGTGATCGCCGCCGACATGGCGAAGAGATCCGTACCGATGTCGACGAGGCGGAAGAGCACCATCTGCTTCCGCTCCAGCTTGGCCTGGAAGCGCATCATGGCGTGGAAGATCGACCGCGCCAGGTGCCGCGAGGCGCGCTCGATGTAGCCCATGTGGCCGGAGAGCGATCCGAACTCGCCGTGCTTCGGAAAGCGCGACCAGCCGACGTACTTTTTCGGATACCAGGCGGCGTAGTGCGCGCCGGCCTTCGCCGCGGCGGCGAGCTTCTCGCCCACCGGCGTCTCCGGCAGGAGGATCTTCATGCCGCGCTTCATGTGCGGGTCGACCGCCTCGCGGGCGATGAAGAGGTGCTGGATCTCGCTCGTTCCTTCGAAGATGCGGTTGATGCGCATGTCGCGCATGATCCGCTCGACCGGGTAGCCCTTCTCGCCGCGCTCGCGCAGCGACCGCGCGGTCTCGTAGCCGCGGCCGCCGCGGATCTGCACGAGGTGATCGACGCACTGCCACGCCACCTCGGTGTTGAAGAGCTTGGCCATGGCCGCCTCGAGGCGGAGATCGACGTCGCCGCGGTCCGCGAGGCCCGACGTCAGCCAGACGATCGCTTCCATTGCGAACGTGTGGGAGGCCATCCAGGCGATCTTCGCGGCGACCCCTTCATGCTTCGCGATCGGCGCGCCCCACTGCACGCGCTCCAGCCCCCACTCCTTGGCGATGTCGACCATGCGCCGGCCGATGGCCGCGCAGCCGGCCGGGATCGTCAGGCGCCCGGTGTTCAGCGTGATCAGCGCGAGCTTCAGTCCGAGGCCTTCGCCCCAGAGGAGGTTCTCCTTCGGCACGAAGACGTTGTTGAACTTGATGAGGACGTTGCCGATGCCGCGCAGCCCCATGAACTGGCAGCGGTGCATGATCTCGAAGCCCGGCGTGTCCGTCTCGAGGATGAACGCGGAGATCTGCTTCTTTTCCTTGCCGTTCACCGTCTTCGGCGGCGTCTGGGCCATGACGACGATGATCTCGGCCTTGAGGCCGTTCGTGCACCAAAGCTTCTCGCCGTTGAGAATCCACCCCTTGCCGTCCGGCGACGGCGTGGCGGTCGTCGCCATCTTGGCCGGGTCGGAGCCGACGCCCGGCTCCGTCAGCGCGAACGCCGAGATCGCCCCCTTGGCGAGGCGCGGCAGGTACTTTTTCTTCTGCTCCTCGGTGCCGAAGAGCTTGAGCGGCTGCGGCACGCCGATCGACTGGTGGGCCGAGAGCCACGCCACGGTCGAGCCGCACCAGGTGGCCACGAGGCCGATGGCGCGGTTGTAGTTGGTCGCGGAAAAACCGAGGCCACCGTACTCCTTGGGGATTTTCATCCCCCAGGCGCCGAGCTCGTTGAAGCCGTCGAAGAGCGAGTAGTCGTACTCGCCCTGCTCGTCGATCTTGTCGGCGTCGACGTTCTCGGCGAGGAAGCGCTCGAGCTTCGCGAGGAAGTCGTCGGCTTCGGCCTTGTCGGGGGCCGGCTGCTCGGGGAAGGGATGGATCAGGTCGGTGTTGAGGTTGCCGAGGAAGAGCTGGCCGACGAACGACGGCTTTTCCCACTCGGTCTCACGCGAGGCCTCGGCGACCTCCATCGCCTCGACGGCGCCCTGTGACTTGACTTCGGCCATGTTTCGAAACTCCTGATCAGGTAGGTTTGCTTAGTATGAATGAACGCTCATTCAGTTGTCAATCAAAGGCCTAACGATCGCAAAAGTCCTGCCGGGATATGCTCTTGCGCCTATGAAAAGCAACGCCGTGGCCTTGCGAAAGACCGAGCTCGAAGCGCTTCTCCACGACCACGGACTCCTGACGTCGCCGCGGCCGACGGTCGACCGGGAGAAGCTGCAGGAGCACCTGCGGGAGGCGCTGCGGCTGCTGCACGTCGATCTGGATGACGAGAACCTGCGCGACACGCCGCGGCGGTGGGCGGACTCGCTGGTGACGATGACGAGCGGCTACGACTTCACGGACGTGAAGAAGCTGACGACGCTCTTTCGCAAGGCCTGCTCGGCGGCGGACGAGAACTGCCAGAACCTGGTGGTGGTGGGGGGGACGTACAAGACGCTCTGCGCGCACCACATCCTGCCGTTCTTCGGCCAGTTCATCGTCGGCTACATCCCGGAGAAGATGATCATCGGGGCCTCGAAGATCCCGCGGGTGGTGGAGGTGCACATGCGAAGGTTGCAGTCGCAGGAGCACCTGGCGCACGACATCGCCACGACGATCCAGCGCATCCTCGAGCCGCGCGGCATCGCGGTGTGGATGGGTGGCCTGCACCTCTGCATGGTGATGCGCGGCGTGGAGCAGGAGAGCTCGTTCATGGAGACGAACGTGCTCCGCGGAGAGTTTTTGGAGGACGAGCGGACCCGCCAGGAGTTCATGTCGATCGTGAACCGGCGGGGACAGCGCGGCTGACAGCGGTCTTCGAAAACCTCAGGGAAGCTCGTTTTTCCTAAAAACTGACAAAATTTCTTCCGCAGGCGCTCTGATGATCTGCGCGGAGCTTTGACGAGCTGTTCGGAGCTCTTGATGAGCTGTTCGGAGCTTTTTACGAGCTGTTCCGAGCTTTGATGAGCCATTCGGAGCTTTGATGGCCTGCACGGAGCTTTTACGAGCTGCCGCGGAGCTTTGACGATCTGCGCGGAGCTTCGACGATCTGCGCGGAGCTTTGACGAGCTGCGGCTAGCCGAAAATGCCTCGTCACACCCCGTAACCGTTCCGCACTACTCCACCCCTTGACGAATATCGCAATCAGCAATATATTGCAATCCGCTATGACACTCGGCGAGAAGATCGCTCGGTTGCGCGTCCTCGAAGGAACCGCCAGGGGGCTCGGGCGGGAGATGACCCAGACCGAGGTCTCCAACGCCATCCGGGACGAGTTGGGGGGGCGCATCAGCCAGTCGTATCTCTCTCAGATCGAGAACGGGGCCCGGCTGCACCTCACCAGCGGGACGCGGCAGGTGCTGGCGCGGTTCTTCAAAATTCACCCCGGGTATCTGGTGGACGATCTCGAGGATCACCACCTGACCATCCGGCCGCGGCACGACGTCGACGAGAAGCTCGACCTCTGGCTCATCGACGGCGCCGAGGAGTTCCGCGGCGACGCGGAGCTGAGCCGGGCCCTCCTGGCCATCGCCAAGCACGAGCGCTCCCGCGACTGCCTCCTCCTTCTCGCCGCCATCGTCGAGAACAAAGTCCTCATCGACCGCTTGATCGAGCGGCTCGCGCCGGCGCCGCAACCGCGCCGCCGTCGCCGCCGCAACCTTGTGGAGCGCTAGCGCATATGGCGACTCTCTTTCTCATCTGCTTTCTCGTCGGCGTCGGTGTCAGTGCCGTCTCGCTCTTCGCGAGCTTCCTGCACCTCCACCACGGCGGCCCGTTTCACTTCCATGGCCACGGCCACGGCTACGCGAATTCGCTGCTCAAGCACGGCAGCGAGTGGTTCGGAAGCCTCTTCAACCTCGCCGCCATCACCATGTTCCTGGCGTGGTTCGGCGGCGTCGGGCTGCTCCTCGAAGAGGCCACCACGCTCGCGCTCGCGCCGATCGTCGTCATCGCCGGCGGCGCCGGCTTCACCGGCGGCGCCACCATCGTGCGCATCATGCGCGCGCTGCGCCGGCGCGAGCGGCCGCTCCAGCCGATCCAGCTCGTCGGCGCCATCGGCAGGCTGACGATCCCGATCCGCGCGGGCGGCACCGGCGAGATCGTCTACACCCTCGACGGCAAGCGCCGCGTCTCCGGCGCGCGCGCCGATGACAGCCGGGCCATCCCGCGCGACACCGAAGTGGTCATCACGCGCTACGACAAAGGAATCGCCTACGTCTGCGAGTTCGATCGCATGATCGCCCAGTAGGGCAGAAAGAGAGTCCCATGTTCACCCATATCTCAACGTTAGTGATCAGTGGCGGCATCGTCTTCGTCGTCTTCGTGATGGTCACGGGCTTCGTCCGCGCCTTCCGCAAGGCCGGCCCGCACGAAGCCCTCGTGGTCTACGGCCTCGGCGGCAAGCGCGTCATCACCGGCGGCGGCTCGGTGATCTGGCCGCTCGTCGAGACCTACCGCACGCTCTCGCTCGAACTGATGTCGTTCGACGTCGCGCCGCAGCAGAACCTCTACACGAAGCAGGGCGTCGCCGTGACGGTCGAGGCGGTCGCGCAGATCAAGGTCAAGTCTGACAAGATCTCCGTCGAGACCGCGGCCGAGCAGTTCCTCAGCAAGACCCCGCAGCAGCGCGAGGGGCTCATCCGTCTGGTCATGGAAGGCCACCTGCGCGGCATCATCGGCCAGCTCACGGTCGAGGAGATCGTCAAGCAGCCGGAGATGGTCGCGGACCGCATGCGCTCCACATGCGCCGAAGACATGAACAAGATGGGCCTCGAGGTCATCTCGTTCACGATCAAGGAAGTGCGCGACAAGAACGACTACATCGCCAACATGGGCCGGCCGGACATCGTCCGCATCAAGATGGAGGCGGACGTCGCCCAGGCCGAGGCCGAGCGCGACACGGCCATCAAGCGCGCCCAGGCCCAGCGCGAGGCCGCCATCGCCCAGGCGGAGGCCGACAAGCAGCGCGTCCTCGCCCAGACGCTCTCGCAGGCCGCGCAGGCCGAGGCCGAGCGCGACCTCGAGGTCAAGAAGGCGCAGTACAACGAGATCGTGAAGCGCCAGCAGGCCCAGGCCGACAAGGCCTACGAGATCCAGAGCCAGGTGATGCAGCAGCAGGTCACGGCGGAATCCGTGCGCGTCATGCAGATCGAAAAGGAAGCGCAGGTCAAGGTGCAGGAAGCCGAGATCCAGCGCCACGAGAAGGAGCTGATCGCGTCGGTGCTGAAAGGCGCGGAGATCGAGCGCGCCCGCATCGAGACGCTCGCCGCGGCGGAGCGACAGCGCCTCATCGCCGAGGCCGAAGGCCGTGCCGTGTCGACGCGCGCGCAGGGTGAGGCCGAGGCGGAGATCATCTTCAAGAAGGGTGAGGCCGAGGCCCGCGCCATGAACGTCAAAGCCGAGGCGTACCAGGAGTGGAACCAGGCCGCGGTCGTCGACAAGCTGATCACCGGCCTGCCCGAAGTCGTGAAGGCGCTCGCCGCGCCGCTCGCCAACATCGACAAGATCACCGTCGTGTCGACCGGCGACGCCAACACCGCCGGCGCGCACAAGATCACCGGCGACATGACGGCCATTGCCGCGCAGGTGCCGGCGCTCTTCGAGGCGCTGTCGGGGATGCAGATGTCGGAGCTCTTGGGCAAGGTCCGCCTGATCGGCGACAAGCCGGCGAAGGCGGAGACTTCTGCGGCGGTGGTGCCGCCGCCTACGTCACCGAAACTGCCGGTCACGCAGCCGAAGGCGTAAGATTTCCCGGAGGGCAGGCATGAGTGCCTGTCCTCCGTTGTTCCCCGCTGCGATGAACGCCAAAAAAGCCCTCCACGAGATCAAGGTCTTCCTCGTGATGATCCTGATCATCAGCTCGCTCCGCTCGGCGCTGGCCGACTGGAACGACGTCCCCACCGGCTCGATGAAGCCGACGATCCAGGAAGGCGACCGGGTAGTGGTGAACAAGCTCGCCTACGACCTCAAGATCCCGTTCACGATGATCGAGGTGGCGAAGTGGAGCGATCCGAAGCGCGGCGACATCGTCGTGCTCTTCTCCCCCGAGGATGGCGTGCGCCTGGTCAAGCGCGTCGTGGCCGTGCCGGGCGACCGCATCGAGATGCGCGACGAGCAGCTCTTCGTCAACGGCCAGGCCGCGCAGTGGACGCCGATCGGCACCGCGCAGGATCCGATGCAGGGCCAAGTCGCGATTTTCGAGGAGTCGCTCACCGGCAAGACGCACAAGATGATGCTGACGCCGAACATGCGCAGCGAGCGCGCCACGTTCGGCCCGCAAGTGGTGCCGGCCGGCTACTACTTCGTGATGGGCGACAACCGCGACAACAGCAAGGACAGCCGCTACATCGGCTTCATCGCCCGGCGGCGGATCGTCGGGAAGGCGCTGGCGGTGGCGTTCTCGCTCGACCGCTCGCACTATTTCATCCCGCGGCTCGACCGCTTTTTCAAGGGAATCGATTAGGCAGACCGTACCGTTCTGCCCTGAAGTAAATCCAAGGAGGTTCCGAACACAATGCGAACGATGGTGGCAGCACTTGCGATCACGGCTTTGGCCGCTTGCGCGCAAGCGCAGTACAAGCAGACGACGCCGCAGCCGGCGCCGGCCGTCAACCCGGGCGGCTCGCCGGTGCAGATCATTCCGGCCGCACAGGGGCAGCCGAAGCTCCAGGCCCAGCCCGAGCAGCCGCTCGACAGCGCCCGCCGCATCACGCGCGAAGAAGCGCAGAAGATGGTGAAAGAGGGGAAGGCGGTCTGGATCGACGTCCGCGGCAAGGACCAGTACGACCTCGGCCACATCCCTGGCGCGATCAACATTCCGCTGAGCGAGCTTCCGAACCGGTGGCGGGACCTGCCTGTGGGCAAGTTCCTGATCACCTACTGTGCTTGAACGGCCGAGCACACGAGCGCCGGTGCGGTGCTCCAAATGAATGCTCACAACATCAAGAACGCCGCCGCCCTCCTCGGCGGCTGGCACGGATGGCAGGAAGCCAAACTGCCGACAGTATCGACACCCAAATCGAAGTGACGTTGACGGCCCGGAGCGATCCGGGCCGTCGCACATGCCGGCACGGCCGGCTGCGTTAGTTGCCCCAGGCCGCCGGTCGAGTGCCGCCTGAGGATCGTTGGTTGCTCAACCTTAAGGAGGAGACGATGGCCCAACACGTTCGCATCCTGGCTTGGCTCTTCGTCGTCTACGGCGCGATCCTGCTCCTCGTCGGCGCGGGCGTCGCCTTGATCGTCTTCGGCAGCGGGATGATCTCCGGCGACCGGACGGCGATGCTCGCCACCGGCGGCGTCGGGATCTTCATCCTCTGCCTCCTCTTCCTCATCGCCGTGCCGAATCTCATCGCTGCGTGGGGCCTCTTCCGCCACGAGCCGTGGGCGCGCATCCTCGCTATCATCCTGGGCGTGCTGCACTTGTTCAGTTTCCCGATCGGGACGCTGCTGGGTGTTTACACGCTGTGGGTGCTGCTTTCGGCGCCGACGCAGCCACTTTTTGCATCTCGCGCAACGACGCTGTGAAGTGCAACGACGTGAATGACTTCGGCGGACTGGTCCGCGTCTTGCGATCTGGCGATGCCGAGATGCATCGGACGCAACAATTTCGGATCATTTGCGACTGCCAGCGCCACGCGATCCACGAGCGCACGCTCTGGCGCCGCTCCGTGCGCGCCGCGCGCTACGTTGGCAGGCAGCTCCGCCGCCGCAGCGTGGCCATCGCCGTCGGAGTCCCGATCGCCTGCTTCGCCCTCGGCTTCCCGATCGAGGCGATGAACAACGCCATCGTGAAAGACAGCGCGCGGCTTCTCTTCGCGTCCTCACCGCTCTCCGACGCGTTTTTCCCGAAGCGCGCGATCGTGACGCCGTCGATCGAGAAGATGAAGGAGGAGTTCTTCACCAACGAGGTGCCGTACGGCTCGATCATCTACCGCGAGGCGCGGCGCAACCATCTCGCGCCGGAGCTCGTGGCCGCGGTGGTGCGCGCTGAATCGGACTTCCGTCCGCGCCTGGTCTCGAACAAGTCGGCGCAAGGGCTGATGCAGATCATCCCGGAGACGAGCCGCCTCCTCGGCTGCGAGAATCCGTTCGACCCGGCCGCGAACATCGCCGCCGGCTCCAAGTACCTCCGCCAGCTCCTCGACCGCTTCGGCGACCAGCGCATCGCCATCGCCGCGTATAACGCCGGGGAGGGCAACGTCGAGCGCTTCGGCGGCATCCCGCCGTTCGACGAGACGCGCGACTACGTGCAGCGCGTGGGGCGGCATACGGACGAGTACCGACAGCAGATCCGGAACCGGTTCCGGGCGATGGCGCGGATGAGCGCGAGCGTCCAGTAAAAGGGGACGGGTCACAGGGAACGGGGCACAGGTGGTGTTCTAGCCGGTGCACGTGCGTCAGCAAGGCAACCACCTGTCACCCGTTCCCTGTGCCCTGTCCCCTTTACAATTCCCCCATGCTGCCGCACACCGAAGAGCGGCGCGAGTTCCAGCGCCTCCTTCTCGATCCGCCGCTGCCGGCGACGCTCGGCGCCACGCCGGTCTCGATCATGGAGGTCGGCGTCCTCGGCGCGCGCATCCTGCACGGCGCGCCGCTCGAGGACGAGCACGCCGACCTGCGTTTCTCCTGGAACGAGCACGAGATCGCCATGCAGTGCAGCGTCGTGCGCACCTTCTCCGGCCGCGACGCGCACGGCGGGATGCAGTCGGGCGTGCGCTTCCTCGCGGCGCTCGGCGACTCCGGCGACCGCCTGCGCGAGATGCTCGCCGAGCTCGTCGTGCGCGAGCTCGACAAACTCCACGACGACAGCGGCGTCCAGCCGTCGGACGCCATCGACGGCGACAAGACCGTGCGCGGCCGCGACGCCGCGTTCCTCTGCTATCGCTTCGAGGACGGCGCGTGGCATCGCCGCCGCGTCTTTCTGCCGGAGCAGCCGGCGTCCGGCTTCACCGTCGCCCGCAGCGAAGACAGCGACGAGATGCAGCGCCTTTGCGACGTCTTCGCCGCGTCGGACGAAGAAGGGCGCCGCCTGATCCGCCTCTTCGCGGAGCTCAGCGTGTCGAATGCGCTGGAGATTCCGCCGCGCCAACCGCCGAGCGCGCCACCGGAAGCGTGAAGTAGAACGTCGTGCCGCGCCCCGGATCGCTCTCCGCCCAGATCCGGCCGCCGTGCGCTTCGACGATGCCCTTCGCGATCGGCAACCCGAGGCCGGCGCCGAGGCGCGCGGTGCGCTTGGCCTGCCAGTAGGGGTTGAAGATGTCCTTCAGATTCTTGTGCGGGATGCCGGGGCCGGTGTCGCTGACGGTGAACAGCACCTCATCGCCGCTGCGCTTGGCGCGCACGACGACGCGGCCGTCCGACGGCGTGAACTTCATCGAGTTGCCGATGAGGTTCGACAGCACCTGCGCGACGCGGTGGTGGTCGGCGTAGACCGGCGGGACGTCGTCGTCGACGTCGTAGCGCAGCGCGATCGAGCTCGTCGACGCCTGCGTCTTGAAGAGCTCATACATCTCAGCCAAGATCGGCCGCACTTCGAGCGCCGTCGGCTCGATCGGCAACTGCTTCCCGCCTTCGAGCCGCGTGACGTCGAGGAGATCCTCGATGAGTCTCCGCATCCGCTGCGCCGACAGCTCGATCGTCTCCAGCTCCTCGGAGCTCGTCTCTTCCTTCATCAACTGCACGGCCAGCATCACGGCGTTGAGCGGGTTGCGGAGGTCGTGCGAGACGATCGCGAGGACTTCCTCGCGCGCCCGCACGGCCTGCTGCGAGTCGAGGTAGAGCCGGGCGTTGTCGATGGCCAGCGACCCGTGGCGGGCGAGCTCGCTGGCCAGCGCGACGTCCTCGCCCGCGAAGACGCGGCCGGCTGGCGCGACGACGATGACGACGCCTAAGGTCTGCCCGCGGCTGACCAGCGGGACGATCATCAGCGAGCGCCTCTCCGTGGCGATCGGCTCGAATGTGGCGCTGAGGATCTGCGCCGTCCGCTCGTCCATGACGCGCGCCACCGGCTCCGGCATCGGATCGATGACCGTGCCGGCGTGCTGCCGGAGCTCGGCGTCGCGCACCTCGTCGCGATGCCGCACCGCGGCGCGATGGAGCACGCCGTCGCCTTCGAGAAGGTCGATCGCGCACGCTTCGCCGAGGTTCGGGACGTGAAGGCGGGCCAGCGTGGAGATCGTCTCGGCGAAGTCGAGCGACGCGGTCAGCTCCTGCCCCGCCGCGGCGAGGAACGCGGCGCGGCGCTCTTCGCGCTGGGCGTCGGCGCGGGAGATTTTCGCGTCCGCGGCCTCGCGCTCGGCGTCGCGGCGCCGCGCCATCGCCTCGGCGGCGAGGAGGCGCATTTGCCGGCCGAGGCGTGCGACGAGGAGCGCCGCCGTCAGCGCCAAGAGCGTCAGGGCGATGGTCAGGAAGATGTTCCAGCGCTCCAGGTCGCGGATCGATTTCAGACGGTCGTCGACGGCGTCCTGCACCGCCAGCTCCAAGTCGTTGGCGGCGGCGAGGGTCTTCTCATATTGCGGCTGCCGTTCGAAGAGGCGCGTGTTCAGAACGTCGGCGGGAAGGCGGCGCTGCAGCAGCTCGCCGTCCTGCACGCGTTTGTGCCACAGGTTGCTCTGCGCGATCAGCTTTTCGAGGTCGTGGTTGACTTCCGGATTGAGCTTCGGCGCGAGCTTTCCGAGGCTTTGGTAACCGGCTGCCTCCTGGGCGATGAGCTTCACGAAGGCGTCGCGGAAGTGTGGCTGCTCCGTGACCTGAAAGGCGATGATCGTGTCGAGCTCCGAGGCGATGGCCATCTGCACGTCGTTGGCGGTGTGGCGCGCGGGCTCGGCCAGGCCGGTGATCTCGTCGCGCATGCGCGCGGTGTGCTGGGACACGACGATCGGCAGGATGACGAGCGAGATCAGCGAGATGATGACGAAGACGACCGGGAGCATGGTCGTCCACGTGCTTTCCGGCCCGACGCGCCAAATGCTGCGTCGCTCGTGCTGCGGCGTGGTCGCCATGATTAGACCTCAACACCGATCCGAGCAATATGCTTGCCGTGCTCCCAATCTGACATACTGCCGGAATGGTTGCGAATGATCGCCGCGAGTTCCAGCGGCTCCACCTCGCCAAGCCGATCCTGGGGCTGATGGACGGCCAGAACGCGCTCATTCTCGACGTCGGCGTCGGCGGCGCCTACATCGAGCACTACGGCGCGCTGCCGCCCGGCGCGCGCTTCAAGCTGCTGTTCCGCTGGCGCGGCGCCGACGTCGAGTTCCTCTGCGAAGTGCGCCGCAGCACGGTCGTGCGCGCCGGCGGCGACAACATGAGCATCGTGTCGCACAGCGGCGTGCAGTTCGTCGAAGCGATCGGCGAAGCCGACGAGCGCCTCAACGACATGATGGCCACGTTCGTCGGCCGCGTGCTCGCCGCGCAGCGCGCCAACGCCAGCGGCGTGGGTGAGACTCCCGAGACGCTGTCACTCTCGCAGCTCGGCGGCGCGCGCCGGGCCCGCTCGCGCGGCTGGGTCACGTTTCGCCTCGTTGACGGCGCGTGGCGCCGCGCGCTGGCGACGTCGCCGGCGCAGCCCGTGGACGGCTTCACCGTCGCCGCGTACGAGGATGAGGAGGAGCTGCTGTCGCTCTGCGAGTCGTACGAGACGGCGGACGCGGAGGGGCGACGGCTGATCCGGTTGCTGGCGGAGCTCAGCGCGCGAAGTGCTCTAACGTAAGCTCGCACATCGAATTCAAGATCACGTCCGCCATCGACAGATCCTGCGCAAAGTGCGCGCGCGGGTTGCGCACGGCGATGCAGTAGGCTCCGGCGCGCTTCGCGGCGACGACGCCGACGTGCGAGTCCTCGAAGACGATGCAGCGCTCCGGCGCGACGCCGAGCTTCCGCGCGGCGACGAGGTAGGGCTCGGGGTCGGGCTTCGCGCGCGTGACCTCGACGCCGTCGACGATGAGCGCGAACGCGTCGCGGATGCCGAGGCGGCGGAGGATCTCGTCGATCTCGTCGCCGACGGCGGAGGAGGCGATGGCGAGGCGGAGGCCGGCCGCACGCAACGCGCGCACGACGTCTTCGACGCAGGGGAGCAGTTGCAGGTCGGCGGCGCGGCAGGCGGCGCGGAAGTGGCCCTGGCGGATGGTCATGAGCTCGTCGACGGGACGCGTCCAGCCGAAGCGCTCGCGGAGCTCGCGCACTTCGTCGAGGATGCGCCGGCCCGAGGAGAGGCGGAACGACTCGGGGAGTGCGTAGAAGTCGCTCCCCATCTCGCGGCAAAGAGCGTCGCTGGCGGCGGCATGCTGCGCTTCGAGCTCGATCATGGTCTCGTCGAAGTCGAAGATCGCCGCGTCGAATGTTAGGCTGGCCATGTGGGAGATGCCGAGTTTCAGCGCGTCATCATCCGGGTGCTGATCATCGGCGGCGCGATCGGCGTGATCGCCGCGGGGGCGCTCGTCATCGCCTTTCGCGCCTTCTCCGCGAAGACGCCGCAGGACAAGGATTTTCGCGGCACGATCCTCGTCGGCGGCGTGATCGCCTTCGTCCTACTCTGCTGCGTCGTGCTGCTGATCATCTCGCTCCGATAGCTCGCGGAGGATTTCCTCGGTGTGCTGCCCGAGGCGCGGGGGCGGCGTAGTCGTCTGGTGGCGCTGTCCGTCGATGCGAATCGGGTTGCGCACGGCCTCGTAGCGGCCGACGTCGGGATGGTCGATCGTCTCGATCAGCGCTTGCCCCTCGGCGCTCCGCAGCGCTTCGCGTACGCCGCGCACGAGCGACGCCGGGATCGCCGCGGCTTTGCAGCGCTCCACCCACACGTCTGCGGCCTCGGCCGCGAACGTTTGCTCCAACGATTCGATCAGCGCCTCGCGGTTCGCGACGCGCGCGGCGTTCGTGGCGAAGCGGGGATCGTCCTTCAGCTCGGGCGTGCCGATGACCCGATCGCAAAGCTGCGCGAAGTGGCGGTCGGTGCCGGCACCGATGGCGAAGGCGCGGTCGCTGCCGTGGAAGAGCTGGTACGGCACGATCGACGCGTGCGCGTTGCCGTAGCTCTTGGCCTCCTCGCCCGTGAGGAGCGCGCTCTGGGCGACGTTGATGAGCGACGCGACGGCGGCGCCGAAGAGGGAGACCTCGATGGCGGAGCCCTCGCCGGTGCGCTCGCGCGCCACGAGGGCCGCGCAGATGGCGCCGTAGGCGTAGTGCGCGGTGAGGACGTCAACGACGGCAACGCCGACCTTGGTCGGCTCATCGCCGGTGATCGACATCATCCCCGACCCCGCCTGCGCCAGGAGGTCGTACCCCGGCGTCGCCCCCTCGGCGCTGTCGCTGTCGAAGCCCGCGATGCTGCAGTGCACGGCGCGCGGGTTGCGCGGCAGGAGCTTGGCGCGCTGCGCGGGAAGGAAGTTGTCGACGACGACGTCGGCTCGGTCGACGAGCTGCTTCGCGACGTGCGATCCGTCGCGCGATTTCAAGTCGACGACGATCGATTCTTTGTTCCGGTTGATCGACAAAAAGTACGCGCTGACGCCGCGCACGAACGGCGGTCCCCATCGGCGCGTCTCGTCGCCCTCGGGCGATTCGATTTTGATGACGCGCGCGCCGGCATCGGCGAGGAGTTGGGTGCAGAGCGGGCCGGCCAGGACGCGGGAGAAGTCGGCGACGACGATGCCGTGCAGCGGTTTCAACGGTAGGAGATCTTGAGCGCCTCGAGCTCGGCGAGGGTCTTGCGGAGGATGGCCACGACCTTGTGGACTTCGCTGCCGTAGAGGCGAAGCTCGGCGTCGCCGCAGTCGGTCATGGAGTAGACGGCTTCGTCTTTCTCGAGGCGGTCGCGCTCGAAGCGGAGGCGCTCGGTGAGCTCCTCGATCTCGCTGACGAGGATGAAGCTGACGTCCTTCTCGCCGAGGTAGCGCTTGCATTGGGGGCAGTGAATGGAGCGGTCCTCGGAGGAGTCGACGAGCTCGAAAACGAACTGTCGCTCACAGGCCGGACACTCGAAAACCTCGGGCAGCATCGAGAGGATTGTCGCACGGAATTCGAGGTTTGACGGAGAGGTTAGCCGCGTGTAGCATTTCCCGCCCGCCACGCCGGCCGCAACTCTTGCTGGGAGGTCGTTCAATGGTAGGACAGCTGGCTCTGGACCAGCATATCGGGGTTCGACTCCCTGCCTCCCAGCCACGGTCTTGAGCCCGCTTCAGTTACCGCTGCTCGCACCGGTGATCCATGCTGTGAGCCAGCCCCACCAGGTTGCGGCCGTTCTCCGCGCCATTCCATCGTTCCCTTCTACCGCCGATCCGTTCATTAATGCGATCGTCGAAGGCGGTGCTACTCTCGCGGAGGCTTGTTCGTGAGGGCTTGGGCGACGGCGGCGAGGCCAAGGTTCTTTCTGATTCCCGGCGTCCTCCGCCAGAGTCACCCCCGTCGTTGATCACATGGCCCTTATCAGTGGCGCCGCTTGCGGCCAGGCTTTGATCGGCCAGTCCTTTTTACTGCTTCTTTTTCGCTCCGACCGTGACGTCCCACCTCAGGTAAGCCGAGAGCGAGGCGACTTGGGCGTCGATGTCGTCGGGACGGATGCCGGCCTTCGCTGCTGCCTGCTCGATGTGTTTGCGTGGAATCGGTTCCAGGGGATCGAGATAGGGCCCATTTCCGTCGAAGTCTCGCGTTGGCAGGATGCGGCCGAACTTGCAGTGCATCCCAGCCAGCGCGGAACAGGCGGCACCGCGTTCCGAAATGTCCGGCGCTTCAACGGCGCGCTGGGCGAGTAGCTCGCGGGTGATCTGGTCCGGCCACTTCTCCGCCAACGCCTGCAGCGCGGCGCGGCGGGTGTCCTCGTTGTCATCCTGGACGGCGCGTTGGGCGAGCAGGTCGCGAGTGGTCTGGTCCGGCCACTTCTGCGCCAACGCCCGCAGCGCGGCGCGGCGGGGTATACCGTCCTTGTCCTGGACGGCGCGTTGTGTGAGCAGGTCGCGGGTGATCTGGTCCGGCCACGTCTCCGCCAACGCCTGCAGCGCGGCGCTGCGGGTGTCCTCGTTGTCATCCTGGACGGCGCGCTGGGCGAGCAGGTCGCGAGTGGTCTGGTCCGGCCACTTCTCGACCAATGCGCTGAATCCTCCAGTTCGTACCATCGGGTATTCACTCGCGACGAGGCCGGTTATGAGTTCCCTATCAGGAAGAATGTTTGCAACCACCGAAGCCCAATCACGGCCGCCTCCTACTCTCCACTTGAAATGTGGAACCGTCTTCATGTCTACATCACCTATACCTGGCCAGCGTGGCCCCAACTCACGGCTAACGGCAATGAAGTCATCTCGAAGCCGGGCAAGATCGTTCGTTTCGAGGGGGCCCGCCGCTAGTGTCATTGCCTGGACGAACTGTCGTAGAAGCTGCTTGCCAGACCTAGTCACTGCGGCGGTGCTGCGCACCTCAGCCAGGCAAAACCCAGCCAAGATTAGGTCATTCAGATAGTCGTACTGATTCCACTTCGCGAGATCCGTCCGCATAGCCAAGTGTTCGACGATTCGATCGACGAAACTTTCGTCGATCTGGCCACAGATCAGTCGCAGCACCTCGCGCCATTCGTCGTCGCTGCAGTGCTGGTCAAACAACGCGATCAGACCGTCGAGGTCTAGCGTCTTCGCGACGTTGAACTGATGCACGAAATTGGCGGCGCAGAAGTACTCCAGGAACGTACGATGCACAAAGGCGTAGCTGTCTGCGCCGACGAAGCAGAGGATAAAGTTGCGCTGTCGCAGATGCTCGACCACCGCCCGGGCCGCAGCGCGGGCTTGAGCGAAGTGGAGTTCGTTCTGCAGGTAGTCCTCGATCAAGCCGGTGAGCGTCGGCCCGTCAATCAGGTTGCCCTTCAGCCCACTCGGAGCGGCCTGCATGTGTGCGGCAAGGCGGCGGAGGATGTCGGTCTTTTCGCGCAAGCCGATCTCAGTGCTCATTCCCGGAAAGTCCGACAGTGCGCGCTCTGTGTCCCACTGGTGCAAGAGCACTCGCGACGCCTGGGCATACAAGTCGGCCCGATCCCGCGGAAGTTCCTGGTTGCGGTTCAGGATTGCCATCATCGTCAGCAACAGTGGATTGCCGGCGAGCATGGCGATGGACTTGAATTCGCGGATCGCCTTCTGCAAGCGGTCCCGCTTCGGCGCCGCATGCGTGGGGTCGTCGAAGGTCACCTCGTGCCAGCGATTCACGAAGTCGGTGATTTGCGTGGAGTCCAAATCCTGCAGCATGAAGTGCCGGAACTCGGCCTCGCGCAACCGCTGCGCTTGATAGCCCACTACGCGCGATGTGAGGACGACTGGTACGTTGGCAAACTGACTGCCGAACCGCTGGATGTCGTTGATCACCGACTCGCGCATCGGGACGTCAAAGACTTCATCCAGTCCATCCAGCAGAAGCACGACCCGCCCGGGCTGTTCGAGCAGCCTGCCGAGCAGGCCTCGGGGCCATTCGTGCCAGACCGGGGCTTCTTGCAGGAAGCGGACGAAATCCTTGCGCCCGTCGCACTGCCAGCGGGCGTAGGGACCTAATTCAACCACCAGCGGCACCGGTTGCGTTTCCCGGACGGTGTGCTCGGCTATCCCCGCCCAGCGCAGGGCCAGATAGCGAATCAGCGACGACTTGCCGGAACCCGGATCACCAAGGATGACCAGCTTTCGCCCAGCCCCTGCTGGCGATGCACGAAGGGCCTCGTCCACGACATCCAGCACGGGGCGGAGCGGCTGGTGGAAGTACTCCTGCCGCAGCCGATCCGCCTGCTGCTCGAGTTCCTCGAGTTCTTTCGCGGTAATCTCTCCAGTGTCCAGCAACCGCCGCTGGTGTTCCTTGGGGATCTCCAGCAGACGCGGGTTGTACTGGTGGCATTCCCGCACTGACTGTGGCACGAAGACGCTCCACAGCCGGACAGCGTTGTAGAAGGCTCCGGTCGTGTCGAGCATCTCGAAGTTGAGCTTGTCGAACCGCTTGAGCACCGCAGCCCGGTAACGTTCCGCGTCGAACTCGGAGGGTAGGGCGAGCGCGCTTGCGGCGCCGGTGGTGGCAACGTTGGTCGCCAGTTGCGCGGCCCACGGTCGCGCGGGGTCGGCCAACCATTGGTTCAGGTCGCGCTCGAAGACCTCGGCAAATCCGGCCGAACTCGGATACTCCGCATAGAACACCGGGTTGTTCATGTCCTGCATCCGCTTGCGGAAGGAGAGGACCTTTTGCCATTGCTCCAGCGCCTTGATCGCTTCCGCCGGATCTGCCGATAGCCCGTCCAGTTTGTCTACTCTGCGGAAGAACCATTTAATCTCCGGGAAGCCCGAGGCCTTGTGGCTCTCCATCGCCCAGTTGAACTCTTCCTCCGTTCCCGATTCCGCCTTGCCGGTCGGCGAGCCGAACCGCTGACCCATGATGCCGATGACCAACGCCAGCGACTCCCGATACTTCTCCAGTGTTTGCCCCGTGATCAGTTCCTGGGGCCGGCCAATGCCGATGGTCGCGTAATTCTCCCAGTCCACAACCTCGAACCGGGCACGCCAAATATGGGCGGTGTGGCGGTTGTATTCATCGAAGAACCTGCGCACGTATTGACGTTCCGCCCCCACGTCACCAGGCGAGGCAAGGAACACGTGATACTGACCGAGTGGGTTCGGAGTAGGTTTCATCGCAGCAGAGTCCTATCGCAGTGCGTGACCGGCGTCGATGTTCGTGACTCCCGGACGCTTCACGGTCAACCGGATATTGTGCTTGCCGGTCGACATGCATAGAACCAACACGCGCGAGAACGCCAGCCCCTTCATGGATCTTCGCCGGGATACTATCGCTGGGCTTGAGCAGCCCTCATCGAACCACATCTTCAGTCCATCATGCCGCAACGCTCCGCCGTCCTTCGTACTGGCAGCTTGTCCGCCGAGTTGTGGATCAGGTGGGGGATCGAAACTTGATGAATAACGGACTCAGGGGCTTACAGTCGAAATGATCGTAACATGCTCCGGCTGTTCTGGGTTCGCTGCGTTCGGCTAATGTGCGTGGGTGCTTATGATCAGCATCCGCAGGAGCGTCTACCCTTGAGGAACAAGACGATTGGGGACATGTCTTCGGATTTCGCTTCGCGGTGCCCACCCCACCGGCCTCCTCGGAATGGAAGAAAATGAGGCAGTCGCACGCCCGAGCGAATCACGTCAAACGCCCCCTCGGCGCGCCGGCGCTCGTAGTAGGCGCCGTTCCCAGCCAGCGGCAACGTGCCGCTGCGTAGGTTGGCCAAGCCTCCTTCGGGATTGCGCCACCGGGTTACGCAACCGCGAGGACTCCGCGAGATGAAGATCACAGTTCAGAAGAACGGTCCCCTGCGCTCAACTCTTGCTGGGAGGTCGTTCAATGGTAGGACAGCTGGCTCTGGACCAGGATATCGGGGTTCGACTCCCTGCCTCCCAGCCACGGTCTTGAGTAGCCTCGCTCCTGCCCTTGCTCTCGCGCGTGCCGCATTCGCGCAGCAGCGACGGATCGAGTCGTTGTCGACATCCCGGGGGGGCCGATTGCCGGCGCGAGACGCGCGCGGTTTGGACGCTCGACCCTGTTTCTTGTTGATCGTTTGAGATAGACCTTCGCTGGTTCGAATCAACGGCGCAGCCGGCCGTCACCTACCGGTTCATCCAGCGATTTCGACTTGTCGGCGGCGAATCGCCGTCCTTCGTCGAAATGCCGTCAACGCCACGCGCCCTGCCGCGTATATCGCTGCATGGACATGCCGCTGAGTGATACGAGTTCTTCGCCGGCAGTGCCTGCGACCGCGCGTCTGGAGCTGCGCCGCGTGGTGATCATGATCGCCACGTGGAACGTCGTGGGGTCGATCGTGGCGTTGCTGTTTGACGCGACATTCCGGCCGCCGGAAGCAGGACCGCTTCTCCCACAACACTTCCTTCACGCATTTGTCTACGCGAACTGCATCGGGACTGGTGTGGCCGTTCTCGTCATGCTTGGTGCACCACGTCTGTCGCGTTTTCCGTTTCCGGCCGACTGGGCGATCCTTACGATCGCCAGTCTCCTCGTATCCTTCGCCGGCACTGTGGCTGCCGCATCGATTCTCATGGCGTTCGGCTCGTTTCCGCGCGACCTCGACTGGCTGGCGCCGCACCGGATGGGCCTTGGGCTTCTTCTCGGCGTCATCTCCGCTATGGGTCTGTACGCGTACCACTCGATCCGGCTACGGCTGGACGCGCTCAGGGGCGTGCTTCGCGCGCGTGAATTCGAGGAGATGCGTACGCGACAACTCGCTGCCGAGGCGAGCTTGTCGTCGCTGGAGTCACGGATCAGACCGCACTTCCTCTTCAACACGCTCAACTCGATCTCCTCGCTGATCAGCGAAGAGCCCGCGTCGGCCGAGCGGATGATCGAGCGCCTGGCGGCCCTGCTGCGGTTCTCGCTTGACGCGGCTTCGACGCAGACGATCGCGCTGGGGCTCGAGCTCGACATCACAACGGACTATCTCGAGATCGAAAAGGCCCGATACCGCGACAGTCTGCACTACTCAGCCCACGTCGAGGACGACCTCCGGTCGGTTCGCGTGCCGCCATTCGCGCTGCAGACGCTGGTGGAGAACAGCGTACGGCACGTCGTCGCATCTCGGCGAGCCGGCGGGCGGATCTCCATCGGAGCGAGCAGGCGCGGCGCGAACCTGGCGCTGGAAGTTCGCGACGATGGTCCTGGATTCACGGAACGCGACATCGCGCCCGGTCATGGTCTTCATAACCTTCGATCACGCCTGGCGATGCTATTCGAAGGCGGCGGCGAGCTCTCCGTCGCCTGCCAGCCCGGCGCCACCGTCGTCACTCTGATCATGCCGGCGTGGGGAGGTTCGCGATGAAGGAAGCTGTCATGGCCAGACAAACCCTCCGCGCGGTACTTGTGGACGATGAGCAGCTCGCTCTCCGCCGGCTGGAACGACTTGTCGACGGAACCGGACGGCTTCGCGTCGTGAACCGCTTCACCGACCCGGAGGAAGCGGAAGCATTCCTTCGGCGCGAGACCGTCGACGTGGTCTTCCTCGACATCGAGATGCCGGGCATGAACGGCTTCGAACTTCTTGCGCGCCTGCCGGAGCCTCCACTGGTGATCTTCACGACGGCATACGACCAGTACGCGCTGCGAGCATTCGAGGTGAATTCGATCGACTATCTCCTTAAGCCGATCGAACGCCGCCACCTCGATCGGGCCGTCGCGAAACTCGAACGCCAGCACGTCATGCCGCAGCCGGAGTGGCGTGCGCTCGCTCAGATGCTCGCGTTCGCGGCGCCTGGATTTCCCCGGCGCGTGATGTCCCGCCTCGGCGACCGGACGCAGCTCATCGATCTCGCCGCGGTCACGCATTTCATCGCCGCAGAGAAGGTCACCTACGCCGTCGCAGCAGCGCGGAGGCAGATCGTCGACTACAGCCTGGCGGAGCTGGAGCAGCGGTTGGACCCGCAGCAGTTCTTACGGATTCACCGTTCCATCGTGGTGAATCTCACTTTCGTCGAAGAGATCGAACAACACGCCGGCGGACCCGCTCGCGTGCGGTTGCGCGATGGGCAACGTACGCAGCTTCCCATCGCGCGGGAACGCCTCCGAGAGCTCAAAGACCGCCTCGTTTTCTAACCGTCACACGCTGACCACGGGAGAGTGAAATGAAGCGATTTCTTGTCCGCAGTGTCTTCGTCGTATCCATCATTACGAGCCAGCTGCACGCGCAGAGCATCATCGACGGGTTCTGGACCGGCGCCGGGCAGATCGGCGATGAAAGGACCACGATCAGCATCACGTTCCGTAGTGAGTCCGGAGGAGTGAGAGGGTTTCTCGACCATCCCGACACCGGCATGTCTGCACGTGAGCTGACCGGCATATCGATCAACGGCAGGACCGTCAGATTCGTGCTACCGGTAGGATCGCGCTCGATTCCCTTTGAAGCGACGGTCAGCGGCGGGTCGATGACCGGAACGTTTCGCTTTGGGACGGGGACAGTGCCATTTACGCTGACCCGCCGTACGCCGGAGGCCCGGCCGTACCGTGAGGAGCCGGTGACTTGGCAGAACGGCGATGTGACCCTCTCCGGAACTCTGCTTCTGCCGGAGGGCAAAGCACCGCACGGGGCAGTCATTTTGCAACACGCTGCGTACGCTGACACGCGGGAGGAATGGCGCTTCTATGCCGATCATTTCGCGAGACGCGGCGTGGCGGCCCTGATCTACGACAATCGCGGTGCCGGCCAGTCGAGCGGCGACTATCGCGCCACGTTCGAGCAACTGGCCTCCGACGCCGCAACGGGCGCGAATCTGCTCGCTCAGCGCAGCGACATCAACGCCAGGAAGATCGGTCTGTTCGCCGTCAGTGAGGGCGGCTGGATCGCACCGATCGTCGCCACGCGCTCCAAGGACATCGCCTTCGTGATCGTCATCTCCGCACCGGCCGTGACCGTCGCTGAGAACATCCAATACGAGTCGGAGACGCGGCTCCGGGATGCTGGCGCGAAGGAGGACGAGATCCGAGACGCTCTCGCTTTGAAGCGCACCGTGATGCAGATGATCGCGTCCCGCGCACCCGACGAGAAGATCGATGCTCTCATCGCCACGCAGAAGACGACGTGGGCGAATCACATCGGCCTGCCGGGCCGCAAGAACTGGAGGCGCACGTGGTTTCCCAGTGTGCTCAACTTCGACCCCGTGCCGCTCTGGCAGGAGGTGCGCGTACCGGTCCTGGCGATCTACGGGAGCGAAGACAAGGACGTACGCGTGTCCGAGTCGGCGCCGCTGCTCGAAAGAGCCATGCGAAGCGGAGGGAACGGCGACGTCACGATCAAGGTCTTTCCAGGCGCCGACCACGGCATCCTCACGACGTCGAAAGCGGGGCGGCCGCTGCTCGCACCTGGCTTCATGGAAACGATGACGAGCTGGCTGCTCGCTCATGTAAGCGGTTCAGCCGAAAGGTCGCAGCCTGTCGCGGCGGCCAGCGTGGCTGCGGTGCCCGCGGTGCCGATCGACCCCAAGGCAAAGTACGTCGTCTACTTCCACCCGCGCTTTCCGCCGGGGTCCACCGACCGCCTCGCGTCCGTTGGTTACGACTACGACGGTATTCTTGCGGCGCTGCGCGCGGAAGGGTTCACGGTCGTGAGTGAAGTACGCCCGCAGGAGTTGCCCTGGATCGAGGAGGCCGAAAAAGCGGCGCCCGCCGTCCGGAAACTGCTCGATGCGGGAGTTCCGGCGTCCCACGTCACGCTGGCCGGACTGGCCAAGGGAGCGGTGATCGCGCTCATGGTCGGCGCACGACTCGGCGAGCCGGACATTCGGATTGCCGGCATGTCGACTTGCTCGAGCTCCTGGGCAGAAAACGAGCAGACCACGTTTCACTCAACGCGATTTGTAGGACACATCCTATTGCTCGATGACACTGGCAAATCGCCGATCTTGCGCTGCGGCATCGCTGGCGCCACCGAAAAGCAATTCAGCGAAGGAAAGGGCATCGCGCTCTTCCTTAAACCGCACGACGTCTGGGTGAAGGAGATCGCGAGCTTCTCGGCACACTGATCAGGTGGATCTCGATTTCGAGAGGGCGATCATTCTCAATTCAATCGTCGTCTTGGTCCACGACGAGGTCGTGCTCGTCGAACTCATAAGCGAGCAGGTCGCCGGGCTGACAACGCAGCGCCGCGCACAATCGCGCAAGCGTGGAGAAGCGCACACCGCGAACCTTTCCCGAACGGAACAACGACAAATGCGTCTCGCTGACGCCGATCATTTCGGCGAGGTCCTTCGCGCGTAACTTCCGCTTCGTCAGTATCCGCTCGATGTCGATCACGATCGGCATCAGAAGATCTCGTCGAGCTCGGACTGGATCGCCGATGCGGCGCGGAGAACGCCGGCAATCGCTTTGAGCGCCAGGCCGATCGCACCGAGAACGAGGGCGGCGGCATCGAACGCAATCCAGTAGCCGGAAGATTCGCCGAGGAGGCGGCAGGCGCCGGGAACGATGAGGATGCGGAGCGCCGCGCCGCACGCAAGCAGGACTCCAACCTGATCGAGCATTCTCGTGATCGGCGCCGCGAACCACTCGCCGCGCGCGAACGCGTCGAGCGTCGCGCGCATCCGCCACAGCGCCCACAGCAACAGCGCTTCCGGCGTCGCTGCCGCGAACTCGCAGAGCAAATGTCGGAGCGCGGCCGCAGCGAAGTCGTCGGCGAACAGGCGAATCGTCGCGGCGCTGAAACGCTCTGCGATGACGAGCAACCAACAGATCGCCCAAAGCACGCTGACCGCGGTGCGCACGCGCTCGCTGCGTTGCCGGACCGTCGCGCTCACTGTTTTCTTGACCATCGTGATGCCGGCTGCTAGTTTAACTCTTACTTAAACCGCATGGATGCCGATTTCATCGTCCGAACGACGGATCTCCAACATCGCTTCGGTCAGCACGACGTCCTGCGCGGCATCGACATGCAGGTCCCCGCCGCCAGCATTTATGGCTTCCTCGGTCCCAACGGCGCGGGCAAGACGACCACTCTCCGTCTGCTCCTCGGACTGCTCGCGAAGCAGCGCGGCGACATCACAATTTTCGGCAGGCGCTTCGATCGCGAGCGCATCGCGATTCTGCGCCAAATCGGTTCGATGATCGAGAGTCCATCGCTCTACGATCATCTGACCGCATTCGAAAACCTACGCGCATTGCAACTGATCCATCGCTGCGCCGTCTCGCGTATCGGCGAAGTGCTCGACGTCGTCGGCCTCGCCGATGCCGGCAAAAAGCGCGTCAAACAATTCTCGCTCGGCATGCGCCAGCGCCTTGGTATCGCCGCTGCGCTGCTGCACGAGCCGCGTCTCCTCATCCTCGACGAGCCCACAAACGGGCTCGATCCGAACGGAATCATCGAGATCCGAGATCTTCTGATCGAGCTGAATCGCGGTCACGGCTGCACGATCATCGTCTCGAGCCATCTGCTGCCGGAGATCGAGCGCATCGCCACACACGTGGGCGTCCTAGGAAACGGCAAGCTGCTCTTTCAGGGCACGATCGACGAACTGCGGCGCAACCGGCGCCGAGTGCTGTCGACACGCGTGTCGACGGCAGACAACGACAAAGCCCTATCGGTCTTCGATGCTGCCGGTGTGCCGGCGCGGATCGATGACGGCGACATCGTGCTTCCTCCGCTCGACGGAGCGCGAATCGCGGAGCTCAATCGCGAGCTCGTTGCCCGCGACGTCGACGTGTACGAGATCCGCCAGGTGCGCAATGACCTCGAAACGATTTTTCTCGATCTGCTGAACGACTGATGGTCACCTCACTCTTCTCTGTTTTTCGAAGTGAATGGCTCAAGCGCAAGCGCAGCTTCGCGTCGCCGCTCGTCGTCGGCGGCAGCCTGTTCACGCCCGCCGTCGTCGCTGCCGTGCGGCTGCTCCACCGCAAAGGACTGCCTGCGCTTTACGCGAGCGACACGTTCTGGCCGAACATGTGGCGTGCGTGCTGGGAGTCGATGTCGGTCTTCTTCCTGCCAATGCTCGCCATTCTCGCCACGAGCCTCATCGCGCAGATCGAATTCCGAAGCAACGCATGGAAGCAGGTCCACGCACTGCCGGTCAGTACGGCGGTCGTGTTTGCGATGAAGCTCGCCGTCATCGTGCTGATGCTCGCCCAGTGTCTCGCGCTGTTCAGCGCCGGCATTTACGTCTCCGGCATGATCCCATCGTGGTTGCTTCCTGATGTACCGCATCCTGCCGGTTCATTTTTCGCGCTGCCGTTGTGGCGAGAGAACTGTCGGTACTTCGTGAACGCGTTGCCGATCGTCGCGATTCAATACGCGGTCGCGTTGCGGTCGGCGAACGTGCTCATGCCGATCGGTGTCGGGTTCATGGCGTGGGTCGGCGCGCTCGCCGCTGTCTCATCGAAGTATGCGATCTGCTGGCCGTACGCCTACACGATCATTCAATACATTCGCGACAAACCGAAAGGCGCGCACTTCGCCGCCTACGACAACCTGCACTGGCTGTCCGCCGTGATGTTCATCGCATTCACGATTGCCGGCTACTTCGTGTTCATCACGAACCGCGAGAAGGGATGATCCATTTGCGTACTCTGCCGATTGCACTGCTGCTGCTGACAGCGTGCGCGCACAGCACGGTCGACGTCGCATTGCCTCAGGGCGTGCCGTCGATCGCCTATGCCGCTGCGAGAAACGGCCGGATCGTGTACGAAGGCGCTGTCAACGCAACGCCGGACACGCCGTACCCGATCGCGTCGGTGACGAAACCGTTCGTGGCGACAGCGGTGATGAAGCTCGCGCAGCGCGGAATCATCGATCTCGATCAACCGGCGCGCCGCTACGCACGCGACTGGATTCCGGCGTCGCACAGATACACGGTCCGCCAGTTGCTGAATCACGCGTCCGGACTGCCGACATACGCGACGATTCGCTGGACTGGCGAGCCGTCGCCGCGGTTCGACCTTGCGTCGATGTTCGGGCGCTACGGATTCACCGCGCATCCGCCGGGCGTCGTTTCCGAATACTCCAATCTCGGTTACGGACTTCTCGGCCACATCGTCGCTGTCCAGAGCGGGCAGACGCTCGCGCGCTTTCTCGAGCGTGAAGTCTTTCGTCCTATCGGCTTGCGCAACACAACGATGATCGAGTCGGGCGCCGCGCCGCCGGGAGCGGTCCGCAAATACGGTGCGGACGGCAACCCGCTGCCGGACACATTCAACGACACGCCCGGCGCCGGCAACATCTACGCGAGCGTCGACGACCTCATCCGATTCGGCATGTACGCGCTGTACAACGAACAGGCGATGTATCGCTACGTCCAACCTGGCGCGCTGTATCCGTACTACAACTCCTCGAAGTACGGCCTCGGCTGGTACTTCCGTACGACTGCAGACGGAACACATGTGGTGTGGCACGAAGGCGGGATGCCGGGCGCAAGCGCGATCGTCGTGCTGTTGCCGGAACACGACATCGTCGCCGCCGTCGTGATCAATTCAAATGATCACAATGACTTTGCTCAGACGGTGGCGAACCGCTTGATCGCAAGCCTCGATCCGGCGATCAAACCGCTGACCTTTGACCCGGTCGAGGGCTTCGTGCCGTACGACGAGCAGCCCTCCCTTCGCGGACGATGGGAAGGCACGGTGACCATCGATGGCAAACCGCTGCGCTGCGCGATCGAGTTCGACGCCGGTGGCAAGACCACGGTCGCGGGCGAGATGTTGCCGCAGGAAACGTCGTTCAAGCCGCTCCTCAACGGCGATCTCGTTCTCGGCACATTCGCTGCGACCCTGCCCGCGGAGGACGTGATGCAGAAGCCGGGATATGTGCTCGTGCGACTGGTGCGGCGCGGCGACGAGATGAGCGGCACGATGATCGCGTACGCAACACCCGATGGTCTGCGGCATCTCTATCCGTTCGCGGTACACCTGCGACGGCAATAGCGCTACGGCGATGGCCAGAGTTCGAATACCATCCAATCCTCCCAGCCAGCGGCAACGTGCCGCTGGTTACGCAACCGCGAGGACTCCGCGAGATGAAGATCACAGTTCAGAAGAACGGTCCCCTCCGCGTCGAAGGCGACGACATCCAGATCCAGGATCCGAACCAGCAGGCGTACGGTCTCGGCGGACGAACCGTCGTCTCCCTCTGCCGCTGCGGATTCTCGGCGAACAAGCCGTTCTGCGACGGCAGCCATAATCACCACGGATTTCAGGACGACCCGCAAGCGCGGGACCTTCCTCCGAAAAAGGTCTGACGGGCCGCGTCCACCGGCGTTCACCTCGCTCTTCACCCGTTTGTAACGCTATATCGTATTGACAAGTACCTGGTAAGGCACCATTGTGTAGCCCGTGAACGATCTCTCCTTCGACAACTGGACGACGCAACTTCGCAAGGGGCTGCTCGAGCTGGCGGTGCTGAACACGATTGCGGACGCGCCGCTCTATGGCTACGAGATCGTGCGGCGCCTCAGCGACGTCGACCACCTGGTGATCACCGAGGGGACGGTCTATCCGATTTTGAGCCGGTTGAACAACAGTGGGCTCGTCGAAACGTATCTCCAAGAGTCGCAGGAAGGGCCGCCGCGCAAGTACTACCGGCTCACCCGGCGCGGCCGCGACGACCTGCATCGGATGAATCAGCACTGGGAGAGCCTGCACCACGCCATCGGCAGTCTGCGAAAGGAACGGAAGCGATGATCGAGATGACGCCGGCAGCACAGCAGCGGCTGGACAACTACCTGCAGCGGATGCGCAGTGAACTGCGCGGAACGCGATCCGTCGTTGCCGACGAAGTCGAGCAGAGCGTGCGCGAGCACATCGAGATCGCCCTCGCCGACGCGCCGGGTCCCATCGGCGCGACGGAAGTCATCGGCGTCCTCGATCGCCTCGGACCGCCCGAGCGCTGGCTTGCCGACGAAGACCGTCCGGCGTGGCGCCAGTTCATGGATGGCATTCGCACCGCGCCGGACGACTGGCGCCTCGCGTATCTCGCGTTCGGGATGTTCCTGCTGTCCATGCTGCTATTACCGTCCGTCGGCGCGATGCTGATCATCCCGGCCATGATCGCCAGCCGCGCATACGTGGAGCTCGCGCGCGACCGCGGCGAACCGCTCGGCGCGCGCCGGTGGCTGGTCTACCCGTCGATCGCCGTCGTCCTCGCCATCGCCACGGGCTTGCTGATCATCGGACCGCCGCTGCCGTTCATGGCGTGGGTGTTCGACCACCGCCGCTACGATCAGATCTTCGACGTGCCGCACTCAGGGTCCGGCCGGATGCGCTTCATGGCCGGATTCGGCGCGGTAGTGTTCGGATCGTGGTGGATTCTCGCGGCCGCGTTCTGCGCGGCATTCCTGCGCTCGATCCGCTTCGTCTTCGCGCCGCTGCTCGACGGCCTGCGCCGCCAACATTTCGCGGTGCTCGCCGCCATCGGCGCGGTCGTCGCGGCTGTCGGCGCGATCCTGATCTACTACCGCTACTAACGCGGCAACTCCTGCGAGGACATATGCCAGTCGAGCTGCGCATCAGCGGCCTTTCCAAGGCCTATCCAAACGGCGTCCGCGCACTGCAGGACGTCACCCTCACGGTCGGCGCCGGAATGTTCGGCCTCCTCGGTCCTAACGGCGCCGGCAAGTCGACGCTCATGCGGATCCTGGCGACGCTGCAGGAGCCCGACGCGGGCGAGGTTCGCTTCGGCGAGCTCGACGTCGTCCGGCAAAAGGACGCCGTGCGTGAAACGCTCGGTTACCTGCCCCAGGACTTCGGCCTCCATCGCGGCATGACGGCCGAGAAGCTGCTCGATCACTTCGCCATCCTCGAAGGCATCGTCGATCGCGCGGAGCGCCGCGCGACGGTCGAGGCGCTGCTGCGACAAACGAACCTCTGGGACGTGCGGCGGCAGAAGCTCGGCGGCTATTCCGGCGGCATGCGCCAGCGCTTCGGCATCGCCCTCGCGCTTCTCGGCAATCCGACGCTGCTCATCGTCGACGAGCCGACGGCGGGGCTCGACCCGGCCGAGCGCGTCCGCTTCCTCAACCTTCTCAGCGAGCTCGGCGAGAACAGCGTGGTCATTCTTTCGACGCACATCGTCGAGGACGTGTCGGAGCTCTGCACCCGCATGGCCATCATCGACAAAGGCCGCATCCTGCTCGAGGCGGAGCCGCTGCGCGCCGTCGCCGAGATGGAGGGGACGGTGTGGGAGCGCGTCGTTTCAAAAGAGGAGCTGCCGGCGATCGAGCGCGAGCACCGCGTGCTGTCGACGAAACTGCTGTCCGGCCGCACGGCCGTACGCGTGCACAGCGCGTCGCAGCCGTCGCCCGCGTTTCACGCCGTCGAGCCGCAGCTGCACGACGTCTACTTTCGCGCGATGCAGGGCCCGCGATGACGAAGACGCTGGAAGTCTTTCGCTTCGAGCTCGCCCATCAGCTTCGCCGCCCTTCGACGCTCGCCTACTTTTTTCTCATGCTTGCCATCTGCACGCCGTTCGTGCGGATGCTGGCCGTCGGCTCGGCGCTCGCCGGCACGATCCTGAACGGTCCGTTCACCGTGATGGTGACGGTGGTGTTCGGCAGCATGCTCGCGCTGCTGATCGTTGCCGCGCTCGCCGCCGACGCGGCCACGCGCGACCGCGACGCGCGGATGCACTCGCTCTTCTACACCTCGCCCGTCGGCAAGCGCCCCTACCTACTCGGCCGGTCGCTCGGCGCGTTCGCGCTCAGCGCGCTGCTGCTGTTGGCGCTGCCGCTTGGTGCCGCGATCGCGACCGCGATGCCGTGGATCGATCCGGAACGAGTCGGAGCCTTTCGCCCGATCGCCTATCTCGCGCCGTACCTGTTGTTCGCGCTGCCGACGGCGTTCATCGCCACGGCGGTGGCCTTCGCGCTGGCCACGCTCACCCACCGCGCGATGGCGAGCTACGCGGGCGTGGCGTTCCTCTTCTTCTTCTCGATCGTCTGCGGAAAGCTGCTCCCGACGCGGGTCGGCTGGGGTGCGGCGAAGCTGCTCGACCCGCTCGGCTTCACGACGATGCAGGAGCTGTGGCAGTCGACGAATTCGCTGCAGAAGAACGCGTACGTGCTCGCTCTCGACGGACCGCTGCTCGCGAATCGCCTGCTCTGGCTCGGCGCCGCGCTGCTGCTGTCGGTCGCGGCGTACAGCCGCTTCCGATTCGCGCACGAAACCGCTCGCGAACGATCGCTGCCGAAATCCGAGGACGGCGGGCGTCGCGTGACGGTCAAGATCCCGGCAGCGCGCCGTACATTCGCTGCGTCGACGCGGATGCGGCAACTGCGCGCGATCGCGATGCGCTCGTTTCGCGATCTGCACGCGAGCCGCGTCTGGTGGATCGTGCCGCTGCTGGCCGTCATGTTCCTCCTGCAGGCGCCCGCGCTCGCGGAACTGGAGATGGGAGTCCCGGGTCCGCTGACCACGGCGCGCTTGCTCGGATTTCTGAACGACGACGTCTCGCTGCTGCTGACGCTGCTCGTCGCGCTCTCGGCCGGAGAGCTCGTGTGGCGCGAGCGCGAAACGCGTCTCCATCCGCTCGCCGACGTCACGCCTGTGCCGGACTGGCTGCCATTTGCCGGCAAGTTCCTCGGCCTCGCCCTGATGCTCGCCGCCACGCACGTCATCTTCTTCGTCACGGGCCTGGCGGCGCAGACGATTTACGGCGCCGAGCGCTACGACCTCCGACTCTACGTCGAAATTCTCTTCGGACTGCAGCTGCCCGACTACCTGCTGCTGGCTGCGCTGGCAATGCTGGTTCACGTGCTGGTGAATCAAAAGTACGTCGCGAACGCGCTGGTGGTGCTCTTCCCCATCGCCCGAGACCTGGCCCGCACCCTCGGCATCGAAGACGATCTGCTGCTGTACGGTAATCTGCCGCGGTGGTCGTATTCGGAGATCTCCGGCTTCGGCACGACGGCGGAAGCGCGGCTCTGGTTCACGCTCTACTACGCCGGCTGGGCGCTGCTCTTCGCGCTCGTGACTCATTTTTTCTGGAGACGCGGCGAGGAGCGCGGCGCGAAGGGCGGACGCCTGACGCGCGCGGCGGCGTTGATCGGCACGACCGCGCTGGCGATCATCGCCGGCGCCGGCGGGTTCATCTTCTACGACACGCACATCGCGCACGAGTACCGCACGACCGCCAAGTTGGAACGGCAACGCGCCGAGTTCGAGCGTCGATACGGCCGCTACGCGTCGCTGCCGCAGCCGCGGATCGCCGCCACGAAACTCGACGTCGAGTTCTATCCAACCCGCGGCACGGCGGTGATCCGCGGCAGTCATCGTCTCGAGAATCGCGGCAGCGCACCGATCGACGCGATTCATGTCGCCACGTCTTCCGGGGCACGGTCGACCGCGGTCTCGTTCGATCGCGCCGCGCGCCTCACGCTCGACGACGAGAAGCTCGACTACCGCATCTACACGCTCGATCGCGCCCTGCAGCCGGGCCAGTCGCTGCGGATGGATTTTCAGGTTGCGATCGAGACGAATGTCTTCCGGAGCGAGGGAACGCCGCCCGTAGTCGGCAACGGGTCGATCCTCATCCACCGGCCGGGGCGCGGCGATCATTGGTTGCCGGTGGTCGGCTATCAGTGGCCGCGCGAGCTGAACGATCCGGCGTTGCGGAAAAAGTACGGCCTGCGTGCACGCTCTCGCTATCCGACGATCGCCGACGCGACGACGCACAAAGGCTACGAGGCGACGGACCTGGAGACGATCATCGGCACCGATCCGAACCAGGTCGGTGTCGCTCCCGGCAGGCTGCTCCGGGTCTGGGCCGAGAACGGACGCCGCTACGCGCACTACCGCACCGATGCGCCGATCAGCAACGCCTGGACGATCGCCTCCGCCAATTACGCCGTGCATCGCGCGAAGTGGAGGAACGTCGACATCGAGGTCTTCCACCACCCGGCGCACGCGGCAAACGTCGAGCGGATAGTGCGCAGCGTTCGCGCGGCGCTCGACTACAACACGCGCGCGTTCGGCCCGTACCCGCACCAGCAGCTCCGGTTCGTCGAGCTCCCGAGCGATTCGTACTGGCTGCAGATGACGGCGCACAGCGGCCTGGTGACGTATGGGGAAGGCTTTTCACTGGTGCGGCCGGCGGACGATCCGCGCAACATCGATTTCCCGTTCGCCGTCGTCGCGCACGAGGTAGCACACCAGTGGTGGGGCCACCAGCTCACCCCCGCATCAGTCGAAGGCGCCGGCCTCCTGACCGAGAGCCTGGCCTGGTACAGCGGCATGCTGGTGGTGGAGGAGACGTTCGGCCGCGAGCACCTGCGGCGAATCCTGGACATGCTGCGCGCGCAGTACCTCGCACCGCATCGGCCGCGCACCGTGCCGCTGCTGCGCGCCGTCGATCAACTCGATGCCTATCGCACCGGTCCCTTCGCGATGTACGCGCTGCGCGAGCGCGTGGGCGTCGAGCCGGTGAATCGCGCGCTGCACAACCTCCTGGCGAAGTTTCCGGCGGGACGTGCGCCCTACCCGACGTCGCTCGATTTTTACGCTGAACTGCGCGCGGCCACTCCGCCGTCGTTGCACGGGCTGCTGAAGGATTTGTTCGAAGATATCACCTTCTGGGACCTGCGCCTCGTGAGCATGGACGTGCAGCAGCAGCACGTCGTTCTGCACGTCGAAGCGCAAAAGCTGAAGGGTGACGGCACGGGCAACGAGCGCGCGGTGCCGATGGACGATCTCGTCGAGATCGAGCTTTATGACGCGCGCGGCGCCTCGCTCTACCGCGCGTCACATCGGATTCACTCCGGCGCGCAGACCATCGAGATCACCGTGGCCGCCTCACCCGCGCGCGCGGAGATCGATCCGGATCGCGAGCTGCTCGATCGCGAGCCGAAGGACAACAGCGCGCTCGCCACACATGTTGTAGCGGCGGGGCTTGCCCGGCCGTAAGTTCTCGGCGAAGCAAGCCCCGCCGCTCCAACTGCCAGCGCTCATTTGGACAGGTAGGTCGCGCCTCTCGAGCACGTGCAGTGGCGGAAGATGAGATCTGAGACTACGCTGCGAGCACTGCGGTTCGAATACGTCCAATCCTCCCAGCCAGCGGCCTTTCAAGCACTTCAGCTGGCTAAACTTATGGATAATCCCGGCAAGGGCGCTGGAACTACGCCAAGGTTGGCCAACATCGACCAATTTAGTACAACATTGGCTTAAATCTTGATTCTTCGCCTTTCTTCGGGCACACTCTTCAAGTGTCGCCCAGAAAAAAGAACTCGAACCAGAAGGGAGGACGCCCTCCGGGTGTAAAGGTGCGCGGCGAGATCGTTCGAAAGACACGCCTAGCTAAGAAACTCAGCAAAGAGAAACTAGCGCGTCTCGCAGATTTGAACGCCGACACCGTTGGAAAGGCGGAAAGCGGCGGCCCGATCGCGGAAGTCAGCTTGGCGAAACTGGCCGAAGCACTAAACCTTGAGTTCGATGACCTTCGTGAATGATTCGTTGACGATCGTATGCAAGCGCGCTATAACCCACGACCCTAACCTGTCGTAACGACATGGAAGGTGTGACATGACCGACCGAGACCCGAAAGCGAGCTACACTTTTGAGTGTGAGGGGCAGGCTCCCGAGAATTGGGAAGACCAGTTGCAGGTTCTCGCCGACGATGTCGCCAGTTCCGTGATTCTCACGGAGGAGGATTACGCTGTCCGCGTGAATGCTCTCGACGATGGCACCATCCTTTCTTTCGACTAATAAGCTTTTCGAATATCTCCACTTCGACGCCGACCTCCCAAAGGCCCTCGGGCTAACGCCTCCACCCTTTTCTTCATCTTCCACCTACCACCAATTGCTGTATATCTCACGATACCTTCAGCAGCTGGAATGTAAGACCGTACTCCTTGAGTCTCGCTACGTCGACCGAGACTACATGGAAGATCACAGCGTCTTCTATTCACGAAGCCTGACCGGATATCCTAACTATTGCCGTCGTCTACATTTCTTCAATGAAGCCAAAGATGCCGTCGAAGCAGAGTTCGTGAAGTTATTGCAGGAAGCTGCTGGCGATAACGAACCCGAACGTGCGCTAAGACGCAAATCGCGCGCATTCTCAGCAAGGGCGTACCTCGGATTCTGCGTGATCAAACCGCTTGAGGGAAGTCCCGTCGGCAGAACAGTTTTGCGTCCGTACGGTCCCAAAGCTGATGACGGAAGTCTGCGAGTATTTGATTCCACGCGGCTTTACCAAGCGCACGTCGCTGGACTTGAGCTAACCGTCGCCGGCCTAGCATTCCAGCAACAAGACGTTGGCGTGAGCGCTTGCGCCACGACAGCGCTCTGGTCATCGCTCCACAAAGCGAAGGACCTTGAGGATGTTGGTCCCGCTACCCCCGCACAGATAACGAGCTTGGCATCTCGATTTAGCCTTCCATTCGGACGGTCTATGCCTTCGGAAGGCCTGTCTGTCGATCAGATGTGCCAGGCGATTCGCGCGTTTGAATTAGCGCCACACCTCTTGCGACCGCGATCTTTTCAAGCTGCACGCCCGCTGGTATATGCTGCCATTCGATCCGGCTTTGCCCCCATACTCATCATTCGACGCACAACTGCAACATCAATTACGACGGCACACGCGGTTACGGCGACAGGTGTGAAGTTGGTCGAACCTACAAGGCCGAGATTCTTCGCGCCGAATATCTGGGATTACTCCCAAGCCATGACAGCGCTATATGTGCATGACGACCGCGTCGGACCGTACGAAAAGGCATCCGTTAGAGACGCCGACGGCCAGCTTCATTTACTAATGGATGAGCCGACGAGCGCCGCCGACGAAGTTACGCCAAAAGAGGACTGGACTCTCACTCATATTCTACTTCCGTTGCATGGAAAGATCCGCCTGTCTTTCAGCAGCCTATATAACCTGCTCCTTCGATTAACAAAGAAGATTGGAAAGCGCGACGACGTCGGCGCAAGCATTGCGACCGAAATGTTCATCCTCAAGGGGCCGGCCTACCTTCGCAGTCTCGGGCTGCGTGGAGACTCCGCCGCACTCCCAGGCGAGATCGTCAAGCAATTGCCGTTATCAAGATACGTCGCGGTGATTCGTTTCCGCTTCTCCAGCGACGTGACAGACGTGCTGATCGATACCACAAGCACCGAGAAGAATCTTCATTTTCTCGCCGTCGTGACAACGTCAAAGGCGAGTGCGTTGGCGTCAGATCTTGCGCAATGGTGTGGCTGCCCGCTTGTTATGTAAGTGCGACTACAAGTCTTGGGTTCGCGCTAATCGGTGAGCGGCGTGCCAATACACGCTCGGCCTTCAAGACCGGCCACGTCGGATGTTCTTCTTCCTGATCCTCTCTAATTCGTCGTCCAGCAGCGGTTGTGATGAAATCAGGATTTTCAACGTCGGTACGAAACAAGTACGTAAAGTCTAGCCGATACTTCGGAACGCCCTCGGATCGTTTCGCGTTCGGCGAAAAATAGTCCGACGGTAACGTATAGTCGGTATGATACCAGCCAGCGTATTCGCAGAAATTCTTATCGGCCAAGTCTTTCGGAAGATCAATAGGGCACGTTGCTACAGGTAACTCCTCTGGTGATTCCGGCGACGGTTCGAGCCAAGTGGCTCGGCCTGAGATCGTGTCGGAGGCGTTGGCGATTGTCCTCATCGCTAACTCTAGCGACATCTCGAGACTATCGACAGGCCGTCTAATATTGGCCGAATCGGCTTCGAGCAATCCGGCCTTGCTCAACAGGCCCGCCTTCACCATGTGGCCGACGGAATTGACAGAAAAGGCAATTCCGCCTGGAATCCTGTGATCCTGCCACCACCTGCCGTCTGCATGAGCGCCGAAATAGTTGACTCCGCAATTCCAGCGCCAGCAACTGCGTTCGTCGTCCTTCGCTTCCAAGAAGATCTCATCGAGATAAATTGAGTCAGGCTCAATATCCGTCAGCAGATACAAAGAGCAGAGTCGTCGAGCGAACGCCAGGAAGTTAGAATCGGGAGTTGCCTGCACTACTCGCCGTGATCGTAGAAAAACGACAAAGGCACTTTTCTCGCCGCGAAAAGCTCTTCTGGTCCAACTCGTGCGGGCAGCCTGAATGCTCTCCTGAATGGCGGCATCAGGGCCGTTCAAATCTGCCTCGTCCAGAAGGCAAAACGAGATCAGGTCGTGTGCGGCAGCAATCCGGCCGAACACACAGGGCTGGTGAGATCGGAGCCACTGCCGTAGCGTTTGGATTGCGACATCGCGCGATGACGACAGTATTGTTTCCTGAGCCGTGGCGAAACGAGTGTCATAGGGGTGGGCGAATCGCCACTGATCCTCAGTCAGCGCAGACAAAAGCGCATTGAGCGAAGGCAGGGCCATTCAAGCATTCTAAAACATCAGGTGGGGATCCCACCGATCTGGTCGGGTGCCAGCGTCTTGAGGTGTTCACACGCAGCGTTGATGCGGCCCGAGCGATCAGCGAATCCCAGGGCGCAACCCGCCAAGCGAGCGCGGCGGTTCTGACTTCGTCCCATGCTTCCAGCCACGTCCGAGGCGATTTTAGTTCGAGCAGCGCGCGTGTCGTCAGTGATGGAGGACGGACGCATGAATTGCCGGCGGTCGCGCTGATCCGGGCCTCGTTCGTGCACGATCGCGCCGTGTGAATCTCCGCCAGCTCGATCGCAAATACCTGGGACGCGAGTCCCCGGCGGAAGACCTACAGGTGGCGCGGACAAAGGGTGCATTCGTTTATGACGCCCGCGGGAAACGCTACATCGACTTCCTGTCGGGCTGGTGCGTCGGCAACTTCGGCTGGGACAACACCGCGATCACGAAGTCGCCGGCCCGCCGGCGGCCGGATTACGTCTACCCCGAGTACTTGTACCGGCCGTGGGTGGAGCTCGCTCAGCTGCTCGCTCGGATCACCCCGGGGAAACTCGAGAAGACATACCGCGCGACCGGTGGGTCGGAAGCGGTCGACATCGCGCTGCAGATCGCCATGGCGTCGACCGGCCGCCGCAAGTTTGTGTCGATCGAGGGCAGCTATCACGGCAACACGGTCGGCACGGTCAGCGTGGCATCGAGCGAAGAGCGCGAGCCGTATCCGAATCTGCTGTCGAACTGCGAGACGATCTCGCCGCCCCTCGGCGACCGTGCCATTGCGCGGCTGGAGACGCTTCTGAAAAAGCGCGACGTCGCAGCGTTCATCATGGAGCCGATCAGCTGCAACCTCGCTGTGTTGGTCCCCGAGGATGCGTTCATGAAGCGTGCGCAGCAACTCTGCCGACGCTACGGAACGCTGTTCATCGCCGATGAAGTGGCCTGCGGATTCGGCCGCACCGGAAAGCTGTTCGCGTCGGAGCACTTCGATCTCGAACCCGACATTCTGTGTATGGGCAAGGCCATCACCGGAGGATTCGCGCCGATGGGCGCCACGATCGTCACGCGCAAGGTCGCGAAATCGGTCGAAGGTGAAGTCGGCTTCTATTCAACATACGGTTGGCATCCGTCGACGGTGGACGTCGCCATCCACAACGTTCGGTGGCTCATTCGCAATCAGGCGCGCGTTCTCCGGAACGCCGCCGAAATCAGCGCCTACTTCGGCGAGCGGCTCGCGGCGATGAATTTCGAAGATCTGAAAGACGTACGCATCCGCGGCATGGCCATCGCCGTGGAGGCAGGCGAAGGCGAAGACTATGTCTCCGAGATCAACGATCGCTGCAACAGGAATGGCCTCCTGGTCACGACATCGGGGAATGCGATCACGATGTTTCCGCCGCTCACGCTCGATCGACGCACGGCGAAGGCGGGACTCGACATTCTCGAGAAATCGTTGCGTTAGTCAGGCGCGCGAGATCTCATACGCGCGCCGCAGCCACGCCTCGACGTCCGCGTCGACGTCCTTCGGCGACTCGAGATGAAGCTCGAAGTGCCAACGGTTCGCCGAAAGCTTTTCGCATTTCGCGATACGCGGATTCTTGATCTCGGTCGGGGATTTGATGGTGAGTACGAGCTTGTTGCGTCGCGTGGCCACGCCGGCGAACGCGGTGTCTGCGACAAGATGGATCGACGTTTTCTTCGGTTCTTCCACCACGTGGCCGAAACCGCGCGCGACCCGCAGTAGCGCATCGTAGGTCGCGCGCACTGTGGCGTCCTTTCTCTCGAAGTGCTCTTCAACCGAGTGTTCTGCCGCCATGGCGAGAATGATGTCATGAATCCACACAGCAACTAAAATCCGGCGCTTCGTGCGTGCTCGTCTTTTTCGTACCGAACTCCGCGAGTTGTTCCGGCTGGCCATGCCGCTGGCGGCGGCGCAGGCCGGTACGCAGCTGATGGGCCTCGTCGACGTCGCCGTGCTCGGGCATCTGGGCGCACAGGAACTGGCGGGATCCGGGCTGGCGACCGCGGTCTTCTTCGCGGTGTCGGTGTTCGGTATGGGGATGATGCTCGGCGTCGACCCGCTCGTTGCCCAGGCCGTCGGTGCCGGCGACCGCATCCGGGCGCGTCGCGTGTTGTGGCAGGGCCTGTGGCTCTCGTTCATCGTCACCGCCGCGCTCACCATCCTCCTCCTTCTCGGCGCGCTCGCCCTTCCCCTCATCGGCGCGGCGCCGGGGATCATCGGTCATGCCCGCGCGTTCCTCCTCGTGCGCACGGCCGGGCTTCTGCCGTTTCTGATGTTCCTGGCGATCCGCGCGTACCTGCAGGCACATCACGTCACGAAGCCGATGGTGGTGGCGATGGTCGTCGCCAACATCTTCAACTTCGCGCTCGATCTGGTCTTCGTCTTTGGCATTCACGGATGGATTCCGGCGATGGGCGTGGCGGGTGCCGCACTGTCGACGGTGATCTGCACGTTCATCGAGCTCGGCATCGTCGCGGCCGCGGCGCGGAACCTGAAGCCGCCCGAGAACGTGGATCATCGGCCCGAGCGCGCCGCGATCCTCCAGGCGGCAAGAGTAGGAATGCCGATCGGGCTGCACATGGGAGCAGAGGTCGGCGTCTTCGCGCTCGTGGCGTTGCTGGCCGGCCGGCTCGGCACCCTGCATCTCGCGGCGCACCAACTCGTGATCAACATCGCCTCGTTCAGCTTCACGGTGGCGGTCGGCGTAGCCGCGGCGGGCTCGGTCCGCGTCGGCAACGCCATTGGCGCCCGCAACGCCGAAGGAACGCGCATCGCCGGCAACGCGACATTCATCGGCGGCATCCTGGTGATGGGTGTCAGTGCAGCGGTTTTCGCTCTGGCTCCTGCCCCGCTGGCGCACCTCTTCACCAACCAGCCCGCGGTCATCGCCGCGGCGATTCCGCTGATGATGGTCGCTGCGGTCTTCCAGCTTTCGGACGGCGTGCAGGCCGTCGGTGCGGGCGTCCTCCGCGGGGCCGGAGATACGCGCTACACCTTCTGGGCGAACCTGTTGGGGCACTGGGCGATCGGCCTGCCCCTCGCGCTGTGGCTCGGCTTCGCGCGCGGTCTGGGCATTGTGGGCCTGTGGTGGGGCTTGTGTGTCGGACTGACGATCGTGGCGGTCCTGTTGTTCATCCGTTTCGAGCGGCGTTCACGCGCGCTGATCGAGCCGATCGCCGCTTGACGCGGTGCATCACAACCCGCGTTTCCGCCTCAAGAAACGGCGTTGCTCCTTGAAGCACCAGCGAAGCAATGAGTGCACGAGGCCGCGATCCCCTTCCAGAATGTTTCGAAGCCGGCGGATCCGCGCTTTGAGATTCAGCCCGACGGCGCGCAACAATCGAGGGTAGCGCGCCTCGGACGACAACTTCAGTACACCATTGGTGAGAATGTTGCGCTCGACGCCGAGCGCATCGCTGCCGATCGCCGTGATCCACGTCTCCTGAGGAACCATCGCCCCTGCTGCGTAGGCACCCCACCAATGAGAAGGCAACTTCAGTACGCTGAGACGTGGAACGCCCACGATCCGGGAGCCTGTCCTGGCGGCCCGGCACATGAGATCCAGATCCGTCCCGCGGCTGGTCGTCGAGTGATCGCGAAATCCGCCGAGAGCCTCGAGCAGGCTCCGCCGAGCCAGCCAACTGCTGGGCGGAACGAACGTCGTCTCGTACGACTCGCCTCTCGCCGGGGGCGTGGCGAAACCCCGCAGACCCTCAGGAGCCAGGTAGGCACTGATGGAGTGGGCCAGCTCGCAACCTCCGTCGAGTACCCGGACGAGCGCGTCCAGGTGCCATGGAAACCATAGGTCGTCATGGCCAAGGAATGCCACGTAGGGAGCACGGGCGATGGCGATTGCGTCGTTGTTGGGTCCCGACTGACTGCCACAGTTTGTGCTGCGATTGAACCATCGCACGCGAGAGTCGCCGGCGTCCTTCACAACCTGCTCCGAGTCGTCGGTGCAGCAGTCGCCGGCGACCAACACTTCCAGATCGGTGAGCTCCTGCTGCAGCACTGACTGCAACGCGCACCGAAGCATCCGCGCCCGATTGAATGTGGCGATGATGACGCTGACGCGAGGGGCGTCACCAGCCGGGGGCATCATCGAAACGGAAAGGGATCAAGCCGCTGTCGTGGGCGATTCGATATTTGTCGGGGTTCGCATGGTTGTAGGCACGGGTAGGGTGGTTCACGAACACCGCTTCGCCAGTCCCGATGTTCTGACAGGCGTGGATGACTCCCTTTGGGATCGTGAAGAGCGCACGATTCCGTTCGCTCAGCGTGAGCACGTTCAGACGCTGGTAGGTTGGTGACTCCGGACGGTTGTCGTAGAGCGCCCACCGAAAAAAGCCGCCGACGATCACAATCCGATCGTCTTGAAGTTTGTGCATGGCCCACCCGCGAATGGCGTTGGGCCGCAGGGTGACCATGTACGAACACACCAGGGGATCGGGATGCACGCCCCAGTCGAGCCGGTAGAGCTCGACGAGCTCTCCTCGCTTGTCTTCATGCGGTTGAAGCCTGCGCAGGACGACGCCGTCGATCAGCGGATCGAGGCGATCGCCGGCTGCCGTGACCGACGGTACATCCTGTGTCGGCTCGAGTGCCTGACTCATCTGCAAGCCAAATAGTAGGTCAACGGTTCCGAACCGCGAAATCTGAGCGGGAGACCTAACGATCAGGCAGGTTCTTCTGTGTGCATCAGCATCCACGACGTGCCGAATTTGTCGCGCAACATCGCGAAGCGCTTCGCGAAGAACGTCTCTTCCATCTTCATGAAAATCTGGCCGCCGTCGGTGAGGAGCATGTACACGCGCTCCACTTCCTCGACGCTATCGGCGCGCAGCGTCAGATAGGCGCTGCGCATCGGCTCGGCCGAGGGGATGTCGGCGCCGCGGACGAGCGTGCCGCCGATCTCGATCACGGCGTGCAGGACCATGTTCTTCCAGTCGTCGGGTACGCGCGACTGCGGCTGGTCCTGGTGCCGCATCATCATCACGACCTTGCCGCCGAGGTGCTGCTCGTAAAACCGGAAGGCGTTCTCGCATTCGCCCGCGAAGTTGAGATAGATGTCGAGGTTCATACGACCGGACGATATGCAAATTCGGGTCTCATCGTCTGCCGCAGGTACGGCGCGGTGCGGCTCGCCTTCGCATGCACGACGTCGCCCGGAGCGCCTGCCGCGACGATGCGGCCGCCCTCGTCGCCCGCGCCGGGCCCCATGTCGATCATCCAGTCGCTCGCGGCGATGACCTGCATGTCGTGCTCGACGACGATGACCGTGTTGCCGGCGTCGACGAGGCGGTCGAGTTGGGCGAGCAGCCGTTCGACGTCGACCGGATGCAGCCCTGTGGTCGGCTCGTCGAGAATGTAGAGCGTGTCCGCGGTGCCGACGCGCTGCAACTCCGTGGCGAGCTTGATGCGCTGGGCCTCGCCGCCGGACAGTTCCGTCGCGGGCTGCCCGAGACGCAGGTAGCCGAGCCCCACTTCGCGCAGGACGGAAAGGGCGCGGTGAATGTGCTCCTCCTCCTGGAAAAACTGCCACGCCCCGTCGACCGTCATGCCCAACACCGCGGCGATGTTCCGTCCGTTGTATTCGATCTCCAGCGTCTTCGCGTTGTACCGCGCCCCTTTGCAATCCGGACAGGGCGCGTACACGCTCGGCAGGAACAACAGCTCCACCATGACGAAGCCTTCGCCTTCGCACGTCGGGCAGCGGCCTTTGGCCACGTTGAACGAGAAGCGTCCCGCATCGTAGTGGCGCGCGCGGGCCGCCTTGGTCGACGCGAAGAGCTTCCGCACGTAGTCGAACAGCCCGGTGTAGGTGGCGAGGTTCGAGCGCGGCGTGCGCCCGATCGGCTTCTGATCCACGCGCACGAGCCGCCGCACCCCTTCCACGCCGGAGACGATCTCGCCTCCTTCCGTCACCACGCCACTCTCCAGCGGATCGAGCGGTTCTTCCTCGTCGACGGAATGACCGAGATGATCGGCGAGAAGCTCGACGAGGGCCTGGCTGACGAGCGTCGATTTTCCGGAGCCCGACACGCCCGTGACGCTCGTAAGGACGCCCAGCGGAAATTCGGCATCGAGGCCGTGCAGGTTGTTCCGCGTGATCCCGGCGAGCCGCAGCCATCCGCGCGGCCGGCGCGGCGTGCGCACCTCTACGTTGCGGTCGCCGAAGAGGAACTCGCGCGTGTGGGAGCGCTGCACGCGCGCGAGACCTTCCGGCGGACCGCTGTAGAGAATCTCGCCGCCATGCTCGCCCGCTTCCGGGCCGACGTCGACGATCCAGTCGGCGTGCCGGACCACGTCGAGCTCGTGCTCGACGACGAACAGAGAGTTGCCGGCGGCTTTCAAACCGTCCAGCGCCTTCAGGAGCGCTTCGGTGTCCGCCGGATGCAAGCCAGCCGAGGGCTCGTCGAGCACGTAGACGACGCCGAACAGATTCGAGCGAACCTGCGTCGCCAGCCGGAGCCGCTGCAGTTCACCCGGCGACAGCGTGGGCGTGCTCCGCTCGAGCGACAGGTAGCCGAGCCCGAGGTCTAGGAGAACTTCGAGACGTGCAGCCAGGTCGCAGGCGATGCGGTGCACGACGAGGTCGTGCGCCTCGTCGTGCATCTGGCTCGAGGTGCGGCCGCGGCGCATGCGATCGGTCTCGCCGGTATGCGCGTCCTGAGGCAGCACCGCACGCGCGCGATCGCTCCGCCGCGCATGATCGCGGTCCTTGGCGTACGGATCGACGATCGCGGCGAGCTGCTTCAAGGGCACGCGCGAGATCTCGGCGATGTCGAGGCCTGCGAATTTCACCGACAGCGCCTCGCGGCGCAGACGTTTCCCGCGGCACACCGGGCAATCCGCGCCGAGCATGTACCGCGATACCCGCTTCTTCATGAGCGGACTCTGCGTGTTCGCGAACGTGTGCATCACGTAGCGCCGCGCGCTGCTGAACGTGCCCATGTAGCCCGGCTCCTCTTTGCGCCGGAGCGCCGCGCGCGTTTCCTCGGGGGTGTAGCCGGGATAGACCGGAACCGTCGGCGTCTCGTCGGTGAAGAGGATCCAGTCGCGGACTTTGCGCGGCAGATCCTTCCACGGCCGGTCGACGTCGTAGCCGAGCGTGACGAGGATGTCGCGGAGATTCTGTCCGTGCCACGCCGGAGGCCACGCGGCGATGGCGCGCTCCCGAATGGTGAGCGTCGGGTCCGGGACCATCGATTCTTCGGTGGCCGTGTAGATGCGCCCGAGGCCGTGACATTCGGGACAGGCGCCCTCGGCTGTATTCGGCGAGAACGACTCGGCGTACAGGAGCGGCTGATGCTTCGGGTAATCGCCCGCGCGCGAATAGAGCATTCGCAGCAGGTTCGAGAGGGTCGTTACGCTCCCGACGGACGATCGCGTCGTCGTTCCGCCGCGCTGCTGCTGCAGTGCGACCGCGGGCGGCAGTCCGTCGATGTCGTCGACGTCCGGAACGGACATCTGATTGAACAAGCGGCGCGCATACGGCGACACCGACTCGAGGTACCGCCGCTGCGCCTCGGCGTACAACGTGCCGAACGCGAGCGACGACTTGCCGGAGCCCGAGACGCCCGTGAACACGACGAGGGCGTCGCGAGGAATCTCGACGTCGATGTTCTTGAGGTTGTGCTCGCGCGCGCCGCGCACGCGGACGAAGCGCTCGATGTCATTCGCGGCCACCGCTCAGGCGGTATCGAGATCGGTGCCACATCGCGCACGAGCTAACCCGACCCCTCCCGTTCCAGTCTACTGTGATGACATGAGCGCGCCGGTTCTGCACTTCTCCCGCAATCGTTTCCCGGCCTCGATCGTCCGCACGCGGGCGGTCGACGACTTCATCGTCACCGAGACTCGCTACGGGGCGGACGCGTCGCTTCCTCGCCACGCTCACGAATACGCATGCGTCGTGTTGGTGATGCGCGGCAGCTTTCAGGAACGCTTCGACTCGCAGGAGCGCGTGGGCGAGCCCGGAATGGTCATCGTCCGTCCGGCCGGAGAGCCGCACTCCGACCGTTATCTGCGCGCGGGCGGGCGGTGCCTCAACATCGAGCTGTCGCCGCGGTGGGTGGCGCACGTCCGCGGGCAACTTCCCGTTCTCGATCGCTCCGCGGCCTTTCGGAGCAGCACGTTCGCGGCGTTCGGACGCCGGCTGCACGAGGAGCTCACCCATCCCGACGAGATGTCGCCGCTGGCCATCGAGTCGCTGACGATGTCGATCCTCGTCGACTCCGCGCGCGCGGAACGGCGATCCGCGGTGCGGGGACCCTCGTGGCTACGGCGCGTGAAGGAGAGGATTCAAGACAACTTCGCAGCGCGCGTGACGCTCGAAGAATTGGGCTCGGAAGCCGGCGTCCATCCCGTTCATCTGGCCACGACCTTCCGGCGGTTCTACGGAGTCACCGTAGCCTCGTACCTGCGGCAGCTGCGCATCGAGTTCGCATGCCGCGAGCTCCTCGGATCGGACGCGCCGCTTGCGGACATCGCCCTGGCCGCCGGCTTCGCCGATCAGAGCCACTTCGGCCGCGTCTTCAAGCGCGCCACGCGCATGACGCCGGCGGAGTATCGCGCCGCCGTTCATTAACCGCGTTCCACCTCCTTAAAGACGTTCTATCTCCGCCGGCGGCAGACGCGTAGCTTCAAGGCATGATCCGCCTGCTCTGCCCCTTTCTCGTCGCAGCGTCCCTCTTCGGCGCCGAGACGCCGTTGATGCAGCAACCCGCCGTCAGCCGGACGCACGTCGCCTTCGTCTACGACGGCCAAGTCTGGGTCGTGCCGCGCGGAGGAACGGCCGCGCGGAGGGTGACGGACTCGAAGGGGCGGAAGTTCGATCCGCGCTTCAGTCCGGACGGCCAGCGCCTGGCGTTCGCGAGCGGCGAGTACGCGGACGCGCTGAACCTCTACACCGTGCCGGTCGGCGGCGGAGCCATGTCGCGCGTCACCTACCTTCCGGGTCACCAGCTCCTCTGCCAATGGACGAGCGACGACCGGCTGCTCTTCTACACGAACTCCCAGTCGTTCGTGAATTGGGAGATGGAGCTCTTCACCGTCTCTCCGCGCGGCGAGATCCCTGCGCGTCTCCCGATCGCCTACGGAGCCGACGGCGCGCTCGACGAGACCGGCGAGTGGCTCGCGTACACCCCGCAGTATCCGAGCAGCTTGATCAATCAATGGAAGCGCTATCGCGGCGGCGCTGCGCCCGACATCCGGCTCCTCAACCTGCGCACGCGCGAGTCGTTGAAGGTCAGCGACTGGAACGGCGTCGACCTCGAGCCGATGTGGCACGGGCGAACGCTGTACTACGTCTCCGATGAAGGGGCGGAAAACCGCCGGAACGTGTGGGCCTACGACACGGCGGCGAAGCGGCGCCGGCAGGTCACGCACTTTCGCGACTTCGACGTCCGCAACGCCTCCATCGGCGGCGGCGCGATCGTCTTTCAACAGGGAGCCGATCTGCGCCTCCTCGATCTGTCGACGGAGACGTCCACCGTCCTCCGCATCGACATCCCCGCCGCGCAGCGGCCGCCGGTGCAACGCGCCGTCGACGCAGCGCAATTCATCACCGCGCGGCAGCTCTCGCCGGACGGCCGCGAGCTCTTGCTCGAAGCGCGCGGCGATCTCTGGATCGGGTCGCGCAACCTGACGTCGACGAGCGGCGCGTTCGAGCGCGAAGCGTCGCGAAGTCCCGACCGCAAGTGGATCGCCTACTCCTCGGATGTCACCGGCGAGAACGAGATCTACGTGCGATCGACGGCGGGTGCGGACGAGCCGCGCCAATTGACCCGCTTCGGCAACGGCTATCGCTTCCGTCCGGTCTGGTCTCCGGACTCGCGGAAGCTCGCCTTCTTCGACCAGAGCAGCGCCATCTACGTCGTCGACATCGATCGTGGCAACGTCGAGAAAGTCGACGCCGATCCCTTCAACGAGCAGCCCGAGCTGGCCTGGTTCGCCGACTCCGCAGCGCTCGCCTACACGCGCGTCGAAGAGAACTACGTGTCGACGATCTGGCGCTACGATCTGGCCACGAAGAAGCGGCAACGAATGACTGCGACCGCCTTCCAAGCGGGCACTCCGGCATTCGATCGCGCAGGGCGGACGATGTTCTTCATCAGCTATCGAAACTTCTCGACAGCGGTCTACGACTGGACCACGGGCCAGGCCGTCCATCGCGCCACGAGCGTGTTGATGGCCGTTCCTCTCGCCGCGCTGGGAGGCTCGTTCGATGCTCGCGACGTGGAGCGCAACGCCGTGCGGCTCGCTACCGCCACCGGCTCGATCGCCGGACTGTCAACGTCCGAGAGCGGCGACGCGATCTTCGGCTTCACCTCGACGTCCGGGGAGACCTCCGTGCGGCGATACGACGTCGAGAAAAAGAAGGAGACGGTGATCGACGCCGCGACGAACGACTTCGACGTCGCCGCCGATGGCCGGCACATCCTGCTCGTCCGCAACGGGAAGTACTTCGTGCGCGATCTCGCCGCGGCCGAGCCGGCGGAAACCGAGATTTCTCGGGCCGGCATGAACGTCACGATCGATCTTCGCGCGGAGTGGCGCGAGATCTACCGCGACGCCTGGCGCCTCGTGCGCGACTACTTCTACGCGCCGAAGGTCAAGGGAGCGTTCTACTGGGACGAAGTCGGGCGCCGCTACGCGCCGCTCGTCGAGCGCGTCGACACGCGCAACGATCTGAATTGGGTGCTCGCGCAGATGCTGGGGGAGGTCGGCGTCGGTCACGCCTACATGGGTGAGCCGGGCGACGTCGGTCCGCGCCAGCCCCCTCACAGCATCGGCATGCTCGGCGCCGACTTCGCGCTCGAGAACGGCCTCTATCGCATCACGCGCATTCACGAAGGCCCGCCCTGGGCCGACACCGTTCGCTCGCCGCTGCGCGGCGTTTCCGCCGGAGAATTTCTCTTCGCGGTCAACGGCGTCCCCGTGGACACGACGAAGGATCCGCGCGCGGCATTCGATGGCCTCGCCGGAAAGAAAGTCACGATTCGCGTGGGCCCGAGCGCCGCGAACGCGCGCGACGTCGAGGTCACACCGGTCACGAGCGAGACGGAGCTGCGCGCCGCAGCTTGGGCGGAGCGCAATCGCGCCTGGGTCGACGAGGTCAGCGGCGGCCGCATCGGATACCTCCGCGTTTCGGACTTCGGCATGGGCGGCTTCAACTCCTTCATGGCCCAGTTCGGCGGACAGTTGACCAAGCATGCCTTGATCGTCGATCCGCGCTGGAGCCCCGGCGGCTGGACCGGCGGGCTGCTTGCCGAAACGCTGAGCCGCCCCGAGCTCAACTTCATGACCTACCGTTACGCCACCACGACGTGGCCGGCCAATCGCCTCGGCGTGCATCACGGGCCGAAGGTGCTGCTCGTCAATCACATGACCGTCTCCGCCGGCGAGAACTTCGCCTACTACTTCCGCAAGCTGAAGCTCGGCCCGCTCGTCGGGTCGCGCACTTGGGGCGGCCTCACCGGAATCAACCCCGTTCCGCCGCTCATCGACGGCGGGTCGCTGAACGTTCCGGCTGCGCCGTTCTCCGATCGGGGGGAGTGGATCATCGAAGGTCATGGAATCGAGCCCGACGTCGCCGTCGAAGACGATCCGGGAACGCGCACGGAGATGGGAATCGACCCGCAGCTTCAAGCGGCCGTGCGGGAGATGATGAAGGTCATCGGGGCGAAGGCTGGACAATGAGCTGTTTGAGCGCCGTTTCGAGCGTTCGGTCCGTTCCCGAAAAGAAGTCCCGGGCGGTCTGCGGCACCGCGATGTCCGGACGAATGGCATCGCGGTCATCGCGTGGGCTCACGGGCTGATTCCAGCCCGACGAAATCGAGCCGCGCAGGCCGGAGTGCGGCAGGCGAAACGGATGCTCGTTGCCGTAGTGGTTCGGCCGCGAGCCGGTGGCCTCTCCGATGAAGACGGTGCCCGTCCATTGATCGAGTCGCGCGGCAAACGTTTCCGCCGCCGAGAAGGTCATGCGGCTGATGAGCGTGACCGATCTCCCGCCGCGGACATCGAATGCGATGAACGTCTTCAACAGCTCGTCGGCATTCGCCGCGTCGCCGCCGTTGTTGAGACGGAGATCGAGGATGGCGCGATCGAACTTTCCGAGCTGCTCGCGCACCTTCACGGCGAAGTCGCGTGCGCCGGCGGACATCGAGTTTACGGCGATGTACAGCACGCCGGGTCCGATCTGCTCGAGCCGGAACGTCTCACCGTGGCGTGACGGCGGAATGAGCTTCAGCTCGACCTTGTCGGGATCGATCGGCTCTCCTTTCGGAGCGACCTTCCCGCCGTCTTCGAATGTGAAGACCGGCTCGACGCCGGCGGCGGCCAGAAAGGCCGGCATCGTCGCGTAGAACGGCGCCGCCCACCGGAACTGCATGTCGTTGTCGTGACTGAGGAACGGCTCGAGTCTCCGAAAGACCTCCTCGACCGGAACGCCGCCGATGTGCGTCACCCTGCGTCGTGCGTGCTCTCCGCCAACGACGTACACGCCATCGTCGAACCACCACAACGTGAGCGGCATCTTCTGCATCCCGAATGGCCAGACGAGCGTGTGACCGTCTCCGGCGAGCGCGAGGATGTGCTGGATCTCGACCGCGATCGCTTCGTCCTTCATCGTCGCAACGCGGTCGCCCAGGGACGCGGCGCGGGTCCTGATCTCGGGAGGTAAGCCGCAGGCGCTGAATTTCGGATGCACGCGGTTCAATTCAGCGAGAAGGGCCGAGATGTCCTCGCGCCAGTCGGCGGTCCGGTCGGCGTGAACGGGCAGAGCGATGAGGAGGAGGGCGATCGAAACGTAGGGTCGCATCGACATTCCCTATCATTGTCCGATGCGTTTCAGTCTCCTGCTCGTCCTGTTCGCGGCTCACAGCCACGAGATCGGCGAGGTGCGCTTCCCCACCACCTGCGCGGCGCCTGCAGCAAAGTCCGTCGAGACGGGCGTGGCGTTGCTCCATTCGTTCTGGTACAGCGAGGCGGAGCGGAGCTTTCGCCACGCAATCGAAGCCGACCAGCAGTGCGCGATGGCCTACTGGGGCGTGGCCATGAGCCAGTACTACCCTCTCTGGCCGTCGCCGCTCACGCCGGAGCGGCTGCGCGTCGGCAGCGAGGCGATCGCCGCGGCGCGCAACGCCACGACCGGATCGCCGCGCGAGCGTGCGTACGTCGATGCCCTCGCCGCGTTCTACGAACAGCCCGCCGGCACGGCGGTGCACGACCGCGCGGTGAAGTACGAGACCGCGATGGCGGCGCTTGCGGCGCAATATCCGGATGACGACGAAGCGGCGATTCTTTACGCGCTCGCGCTGAACGGCGCGGCGCTGCCGACCGACAAGACCTACGCGCGCCAGAAACAGGCCGCCGCGATTCTGAACCGCCTGCTAACGGTGCATCCCCGCCATCCCGGCATCATTCACTACCTGATTCACAGCGACGACACGCCGGAGCTGGCGCCGCTGGCGCTCGACGCGGCGCGCGCCTACGCGAAGATCGCGCCGTCCGTGCCGCACGCGCAGCACATGCCCTCGCACATCTTCACGCGCCTCGGGCTATGGAACGAGTCGGTGGCCTCGAACCTTCAGGCCGCGAAAGCGGCGCGCGAGCATCGCGAAGTCGACGAGCAGCTGCACGCCATGGACTATCTCGAGTACGCCTACCTGCAGCTCGGCCGCTTCGCCGATGCGAAGCGCGTCATCGACGAAATGCGCAGCTTGCCGTCGCTGCAGCAGTCCGACACGAAGATCGCGTTCGCCGTCGCTGCCGTCCCCGCGCGCTACGCACTGGAGCGCCACGATTGGCGCGCCGCGGCGAAGCTCGCTCCTCCACCGCACGGCGGCAACCCTCGCACGGCAGCGCTGACGCAGTTCGCCATCGGCATCGGCGCGGCGCGATCGGGCGATGCCGCCGCGGCGAAGCGCGCCGAGGAGGCGTTGGCGGGCTACGTCGACGCGCTGGCGCGCGGCGGCGACACCCTCTGGCGCTCGCAAGTCGCCGTGCAGCAGATGGGCGTCGCCGCGTGGCGTCTCTTCGCCGTGGGACATCGCGACGAGGCCGTGGCGGCGATGCGGTCCGCTGCGGAGGAAGAAGACCGCTCCATCAAGCCGGCCGTCACGCCCGGCGCGCTCCTCCCCGCGCGCGAACTGCTCGCCGACATGCTGCTCGAGATGAAGCGCGCAGACGACGCGCTCACCGAATACAAAGCCGTGCTCGCGGTGGCGCCGAATCGCCGCAATGCAGTTATGGGTAGGGAACGCCTCCTCGCCGTCACTCCTTAGTCAGAGCCGAACAGGCGAAGGCGGTAGGGATCGTCGCTTGCGGGCGCCCGGTCATTGATCTCGCGCAACCATCGGCGGCCGGCGAAGTAATCGTTCGTCTGCGAATGCGAGGCGATGCGGATGGAGCGCGTGCGGGCGATGCGCGCCAGTGTCGAGCCGACGCGGCGGAGCGTGTTCGGGAAGAAGGGGTCGAAGAGGAAGAAGAGGTTCCCATCATCGAAGCGCGTCGACAGCACGTTGCCCTGCGTGAAGCGGACGTTCTCGAGCCCGAGGCGGCGGGCCGCGCGCTGTGCCGGCGCGAGGCGCTGGGCCACGAGGTCGATGCCGCGGAACTGCGCGCCGCTCAAGAGCGCGCCCCACAGCACCGCGCGCCCGTAGCCGCATCCGAGGTCGTAGAAGACGTCGCCGCGGCGCGCGGCCAGGCGGCCAAAGAGCTCGCGCACGACCTCGTACGGCGTTCCGTCGTAGACGTCGATCATCTCGTTCCCATGCTCGAGGATCAGTTCCACGCCGTCGATCGTCTCCTCGCGCTCGGCGATGCCGAGCAGCGCGTCGAGCTCGCGGTCATCGAGAGAACGCGAAGAGCGTTGCAGCGCACGGACGTGCGCGCGGAGTTTCCCCGGTGTCAGAGGCATCGCGAAAGGAGAAGAATCATGGCCCAGAGCAGACCCTACGGCCCCACGATTTTCGACGCCATCGAGCGCGGCGACAGACGCCGCCTCGAGGCCCTCGTCAACCAGGCCAAGCAGCTTCACGAGAAGCAGGGCGGCGACCTCAGCAAGGCCATCCGCGCCGGCGAGGCAGCGCTCAAGAAGCTGCAGACACCGAAGAAGTGAGAGAAGGAGGCGATCATGGGACTCGAACCGTACGGCACCGCAATCTCCGACGCCATCGAGCGCGGCGACGCCGCGCGTCTCAGCCGGTTGCTCGAAACCGCCCGGGAGATCCATGCCGTCCAGGGCGTCGATCTCAGTAAGGCCATTCGCGCGGGCGAGGCCGCGCTCAAGAAGCTGAAAGAGAAGAAATAGTGGACGAGCGTCTGCCCGTCCGCTACGTCACCGACGACGACTACGCGCACAGCAAGCCGGTGCACGTGGTTTGGGAGATCACGCTGGCCTGCAATCTCAAGTGCGGGCACTGCGGATCTCGCGCGGGGACGAAGCGGCCGAACGAGCTGACCACGGCGGAGTGCATCGACGTCGTCCGCCAATGCGCGCGCCTCGGCACGCGCGAGATCACCCTCATCGGCGGCGAGGCCTACATGCGCGCCGACTGGCTGGAGATCGTGCAGGCCATCACCGATCACGGCATGCACTGCAGCATGCAGACGGGCGGCTACGCGCTCACCGACGACAAGGTCCGCCGCGCCAAGGCGGCGGGCCTCCGGTCGGCCGGCGTCTCCATCGACGGCCTCCGCGATCTGCACGACCGCATCCGCGGCGTGCGCGGCTCGTACGACCGCTGCATCGAGGCGATACAGAACCTGCGGCGCCACGGCATCCCGTACGGCGTGAACACACAGATCACCGCCGAGGTCATGCCCCATCTCCGGCCGCTCCTCCACGTCATCGCGGACTTGGGCGTGCGCAACTGGCAGGTCCAGCTCACCGTGGCCATGGGCAACGCCGCCGACCATCCCGAGTTGATCCTCCAGCCGTACAAGCTCCTCGAATTCATGCCGTTCTTCGCGGAGCTCTTCGACGAGGCCCTCGACCTCGGCGTGTTGATTCAGCCCGGCAACAACATCGGCTACTTCGGTCCTTACGAGCACAAGTGGCGCGTGGCCGAGGACGTGCGCCACTGGCAGGGATGCGCCGCAGGGCACACGGGGCTCGGCATCGAGGCCGACGGCACGATCAAGGGCTGCCCGTCGCTGGCGACGGCGCCGTACGCCGGCGGCAACGTGCGGGAGATGACGATCGAGGAGATCTGGCAGACGACGGCGGCGTTGCGCTTCGCGCGCGATCGGACGGCCGAGGACCTCTGGGGCTTCTGCGCGACGTGCTACTACGCCGACGTTTGCCGCGGCGGCTGCACCTGGACGGCGCACTCGCTCTTCGATCGCCCGGGCAACAATCCGTACTGCCACTACCGCGTGCTGGAGTTGGAGAAGCGCGGCCTGCGCGAGCGCGTGGAGAAGGTTGCCGACGCGCCGGGGCTGCCGTTCGACAACGGCCGCTTCGATCTGATCCTCGAGCCGCTCGACGGCAGCAGCGCCGGCGAGCGCATCGTGCCCCCGCCCGCGCGGGTTGCGCCGCCGCCGCGCGCCGCGAAGGACCGCGTGCCGCCGATCCTGCCGCTCTGCCGCGGCTGCGATCAGTACGTGAAGCCGGGGACGGGGGACTGTCCGTTCTGCGGCGCGAACCTCTCAGAGGCGCAGCGCGACTACGACGAGCGCATGGCTGAGGTGCGTGCCGCTGCGGCCGAGTTGCAGCGCGCGCTGGCGGCGCATGCAACCTCGCCGGCAATCTGACAAAACTTGCCGGCATTCTCACTAAACTCGCCAGCGATTGCACTTAACTCGCTGGTGATCTCACTTAACTAGCTGAGAATCTCACTTAACTTTCTGAGAATCTCACTTAACTAGCTGAGATTCTCACTTAATTAGCTGAGACTCTCACTTAACTTGCTGAGATTGCCAGCTAGTTAAGTGAGATTCCCAGCGAGTTAGCTGAGATTCTCGGCTGGTTTTCTTCCGATGCCAGACGGCGCGCTGCGCACCGCACCTCCCTTGCATAAGCCTGCAAGGAGGTCGGATGGCTGCTCCGGACGCGAACTTCTGGGCCGTTTTCGAAAGCGCGCCCGACGCCTACCTCCTGCTCGCGACCGACGCGCCGCGCTTCACCATGGTTGCGGCCAACGAAGCGCGTCTGCGCGCGACGATGACGCGCCGCGAGGACGTCGTCGGCCGGCCGCTCTTCGAAGTCTTTCCCGACAATCCGACCGACCCGGGCGCGACCGGCGTCCGCAACCTGCGGGCGTCGCTCGACGAGGTGCTCCGTACCGGCAAGCCCCACCGCATGGCGCTGCAGAAGTACGACATCCGAACGCCGAGCGGCGATTTCGAGGAGCGATATTGGGACCCGTTGAACTCGCCCGTCTTCGACAGTGACGGAACGCTCATCTACATCATTCATCGCGTCGAGGACGTCACCGAGGAGGTGAGGAAAACCGCCGCTCTCGCCGACGAGCGGCGGGCGCGAGAGCGCTACCGGCTCCTCATCGACATGATTCCCCAGAACGTCTGGACCACCGATCCCGACGGCCGGCACACGTACTTCAGCCGCCGCTGGTACGAGTTCTCCGGCGCCACGCTGGAGGAATCGCGCGGCGAAGGATGGACGAAGTGGATTCATCCCGAGGATCGGGAGCGGACGTTCGCGCGCTGGCGGCACTCTCTGGAAACCGGCGAGCCGTACGAGATCGAGTACCGCTTTCGCGGCGCGGACGGCGAATACCACTGGTTCCTCGGAAAAGCGATGCCGCTGCGCAACGAGGCCGGCCAGATCGTCGAATGGTTCGGCACGGCGACCGACATCTCCGAGCGGAAGAAGCTCGAACAGGAGCGCGAACGACTCCTCGCAAGCCGCGCCGCGCTCATCCGCGGTTTCAGCCACGACGTGCGCAATCCGCTGACCGTCGCGTCGATGTCGGCGCAGCTGTTGGAGCTCGCGGAGCTGTCCGAGGAGGACCACGCGAGCGTTGAGCGAATCCGCCGTTCGATCCGCACGTCTCTTCGCTTGATCGACGATCTTCTCGAAGTCGCGCGCGCCGAGGCGGGGCAGCTCGACATCGAGTGCATTCCCACGGACGTCGGTCGCGCCGCACACGAGCTCGCGGACGACTTCAAGGCACCCGCGGCGGCCGTCGGCATCGAGCTTGTTGCTGTCGCGCCGGAAGGCTTGCAGGCCGACACCGATTCGATGCGCATGCGGCAGATCCTCACGAACCTTTTGTCGAACGCCGTGAAGTACGCGCCGAGGAGCAAGGTGACGGTCGACGCGGAGTTACGCGGCGATCGGATCGCCGTGACCGTGACGGATACCGGCCCCGGCATCCCCGCCGACAAGCGCGAGGCGATTTTCGAGGAGTACACGCGCTTGGATCCCGAGGCGCAGCAAGGAGCTGGGATCGGCCTGGCCATCAGCCGGCGCATCGCCCGCCTCCTCGGCGGCGATCTCACCGTTGAAAGCGAAGCGGGCCGCGGCGCCACCTTCACGCTCTGGCTTCCGCCGGCTGGTTCAAACTAGGAGCATGCGCGTCGCCGCTCTCAGTGCGTTGTTCCTGCTGCCGACTGTTGCTCTCGCCCTCGACGTTCGCGTCTATCCTGCCGGTCCGATTTATGTCCAGCGCTCGAATCCGGATCATGGATGCGTCGATCTCACCGTGGTGTGTGGCTGCTTCGCTCCATTCCGAACGTGACCAGTCATCATCGCTGGAACTCGCAGACGGAGTTCGCCGTCGACTTCTTCCAGCTCGGCGAGAACGGCCTTCCGTGGAAAACCGACGGCAGGTCCGCCGAGGATTACTTCGGCTACGGCGCGCCGGTCCTGGCCGCCGCCGACGGCATCGTCGTGGCCACGGAGAACGACGCCGTCCAGAATTACGACGTGCGCCTGCGGCAGGAAGGGGAGTCGGAGGCCGACGGACCGGACCCGTTGACCGCGCGCAGCATTCCGTTCGCGTTCGACGATTTGCTCCCACCCGGCGGCGACTACGGGAAAGTCGTGCGAACCGGTACGATTGCGCACTGACCATGTGCAAGACCATCAAACAGCGCGTGAAATTCAAGGCCGACCCGGCCACCGTCTACGATCTCCTGGCCGACTCGCGGAAGCACAGCGCCATCACCGGCAGACCCGCGAGCATCAGCACGAAGATCGGCGGGCCGTTCACCCTCGGCGAGAGCGACGTCACCGGGATCAACGTCGACCTCGTCCCCGGGCGGCGCATCGTTCAGGCGTGGCGCCACCGTCGGTTCCCCGAGGGCATCTTCTCCATGGCCGCGGTCACGCTGAAGCCGACGCCTGACGGCGGGACGGAGCTGGTGCTGATCCATCGCGGCGTTCCGAAGGATCTCATTCCCGAGACCGAACAGGCCTGGCGCGATGAGGTTTGGTCGAGGATGAAGGCCTACCTCGATCGATAGTGTCTACTGCGCGAACCGCGCTGCCGCGTCCGCGATCGTCTCCAACTGCCTTAGCAGCGGCTCGCCTTCGACCTCAGGCGACGGCGGGAAGAGCGGGACGGGCGCATTCGCGCGGAGTGCCGCGGCGATTCGATCGAGCGCGGCGGCGACTGAGGCGAGTAGCGCGCGCACGGTATTGCGGCTGCCGCGCGTGGCCACGGCGAGCGCGCTCAGCGCCAGAGCGAAGCGGCGGCCGTGGACGATGAGCGCCATGGCCGGCTCGGACGTTCCGCGCCGCGCCTCGGGGTCGCTCAGCGCCTGCTGCAGCGCCGCGTCGGCATTCTGCAGCGCCAGGTGCGCAGCGCGGCGGGCGGCGATGCCCCGCACCTCCTCGCCGGCCATCACGGCGCGCACGTAATCGCCGAGCGCCGCGATGACCGCGACCATCTCCTCGCGAACGGCTGTGCGCTCGGACGACGGCCAGAGCACGCGCGCGGCCACGAATCCGAGAGCGCAGCCGATGAGCGTGTTCACGATGCGCAGCCCGGCCAGGTGCCAGTCGCGCGCGCCGAGCTCCGCGAGCAGGATGAACGTCGGCGTCATAAAGACTGCGTAGAGCCCGTAATTGATCGGCAGCAACGCCAGGCAGACGAACGCACCGAGGAAGATCAGCGCCGTGACGCCGACATCCGAGTGCACGAGCGCCACGGCCACGGCGGCCAGGAGGCCGCCGACGATCGTGCCGGCGATCCTCTGCAGCCCTTTGCGCAACGTCGCCGTCGTGTACGGCTGCAGGATGATGAACGCGGAGAACGTCACCCAATATCCGCGCTGGAGGTGCAGCGCGGCGGCGAGCCACACAGCGGCGCCGGTGGCCAGCCCCACGCGCAGCGCGTGCCGCAGCACGATCGAGCGCCACGTCAGCGCTGCGCGCAGCGTGGCCAGGGCGCGGTCGCGCTCGGGATGGGCTTCGAAGACGCCGCGGGCGCGCTCGGAATTGACGCCAAGCGCCGTCCCGGCCGCGTCGTCGACGGCGCGCTCCAGCTCGGAGAGCAGCAGCGGCGCCGCGTCGCCCGTCACCGGCGCGACCGTCTCGTTGCGCTCGCTCTCGACGATGCGCGCGATCGTCTCGCACGCCTCCGCCACGCGCCGCAGCGCCTCGGCATCGACACCCGCCGGCTCCGACTCCGCGATCGACGCCAGCCGCGCGAAGGCGCGGTCGGCTTTCTCCAGGAGCACCAGCAAGCGCTCGCCGCGGCGCGACTCCCCCGGGCGGCCGCTGCGGATCGCGGCGAGCACCTCGCGCGCCGACTCGATGGCCGCGAAGGCCGCATCGTAGTCGCCGGTGAAAAGCCCGTGGCGATCCGCGGGCGCGTGCGGTTCGTCGCCGAGGCGGGCCACGTCGCGCGCGTAGGAGGCGATGCGACGAAACGCCGCGGCGATCGCCTCCCGCGCCGGCCGATAGAACCGGATCGGCCAGAGCGCCAGGGCGATGAGCATGGCCCAGAGAACGCCGGCGACGATGGCCACGCCGCGATCCACCGCTTCGCGCGGCGAGCACGGCGCCGCCAGGCCGACGATGTACATGACGATGACGTTCGTGCCGATGCTGATCGCCGCCTGGCCGTAGATGCGCAGCAGCGTGCAGAAGGTGACGACGATGACCATCGCGGCGACGCCGAGCCACGGCACCTCGCCGGCGATCGATCCGAGCATCGCCCCGAGCGCGCCGAAGAGCGCCACGCCGGCCATGGCGTTCGCGCGCGTGCGGTACGCGCCGCCCTTGTCGGCGGTCGAGGCGCAGAAGCCGGCCAGACCCATCCACGATGCGCCGGGCCATCCCAGCGCGCCGCCGACGGCGATGGGCAGGACGGTGGCGATCGCCCCGCGCAACCCGGCTCCCCACGCCGGCGGGACGCGCGTCATCGCCGCCGCTCCCGCGATCTGCTGCCGGAACAATCTACGGAAAGCCATGACTCACGATGACGATTGGTGCAGAGCGAGCGCCGCTTCCGCGTCCTCCGCCACCACCAGCCGGTTCCGCCCGCTCCGCTTGGCCCGGTACAGCGCCGCATCCGCCTTCTTCAGCAGACCCTCGGGCTGATCGACGAGGCGAGGGACGTCCGTCCAGACGCCGATGCTCAGCGTCAGCCGCGACTGCCGGCTCTCCAGCGCCACGAGCGACTCCGCGATCTCGCGGCGAAAAGCTTCCAGCCGCTCGATCGTCTCCGCCGCCGTTCCGCCGACGCCGATCACGATCAACTCTTCGCCGCCGTAGCGGATGGCCGTGTCGGTGTCGCGGCGAAACGCCTTCTGCAGCACCGCGGCGACGTGGCGCAGGCAGGCGTCGCCGAAGGGGTGGCCGTACGTGTCATTGATGTTCTTGAAGTGATCGAGATCGATCATGGCCAGAGTCATGACCAGCCCGTTCCGCGCGCAGAGATGCAGCGTCGGCCCGACGATCTCGTCGAAGTGCATGCGGTTGTACAAGCCGGTCAGGGCATCGTGGCGGCTGACCGACGCCAGCCGCTCGTTGGCGGCCCGCAGCTCCGTGTTCACGCGGCGCAGCTTCCTCGCCCAGAACAGCGTCACGATGCCGACGAGGGCGACGACGGCCATCACCTCCCAGAACAACCGGTAGTCGAATCCCTGCTCGAACCGGACGGGGATCCAGCGGTTCGCGATCTCCTGCCGTTCCTCCGGACGGATCGAGTCGACGAGCTTCTGAAAGACCTCCCGCAGCATCGGCTGGTCGTTGCGCGTGGCCACGCTCATCAGGTTGTCGCTTCCGATGCGGCCGGCGATCTTGACGTCGTAGATCTTGTTCTCCTGCAGCACGCGGCCGATGCTCATCATGTTGCCGATGAAGCCGAAGAGCTCCCCGTCCTGAACCTTCGCCAGCCCTTCCTCGTAGCTGTCGACCTCGACGAGCTGAATCCCGGGATGCTGCAGCCGCAGGAGCTCCATGCCCGCAAAGCCGCGCATATGCCCGAGGCGCTTGCCCTTGAGCTGGTCGAGGCTCATCACGAACGGCACCTTCACCGAGGTGGCGATCACCCCCGGAATCTCCAGGTACGGAGTGGTGAAGTCGAGGAAGGAGCGGCGCGAGGGGGAGTCCATGAGGAGGGAGAAGATGTCGCACTGCCTCCGCTCTCCCATGGCGAACGATTGCTCCCAGGTCTTGGCGGGGACGAGTTGGATGTTCAATCCGCCGCGGCGGGCCATGAGCCGGATGTAGTCGCCGGCCATGCCGGTGTGCCGTCCGTTGCGGTCGATCCCTTCGATGGGCATCCAGTCGGGAGCCACGCACATCCGGATCGGTCCGCGGTTTTGGAGATAGGCGAGCTCGCGCGGCGACCACTGCACCTGGCTCCGCGCCGGATCGACGGCAGTCCTCGGCTGCGCTCGCGCGGAGAGCGCGCCGCACATCAGCGCAAACGAGCCGAAAACGACGAGCGCAACCGATCGCAGAACGCCTCCTCGCCGCCGATGGTATCGCGGGCGCGGCTGCGGTTCTTGGTGGTCGCGTCGCTTATCGATCGATCATCCTCTGCGCGTTCTCGCTGTAGCGGGCGCCATGAATCGCGATCCGCGACGACGCCTCTTCGATCTCGCGCAGGTCGTCCGCCGTGAGCTCGACGTCGAGCGCGCCGAGATTCTCGTCCAGCCTGTGCAACTTGGTCGTGCCGGGAATCGGGACGATCCACGGCTTCTGCGCGAGCAACCACGCGAGGGCGATCTGCGCCGGCGTCGCCCCCTTTTCTGACGCCATCCGCTTCACGAGATCGACGACGGCCTGGTTCGCCCTTCGATTCTCCGGCGTGAATCGCGGAACGGTATTGCGGAAGTCGTTCGGATTGAACGCCGTCGTCTCGTCGATCTTGCCGGTGAGGAAACCTTTGCCGAGGGGACTGAAGGGAACGAAGCCGATTCCGAGCTCTTCGAGCGCCGGAAGAATCTCCTCTTCCGGTTCGCGCCACCACAGCGAGTACTCGCTCTGCAGCGCCGTCACCGGCTGCACGGCGTGCGCGCGACGAATGTTGCCGGCGCCGGCTTCCGACATGCCGAAGTGCCTCACTTTCCCCTGGGCGATCAACTCTTTCACCGCGCCGGCGACCTCTTCGATCGGGACGCCGGGATCGACGCGGTGCTGGTACAGGAGATCGATCGTCTCGACCCGAAGCCGCTTCAGCGAGCCGTCGACGGTTCGACGGATGTTCTCCGGCTGGCTGTCGAGGCCGGGGATCTGCTTCCCGCTCTCGTCGAACTGAAAGCCGAACTTCGTGGCGATGACGACGCGGTCGCGCACCGGCCCGAGCGCTTCGCCGACCAGCTCTTCGTTCGCGAACGGTCCGTAGACCTGCGCGGTGTCGAAGAAGGTCACGCCGCGGTCGACGGCGGCGCGGGTGAGCGCGATCATCTCTCCTTTGTTCGACGGCTCGCCGTAGCCGTAGCTCATGCCCATGCATCCGAGGCCGAGAGCGGAGACTTCGAGATCGTTTCCGAGAGTTCGTTTCTTCATCGGTTTTACTCCTGATGCAAAAGGCACGCATTTCGAATGCATCTTCCGCCAGGAGTCCAAATGACGGACGTGATCCGCCGGAACAACGTCAACGTCTTCGGAGACGGCGAGCAGCCGATGCTCTTCGCGCACGGCTTCGGGTGCGACCAGAACATGTGGCGCCTCATCACCCCGGAGTTCGCGCCGCACTACCGCGTCGTCCTCTTCGACTACGTCGGCTCCGGCAAGAGCGATCTCTCCGCGTACGATCCCGTCCGCTACGGCACGCTCGACGGCTACGCGCAGGACGTGCTCGACGTCTGCGAGGCCCTCGATCTGCGCGACGTGCTCTTCGTCGGCCATTCCGTGAGCAGCATGATCGGCGTCCTCGCCGCGAACCGCGCGCCGGAGCGCTTCAGCCGTCTGATCATGGTCGGGCCGTCGCCGCGCTACATCAACGACATTGACTACATCGGCGGCTTCGAGCGCGCCGACATCGAAGGACTCCTCGACCTCATGGAGCGCAACTACCTCGGATGGGCGAGCTACCTCGCGCCGGTGGTGATGAAAAACGACGGGCGGCCGGAACTGACGCAGGAGCTGCGGGAGAGCTTCTGCTCGACCGATCCGAAGATCGCGCGCCGCTTTGCCGAGGCGACGTTCTTCTCCGACAATCGCGCCGACCTGGGCGAAGTACGGGTTCCCTCGCTCATCATGCAGTGCAGCGAAGACGCGATCGCTCCCGTCGAAGTCGGCAGCTACCTGCATCGATCCCTGCCGGACAGCACGCTGCGCCTGATGAAGGCGACCGGGCACTGCCCGCACATCAGCCATCCCGAGGAGACGATCGAGGCGATCCGGAATTACCTGGCAGCAGCTTGAGCCGCGGAGCTGTATGGATTCCCTGTTGAACACCGCGCCGTGCGGTTACTTCACCTTCGCCGACGATGGGACGATCGTGGAGGTGAACCAGACGCTCGCCGACATGCTCGGCTACTCGCGCGTCGAGATCGCCGGCTGGCACGTCGAGAAGCTCCTGCCGCCGGGCGGGCGGATCTTCTACCACACCTATCTCATGCCGCTGCTCAAGATGGAGCGCGGCGCCGAAGAGATCTACATCGCCCTGCGCACCAAGAGCGGCGAGGAGATCCCCGTGCTGCTCAACGCCGCGCGCAACGAGCGCGACGGGCGCGCGGTCAACGACTGCGTCTGCCTGCGGATGATCCGGAGGCACGAATACGAAGACCAACTGCTGCAGGCCCGGCGCCTGGCCGAGGAGTCGAGCGCCGCGAAGGCGAAGTTCCTGTCGATGATGTCGCACGACCTGCGGGCGCCGCTCACCACGATCTACGGCAACGCGCAGTTGCTGGCCGCCGACGCGGAGCTCCTCAGCTCCGATCAGATGCAGGCCATCGAGACCATCATGGCCGCCTGCAGGATGCAGATGACGCTCATGACCGACATCCTCGAGTTCGCGCGCGCCGAAGCGGGGCAGATCCACGTCCGCACGGAGCCGGTCGTGGTCCGCGACGCGGTCGCGCGCGCCGCGAAGCTGATGCACGTGCAGGCCACGGAAGCGGGTTTGCAGTTCACGCTGCGGGATTCGCCATCCGAGATCGTCGCCGCCGCCGATCCCGACCGGCTCCAGCAGATCCTTCTCAACCTCTTGACCAACGCGGTGAAGTTCACGCCGCCGGGCGGCGAGGTGGCGCTGTGGTGCGACGGCGACGAGACCTCGGCGCGCATCCACGTGCGCGATACCGGGATCGGCATTCCGCCCGACCAGTTGCAGCATATCTTCGCGCCGTTCGTGCAGCTCGATCCGGCCGCCGGCATCGGCGCGCGCCGCGGCGTCGGCCTCGGCCTGGCGATCAGCCGCGACCTCGCCCGCGCCATGGGCGGCGACGTCAGCGTGAAGAGCGCCCCCGGCGAGGGCTCCTGCTTCACGATCGAGCTGGTCAGCTCACCGGCAACGCCGGCGTTGGCGCTTGCAAACCTATAATCCGCCCCGATGCGCCGCGCCGTCCTCCTCGCCACGCTCGTCCTTCTCCCCTTCGCCTGCACGAAACCGGAGAAGCCCCTCTCCGAGCCGGGGGAGAAGCTCTACACCCTGAAAGGAACGATCCTCAGCCGCGACGCCTCCGACAACTCCCTCCGCGTCGACCATGAGGCCGTGCCGGGATTCATGGAGGCGATGACGATGGACTATCCGGTGCGCGGCGCGGCGGTCGCGCAGTTGCCGCCGGACAAATCGAGAGTCGAAGCGAGACTCCACGTCCACGACGACCGCTATTGGCTCACCGACGTGAAGAAAGCGCCATGACCGACGAGCGGCGCGCGTTCCAACGGCTCGACCTCACCCAGCCGGTCGACGGCGCGTTCGGCGGCGTGCCGCTGCGCATCGTCGAAGTCAGCGCCCGCGGCCTCCTCGCGCTCACCGACGCCGAGCTCCGCCCCGGCGCGCGCGGCCTGGTGCGATTCTCTTGGCGCGGCGAGGACGTCGAGGCCGGCGCCGCCGTCGTCTGGTGCGAGGAGGGGAGGGCGGGCTTCCGCTTCGACGACGTGCCGGCGGTGCTGCGCCGGCTCCTCGAGGAATCTGTCACCGAGATCCTGCGCGAACAGCAGATAACGGACGAAGCGCCGCACATCGTCGACGCGGACCGCTTCCCCGCCGCCGACGTCTTCGTCACCTACACATTCGACGGCGGCGTCTGGACGCGCCGCGCCTCGCTCCTGCCCGACCAGCCGGCGAACGGCTTCACCATCGCGGCGTCGGAGCCGCAGGAGCACGTCGACCTCCTCTGCCGCACGTTCGAGCAGGGGAGCGCCGAGACGCGCCGCCTCACGCGCCTCTTCGCGGAGCTGAGCGTCACTCGCTTGCCACTGATCCGATGAGGACGCAGCGGACGACGCTGCCGGCTTCGGCGCGCGTCGTTCCCCGCTCGAGGATCGCCAAGCCATTCGCGCCGATCATCGACGTCAGCACGCCCGAGCCCTGCGCCGGCGCCGGCTGCGCCACGAGCTCGCCGTCCATCGCCACGACGCGGACGCGGAAGTAGGTGCGCCGGTCGCCTTTGCCCCGCAGCGGCGCCGCGAGCCGCACGTGCGCGATCGGCGGCAGGATCGCCGAGCGCTGCCCCATCGCCTTCCGGATCGACGGCGCCACGAACAAGAGAAACGCCACCATGCACGACACCGGATTGCCCGGCAGCCCGAAGTACAGCCGCTCGCGTACGCGCGACAGCACGACGGGCTTCCCCGGCTTCATCGCCACCTGCCAGAACTTCGTCTCCGCGCCGAGCGAGTCGAGGGCGTCTTTGACGAAGTCGAACGCGCCGGCGGAGACGCCGCCGGAGCTGACGACGAAGTCCGACCGCAGCGCCTCCTCGATCGCTGCCACTGTCGCCTCGGCGCGGTCGGGCACGATCGGCAGCACGCGCGGCACCGCGCCTGCCTCGCGCACGAGCGCCGCCAGCGCGTAGGCGTTCGAGTTGACCACCTTGCCGAGGGCGCGCGGGGCGTCGACGTCGATTACCTCGTCGCCGGTGGAGAAGATGGCGATCTCCGGCCGCCGCCCGACGCGCACTGCGCGTTGCTGCACGCTGGCGAGCACGCCGAGCTCCCCGGCACGGATCGGCGTGCCGTCGCGCAGCACGACGTCGCCGCGGTGCATGTCCTCGCCGCGGCTGCGCACGTTCGCGCCGCGCGGCACGGATTCGTGTACGCGCACGACGTCGGAGCCCGCATCGGTGAGCTCGACCTGCACGACGGCGTCCGCCCCCTCGGGGAGCAGCGCGCCGGTCATGATGCGGATCGCCGTTCCCGTCTCGACGCGCTTCGTTGCCACTGTCCCCGCCGGCAGATCCTCGATCACGCGCAGCGACACAGGCGCCTTTGCGACGTCCTCCGCGCGCACGGCGTAGCCGTCCATGGCGCTGTTGTCGCGCTGCGGCACGTCCTCGGGAGCGGCGACGTCCTCGCGCAGCACGCGCCCGAGGGCGTCGACGAGCGCCACCTCTTCGACATCGAAGATCGGCACCTCGGCCAGCACGCGCTGCTGCGCCTCCTCGACCTCGATCATCTGCTCGCCGCGCGGGCGCTGAAAGGTCGTGGCCATCGCGCGCATCATAGACGTCCACCGCCGGCGCCGCGTACGAAGGTTGTGAAGTCCGCGTTCCTCCTTCTCTTCCTCGCCACCACTGCCTTCGCGCAGCCCTTCGTCTCTGCGGAACAGTCGATCCCGGTCGCCAACGCGTCGCCCTTCGCCACGCGCATCGCGCCGCCGATCGCGCTCGTGCCCGACGGCAACGGCTTCATCGCCGCCTGGAGCGCGGGAACCAACCCATCGCACATCTACGCCGCGCGCCTGAACGCTGCGTTCGAGCCAGTGGCGATTCGCGAGATCGAGCCGTTCCTCGGTACCGCCTACGACGCCATCTATCCCGACATCAACGCCATCGACGGCGGCTACGCGCTCGTCGCGCTCGAGCGCGAGCGCATCGACCAGCCGCGCCAGTCAGCCGTCATCCTGCGCCGCCTGTCATCGGCGCTCGAGCCATCGGCCGCGACGCTCGTGACGTGGACCGGCGAAAACGGCGGCATCGCCCGCATCACCGGCGGCGACGCCCACGCCGTCTCGGTCCTCGTGCCGCACGGATTCGTCTACACCGTCGACGTCAACGGCGGGAACAGCTTCACGAAGATCAGCAACTCGCCCATCGACGCCGCGACGGTCCCGCGCGGTGCGCCGCTCGGCATCACGGCCGTGACGTACCGGCCGCCGCAATACACCTACTACCCGCTGTGCGGCTGGCCCTGCCCGTTGACCTCTCCGCATTGGAGCGTGGGCGCGACGGTCGGCGATTTCGGGTTCGGGGCGATCTACGACAACGAGATCGCGCGGCCGGCGATCGGATTCGGCGGCGGTATGTATCTCGTGACGTGGCTCAGCAATCTCAATAAACCGCCCGGCCAGATCAGCGCCGCGCGCATCCGAGCCGACGGCCAGCCGCTCGACAAGCTCGACTCGCCGCGCACCCTCGGCACGTTCACGCCGGGCGGCATATATTCGCGAACGTCCAACGCCTCCGACGGTCAGCGTTTCCTCGTCGCGTGGGAGAGCGGTGGCGACCTCGCCGGCGCGGTCCTCCTGCCCAACGGGCTGTTGCAAAACGTCATGCTCGCCACCGGGCCGGGGCAGGAGCGCAACCCGCTCGTCGTCGCCGTCATGCCGGATCGCTTCGCCCTCGCCTACGAAGTGCAAGTCGACTACACGCACCGCGAGCTCCGGTTCCGCTACGTCGACTTCGTGCAGTTCCGCCGCCGGGCGGTACGGTGACGCCATGAAATCCGCGCTGCTGCTGCTGTCCGTCGTCGTCTCGCCCGCGCTCGCACAGCCGTACGTTTCCGAGCCGATCTCGATCGCGACGGCGGCTCGCCCGGTGATGGAGACGCGCCTCGCGCCGGCGATGTCGATCGTGCCCGACGGCGACGGCTTCGTCGCCGCCTGGAGCTCCGGCAACGCGGTCTACGCGGCGCGCCTGAACGCCGCGTTCGTGCCGGTCACGCCGGTCCACGAGCTGCGCCCGCTCCGCGGCGCCGCATACGAGGCGAACTACCCGAACATCTCGCCGATCGACGGCGGCTATGCGCTCGTCTGGCTCGAGCGTGAAAACATCTGGCAGCCGCGCACCGCGACGGCAGTGCTCTGCCGCCTCACCGCCGCGTTCGAGCCGTCGCAGCCGATCGCCGTCAGCCCGCTCGCTGACTCCGGCCTGGCACGCGTCGCCGGCGGCGACGCGAATGCCATCTCCGTGCTCGTGCAGGGGAACGTCTTCACCGTCGACCGCAACGGCGTCACGGAGATGAAGCCGATCAACAGCTGGGCCCTCGACGACGCCGTTACGCCCGGCGCACGGATTGCCGTCGTGTCGCGCGAGTTCACCCCGGAAAATCCGCCGTGCCCGCCGCCGTTCATATTCGGGTCGGCCTGCTGGCGGCCGGCAACGTGGGATTTGAAGGTGCAGATCGACACGCTTACGTTCACGCGGCGCTTCACCGCCGAGCTCGCGCCGCTGTCGATCGGCTTTGGCGCGGATACGCATCTCGTGGCCTGGCTCGCCGACGCGAAAAAGCCCGGCGGCAGAATCGCGGCTGTCCGCATTCGCAACCGCGTGCAGCTCGATTCCTTCAACAGTCCGCTGATCCTCGGCGGCAACACGTCCGCGTCGTCGCGTCCGTCGATTGCCTGGGACGGCGAGCGCTTTTTGATCGCTTGGGAGGCGCACGGCGACATCTACGGCGCCGCGATGACGCCCGAGGGCCAGGTGCAGCCGTTCACCCTCGTCGCCACGGCGACCGACGGGCTCAATCCGATCGTAGTCGGCGTGAAGCCCGGCCGTTTCGCGCTCGCTTACGAAGTCCGGGTCGACGACCAGCACCGCGAGCTCGTGGCCCGCACCGTCGACTTCAAGGTTTTCCACCGCCGCGCGGCGCGCTGAGGAACTCCCGCACCACCTCGGCCACGTCGCGCTTCTTGCCGTCGACTTCGTAGTTGAGCCGGCGCATCGTGGCGTCGTCGATCGTGCTCGCCAGCGACGCCAGCGCGGCCGACGCGCCGCTGCACTTGCGGTCGATGTCGGTGCGAGCCACAACCGCGGCGTCGTACGGCGGGAAGTAGTGGAGGTCGTCGGCCAGCGCCACGAGGCCGAGGGAGTCGATCAGGCCGTCCGTGGAGTTGCCGGCGATGAGATCGATCTCGCCGGCGGCGAGCGCCTTGTACGTGAGGCCGAGGTCCATCGTCTTCGGTGGCGCGGCGACGTCGAGGTGGTAGCGCCCGATGAGGCCGGGCCAGCCGTCGGGGCGCTCCACGAACTCGTAGCCGAAGCCGGGCCGCACTTCTGACTGCACCTTGCGCAGATCCGAGATCGCGCGCAGGCCGTGCTGCTGCGCGTAGTCGCGGCGGACGATCATGGCGAACGTGTTGTTGAAGCCGAGGTTCGGGCCCCAGCGGAGACTGCGCTTCGCGTACGCGGCGGTCACGGTGCGGTCGACAGCGCCGCGGTCCGTCGTCGCCGGCTGATGGAGGATCGCCGTGAGCGCCGTGCCGGAATACTCGACGTAAGCGTCGAGCGAGCCGGAGGCAATTGCGGCGTCGCAGATCAGCGAGCCGCCCATGTGCAGGCGGCGGTCGACCGTGCAGCGCGAGGCCTCGAGCTTCTGCGCGACCAGCTCGCCGAGGATGTCGGACTCGGTGAAATTCTTCGAGCCGACCACGATCGGTTGCTTGCTGCACGCGAACAACAGCACCACCAGCCAGAGTCGCTTCATCGGATCAGTCTACGTTCGATCATCGTCATCACCACGTCGGCGATCAGCGCCAGCGCCGCGGCGGGCAAAGCTCCGGCGAGGATCAACCTCGTGTCGACCATGGCCACGCCGCGGAAAATCAGCGTGCCGAGGCCGCCGCCCCCGATTGCGGCGGCAATCGTGGCCACGCCGATCGCCGTCACCGTGGCGATGCGAACCCCGGCCACGATCGACGGCATCGCCAGCGGCAGCTCCACTTCGAACAGCAGTTGCCGCGGGGTGAAGCCCATGGCCACGCCGGCCTCGCGCACGCTCGGCTCCACGCCGCGGATGCCCGTCACTGTGTTACGCACGACCGGCAACAACGAATAGAGAATCAGCGCGACGATGGCGGTGCGCATGCCGATGCCGCCGATGAACGGGATGGGGATGAGGAAGCCGAAGAGCGCGAGCGAGGGGATGGTCTGGATGGCGTCGACGACGCGCAGCGCGGCGCCGCCGGCGCGGGCGCGGCGCGCGGCCCAGACGCCCAAGGGGACGCCGATGAGGATGGCGACGACGACGGCGATGGCCACGATCATGACGTGCTCCCCGGTGGCGCGTGCGATGTTCGCGCTCATGACGGCAAACTCGCGGCGGCGACGAGCGCCCGCACCGCCGGCGCGTCGTGGCGCGGAAGCTCGCGCGCGGCGGTGTCGGCGACGATGCGCCCCTGGTCGAAGACGATGACGCGCTCGGCCACGCGCATGGCCTCGGCGAGGTCGTGGGTGACGAAGACGATGGTGGCGTTGCGCTCCTCGCGGATGGCGGTGAAGGCGTCCTGCAGCTCGCGGCGGACGATGGGGTCGAGCGCGCCGAACGGCTCGTCGCAGAGGAGGATCTCCGGGCGAGCGATGATGGCGCGGGCGATGCCGACGCGCTGCTGCTCGCCGCCGGAAAGCGAGCGCGGATAGCGCGTCGCGAATTTCTCGAACGGCAATCCGAGCTGGTCGAGGAGGCGCTTCGCGTCGTCGCGGGATTTGTCTTCGTCCCACTTCAAGAGCCGCGGCAGCGTGGCCACGTTCTCGTAGACGGTGCGGTGCGGGAAGAGACCGGAGCCCTGGATGATGTAGCCGGTGCGGCGGCGCAGGGGGATAAAGTCGCGCGGCGCGGCGCCGTCGATCAAGAGCGTGCCGCGCGACGGCGTAGCCAGGCCGTTGATGAGGCGCAGCGACGTCGTTTTTCCCGCGCCGCTGCGGCCGATGAACGCGACCGCTTCGCCGGCGCCGATGCGCAGATCGAGGTCGTGGAGGATGCCGTCGACGGAGACGCCGCGGAATTCGATCGAAGCGGGCACGGCTGATTGTACGATCGCGGCGTGAGCCGCCGGACCGCGTACACGCTGCTCCTCGCCGCCGCGGCGGTGCGGCTGCTGATCCAGGTGGAGGCGATGCCGCCGTACGCCGGGCTCGACGAGCTGTACCACGTGGCCCGGCTGGCGTTCGTGCTCGAGGAGCATCGGAACCCGAGGATGGGGGAGGCGTCGGTGCCGCCGGACCTGGAGGCGACGCTGGAGCGGAAGTGGGACGCGGTGCCGTCATTTGCGCTGCTGCAGGCCGACTGGCATGCGCCGGCGGTGCGTGACCGCGCCGTCACGCCGCGGCCGTACGTGCGCGCGAATTACGAGGCGCAGCAGCCGTCGCTGTATTACTCGCTGATCGCGCCGCTGGCGCGGCTCTTTCCGCGCACGGTGCTGACGCAACTGCGCGCGTGGCGCTACGCGAGCGTGGTATTCGCGCTGATCGCGATCGCGGCGACCGCGACGATCGGGGAGCGGTGGTATGGGGGGGCGGGGATCGTGGCGGCAGCGCTCGTGGCCTTCCTGCCCACGTGGGAGACGCTCGTGACGCGCGCGAGCAACGATGCGTTCGCGTGCGCGCTCGTGGCGGTGGCGGTCGCCGTGTCATCCCGAGCGGAGCGAGGGAGCCCCCGCCGCAGGGGGTTCCTCGCTCCGCTCGGAATGACACTGGCCGAGGCAATCCTGTGGGCCCTCGCCATCGCCGCGAAGCTCTACACCTGGCCGCTCGCCATCGCCCTGCCGTTCTTCTGGCGATGGCAGCGCGCCTCGCGCTGGCGCATCGCCATCGTGATTGCTGCATGCGTCGCGTCGGCGGCGCTGACGATGAGCGATCTCGCCTCGCGCACCGGCACGGCCATCGGCGTCCACTTCACGCTCGCCGGCCGGGCGCTCAGTGTCGTCGATCTCGCGAAAGTCACGATCGCCTCCGCGGCGTGGACGAGCGGCGAGCATTGGGACGCGCTGCGCCCGATCGGCATCGCGCTCTATGCGCTGCCGATCGTCGCGGCGATCGCCGTCTCCGCGCGCCGCCGCGACCTCCTCGCGTTGGCCGCCGCAGTGCTCGCGGCGTTCGCGCTCGCGCAAACGGTCAACTTCGTGAAGTCGGCGCGGGTGGGCGGGGGGGAGGGG
>DATELQ010000015.1:0-36364 GCA_035276475.1 Thermoanaerobaculia bacterium | reverse complement strand
GCTCGCGCAGGCGCCGCATCGCGCGGCGCAGGCGGCGGCGGACGTTCACGCGGCGCTCGAGCAGATTGATCGCCGCCATCACGATCCACTTCTGCGCGGCGCTGAGCAGCTCGAGTGGCCGGCGATGGTGGTACGCGGCGCGGCCGAAGAGAATCACCGCGCCGCAGAGCAGCAGCAGCGTCGGCAGCGCGTACAGCTTCATCAGCGTCAGCAGCTGCCCCGCGATCGTCAGCAGCGTCAGCCCCACGCCGAAGTCCCACCAGAAGCGCTCCAGGCGGTTCTCCGCCGGCGTGCGCGGCCAGGCCAGGCGCGGCACGACGACGAAAAGCAGCGTCATCGCCAGGGCGATGCGCAGAACCGAGTCGATCGACAGCAGCGCGTAGGTCATCAGAAGGCCGCGAAGTAGTGATAGTCGAGCGCGTCGCCGCAGCGGCGGACGTCGCGCCATGTAATGGCGAACAATGCGGCGGCGCCGGCCACGAGGCCGAGCGACGCCATCGAGTAGTGGAACGCGCGGCTGGCCACGAAGCCCGCCACGGCGTTGACGGCGAGCGCGATGGCCACGGCGCGCGCCGCCGTCTCGACGCGCGAGAGCGTCAGAAGCAGGAGCAGGTTCTGCAGCGCCAGCATCAGCAGCGCGTAGCCGGCGGCGCCGGCCCAGAACGCGAACGTCGCCGTACGCGTGTGGAGGCTCGCCTGGATCTGCGCGTTCGGGACTTTCGCGACGGCGGAAACGAGAGCGCGCGCGATCGCTACGGCGACGACCGCGCAGACCGCGAGCACCGCCACGCGCCGGTTGTAGAACGCGCGGAACCAGGCCGAGAAGCGCGCGCGCTCGGTCGACGGCAGCGACTTCTCCACCGGCACGAGCGCGCTCGAGAACGTCTGGATCGATGCCTCGACCACGCCGGCGAGCAGGATGACGACGACGAGCGCGAGGTCGAGCCCGAGCTCGTAGCGCGCGCTGAGCCAGAACGAATACGGCGGGAAATCCTCGCGGCCCGTGCGCGTCGTCCAGGCGGTGATTCGGTCGAGGAAGACGAAGAGGTTGTAGAGCAAGCCATACAGAAAGTATCGCGACGTCGAGTAGACGAGCACCGTCAGGCGCGGCGGATTGATCGCGCGGCTGCGCGGACCCAACGCGCGCAACCCGGCGGCGAAGCTGATGATCGCGGCCACTGCGAGGCCCGCGGCGTTCGCGGCGATGGCCGGCCAGCCGAGCACGCGCGCCGCCACGATGACGGCGCCGAGGCCGATCGCCGTCGTGATCGCGAGCCACATCCGGCTCGCGGCGATGTAGATCATCGACCAGTTCAGCCACAGCAGCGACAGCGCGGCGTAGTAGAGCGCTGCGATCAGAAAGAGGTCCCACGGCAGGAGGCGGTACAACGCGTTGAAGACCAGCGCCGGGACGAGCAGCCCGAGGGTGACGCGCGCGCCGAGCCACCAGCCGCGCAGCACGACCCAGCGCGCCAGTGCCGGCTCCTGCTGATAGACGTAGAAGAGACCGCGGCGCACGATCGACTGCACGAAGCCGCCGCTGATGACGTAGCTCGTGATGAATCCGAGGGCGATGGCCGTGCCGGTGCGGACGTCGACGTCGAGCGCGCCCCAGAGGCCGTAGCCGCACGTCAGGATCGCCGCGGCCTGCAGTAGCATCGGGATCGCGAACATCGAGCCGCGCGCGTAGTGGACAATGAACGACGGCTGCTTCTTTGGTGGATCCTCGAGGTCGGCCTGCGGCACGACCGCGCCCTGTTGCACGAGCCCCTCGATGGCGCGCCCGAGCTCGAACAGATCGCGGCGGCCGTAGAGCGTGCGCGCGTCGGTGTCGCGGAGGCCCATGACCTCGAGCTGTGCGGTGATCTCGAAGTGGTCGCGCGGCGTGCCGATGCGGTCGACCACGTCGTGAGCGAGCGTGTGGAGCGACTCGATCTCCATCGCGGCGGCGCTCACGCCAGCCTCCGGTAAAGATCCAAGTACGCCGCCACGCTGTTGTCGACGCGAAACTGCTCGATGACCTTCGCGCGCGCCCTTGCCGCGAACTTCGCGCGCAATGGCCCGTCGTCGAGCAGACGCCGCAGCGCCGCGGCGAACTGCTCGACGTCGCGCGGGCGGACGACGATGCCGCAGCCGTCGAGCGCCTCGCGGACGCCGCCGACGTCGCTCGCCACCACCGCCCGCCCGCACGCCATGGCCTCGATGACGGAGAACGGAAAGGCCTCGGAGATCGACGTCAGCAGCACGATGTCGGCGCGGCGGTAGGCGTCGACGACGTCGTCCGTCGCGGTGCCCATGGCCACGTCGACGCCGAGCTGGCGGCGCAGGGCCACGCACTCGGCGTAGTACTTCTCGTCCGTCACGGCGCCGAAAATCGTGAAGCGCACCGACGGGTGCGTCTCGCGCACGCGCGCGGCCACGCGGAGGAACGTCTCCGTGTCCTTGAGGCGGTCGATGCGCGCGGTGGCGACGACGTGCGGCGGGCCGTCGGGGCGGGGGCCGGGGGTGAAGCGGTCGGGATCGACGCCGTTGTAGATCACCTCGATCTTCTCGCGCGGCGCCCCGTGCGCGACTTCCCAGCGCGTGTTGTAGTGGCAGACCGGCGCGACGACGTCGGCGAAGCGGTAGTTCGCGCGCGACACGGCGGTGATGAGGCTGAGGAGGAAGTGCTTGGCGAAGAAGAGGCGGCGGAAACGGGAGAGAAAGAGGTTCTGCTCGCGCAGGTAGACGCCGTGCTCCGTGAGAACCATCGGCGTGCCGTGGCGCAGCTTCGCGGTGATGCAGGGGATGCCGCAGAACGCCGCGGCGGTGGTGTGCGTGACGGCGACGCGCGGCGCGCGGACGTTGAGAACGACGAGGAAGTGCCACAGCCAGCGGAGGCACTCGGTGAGATCAAACAGCGACGGGATGCAGCGCTCGCCGGCGGGATGCGTCTGCGCGAGCTCGCGGCCGTACGCCTCGAGGCGCGCGGCGAAGGCGTCCCAGACGAGGCGCGACTTCATGGTGGTGCCGTAGTCGCGCTCACGGAAGTAGTCCTCCATGCGAAGCAGTGACATGCCGAGGGCATCGGAGGCTCTCGGCTCTCTGCTCTCGGCTCTCGGCATCTCTTGGCCCGTGCTCTCCGAGAGCCGAGAGCCGAGAGCCGAGAGCCCGTCGCAATCGAGCACCGCATCGAGAAATGCGTGAAACGCCGGCAGAAACTCGGATTCGATCGCCGCCACCGGCGTGCGCTGTTTTCGTTCGTACAGCGACGCGAAGGGGATGTCGCTGATGAACTCCGCCGGCTCCTCGATGCCCCACATCGGCACTTCGAGGACGCGGCGGACGTTGGGCGGCGGCGCGTACTGGAGCTCGACGTGCGGGTTCATCATCAGCGGCAACAGCGTGTAGCGCACCTCGGGGGTGTTGCGGATGAGGGTGTCGCACCACGTGCTGACGCCGCCGCCGCTGAACGGATACGTCCCCTCGGTCGTGAGGAGGACGTTCATGGCGCGTGGCGCCGCAGCCGTTGAATCGATTTCCACTCCTCCACGCGCGCCTCATCGAGCCGCATGGCACGCTCGGCGACTTCACCTGCCGCGGCAAGCGCGTCGGCGTCGGTGCGAAGGCCGGCGCCGGCGAGGCGGGCCAGCGACTCGCGGCGCCGCTGCGCGATCTCGTACGACTCGGCGAGGATGGCGACGCGTTTCTTCTGCGCCTCGATGCGGCGCGTTTCCTGCGCGGCGGCGCGCCTGGCCTCACGCAGCGCGGCGTCGCGGTCGGTGACGGCGCGGGCGAGCTCGAGCTCCGCGCGCGCGACCTCGGCGTCGCCAGTGTGATCGAAGAGCGGCAGCGAGAGCTGCACGCGCAGGCCGTAGATGCCGAAGGCGCCGCTCGACGTGGTGCCGGAAAAGGTGGAGTTCGCGGCGCCGGCGCCAACATAGCCAGAGAGCGTCACGTTGGTGCGGCGGCGGGCCTCCATTTGCTGGACATAGAGCCGCGCACGCTCGACGCGGGCTTCGAAAGGGCGCATCACCGGTAGGGGCGCACGGCGTGCGCCCGATTCGAAATCAATCACCGGCTCGATCTCGCGAACGTCGCCCACGAGTTCCTGCAACCGCGCCTCGGCGTCGGCCTTCCGCAGCTCCGCGTCGAGCTGCCGCGCGCGCAACGCGAGCGCGCGCTCTTCCCACGCCGTGGCGGTCGCGTTCGAGATCTGCCCCGAGGCGAGGAGCGTCTTTGTGCGGTCCTCGGGGGGCGCGCTCGCGCGGGCAAGCGCGGCGCGGGCGATGTAGAGCTCTCCGAACGCGTCGAGGAGCGCGTTGAACTCGGCGTCGGTGATCGTCGTCTGCGCGGCGCGCGCGTCGGCGGCGTCGGCCTGTGCGATCGCGTCGGCGGCGGCGCGGTAGCCGCCGTCGCGCAGCGGATAGTCGACCGCGAGCGTCAGCGTCGCCGCGCGCAGATCGAACGGCCCCTGCACGAAGAGCTCTTGCGAGCGCGACGACTGCGCCGTCGACTCCAGCCGCACGATCGGCTTCGACGCGGTCGTGGGCTGAGCGGGCACATTCGCCGTTCGGGAAATCCGCGCGAGCAACTCGTCGAACGTGACGGGTTGCGCGGCCAGCAGCGAGAGTGCGGCGGCGAGGATCATGGCTGCGTGTGGATCGTGAGCGTGGCCGGCGTGCCGGGCTGCAGCGCGCCGTCGGGGTTGGCGATCGTTGCGACGATCGCGGCGCGCGCCTCCCCCTGCGCGTTCGGGCGCGACGGCACGACGTACGCGACTTTGTCGAGGAACACGCGCGGCGGAACGCTCAGGATCTTGACCTCGATCGGCGTGCCGGGACGGGCTACGCGCAGGAGGTCGGGGGCGACGTCCGCGCGCACGTCCATCGTCGCCATCGCCGTCACCTCGGCCAGCGGTTCCCGCGCGCCGGCGTCGTGGCCTTCGACCGCGGCGACCCGCGTGACGACGCCGGCGATGGGCGCGCGGACGACGAGCGTCTGCCGCCGGCTCTCCGCCAAGCGCTCGTCGGCGCGGGCGCGTTCGAGCTCGATCTCCGCGACGCGCGTCTGCGGCGCGGCGGGCGCGGAGTTCTGGATGTTGATGAGATCGCGCAGCGCGGCGGCGTACTCGGTCTCCGCCTCCTCGACTTCCTGTTGCGAGACGTCGTGCGTCGCCAGCAGCGACTTGTACCGATCGACTTTCGATTTCTTGAGCGACACGATCTGCGCGGCGGCCGCCTCGGCGCTCTTGTTCTGCACGGGCGGGCGGGCGGCGGCGCGGAGCCGGGCCTCGGCGTACTCGCGCTGCACGCGGGCCACCTCGGCGTTGCGCTCGACTTCGGGGTTCTGGAGCTCGACGAGGACGTCGCCGGCGTTGACGGTCTGCCCCTCACGCACGGCCACGCGGCGGACGTTTGCGTCGAACGGCGCGGTGACGGAGGCGACGCGGCTCGCCACCACTTCGGCCTTCAGATCGACGGAGCGCGGCGCGAGCGTGCCGCTCTCGGAACGGTCAGCACAACCGGCCGCGGTGAGCACCAGCGCAAGCAACCCCGCCTCTCTGATCATGGGACGCTTCTTGCAAGCGATCTCATGCAAAGCACGCACCCGCCATGAATGCTCGGCGCCCTGCATGGCCGGTCGAACGGACGCTGTTGATTCCGCTCGCCGCCATACTCCTCGGAGTTGTGGGTACGGCGGCGATCGTGTCTTCAGCCGCGCGCCGCGACACGACAGCAACGGTAACCTCGGTGCTGGCGCAGATCGCGCGCGACACCGAGGCGGCGCCCCTCGATCCGGCGGCGGCGCGGACGCTCACCCGGTTGTTGGAACGGCGTGACGACGTGGCGCACGCAGAGATCGGAACGATTCAAGGCACCGGAACCGTCATCTCCGCACCGATTCGACTGACGACGGGCAACGCCACGCTGCAGGTCGAAACGAAGCCGCCGGCGTCCGCCTCGGCGGTGATGCCGATGGCGATCGCGGCGATCGCCGCATGCGTGCTCGGGACGCTCGCCGCGCATTTGCTGTTGCGGCGCAAGCTCTTCGCGGTTGCGGAAAATCCGCAGCCCCACCGCGGCGCCCTCGGCGCGATTGTCGATGCCGCCAACGATCTCCTCGCCCGCGTGCAGGACCGCGAGCTGGCGCTGCGCCGCCGCACCGTCGAGCTGGAGGCGGCGAACAAAGACCTCGAGGCCTTCACCTTCTCGGTCTCGCACGATCTCCGCGCTCCGATCGGCGCGATCGACGGTTTCAGCCAGGCGCTCGAGGACGAGACGCTGACCGCGACGGGGCGCGAGTGCCTCTACTGGATCCGCGACTCCTGCAAGCAGATGCACGACCTCGTCGACGGCCTCTTGCAGATGAGCCGTCTGTCGCGCGCCGAGGTCGAGCGCGAAGACCTCGACGCCTCGGAGCTGGCGCGCTCCGTCGCCGAGTCGCTCCGCCAGCGCGAGCCGGAGCGCGCCGTCGACTTCCGCATCCAGAACGGCATCCGCGTCAACGCCGATCCGCGCCTCATGCGCGCCGTCCTCGAGAACCTGATGGCCAACGCGTGGAAGTTCACGCGCAAGCACGACAAGGCCACGATCGAGTTCGGCGCGCAGAACGGGCATCTCTACGTGCGCGACGACGGCGCCGGCTTCGACCCCGGCCACGCCGCGAAGATGTTCCAGGCCTTCCAGCGCCTTCACTCCCGCGACGAGTTCGAAGGCACCGGCATCGGCCTTGCGACAGTCGAGCGCATCCTCCATCGCCACGGCGGAAAGATCTGGGCCGAAGGCGAAGTGGAGAAGGGGGCAACGTTCTACTTCACCACGGGGAAGGCATGAGCAAGCCGCTGCGCATCCTTCTCATCGAAGACTCGGAGCGCGACGCGGCGCGCATCTCGCTCGAGCTGCGCCGCGCCGGCTACGACGCGGAGATCAGCCGCGTCGACACGCTGCCGCGCTTCCGCGAGGAGCTCGGCCGCGGCGAGTACGACCTCGTCGTCAGCGACTACTGCCTCCCGTCGTTCAGCGCGCCGGAGGCGCTGGCGCTCTTTCGCGAGCACGGCATCGACGTCCCGTTCATCGTCGTCTCCGGCGCGGTCGGCGAGGACATCGCCGTCGAAGTGATGAAGTCGGGCGCGCACGACTACGTCCTCAAGGACCGGATGATGCGCCTCGTGCCGGCCATCGAGCGCGAGCTCGGCGAAGTGAAAGAGCGGCGCGAGCGGCGGCGCGCGGAGACGCTGTTCCAGTCGATCCTCCGCTCGTCGCCGCATCCGAGCGCCGTGGTGCGGCGCGACAGCGGCGCCATCGTGCACGTCAGCGACTCGTTCCGGCGCAGCCTGATGAACGACGCGACGCTCGTGCCGGGGCAGCGCCTCCTCGACGTCATCGACTTCGCGCATCCGGAGCGCGTCGCGCAGGTGCTGTTGCGCGGCGGGAATGCGCCGTACGTCGTCTATGCGGTCGGCCGCGAGAACCGCGTGGCCAACGTGCGCGTGCACACGGTCGAGCATCAGGGGACGACGTACGCGAACGTCGTGATCGAGGACGTGACCGAGCAGCACTACCTCAAGACCGCGTTCGACGCCGTCGGCGACGCGGTCGTCATCGTCAGCTCCTCGCAGACGCTGCTCTACGCGAATCGCGCCGCCGAGGGGCTGTGGGAGCCGCTGTATTTCGGCATGGACGTGCGGCCGATGCTCGCCGCGTTCGGCCTGGCCGTGCCGCACAGCGAGCCGCGCCTCACGATCCGCGGCGAGACGTACGAGGTGCGCGCGGTGCCGTTCCGCTTCGCGGGCGAGGACGAGTCATCGACGATCCTGACGTTCCGCAACGTGTCGCAGGAGGAGGAGCTGATCGCGCTGTCGACGCACGACCCGCTCACCGGGATCTACAACGTCCGCTTCTTCGACGAGGCGCTGCGCGACAACGGCGGCGGCGCGCTGGTGCTGGTCGATCTCGACCGCTTCAAGCCGATCAACGATGACCTCGGGCACTCCGCCGGCGACGCCGCGCTGATCCGCTTCACGCACCTGATCCGCCGCGAGCTCCGCCCCGGGGACGTCTTCGCACGCTTGGGCGGCGACGAGTTCGGGATCGTCTTCCCGAACACGAGCGTCGACGAGGCGACGGCGATCGTGGCGCGCATCTTCGCGACGCTTGAGCGCCACCCGTTCCAGTACGACGGGCACTCGCGGCCGCTCTCCGCCTCATGCGGCATCGGCGCGATCGCCCCGTCTGCCGAGGAGACGAAGAAGCGGGTGGACGCGGCGCTCTACAAGGCGAAAAGGACGGGGCGGGGGCGGTGGGTGGTGGCCTAGAGCGGTTCGCGGTTCTCGGTTAGAAAACCCTAATCGCTAACCGCCAATCGCCAACCTCTTAGTGCACCGTCAGCTCCACCGCTGTCATCGGCTTCGAGAACAAAAACCCCTGCACCAGGGACACACCGATCTCGCGCACCGTGGCGAGATCCTCTTCCGTCTCCACCCCCTCAGCAATCACGCGCGCGCCGAAGCGGCGGGCCAGCTCCTCGATCGAGCTGATCACGGCGCGGCGCTTCGGATCCTTCGTGCAGCCGTCGACGAAATAGCGGTCGAGCTTGAGGAACTCCGGCGACGCGTCGAGGAGCATCTTGAAATTCGACTGCCCGAGGCCGACGTCGTCGAGCGCGATCGACGCGCCGAGTTGGCGCAGCAACGCCAAGGCGCGCTGGAACGCGTCGTTGTCCCACGGCGGCGCGTGCTCGACGATCTCCACCGTCACGTGCGACGGCGCCACGCGCGTGTCGCGGCAGGTGTTGGCCAGGAACTCCGTGAACGACGGGTCGCGGCCGAGCGTCGAGGCGTGCACGTTGATGCTCACGCGCACGCCGTTGTCGAGGTGCGGGAGGTTGCGCAGCGCCGCGGCGATGCAGGCGCGGTCGATGACGATCTCCTGCCGCTTCAGGCGCACGTAGTCGAACAGCACGTCGGGCGACTCGAAGTTCGTGCCGCGCGGGCCGCGGCTCAGGCACTCGTATCCGTAGAGCTGCGGCGCGCCGTCGCCCACTTCGTAGATCGGCTGATACATCGGCGTGATGCCGCCGGGGGCCAGCAGGCGGTCGAGCGCCGAGTGCTCCATCAGCGCGTGTCGAGGAGGTTCACGGCCACGTGGGCGATCTCCATCATGGCCTTCGGTTTGTGGAGGAACGCGTCCGCGCCGCGCTGGTACGACTCGCGCTCGATCTCGGGCGTGCCGTAGGCGCTGAGGAGGATCACGCGCGTCGACGCGCACTTCTGATGCACGTCCGCAACGATCTGCAGCCCTTCGACGCCGCCGATGCCGGTGAGCCGGAGGTCGGCGATGACGAGGTCGTACTTGTAATGGCCGAGCAGCGCCTGCGCTTCCTCCAGCTCGAACGCCGCATCGACCGCGTACCCGAGGCCGGAGAAGTACTTGCGCATCGCTTGCACGATGAGCTCTTCGTCGTCGACGATGAGAATCCTCGCTTTGTGGTCGGTCATGGTCGTTGAAATGCCGGGAAGCGCATGCGGACCCTCGCTCCACCGGTAGGGAGGTTCTCTGCATGCACCGTGCCGCCGTGCTCATCCACAACGCGCTGCACGATTGACAGGCCGAGCCCCGTGCCGCCGCGGCGCCGGGTGAAAAACGGCTCGAAGATGCGCTTCAGGTCCCCCTCCTGGAAGCCGGGGCCTTGGTCCCGGACCTCGCATTCGATTTGATCGCCATCGCGTACCGCAAGTACGACTACCTCGGACCGTGGTTCTGAGTGCTGGATGGCGTTAATTATAAGATTCTGGATTGCCTGCACAAGCCGGGCCGAATCCATGAGCAGCACCAGCTCGTCCTCCGCGCAGGCGTTGCGCACCCGCACACGCGCCCGCGCCGCCTCGGATGACGACAGCGTGACCGCTTCGGCAATGACGTCGTTGAGAAATCCTTCGTGCAGATCGACGTTCCACGTCTTCCCGTACTGCAGCAGGTTCTCCATGAGGAGGTTGAGCCGGGCGATCCATTGCCGCAGGGCGTTGAACATCTCCGCCGCGTCGCCGCCGCCGGTGTTGACCGACGGCTCGTACGCGTCGAGGCTGATGGTCATGCCGAAGAGCGGATTGCGGACCTCATGAGCAACGCCGGCGACGAGCTCGCCCATCGCCGCGAGCTGCTCGCCGCGGCGCACGGACTCCTGCAACTGCACGATGGTGGTGATGTCGCGCATGACGATGATGACGCGCTCCTCGGCGGAGTCGATCGACGCGAAGAGGCTCCCGCTCACGTCCCAGTGCCGCGGGGCCGTGTCGACGACCTGCGCGGTGCACGGCGTCCCGGTCTCGGCGACGGCGCTGACGAGGTCGCGCAGCGTCGTCCACGGCTCGCCGCCGCCGAGGCTCGAGATCGGCTGACCGAGGATCTCCGTGTAGTCGGCGCCGACGAGCGTGCGCGCGGCGCGGTTCATCCGCGCCACTTCGCCTGCCTTCGTCGTCAGAAAAATCGGCAGCGGGATGGAGTCGAACGTGCGCGCCCACTCGCTGCTCTTCCGCTCCAGCGCGGCCAGGAGCTCGGCGCGCTCTTCGTGGCCGCGATGGCGCTCGATCAGACGCCCGACGGCAATGCCGGTGTCGTGCAGCGCCCGCGCGGTCTCGTCGTTGACCTGGCGCACGGAGCGCGTGAAGAGCTCGAAGACGCCGATGACGTTGTGCGAGTCGGAGATCGGGATGGCCACGACGCCGCGGAAGCCGAGGCGGCTCGCGTGCATCGTGCGGACGTTCACCGTCTCGTCGGAGAGGTCGGGCACCCAGATCAACTCGTTGTCGCGCAACGCGCGGCCGGGGATGCCGTGCCCCGGCGCGAAGCGGAGCTTGCGCGCCGCTTCCTCGAACTCGACGGCGTGCGGCGAGCCGTCGTGCCACACGGCCACGGGAAGGAGGTCGCGGTCCTCGGTGAGCCAGACGATGCCGAGCTCCCACCCGTCGGCGGTGCAGAGGAACTCCATCAGCCGTCCGAGGTTGTCGACGAGGCCCGTCTCGTCGCCGAAGATGCGCGTGAGCGCGAGCTCGACGATCTCGCCGTGGCCGCGGCGGCGGCGGTCGGTGATGTCGCGGACGACGATGGTGGCGCCGTCGGCGACGTCTTTGTCGACCATGACCGGCGACGAGGAGACGGCGAGATAGCGCTTGCGGCCGCCGACCTCGTGCCAGCCATCGGCCATCATCGTCCGGCCGCGGAGGGCGCGGCGGAGGACATCGGTCCAGAACGTGGCGGCCTCGGAGCGGGAAATGCCGTCGTCGAGCGCCTCGCCGAGGCGCGGCGCGCGGCCGAATGTGTCGACCCAGTGGTTGCGGAACTCGTCGTTGACCGCGACGACGCGCCCGCCGCCGTCGACGAGACAGACGGCGTCGTGCAGGCTGCGCACGACCGCGTCGAGGCGGGCATCGCGGGAGACCTCGGGGGTGGTGCTCACGGTGTTGGGCAGATTCTAGTCGGCGAGCTGCACGCTGCGCTCGCGCATCATCATGTCGAGGCGCAGCTCGAACAACCGCTCGGCGAGCTCCGTCGCCGTCTGCCACCGCTCGTAGATGCTCTTGCGCATCGCCTTCTCGGTGATCGTGTGCAACGCCAGCGGAATCGAGTCGGGCAGCGGCGGCGGCTCGCCCTCGACGATCGCGGCGAGGACGTCGAGCGGCGAGTCGCCGGTGAACGGCGGATAGCCGGCCAGCATCTCGTAGAGGACGACGCCGACGGAGTAGATGTCGGAGCGCGTATCGATGATCGGCTCGCCGCGGACCTGCTCCGGCGAGAGGTAGTGCAGCGTACCGACGAGCGCGCCGGGGCGCCGCAGCGGATCGGTGGAATCGCCGCCGCCGGCGAGCGTGGCCACGCCGAAGTCGAGCACTTTCACGCCGCGGTCGCGGCGCAGCATGATGTTCTCGGGCTTCACGTCGCGATGGACGATCCAGGCCTCGTGCGCGGCGACGAGCGCGCTCGTCACGCCGGCGGCAATGGCGATCGCCTCGGCGACCGGCAGCGGCCCGCGCGTGAGGCGCTGGCGCAGCGTCTCGCCCTCGATGTACTCGCTGGCGATGTAGTGGACGCCGGCGTCGACGCCGATGTCGTAAACGGTTACAACGTTGGGGTGGTTGAGCATCGACGCGCAGTGAGCCTCGCGCTCGAAGCGCTGGAGTTGGCGCGCCTCGGCGTCGCGCACGCGCAGGAGCTTGAGCGCGACTTTTCGGCGCATCACCGTGTCCTCGGCGAGGTAGACATCCGCCGAAGCACCTCGACCGAGATGTTCCAGAACACGGTAGCGGCCGACTTTCAAAACATTCATGGGGCGCAACGAGACCTGCAAGTCTGCTGCCGAATTTTGGATGGAAGTGTGAGCTGGCTCACGCTGCCTGCGCGCCGACGTTGTGCTCGTACAAGTAGAGCGCCCACGGCCGCATGCCGAATAACTTCGCGACGTCGTGGCGCTCCGCGGCCAGCCAGTCGCGAATCGGCAGGGTGAAGCCGGTCTTGCGGCGATGGAGGATCGGCTCCGGCAGCGCGGTGCGCGGCGCCTGCGCAAGGAGCGCTTTGCCGTCGCGCTTCGACGTGGAGAAGACGGCCGGCGCGACCTGCCGCAGCAGATACGCGTCGACGAGCGGCACGCGCACTTCGAGCGAGTGGGCCATCGAGGCCCAGTCGATGTCGCGCAGGAGCTGGTTGCGCATGAAGAGTCCCGTCTCCAGCGCGGCCACGCGCGCGAACGGCGTGCCGGGATCGGGGGTGATGACGCCGCGGATGTGATCGAGGATCTGCAGTCGCCGCAACCCCTCGTGCGCGAGCTCGTCGCCGAGAAGCTCCGGCAGCTCCTCGGGGAGGAAGAGGCCGCGCTTCATGAGGTACGCGCCCTCGTACGTCGTGCAGTATTTCAGCGTATGCGCGGTCTTGGGGCTGAAGCGCGGCTGCTTCGCACCGAACATCTGCTTGTACATCTTCTCGAACGACTTCGCCGCCGTCGGCATGTGCCGGAACATGGAGAAGGTGCGGACGAAGCGGGGGATGACGCGGAAGGTGGTGTAGCCGCCAAAGAGCTCGTCGCCGCCGGTGCCGGAGAGCGCGACTTTCCATCCGAGGTCGCCGGCGGCTTTGGAGACGAAATACGAATTGAGGCCGTCGATCGACGGCTGGTCCATGGCCTCGAGCGCGCGCGGGAGCTCGCGCCGAAAGGCGTCGCCGGTAAGCGTCCACGTCGAGTGCCGCGTGCCGTACTGCCGCGCCACGAGCTCGGCGAGCGGCGCCTCGTCTTTCGGCGTGCCGACGTATTCGTCGAATCGCAGTGTGACGGTTTCGAGCGGACCGCCGTTCTCCGCCGCGAGGGCGACGATGGTCGACGAGTCGCGCCCGGACGAGAGGAACGCGCCGACCGGGACGTCGGCGACGAGGTGGTAGCGCACAGACTCCGTGACGGCGTCGCGGATGACGGCGGCGCGCTCGGCGTCGTCGTAGTGGCGGCGATGCTCGACGGCGTCCTTCAGCGTCTCGGCGATGGAAAAGTACGAGCGCGGCTTCGACGCGCCGCGCGGCGTGACGACGATGGAGCTCCCCGCCGGAAGCTCGCGGATGGCCTCGTACATCGTGTACGGCCCCGGCACGCTGCCGCGGAGGAAGAAGCCGGCGATGCCCGCAGGGTCGTGCGCGCGCGAGACGTGGCCGCCCGCAAGGAGGGCCTTGACCTGCGAGGCGACGCGGATGGTGCGCCCGTCGTCGGCGACGTAGAGCGGCTTGATGCCGTACGGATCGCGGGCGAGGAACATGGTCTTCTCGCGCGCGTCCCAGATGGCGAAGGCGAACATGCCGCGCAGCTTCGGCAACATGGCCGCGCCCCAGCGCCGGTACATGCGCAAGAGGACTTCGGTGTCCGAGGTGGTGGTGAAAGTGTCGCCTTCGAGCTCGCGGTCATGCAGCTCGCGGTAGTTGTAGATCTCACCGTTGAAGACGATGGCCAGGTCGCCCTCTTTGCTGAGCATCGGCTGGTTCGCGCGCTCGCTGACGTCGATGATGGAGAGCCGCCGGTGCCCCAACCCCACCCGCCCGTCCGGCGAAAGCCACGCGCCCCCCGCATCCGGCCCGCGCGTGTGCATGGCCTCCCGCGTGCGCACGAGCTCCTCGGCGTCGACAGGAGGAGCGGCTGCGCGGTAGGCGTAGATGGCGTTGATGCCGCACATGGGGCGCGGCGGAGTGTAGCAGTTAGGCCCGCCTGATGAGCCGCAACAGCAAGATCAACACGACCGCACCGACGAACGCCGTGATGATCGAGCCGATGAGACCACCGGTGGCGATGCCGAGGACGCCGAAGAGCCAGCCGCCGAGGAGCGCGCCGATGATGCCGACGACGAGGTAGCCGACCACGCCGTGCGGGCTTTTCATCACCACCGAGGCGAGCCAGCCGGCGATGAGACCGATCAGCAGGAACCAGATCAGGCCTGTAAGAGTCATGCAGTCCTCCCGTGCCTGGGCGAGGATGCACGCGAGGTGCCGATCTCAGCCGCTGCGCTTCCACACCATCGGCCGATTCCCGCCCGCCCCCAGTGTCATCCCTACAGCTTTGCCGTCCTGAACGTCGAACTCGACATATCGGCCGAAGCGGCCGAGGAGGCGCATTCGCGTCGGCGAGACGGGGACGAGCAGCAGAGGCGGGGGATCACCCTCGATCTCCGCGAAGAGCTTTCCATCCCGCACCACGATGTCGACTGGCGGCCCGTTCTCGCCGGTGTAATGTCCGGTCAGCGCGCGTAGCTGCTCCGCGGTCAACGCGACCGGCTTCGTCTCGACCGGCTTCGTCGGGAACGGCGGCCGGCGCAGGGCGCGGACGCACGCCGTATCGACGCCCTCGGTGCTGCCGCGCTCGACGAAGCTGCCCACCATCGAGGCCAGGCACGCGTCGACGCCGGGGATGCCGTTGTAGCCGTGGCCGCCGGCCGGGATCACGACCTTGACGCTGTGCGGCAGCGTCGCCGCGACTTCGTCCGCGTCTCGCGCCGGCGTCACCGGGTCCCACGAACCGGAGACCAGAAGCACGGGCAACTGCGAGCGCACCGGCTCCCGTGAATTCGCGGGCACGGCGCCGCGCGCCCACTCGTTGCACGCGGCGCGCTGGTCCGTGTAGCGGTAATCGCCGAGGAACGTGTTCGCGGCCTGGCGCGCGGCGGCGGCCGGCGTGATGAACGGCAAGTCCTCGCTGCACGTCGCGGAGAGATAGAGTCCCTGGCCGCCGAGTCCATTGACGAGGTTCAGCCGCTGTACGAGCGCGAACTCGGCCAGCGGCGCGAAGTCGCCCGTCGCCGCCTGATGCACGAGCGTCGGTACGTACAAGCCCGTGGCCGACTGGTACATGAGATAGCGAATCGCTTCGCCGAGAAGGTTTCGGGACAGCGTGACGTGAACGGTCTCGCCGTTCTTCGGATTGAGGATGTCGACGGCCACCGGCTTTGCCGCCGTCTTCGCCAGAATCGCGCGGAGGTCGCCGCGCAGATCGGGGAAAGCGGCGTGGCAGGCGGCGTCGGCGGCGCAGTCGTCGAAGATGCGCTCCACGGCCCGTTGTGCATTCTGCGGGAACTCCAGCGGGGCCGGCTTCGTCGGCGGCACGACGCCTGAGAGCACCGCAACGCGGACGCGGTCCGGGTGGCGGCGCATGAACTCGAGCGCGGCGCGCGTGCCGTACGAGCCGCCGCAGAGGTCGAGACGGTCATAGCCGAGGATGCCGCGGACCTCGTCGAGATCGTCGGCCGCCGCTGCCGTCGTGTACATGCGCAGGTCGGCCTGTTTTTCCAGAACCGCGCGGCACTCGCGCACGCGCGCGGCGGGAAAGAACGCGCCGAGCGCGGTCTGCGGGTCCTTGTTCGGGTAGAGGTCGCATTCGAGGGCGTGCGAGCCGCCGGTGCCGCGCTGGTCGACGAAGAGGAGGTCGCGATGCTCGCGAAGGGCCTCGAATTGTTCCGCGAAGTACGGCGCCTCCTCGGTGATGGCCTCGCCCGGCCCGCCGCCGAGCGGCGCGATCGCGTCGGACGCGCGCGGCGAGCCGGTGGCCGGCAGGACCACGACCTTCAGTCCGATGCGGCGGCCGCTCTTCGCCTCCCGGTTCTCCCACACCTCGATCTGCCCACACTTCGCCGGCCCTTTGATGCCGGGAATCTGACACGGCTTGAGAACGTCGGCGCCAAGCAGGACGGGCGCCACTAAGGACACGAGCACGAAGTACCGAATGATCGATCGCATGCACTGTTTACGCACGCGACGCGCCGCGCGTTTCAGCGCTGCTATACTCAAACCGGCCTCCCGATGAAGGAAAAGCGTGACATCTACCGCTTCCTCCACGTCACTCCGCGGCGCATTTTCGAACAGCTCGACCAGTACGTCATCGGGCAGAAGCACGCCAAGGAAGTGCTGGCCATCGCCGCGTACAACCACCTCAAGCGCATCGAGTACCTGAAGTTCGGCGGCGAAGTCTCCATCCGCAAGTCGAACATCCTGATGATCGGGCCGAGCGGCTCGGGGAAAACCTACTTGGCGCGCACGCTGGCGAAAATTCTCGACGTCCCGTTCGCCTACAACGACGCCACCGCCTTCACCGAGGCGGGGTACTACGGCGAGGACGTCGAGGTGGCGATCGGGCGGCTGCTCTACGCGACGAACCAGAACGTCGACGCCGCGGAGAACGGCATCGTCTTCATCGACGAGATCGACAAGATCGCCCGCCGCAACGGCGGCCCGCGCACCGGCGCCGGCTCGCGCGACATCGGCGGCGAAGGGGTGCAGCAGGCGCTGCTGAAGATCCTCGAAGGCGAGAAGATCTTCGTCCCTCTCAACGTCACCGCGCACTGGAACAAGTACGACTACGCCGAAGTCGACATCTCCAACATCCTCTTCATCTGCGCCGGCTCGTTCACCGATCTCGACGAAGAGACCGAGTCGAAGCCGATCGGATTCTTCGAGAACAACGGCCACGCGCGCGACGAGATCACGTCGGAGGACCTCGTCCGGTACGGCTTCCTCCCCGAGCTTCTCGGCCGGCTGCCGGTGCGCGTGCAACTCGACTCGCTCGGCGCCGAGGAGCTCGTGGCCATCCTCACCCAGCCGCGCGACGCCATGGTGCCGGAGTACCAGCGCCTCTGCGCGCTCGACCAGATCCAGCTCGACTTCACGCGCGACGCGTTGCTGGAGATCGCCAACGCCGCGCTCAAGCAGAAGCTCGGCGCGCGGGCGCTGCGTGCCATCCTCGAGAAAGTCCTCCACCCCATCCTCTTCGTCGGTCCGGAGCGCGCCGGCGAGCGCATCGTCGTCGAGCCCGGCGACGTCCGGAAAGCGGTCACGCTGCAGTGAAGCGCATCGCCATCTCCGCGAAGATTAGCTCGGCCGCGGCGCTGGAGACTGCCGCGCGCACCGCCGCCGATCTGCGCGCGCGCGGCTACGAGACCTGCTTCGACTACGCGACGGCGGACAAGCTCGACGATCGCGGCCCGTGCGTGGCGAAGAACGAGCTGGGGAAGAAGGCGACGCTGATCATCACATTCGGCGGCGACGGCACGCTGCTCTCGGTCGCGCGCCACGCGCCGAGCAACGTCCCGATCCTCGGCGTGAACATGGGAACGCTCGGATTCCTCACGGAAGTATCGCTCGACGAGTTCCCAACGATGCTCGAGCGCGTGCTCGACGGCGACTACACCGCCGAACCGCGCGTGACGTTCGACGTGCACGTCAAAGGGCCGGAGCACGACCGCCGCACCTACCGTGTGCTCAATGACGCCACGATCAACAAGAGCGCGCTGGCGCGCATCATCGAAATGCAGGTCGCGGTGTCGGGTAAGTTCGTCTCCAGCTTCCGCGCCGACGGCCTGATTGTCGCGACGCCGACGGGATCGACGGCATACAACCTCTCCGCCGGAGGCCCGATCGTCTTCCCGACGATGGAGGCGGTCGTGATCACGCCGATCTGCCCGCACATGCTCACGAACCGGCCGATCGTGATCCCGGACGAGCAGGACATCGAGATCAAGCTGGTGACGCCGAACCAGGAGATCTTCCTGACGCTCGACGGGCAGGAAGGGGTTCCACTGTCGGAGAACGACCGCGTCTGTCTCAAGAAGTCGAAGGAGAAGGTGCTGCTGATCGAGTCGGCGGACAAGAATTACTTCGACGTGCTGCGAAAAAAATTGAAGTGGGGAGAGTCGTGAAGCGCGCGCTATTCTTCGTCGCCGTTTTCCTCGGCTGCACTGCCATGCCTCATTCATCGGACGTGATCTACACGGCGCGCACCGTGGTCGCGGGCGCGCAGCAAACGCCGTCGCACGACACCGGAGTGCTGGTGCGCGACGGCAAAGTCGCCGCGGTCGACTCGTTGTCGTCACTGCGCGCGGCGAATCCGGGCGCGCGCGTCGTCGACTACGGTGACGCGACGCTCCTCCCGGGCCTCACCGACGCGCACGGCCACCTCTATGGCCTCGGCCTCTCGCTCGACACGATTCCGCTCTACGCCGCGAGCGTCGACGAGGTCGTCGCCCGCGTAAAGGAGCGCGCCTCCCGCGCTGCCCCCGGCGAATGGATCCTCGGCCGCGGCTGGGATCAGAATCGCTGGCCCGGCAAGCAGTTCCCCGTCGCGTCGGTTTTGGACGCGGCTGTTCCCGACCACCCCGTCTGGCTGCGTCGCGTCGACGGCCACGCCGGCTGGGCGAACAGCGCCGCGATGCAGGCTGCCGGCATCACCGCGGCGACGCAGGATCCGGAGGGGGGCCGCATCATCCGCGATGCGCAGGGCAACCCGACCGGCGTCTTCGTCGACGCCGCCGAATCGCTGATCGACGGCAAAGTGCCGTCCCCGTCGTTCGAGTTACGCAAGCAGCGCGTGCTCGCCGCGGCGCAGACGATCGCGAAGAACGGCCTCACCGAGATGCACGACGCCGGCGCCGACGGCGAGACGATCCGCGCCGTCCGCGAGCTCGTTGACGAGAAGCGCTTCCCGATCCGCGTCTACATCATGGTCGGCGACAACGGGCCGCTGCTCGATACGTGGTTCAAAGAGGGGCCGCTCGTCGACTACGGCGGCCGCATGACGGTGCGCGCCGTGAAGCTCTACGCCGACGGCGCCTTGGGGAGCCGCGGCGCGGCGCTCCTCGCGCCGTACAGCGACGATCCCGGCAACGTGGGGCTGCTCGTCAGCAAGCCGGAGCATCTCCTCGACGTGACGAAGCGCGCCACGGCGGCGAAGTTCCAGGTCAACACGCACGCCATCGGCGACCGCGGCGTGCGCAACGTGCTCGACGCCTACGAAGGCGCCGGCGTCACGCCCGCGGACCGCTTCCGCATCGAGCACTACCAGGTCGTCGCGCCGTCCGACTTTCTACGCACCGCGCACGACGGCATCATCGCCTCGATGCAGCCGACGCACGCAACGTCGGACATGCCGTGGGCGGAGGCCCGCGTCGGCCCGGAGCGGATCAAGGGGGCGTATGCGTGGCGCACGGTGCTGAACGACGGCATCCGCCTCGCGCTCGGCTCCGACTTCCCGGTCGAGGACGTGAACCCCTTCTTCGGGATCTACAGCGCCGTGACGCGCCAGGATCAGAGCGGCGACCCACCCGGAGGCTGGACCCCCGAGCAGCGCCTGACCCTCGCCGAGGCCATCCGCGGCTTCACGCTCGACGCCGCGTACGCGGCGTTCGAGGAGGGCTCGCGCGGAACGATCGAGCCGGGGAAGCTGGCGGACTTCACGGTGGTGGAGGGGGATTTGTACTCGATGCCGCAGATTTTCAAGGCGAAGGTGCGGGCGACGGTAGTGGGCGGCGCAGAGGCTTACGCTTCGAAATCCTCGAAGTGAGTGAGCGTGCGGAAGTCGTGATAGCGCTCTTGCACGTCCGCGAGCGTGATCTCGCGCAGGCGGTCGAGCGAGAACTTCTCCACCGTGAATGACGCCAGCACGCTGCCGAAGACCGTGGCGCGGCGGAGCTCGAGGTCCGTCACCTCGGGGCGCGAGGCGAGATAGCCGAGGAAGCCGCCGGCGAACGTATCGCCGGCGCCGGTGGGGTCGAAGACGTTCTCGAGCGGATACGCGGGCGCGGCGAAGATGGCGTCCTTCGAGACGAGCAGAACGCCGTACTCGCCGCGCTTCACCACGAGCGTCTTCGGGCCAAGGGCGAGGATCTGCCGCGTGGCCTTGACCAGGTTCGCTTCGCGGGTGAACTGCCGCACCTCTGCTTCATTGATCACGACGAGGTCAACCTCACTGAAGGCGCGCTCGAGCTCCGCGTGCTTCGTGTCGATCCAGAGGTTCATCGTGTCGAGCGCCACGAGGCGCGGGCGCTCCGTCTGGTGCAGCACGTCCATCTGCAGCTCGGGGTGGATGTTGGCGAGGAAGAGCACGTCCGTCTTGCGCTGCTTCTCGTTGAGCTCCGGGTGGAAATCGGCGAAGACGTTGAGCTGCGTCTCGCGCGTCTGGGCGACGTTGAGGTCGTAGCCGTACTCGCCGCGCCAGAAGAACGTCTTCGCGCCGTCGACGCGCTTCAGGCCGTCGAGGTTGATGTTGCGGCCGCGAAAGATGGCCACGTCGTCGTCGCCGAAGTCCTCGCCGATGACGGCGATGAGATCGACCTCGGTGAAGAACGAGGCGGCGACGGAAAAGTACGTGGCCGAGCCGCCGAGACAGCGGTCGACCTTTCCGAACGGCGTTTGAATGGCATCGAATGCGACGGTACCGACGACGAGGATGGACATGGCGGCGCGGAGATTAGCGGAAAGTGGGGACTACAGGAAGGGATTGCGAACCCTGACGCGGCCGTAAAGGCGGTTGTGCTGGAAATCTTCGGAGAGGATCTCGGTGAGGCCGTTGACGTCGGCGTACGACCACATCAGGGCGTCGTACCACGGGAGTTGATAGGCGGCTGTGGCATCCATCGCGGCTTGAATGATGTCCTCAGTCGGATAGAGCACCTCGAAGTCCGTGAGGATCTTGTCCATTTCGCGGGTGGCAGCGGCGTTATCGAGAATCGGAACGCCGCCATTGCGACCGGGGCGGGTCACCGCCGCGTAGAACTCCACGACCGCCTGATACGCAATGCGAATGGATTGTTCGGCGATGCCGCGTCGTAGAAGCTCGATTGCGATGCGTTGTTTGCGGAGATCCCGTGGATCGTAACGGTAGACGAGGATATTCGTGTCAACGATTGTTGAGGCCACGGTCGTAATAAAGGTCCTCGCGCGTCCAGTCCCTCGATCCCTTCAGGCCACGTTTTTTTTGGTAGGCAGCGATCCTCTTCGTAGTCTCGTCGAACGATTTCAAGCGCTCTTCGACCGACAGAGGTTTTTTTGCGCGCGCAGGCTTGACGCGAAACTCATCGCCAGCCACCTGCCACTCGACTTCGTCGCCGGGACGGACGCCGAGTTGGTCCGCCAGTGCCTTGGGAATGCTGACCTGGTACCTGCTCGTGACCTTACTCATCGCCTGATTATCCCACGTACTTTCCAATCAGCGGCGCGAGCGCTTCCTTCCGCTCCGGCGGCACATGCGCCGGGTCCGTGATCATCGCAAACTGCAACGCCGTCGCGCATGCGCAGTCGCGCGTGCGCGCGGCCACGCGGGGGATGGCGTCGCGCAGCACGCGCTGGGCCATCGCGGCGTTGGCGCGGAGGTAGCCGAGCACCTGCTCCACGCTCACCGCTTCCTCGCTCTCGTGCCAGCAGTCGTAGTCCGTCACCAGCGCCATCGTCGCGTAGCAGATCTCAGCCTCGCGGGCGAGCTTGGCCTCCTGCAGGTTCGTCATGCCGATCACGTCGACGCCCCAGGAGCGATAGAGATTCGACTCCGCGCGCGTCGAGAACTGCGGGCCTTCGATGCAGATGTACGTTCCGCCTTCGTGCACGCGCGCGCCGGCGGTGCGGGCGGATTCGGCCATGGCGTGGGCGGTGGCGGTGCAGATCGGATCGGCGAACGACACGTGGCCGACGATGCCGTCGCCGAAGAACGTGTCGGGGCGGTGGCGGGTGCGGTCGATGAACTGGTCGGGGAAGACGAGGTCCTTGGGCGCGTACTCGATCTTCATCGAGCCGACCGCGCTCGCGGAGAGGATCGCTTCGACTCCCAGAAGCTTGAAGCCGAAGATGTTCGCGCGGTAGTTGATCTCCGTCGGCATCAGCACGTGGCCGCGGCCGTGGCGCGCCAGGAACGCGACGCGGTTGCCGTCGATCTCGCCGATCACATACGGCGCGGACGGTGCGCCGAACGGCGTGTCGACTGCGCGCTCCTCGACGACGCGCAGCCCTTCCATCTGATAGAGGCCGGAGCCGCCGATGATCCCGATGTTCATTTCCGGTATGCCCTCACCGATTCTTCGATCGCGGCGGCCACGTCCTTCGCCAGCTTCACCGCCGCCAGGCCGTCCTCGCCGGCCACGAGCGGGCGCGTCCGCGACGCCGCGCAGGCGAGGAAGCTCTCCAGCTCCGCGCGCAGCGGCTCCTTCTTTTCGATCGTCACGTCGATCGGCTCGATGGAGCGGCCGTTGAGGCGATAGCCCTTCACCTCCTGCTCCTTCGTGTCGACCGAGATGTACGACTCGCTGGAGAAGAAGCGCACCTTGCGCACGCGCTCCTGCGACACGCGGCTGGCGGTGAGATTGGCGACAGCGCCGTTGGCGAGCTCCAGGCGGACGTTGGTGAGGTCGACCTTGTCGGTGAGCACCGGAACGCCGACCGCGCGGATTTCCGTGACGTCCTGCCCGAGGAGCGAGAGGACGAGATTGAGGTCGTGGATCATCAGGTCGAGTAGCACGTCGATGTCGAGCGAGCGGCCGACGAAGACGCCGAGGCGCTCGGCCTCGACGTAGCGGATGTCGCGGAGCAGCGGCGCCACCGCGGTGACGGCCGGGTTGTAGCGCTCGACGTGGCCGATTTGCAGGATGCGGCCGTGCTTCGCAGCGAGATCGATGAGGCGCTGCGCGTCGGCAATCGAGTCGGCGATCGGCTTCTCGATCATGACGTCGCAGCCGGCCTCGATGAGCGCGCAGCCGACGGCGCAGTGCTGGATCGTCGGCGTGGCCACGACGGCGGCGTCGATCTCACCAGCCAGCGCGGCGACGCTGTCGAATCGTTTGATCCCGAGCGACGCCGCAACCTCGGACGCGACGTCGTCCTTCGGCTCGACGAAGCCGACGACGTTCGCCTCCGGCATCTCCGTGAGGATGCGCGCGTGGAGCCGTCCGAGGTAGCCGGTGCCGAAGACGCCGACCCGCAGCGTCATCGGATGAAACCCCGCTGCGATCCGCGCACGAACTCCGCCAGGTACTGCGCCTCCGCCGCGTACGGCAGCTCCGTCTCGATCCGCCGCAGCGCTTCCTCAAGCCGCAGGTGCGAGCGGACGAGAATGCGGTAGGCGCGCTGCAGCGCCTCGATCGTTTCCTTCTGGAAGCCTTTGCGCTCCAGGCCGATCGTGTTGATGCCGTACGTCTTGGCCGGGCGGTTGCCGACCGTCTTCACGAACGGCAGCACGTCCTGCGTGCAGATCGAGCCGCCGCCGATGAAGGCGTGCTCGCCGACGCGGCAGAACTGATGCACGGCGGTGAACGCGCCGATGGTCGAGAAGTCGCCGACCTCGACATGGCCGGCCAGCGTGGCGTTGTTGGCGAAGATCACGTTCGAGCCGACGTGGCAGTCGTGCGCGACGTGCGCATAGGCCATGAAGTAATTGTTCGAGCCGATCGTGGTGTGCCCGCCGCCGCCGGCCGTGCCGCGGTTCAGCGTGCAGAACTCGCGGAAGACGTTGTCGTTGCCGATCGTCAGCTCCGTCTTCTCGCCCTTGTACTTGAGGTCCTGCGGCGGCGTGCCGACAGAGAGGTGGCCGTAGAAGACGTTGCGCTCGCCGATGGTGACGGGCCCTTCGATGCGCGTGAAGGGGCCGACGACGCTGCCGCTGCCGATGGTGACGTGCGGGCCGACGACGGCGTACTCGCGCACCTCGGCGTCCGAGGCGACGGCGGCGTCGGGGCTGACGACCGCGGTCGGATGAATGTTCGCCATTACTTCGGCCTCTCCACCATGATGCTGAGCATCTCCGCCTCGGCCACGACGTTGCCGTCGACTGTGGCGGTGCCCTTGACCTTGACCGTGTTCGAGCGGCGCTGCAGGACCTCGCACTCCATCCGCAGTTGATCGCCGGGGACGACCGGCTTGCGGAAGCGGGCCTTGTCGACGCCGCCGAAGAGGAAGAGCTTCTCGTCGCGGTCGGGGATGTCGCGCAGGATCAAGACCGCGCTGCACTGCGCCATCGCTTCGACGATCAGCACGCCGGGCATCACCGGCGCGCCGGGGAAGTGGCCCTGGAAGAACTGCTCGTTCGCGGTGACGTTCTTGATGCCGACGATGCGCTTCCCTTCGTCGATCTCGACCACGCGGTCGACCAGCAGCATCGGGTAGCGATGCGGCAGGATTTTGAGGATATCGGTGATGGTGAGCATGGTCAGTCCTTCTTCTTGATCATCCGCTTGAGCAGTGCTTCGCGCCGGGCGAAGTCGCGGAACGGCATGGCCGGCGAGCCCATGATCTTCGCGCCGTCGGGCACGTCGTCGAGCACCGCGCTCTTCGCCGCGACTTGCACGCGGTTGCCGATCTTCAGATGTCCGGCAAAGCCCGATTGGCCCGCCACGACGACATAGTCGCCGAGCTCCGTCGATCCGGCGATGCCGACCTGCGCGACGAGCAGGCAGTGCTTGCCGATCTTCACGCCGTGGCCGATCTGGACGAGGTTGTCGACCTTCGTCCCTTCGCCGATGACCGTGTCGCCGAGGGTGCCGCGGTCGACGGTGGAGTTCGCGCCGATCTCCACGTCGTCCTCGATGCGCACGCGCCCGAGCTGCGGCACTTTGTGATGCCGCCCCCCCTCGGTGGCGAAGCCGTAGCCATCGCTGCCGACGACGACGCCGCTGTGGAGGATGCAGCGGCGGCCGATCGACGTCCGCTCGTAGATCGACACGAGGGGATAGATCGTCGTGCCGTCGCCGATCGTGCAGCCCGGCTCGATGGAGACGTTCTGGTAGATCGTGACGCCGTCGCCGATGGTGACGTCGTCGCCGATCGTCGTGAACGCGCCCACGGCGACGTCACGGCCGAGCTTCGCAGTCGTCGCGACGGACGCCAGCGGCGAAATGCCCGAGGGCGCGTGGCGCGCGGCGAACCACTTCGCGGCGACGTTGGCCATCGCCAGATACGGATTCTTCACGCGAATGAGCCTTGCGTCGGCGCCGTCGTAATCGTCGGCAACGAGCACGGCACCGGCGCGGGTGGCCGGCACCTGCGCGGCGTACTTTGGATTGGCGAGAAAGCTCAACTGCTCCGGCGTGGCTTCCGAGAGCGGAGCGATTCCGTGCAAAGCAACATCGGCGGGACCGTCATAGGTCCCGCCGACGAGTGCAACGATTTCATGGATGGGAACGGCCGGCATGCGCGCGGCGCATTGTATGAGAAAGCGTTACTGCTTCTTCGCCGGCTGCGCGGCCGGGGCAGTGCCCGGCGACGAGTTGAACTCTTTGATCACCGTGTCGGTGATGTCGATGGCGTCGGACGCGTAGATCAGCCCCGACTCGAACTTGTTGAAGATGGCCGCGAGGCCCATCTCTTTGCCGATCTTGTCGACCACCGGCATGATCTTGGTGTTGAGGTCGGCCATCACGCGGTCGCGGGCTTCCTGGAGCTCGCGGTCGGCGTCCTGCGCGAAGCGCTGCATGGCGATCTTCTTGTCGGAGAGCTGCTTCTGCATGTCGGCGAGCTTCTCTTCGCTGAGAGAGATCTTCTTGGTGTTGATCTCGTTGTCGAGCGACTTGATCTCGTCGTCGAGCTTCTGGCCCTGGGCCAGCTTCGACTCCTGGAGCTGCTTGAGCTTCGCCGCGGCGGCCTTGCCGGCGGCCGACGTCGAGAGGACTTTGTTCACATCAATCACCGCCACACGCGCCGGCGCGGAGCTCTGCGCGAGCGCCGGAATTGCGAGGGCAGCCACTGCCATCGATACCAGAAACTTCTTCATGATCTCTCCTTGTGTAGCGGTTGGACGTGAGCCAAAAGCGGCACGTCGTCAGTACGTATTCCCAATGGTGAAGGTGAACGATTGGAAACGATCGTTCGGCTTTTTGTTGGGGTTGAGCGCGTAGATGAAGCGGATCGGGAACTGGAAGACGGGGAGGAAAATGCGCAGCTCGGCGCCGGTCGAATAGCGGAGATCCGAGGGACGCATCTTCTGTCCGTAGCCCCAGGCCCAGCCGCTGTCGCCGAAGAAGACGAGGCGCAGCGGATCGTTGAGCTTGATGATGTACTCGCCGTTGAAGATGGCCTGGCGGTAGCCGCCGGCGATGACGGTCTGGCCGGCGGCCGACTCCGTCGGTCCGAGGGAGCCGAACTCGAAGCCGCGCACCGAGTACTCGCCGCCGACGAAGAAGCGCTGCCCCTTCGGCACGCAGAGGACGAGGTTCTTGGCGACCTGCTCGTCGAGCGAGTTCGCGCAGTCGTGGCGCAGCGGGATGATCGCGCCGAGGTTCGTATTGAAGCTGATCGACGTGTTGCGCGAGAGCTTGAAGAACTTCGTGAAGTCCATCGTCGGCCGGAACGCGTGGATCGTGCCGCCGATCGGGCCGCCCGAGTAGCCCGCGCCGAGGCTGATGCGCATGCCGCGGGTCACGTCGAACGGGTTGTCGCGCGAGTCGTAGACGTACGACGGTCCGATCGTCGACTGCGTGAAGACGAAGTCGGAGATGTCGGAGATGGGCACGTTGCCGTGCACGTCGGGCGCGAAGACGGTCTCGTAGTGGCTGCGCACGTGCTCGAGGCCGTACGTGAAGGAGAGGCTGTCGAAGCGGTGCAGGCGGTAGCCGTAAGCGATCGTGCCGCCCTTCGAGCGCTCCTGATAGCCGATGTAGTCCGGCAGGTTCGTGTAGCGGTTGAAGAGCGAGATGCCGAGGCTGTTCGGCGTGTCGAGGAACCACGGATCGGCGTACGACGCGGAGAAGAAGTTCTGGCGGTTGCCGCGCTGGAAGCTGAGGCCGAGGTTCTCGCCCTCGCCGAGGAAGTTGCGCGTCGAGAACTGCGTCTGCACGAAGAATCCGACGGCCTCGGAGTACCCGCCGCCGAACTGCACGTCGTTCTTCCCTTCCTCGTTCCCCTTCACCGTCACGTCGACAGTCTTCTTGTCGGGGTTGACCTTGAAGTCGGGATTGTCGGTGACCTTGTAGTAGCCGAGCTGCCCGAGCTTGTAGAGCGACTGCTTGAAGGTCTCCATGTCCATGATCCCCCCCTCCGGGAGGAAGATCTCGCGGCGGAGGACCTTGTCCTTCGTGGTCGTGTTGCCCTGGAACTCGAGGCGCCCGAGGTGGAACTGCTCGCCCTCGTAAACCTGGATCTTGACGTCGGTGACGCCGTTCTCGTGGTTGACGTACTCGGGGTTGACGTAGGCGTAGATGTAGCCGGTGGCGCGGTAGATGTCGCCCGCGCTGTCGATGCGCGCCTGGATGGGCTTGCGGCGGATGATGTCGCCCTTCTTGATGCCCCAGCCGCCGGTGAAGGCCTCTTGCTTGACGACCGTGTTGCCGGTGACGGAGACGTCGCCGAGGCGGTACACGATCCCTTCCTTCACCGGGATCACGATCCTCACCCGCTGCTTCTTGCCCTTGGCGAACGTGGTGATCTGCGGGTCGCCGAACGAGACGTTCATGTACCCGTAGTCCTGGTAATAGTTCTTCACGTGCTCGAGGTCTTCGTCGAGCTTCGAGGGGACGTAGAGGTTCTTCTTGCGGATCCAGGAGACGAGGCCGTTCTCCTTCACTTCCTTCATCTGGTGGCGCAGGGTGCGCGAGGAGAAGCGGCTGTTGCCGGTGAACTGGATCGAGGCGACGGCGGCTTTGATGCCCTCGTTGATGATGAAGACGATGCGTTTCTCGCCCGGCTCGAAGGTGTCCTCGGTGACGTTATCGACGTTGACGCCTTCGTAGCCGTTCTCGGTGTAGGCCTTCTTGATCGACTCGGCGGCGCGGCGGACGAGCGTCTGCTCGACGGTGTTGCCGACGTGGAGGTCGATCTTGTCCTTCTCAAGTTGCTCGTTGATCTTGGCGTTGTTGAGCTCTTTGTTGCCGCGGAACTCCACCGAGGCGATGCGCGGCCGCTCTTTGACGACGGCGCGGACGATGACGCCGTGGTCGCCCTTGTCGGTCTCGATGCGGATGTCGTCGAAGAGGCCCGTCTGCCAGAGGTTGAGGAAGTTGCGCTGGATGGTGACGGGGTCGTACGGGTCGCCGGGGTTGATGCCGAGGTAGACCCGGATGGTGTCGCTGGCAACGCTGGTGTTGCCGGTGGCCTCGAAGCGCTCGATGCGCTGGCCGGAGAGCGCCGTGCTGGCGGGCGGTGGCGTGGGGGCGGCCACGATGCGGCCGCTCTCCGGCTGCTCGATGATCGTCCCCGGCTTCGGCTTCTGCGGCTCGGTAGGCGGAGTCTGCGCCTGCGAGGTCGCGGCAAACATCCACACCGCGAAGATAAGAATCGAGATTCGTTTCATATTTTGAGGTGAGACGAACGAGCCCGAGGGTCGGTCACGCGCGCCCTCAACAGCGGACCGCGGCGGCGCATTCTAGCCCAGCTCAGGAGTTTCAGGCGTAGGTGGCCCGGCCCCCGCCGAACGACCAGTTCTCCTTCGTCACTTCGACGAGGGAGACCATCAGGTCGTCACTGCGGACACCGAGGGCCTCGAAGCGCCGGGCGATGTCGGCGTAGAGGTTCTTTTTGATCTCCACGGTGCGCCCGGCGTTGAGGGTGATCTCGACGATGACGAGCCCCTCGGAGCGCTCGACGCCGCCATACGTCGGATCGGCAACGATTCTGTCGAGCGGCAGAAACACCTGGAAACGGTCGTCGCGCGGGACGTTCGCCTGCGCCACGAGGGCCTCGTGGACGGCGTCGCCGAGCGCGGCGGTGTCGGCGTGGATGTCGCGGCGGGTGTAGATCTTGACGAACGGCATGGCGGCGCAGTGTATCGCGTCGGCCATGGTCTTGCAGAGTTATTTGCACATTATGCAAAAGCTCCTCTTTCCCATTCTCCTGCTCTGTTCGCTCCCGCTCCTCGCCCAGCCTCACCAATTCACGATCGCGCCCGAGGCGACACTGAACTCGCCGACGCCGCAGCTCCTCTTTGCCGGATCCGGCAGCGCGCAGGGAGCGAACGGCACGTTCTTTCACTCCGACATCACGGTGCTGAACTACCGCGCCGTCGCCCAGCGCGTGGCGTTCACGTGGCTGCCCAACGGCCAGGCCGCCGGCGCGCCGACGATCATGACGATCGGCGCGAACAGCGGTCTGATCTCCGAAGACTTCGTCGGTACGATCCTCGGCCAGTCCGGCCTCGGCTCGCTCTTGATCACCGGCGTCGACGCGAACGGCAACTTCGATCCCGGCGCGCTCCTCTACGCGACGGAGCGGGTCTGGACGCCGCAGCCGGGCACGAGCGGCACGACGTCGCAGAGCTTCCCGGCCATCGCCACGAGCGACATCAATCTGATCCGCGCCACGATCCTCGGGCAGCGCATCGACGCGCGCTACCGCACGAACGTCGGCATCGTGAACCTCGACACGGTCGATCGCGCGTTCAACATCATCCAGACGACGGACGATCCGAATGCGCCGACGAACACGTCGACGGTGACGGTGCCGGCCCGCTCCATGGTGCAGGTCCCGCTTCCGAATCTCTCCGTGGCCGCGCTGCAGATCGTCGTGCAGCCGCTCGTGGCAATCAATCCGACGCTGTGGATGACGTACGGGTCGAGCGTGGACAACACGACGGGCGATAGTTGGTCGTCGTTGGGATTTCAGGGACGGTAGGTGCCAACTGTTTTCCCGTAGCTGCGTAATTAGCCGTCGAAATGACGGCAATCGCGGCGATCGAACAGCCTGATCCCCTGCAGCGGGCCCGCTCAGGGGATCACGACGCCTTCGGGGAGCTCGTTGCCGCGCACCAGGCGATGGTGTTCTCCATCGCCTTCCACTTCTTCAACGACCGCGACCGCGCCGCCGACATCGCCCAGGACATCTTCCTGCAGCTCTACCGGCACCTGGACGGCATCGGCTCGACGATGCACTTGGTGCATTGGCTGCGGCAGGTGACGACGCGGCGCTGCATCGACGAGGCCCGGCGCGCGCGGCTGCGCGCCGTGCCGCTCGACGACGTCACCGAGCTCGCCGCCGCCGACCGCGCGCACGACCCGCTCCTAGGGCGGACGCTGCGCAAGCTCGTCACGGCGTTGCCGGAGATGCAGCGCCTCGTCCTCACGCTGCGCTACCAGGAAGAGCTCGGCCCGAACGAGATCAGCCGCATCGTCGGGCTGCGCGTCAACACGGTCAAGAGTCAGCTCCACCGCGCCCTGCAGGCGCTGCGGCGCAAGCTGGAGGAATCGCATGGATAACGAGCTCAAAGCCGCACTACAGCGGAAGGAACCGCCGGCGGGATTCACGGAGCGCGTGCTGGCCGCGATCGATCGCGACGATGCGGCCGCGCGCCCTACTCGCCGAGGCCATTGGCGGGCCATCGCTGCGGCGGCGCTCCTCGTCATCGGCCTCGGTGGCGGCGAAGCCGTGCGCATCGTCCGAGCCAAGCAGCAAATGCTCACCGCCCTTCACATCACCGGCGCGAAGCTTCGCGACGCGCGCAACCACGTCAACGACATTTCGAGGTGAATGACATGAAAAAGCTCATCCTGACCCTGTTCGCTCTCGCCATCGCCGCGCCGCTGTCGGCGCAGCGGCTCAACATCGACTTCCCCGGCCTCGGCGACAAGGCGCGGGAAGTCGTCGACGTCACGCTCGACGGCTCCATGCTCAAGCTGGCGTCGAAGTTCCTCAGCAACAGCGATCCCGACGAGCGCGCGGCGCGCGACGTCGTGGCGAAGCTCGAGGGGATCTACGTCCGCAGCTACGAGTTCGATCACGAAGGCGAATACGACCGCGCCGTCGTCGACCGCCTGCGCGGACAGCTCGGCGCGTCGTGGAAGAAGATCGTCACTGTCCGCGAGCGAAAAGAGAACACCGAGATCTACATCGAGACGCGCGGCGACCAGCCGGTGGGACTGCTGATCATCTCCGCGGACCCGCGCGAGCTCACGGTCGTGAACATCGTCGGCCCGATCGACGTAGACAAGCTCGGCATGATCGAGGGGAACTTCGGCGTGCCGCACGTCCACGTGAAGATGGGAAAGAAGGACAGCCATGAATAAGCGCCTGCTCGTCGCCGCACTCCTCCTCCTTGCCGTCGCCGCGCCGATGTACGCCGACTTCAACTCCATCGAGCGCGCGCTCACGGTCCGCCTCGGCCAGCCGACCTACATCCCGCTCCTCGGCCTCATCCGCCTCGGCACGTGGGTCGTGCACCCGAAAGGCGTTCACGATCTCCAGCTCGCCGTCTACGAGGGGCCGCGCCACGGCTTCGACAGCGTGGAGATCGAGCGCATCGTGTCGCGCGAGGTGCCGAAGGGCTACTCGCCGCTGGTGCGCACGCACTCGCGCAACGGCGAGTGTGCGTTCATCTACGCGAAGCCGAAAGGCGACCGGGTGGAGCTGCTCGTGGTCGCGCACGACGCCGGCGACGGCGACACCACGCTGATCCGCGTCGACATCGACGCCGTGCGCGTCGCCAAGGAGATGGGCGACGCGCACGGGATGGTGAAGATGGCGAGGAATAACAACTAGGAGGTCAGCTCCTCCACGCTGCGCGGCATCAGCAACACTTCCTCGCCGTTCATCGTGAAGTCGATCCGCTCCGGGACGTTGTCCTTGTGGCGGATCATGAACTCCGACAGCTCGTCCTCGATGTAGCGCTGAATGGAGCGGCGGAGAGGACGGGCGCCGGAGTTCGCCTCTTCCTCCGCTTTCTTCAGCAGCCAGTCGATGACCGTCTCGTCCACGGCGATCTGCACGTTGCGGTGGATGAGGGCGATGTTGACGTCGTCGACGAGGAGCTGGCAGATCTGGCGCAGCTCGGTCTTCGTCAGCGGGTTGAAGATGATGATGTCGTCGATGCGGTTGATGAACTCGGGGGAGAACTCCTTCTTCAGCTCCTGGTGAATGAGCTGCTCCGCCGACTTCTGGTCCCCCTCGGCCGTCTTCTCGCGGAAGCCCATGTGCCCCTTCGTGGTCAGGAAGCGCGTGCCGAGGTTGCTGGTCATGATGATCAGCGTGTTGCGGAAGTCGACCTGGTTGCCGAGGGAGTCGGTGAGGAGGCCGTCCTCGAGGATCTGCAGCAGGATGTTGGCGATGTCGGGGTGGGCCTTCTCGATCTCGTCGAGGAGCACGACCGAGTACGGATTGCGGCGCACGCGCTCGGTGAGCTGGCCGCCCTCTTCGTGCCCGACGTAGCCCGGAGGCGAGCCGATGAGCTTCGACACGGCGTGCTTCTCCATGTACTCCGACATGTCGAAGCGGATGAGGTGCTTCTGCGAGCCGAAGAGGAACTCGGCCAGGCGCCGCGCCACTTCGGTTTTTCCTACGCCCGACGAGCCGAGGAAGATGAAGGAGCCCATGGGGCGGTTCGGTGAGGCGACGCCCAAGCGGGAGCGGCGGATGGCGCGGGAGATGGCCTTGATGGCCCTGTCCTGCCCGACGATCCGGTGCATCAGCGTCTCTTCCATGTTGATGAGCTTCGCCGCTTCGTCGGCTTCGATCGACGTGACGGGGATGTCGGTCCAGGAGCTGATGATCTCCTCGACGTCCTTCTTCGTCACTTCCATCATCTCTTCGCCGACCGACTCGCGCTCGGCCTTGAAACGCTCGATCTCTTCCTTCAGCTCGATCTCGCGCTCGCGTAAGAAAACGGCCTTCTCGAAGTCTTTGTCCGAGATGGCCTTCTTCATCTCCTTGACGATGGAGCGGATCTCGGCCTCGAGGCGCCGCAGGTTCTGCGTGTCGGCCACACGGCGCAGCTTCACCTTCGCGCCGGCCTCGTCGAGGATGTCGATCGCTTTGTCGGGGAAGAAGCGGTCGGTGATGTAGCGGTTCGATTGGTAGACGGCGCTGCGGATGGCCGTGTCGCTGTACTTCACTTTGTGGAAGGCCTCGTAGCGCTCCTTCACGCCCTCGAGGATCTGCAGGGTCTCGTCCTCGTTCGGCGGATTGACGTTGATGGCCTGGAAGCGGCGAAGCAGCGACCGGTCCTTCTCGATGTAGCGCCGGTACTCGCGGATGGTCGTCGCGCCGATGCAGGAGATCTCGCCGCGCGACAGCGCCGGCTTGAGGATGTTGGCGGCGTCGAGCGACCCCTCGGCGGAGCCCGCGCCGATGAGCGAGTGGATCTCGTCGATGAAGATGATGATGTCGGGGTTCTCTTTGAGCTCTTTGATGATGCCCTTCAGCCGCTCTTCGAACTGCCCGCGGTACTTCGTGCCGGCGACGATGAGCGACAGGTCGAGCGAGAGGATTCGCTTGTTGGCGATGAAGAGCGGCACGTTGCCGTCGACGATGCGCTGCGCCAGCCCCTCGACGATGGCGGTCTTGCCGACGCCCGGCTCGCCGAGGAGGATCGGGTTGTTCTTCGTGCGGCGGGAGAGGATCTGGATGATGCGCTCGACTTCCTTCTCGCGCCCGATGAGCGGATCGAACTGCGCCTGGTGCGCCATGGCCGTGAGGTCGCGCGCGTACTCGGCGAGGAACGGGAGCTCCTTCTTCTGCTTGTCGGCCTCGCGCTCCTTGAGGATCGAGATCGTCTCCTCGCGCACGCCGTAGACGTTGAGGCCCTTGGCGGTGAGGATGCGCGCGGCGGTCGACGACTCGACGCGGAGGATGCCGATGAGGAGGTGCTCGGTGCCGACGTACTGGTGGAGCATCGACTCCGCCTCGTGCGCCGCATAGGCGAGGATCTTCTTCGACTCCTCGGAGAGCGGCAGCTCCGCCGACGACGAGATGCGGTCGACGAAGAGGCGGTCGCCCTCGACCTCGCGGCGGATCTGCTCCGGCTTCACGTTGAAGCGGGAGAAGATCTCCTTGATGATCTCTTCGCCTTCGCGCAGGACTCCGAGAAGGATGTGCTCCGACTCGATGACGCGCGAGCCGAGCTTCGAAGCTTCATAGCGGGCGAAGAAGAGGGCGCGGCGTGCTTTCTCGTTGTATTTTTCGAACATGATGGTTTTTATCGCGCACGCATCTCGAAGATGCGATCACACCTGCTCGCGAGCTCCGGGTTGTGCGTGACGATGACCGAGGTCAGACCTCTCTTCCTGTGACATTCTCGCATCAGATCGAAGACCCGCTCACTGGTTTCGAGGTCGAGGTTGCCGGTCGGCTCGTCGGCGAGGAAGACCTGAGGGTTGGTCAGGAGCGCGCGGGCGATGGCCACACGCTGTTGTTCGCCGCCGGAAAGCTGGTTCGGAAAGTGTCGAGCCCGATGATCGAGTCCCAGCTCTGAAAGGAGAGCGGACGCACGCCGTAACGAATCCTCGCGATCGAGTCTTCCGATCCATCCCGGCATGGCCACGTTCTCCACGGCGCTGAACTCGGGCAGCAGGTGATGGAACTGAAAGACGAATCCGACGGAGTGGTTGCGCCAGCGCGCCAGCTCGTCGTTCGACATCATGGTGAGCTCGCGGCCGGCGATGTTGATGGAGCCGCCGTCGGGGCGATCGAGGCCGCCGAGGAGATGGAGGAGGGTGGACTTGCCGATGCCGGACGGCCCCACGACCGCCAGCATCTCGCCCTGGCGGACGCTCAGCGCCAGATGCTCGAACACACCCACCGGGACTTCGGCGTTGCGATAGGTCTTCGAAAGACCTTGCGCCTCCAGGAACGCCATGACGATCGATTATAAGCACGCGCCGTGCTCAGGCACGGTGAGACAACTGATTCATTCGCCGTTGCAGTGCGGTGACAGAGCGCTCGTCGAGCGCGACGTGCATCACATCGTCGCCGTCGATGATGCCGACGGAGGTGGGGTAATCGAAGCGGCGCGGCCCCGCGCTGGCCGGGTTGAAGAAGCGCACGCCGCCGACGACTTCGTTGTGCGGCAGGTGGCTGTGGCCGAAGACGACGATGTCCGCTTTCTTGCCTTTCAGCGACTCGGCAACGTCACGGCGAAGCTTGCGCGGACGCGGCAGGATGTGGGTGATGAGGAGCGTTTTCCCGCATATCGTCCGGCGAAGGAGCTCCAGACCGTCATCTCGATCGTTGTTGCCGCGGACGAAGGTCACCGGCGCGACGGCGCGCAACGCGCGCAGCACGTGCTCGCCGCCGATGTCGCCGGCGTGGACGATGTGGTCGACGTTCGCGAAGACTTCGAGGACGCGCGGGTGGAGGACGCCGTGAGTGTCGGCAATGACGCCGATCCTCACGCCGCCCAGATGCTCGCCTTCTTCGCCCACGGCGAGTCTTTGTAGCGCTGCTGGAACGCCTGCGCGGTCTCGCCCAAGGCGGCGCCGTTGCCCGTCCCCTTGTACTTCGACACGCCCGCCCAATACTGCGCCTCGGGCGCCGAATCGCTGTCGGGATGCTTTTCGACGATCTCCCGGAAGCGCTGCTCCGACTCGTCGAAGCGCTTGGCCACGAACGCCGCGTGCGCCAGACCGAGCTTGATCTGCGCGAGGAAGTCGTCCTTCGGCAGGAAGCCCTCGATGCGGTGCCGCTCGTTGCCGTCGGCGTCGAGGATCAGGATCGTCGGCGTCCAGTTCGCGCCGAAGCGCTCCATCGGCTGCGGGTCTTTCCTTACATCGAAACGCACCGGAACGAAGTTCTCCGAAATGAACTCGCTCACCTCGGGATCGGGATACACCTCGGCTTCCAGCCGAGCGCATCCCCCTCACATCGGTGCGGCGGTGAAGTCGAGGAGCAGCGGTTTCCCGTCGCGCTTCGCCTCCGCCAATGCATCGTCCGCGTTCGTCTGCCATTCGATCGCCATCGTCGCCTCCTCTGGTACGCTCACGGCCATGCGAATCATCTGCCTTCTTCTGCTCGCGCTCCCCGCGCTCGCCGACGACCTCGCTGACGCGCGCGCCGTCTTCGAAGGCAACCTCGCGGCCATCCGCGAGCACAATCGCGACAAATACCTCTCCTACTACCTGCACAGCGGCCTCCTCGTGCGCGGCGGCCCGACCGGCTTCACCACCGGCTACGACGACTTCGCCAAGGGCGCCGGCAGCGCCTGGCCCGACCTCATCGAGGCGAGCGACATCCACCTCACCCCGCTGCAGCCCGGCTGGGTCTACGGCACCTACCGCTATCGCGTCCGCTACGGGGCCGACGAGCACAGCGGCATCTCCGAGCGCCTCTTCGTGAAAACGCCGGACGGCTGGAAGATCGCCGTCACCGGCGCGGTCGACGCCCCACCCGGCACGCCCGCCCCGCCGCGCGCGATCGTCGGCGCCACGCTG
>DATELQ010000014.1:0-2277 GCA_035276475.1 Thermoanaerobaculia bacterium | reverse complement strand
TGGCCCGCCTCTCGCGCGAGGCGCTGCTCTACGCGCAGGACCTGGAGACGAGCGATCCGCCGACGCTGTCGGTGGCGCTCTATCTCTACAACCGCATCCCGCTGACGCCGTTCTGGAAGTCGCGCTTCGCGACGCCGGAGGCGATCCTCGCGCACGTCGGCGCGGACCGCGGCGCGCTGAAGACGCTCCTCGAGCGCGCGTGGAGCTTCAGCGACCGCGCGAGCGGATGGCTGAGCTGGTACCCGCAGTCGCGCCGCCGGCAGCGCCGCAGCGACGTGACGTACAAGCTCTACGTCAGTCCGCGGCCGGAGCGGATGCGCGAGGCGTTCGAGGTGGTCGTGCGCGTGCTCGCCGACTTCCAGCCCGCGCCGTTCAAGATCGGCAACAGCGCCATCGGACTGCTGCGCCCGGACAAGATGGTCGCGTACTTTACGACGCGCAAGCGGCTCGACGAGGTCGCGGACGTGCTGCGCCGGGAGCTCGCCGGCTGCGACGCGCACGGCGTACCGTTCAGCGCCGGCCTCGACGACAGCGGCCTCCTCTCTTGGGGCGTCGACCCGCCCGACACCGAGCACGTGCTGCAGTGGCTCGGCCGCGACAGCTGGCGCACCTGGCTCGGCCGCCATCTCGCGGGCGCGCTGTCGATCGCCAAGCTCGCGCAGACGCCGAACGCCGTGGAGCCGTGGCGCTTCGCCATCGAGCGCGCCCGAAGGCTCGGCGTCGACGTGGAGACGTGGACGCCGGCGGCGGCGCTTTGGCGCTAGGCCGTACAATCGCCGCGGAGGGAACCATGACCAGCTACAGACACGCGGGGACGGTGGCCCGGCGGTGGTTCGAAGAGGTATGGAACGAGCGGCGCGACGGCGCCATCGACGAGCTCATGGCGCCGGACGCGCGAGGGCATGTCGAGGGTCAGGAACTTCACGGCCCCACCGACTTCCGGAAAATGCAGGCGATGTTCCTGTCGGCGCTGCCGGACGTGCGCATCGAGATCGAGGACGTTCTCGCCGAGGGCGAGCGCGCGGCCGTGCGCTGGCGCGCGGTGGGGACGCACGGCGGAGACGGATTCGGATTCCGCGCGACGAACACGCCGGTCGAAGTGCGCGGCACGACGTGGATGACCGTTCGCAACGGTCAGATCGTCGAAGGCTTCGATACCTGGAACCTCGGCGGGCTTTTGATCTCCTTACAGAGCGCCGCCGCCGCAACGTGAGTCAAAACGCCAGCCGCACGAACCACTCGGGTCCACGCATGGTCATGTCGATCGCGCCGCGGAGGTCCGTGCGGGCGACATCGACGTTGAGACGGAAGTAGTTGTACGCCGCGCCGACGCCGAGCCAGCGCAGAGCGCGGTACTCGAGCTGCGCGTTGCCGGTGAGGGCCCGGCCGGTGTAGCCGCTGATGGTCACGCGCGGCAGCGTGGAGACGGCGGCGCCGGCGAGGAGGCGGTCGCTCAGCGCCACGCGCCCCTGCACGCCTGCGAGCGCGACCGGCACGTCGGTGCTGGCGCTCTGGTTCGCCGTGACGGTGAAGTCGGGGCGCTGCGCGATCACGTTCGCGTCGAGCGACAGCCCCGCCGCGCCGAGGGTGATGCCGAAGCCGTCGCGCGCGCTGCGCCGCGCCCAGTAGGTGTACGTGGCGCTCCAATACTTCAGATCGAAGCCGGTGGTGACGAGCGCATCGACCGGGTAGGTGTTGTTGCGGAAGACGAATTCGCGGTTGATCTGCTGAAAGCCGCGGCGCGACGAGGCGAAGTAGGAGCCGGCCAGCTCGTGCCGCGCGGCCGGGCGCCACTCGAGCGTGTAGCGCTGCAGGCTCTCGTCGGGCTCGAGCCCGAGGTCGCGCTCGAAGCCGATGCGCGTCCCCTCCCCCGTCGCGTCAGGGTCGAGGCGGACGTCGGTCGTGAAATGGCCGCCGTAACGGCCGGCCGTGGCGCTCAGGCGCGGGAAGAGCGGCGACTCCTGCGCCGCCGCAGCGGACGCGACCAGGAGGCAAAGAGCGAGGCGGTACATGCAAAGAAGGGGACAGGCCATCGCTGCCCATGGTGAGGCCTTGCAGATTCACATCGCGCGCTAACCATCGAAGAATGAGCGCTTTCATCGTCAGCGTGCACGCTGAATTTCTCACGAAAAACGCTGAAAAGCTAAGCGTGCGCGCTTACGATCTAAGCGTGCGCCCTTAGATTCTCATCGTTCGCGCTTAGATTCTCAGCGTGCGCCCTTAGGATCTAAGCGTGCACGCTTAGATCGGAAGCGTGCACGCTTAGATCGGAAGCGT
>DATELQ010000013.1:0-21062 GCA_035276475.1 Thermoanaerobaculia bacterium | reverse complement strand
CTCGCGGCGGTGGCCGCGGCCGTGGCGGCAATCGCCGCGACGATCGCGCCCGCGAGCCTCGGCGCCGCGACCGCCGCGAGAGCGATCTCCGCCCCGGCGACTTCGAGCAGCACTACGAGCCGGTCGCGGTGCCGGAGCAGGGCCCGGAGTCGGAAGCGGCGACGGCCGTGCGCGAGTGGTGCGAGGAAGTGATCGACTACGCGCGCTTCGAGCTCGATGTGCGCACCGAGGAGAACGAGCAACAGATCGTCGTGCGCCTGTACGGGCGCGACGCGCGGCGCATGATCGAGGAGCACGGCGAGGCGCTCGACGCGCTGCAGGTGCTGGCGAACAAGGCCCTGGTCGGACGGAAGACCGAGAAGGACATCGAGCTCGATTGCGAAGGCTTCAAGTCCCGCAGGCACGAGGAGCTCGAGCAGCGTGCCCGCGACGCCGCCGATCGCGTGCGCAGCGAGGGGCGCGAGCAGTTGCTGCCGGCCATGACGCCGATCGAGCGGCGCATCGTGCACCTGGCGTTGCAGGACGACGCCGACGTCACCACGGAGTCGCGCGGCGAGGGCTTCTACAAGCGCGTCGCCATCGTGCGCCGCGCCGCGGAACAGTGAATTCAGACGACACGATCGTCGCGCCAGCGACGCCCTTGGGGCGAAGCGCGCTGGCGATCGTGCGCATCGACGGGCCTTCATCGGGCACGATCGTGTCGTTGCTAGCAGGTTCGTTGCCGTCTCCCCGGATCGCCACCCATACAGCGATTACTCACAAAGGTCAACTTCTTGACGACTGCGTAGTGACACGCTTCGTCGCCCCGCACTCCTTCACCGGCAACGATCTCGTAGAGATCACGCTGCACGGCAACCCACTCCTCGTCGAGCGCGTGATCGCCTCCTGCGTCGCCCTCGGCGCGCGCATGGCCGAGCCGGGGGAGTTCAGCGAGCGCGCGGTGCTCAACGGAAAGCTCGATCTCGTGCAGGCGGAGTCGATCGCGGACCTGATCAATGCGCGGACGGCGCTGCAGGCGAAGCTGTCGCTCTCCAACCTGGAGGGGACGCTCAGCCGCCATGCCGCCGCTATCCGCGAGTCGCTGCTGCACGTGATCTCGCGGCTCGAGGCGGCGCTCGACTTCTCCGAGGAAGGCTACGAGTTCATCAGCCGTGGCGACGCGCGTGCGGCTCTCGTCGACGCGTTGAACGAGACGCGTACTCTCGCCGACACCTACCGCCGTGGCCAAGCCTCGCGCGAAGGGCTCAGCGCCGTGATCCTCGGCCGCCCGAACGCAGGGAAGTCGACGTTGCTCAACCGCCTCGTCGGCAGCGACCGCGCCATCGTGACGCCGATTCCCGGCACGACGCGCGACATCGTGCGCGAGACGATCGAGATTGGGGGGCTCCCGGTGACGCTTGCCGACACCGCCGGCCTGCGCGATGCGTCCGACATGGTCGAAGGGATCGGCGTCTCGCGCGCCCGCGAGGCCGCGGAGCGCGCCGACGTCATCCTCTATTTAGTGGACTCCGCCGCCGGCATCACCGCCGAGGATGAGGTGGAGCGCTATCCCGACGCGCTCGTCGTTTGGACGAAGACCGACCTCAAGCCAGCCCCCCACGGCGCCCTCGGCATCAGCGTCGCTGCCGAGCGCGGCATCGATGCGCTGCTGAGCCGCCTTGACGTGCTCGTGCGGGAGACGTTTGCCGCCCCCGAGGGCAGCCTCGTCAACGAGCGCCAGCGGCAGGCTGTGGCCGGCTGCGCTGACGCGCTGGAGAGCTCGCTGGAAACGCTCGACGAGGGAGCGGACGAGCAGTTGATTCTCGTCGACCTCTACCGGGCGTCGACGTCGTTGGGGCTGCTGACCGGCGCGATCACGAGGGATGAAGTCTTTTCGGAGATCTTCGCGAAGTTTTGCATCGGGAAATAGGGGACAGGGCACAGGGAACGGGGCACAGGTGGTGTTCTCGCGACGACCAACACCTGTCCCCTGTTCCCTGTGCTCTGTGCCCTACGCCTACGCGAAGGATGACAGCGAGCCGTGTCACTGTTCCACGTGAAACATGTCGGACTTCGACGTCATCGTCATCGGCGGCGGCCACGCCGGGGCTGAGGCGGCGCGCGTTTGTGCCCGCGGCGGCGCCCGCACGGCTATGGTCACGATGCTCCGTGATGCCGTCGGCCGGATGTCCTGCAACCCCGCCATCGGCGGCCTCGCCAAGGGCAACCTCGTCAAAGAAATCGACGCCCTCGGTGGGCTGATGGGGGAGGCGACCGACCGCGCCGGGATCCAGTTCAAGGTCCTCAACCGTTCCAAAGGACCCGCCGTGCAGGGCCCGCGCGCGCAGTGCGACCGCGATCTGTACGCGAAAGCGGTGCAGGAGATCCTTGCGGCGGAGCCGAATCTCACTATCTTGGAGTCGGCGGTGGCGGGACTGAACGGCGGGGTCAAGCTGGTGGATGGGACGATCCTAAAGGCGAAAGCCATCGTCATCACGACCGGCACCTTCCTCCGCGCGCTCATGCATTCGGGGGAACAGAAAACCGTCGGCGGCCGCTTCGGCGAGCCCTCCGCTGAAACACTATCCGCCTCGCTCGCTGCGCTCGGCCTGAAGCTCGGCCGCCTCAAGACCGGCACCCCGCCGCGCGTGGCCCGCGATGGTGTCGACTGGAGCAGGCTCGAAGAAGCGCCCGGCGACGAGAAGCCGCGCCCGTTCTCCATCCTCACCGACCGGCTCGAGCTTCCGCAGGTGCTCTGCCACCTCACGTATACCGGCGCCGAGGCGCACGAGCTGATTCGCGCGAACCTTCACCGCGCGCCGATGTACTCCGGCCAGATCCAAGCCACCGGGCCCCGCTACTGCCCGTCGATCGAAGACAAGGTCGTCCGCTTCGCTGAGAAAGAGCGCCACCAGGTCTTCGTCGAGCCCGAGGGGCTGGATCACCCGTGGCTCTACATGAACGGCATCTCCACGTCGCTGCCAGCCGACGTGCAGGACGCCGTTGTCCGCTCGCTCCGAGGCTTTGAGAACGCGACCATCGCCCGCTACGGCTATGCCGTCGAGTACGACTTCGTCAATCCCGAGCAGCTCGAGCCGACGCTGCAGGTTCGAGGAGCCGAAGGTCTTTTTCTCGCCGGCCAGATCAATGGCACCTCCGGCTACGAAGAAGCGGCCGCGCAGGGGCTCCTCGCCGGTATCAACGCGCTGCAGCACGTGCGCGGCGGCGAGCCGGTGATCCTCCGCCGCGACCAAGCCTACGCCGGGGTCATGATCGACGACCTCGTCACCGTCGGCACCGAGGAGCCGTACCGAATGTTCACCTCGCGCGCGGAGCACCGGCTGCTCCTCGGCTGCGACTCCGTCTACGAGCGCATCTCGCCGCTGGCCGACCGTCTCGGCATCCTCGACGACGAGCGCAAGCGCCGCATCGAAGCGCGCGTCGCCCGAATGAGCCGCGCGAAAGAAGCGGCGCACGTCACCGTGCTCAAGCCCGAGCACAAGACTGTCGCGCAGCTCCTGCGCCGGCCGGATTTTGATGTCAAGCGTGTCGACGCGTTCCACGACCTCACTGAGGAAGAGCGCGACGGCGTCGTCAACGAGCTTCGTTACGCCGGCTACATCGAGCGTCAGCAGCGTGAAGCGGAAAAAGCGCGCAACGACGAAGAGCTGCAGGTCCCGGCCACCATGACGTACACGCTGCCCGGCCTTTCGCGGGAGATGACGGAGAAGCTGTCGTTCGTACGACCGGTATCGATCGGGCAGGCCAGCCGGATTCCGGGCGTGACTCCGGCTGCCATTGCTATCCTTCGGATGCATGTCCGCCGAGGCACTCGGGATCTACCGGCGCGAGCTCCTGAAGTGGAACGAGCGCATCAACCTCATCGGGCCTGAGGCGCGGGAGAACCTCGACGCGCACATCGCCGAGGCGGTTGCCGCGGCGGAGATCCTACAGCCGAAAGGAAATGTCCTCGACTTCGGCTCCGGCGGCGGATTGCCCGCCATTCCGATGGCCATCGTCTCGCCGGAGGCTCGCTTCACGCTCGTCGAAGTCGACCAAAAGAAGTGGGCGTTTCTCAAGCACGCGGTGCGCGAATGCGGGTTGAGCGCTGTAGTTGTCGGTGATAGATTGTCGCGCGCTCTGGAGCGGTTCCCTCCGGACCTTCGGTTTTCGCTCGTCACGTCACGCGCGGTGGGCAACCCGGAGGAGTGGGTGCCGCCGCTGCGGGAGTGGCTGGAGCCGGGCGGGCGCGTCGCACTCTTCCAGGGCACGGACGACGTTCCCGCGATCGACGGCATCGGACGCAGCGAGGTCCACCGCCTGCCGCGCGGCGCGTCGAACTTCCTCGTCGTGCTGACGTTCCACGTGAAACAATGACGAAAATCGTCGCGCTCGCGAATCAAAAGGGCGGCGTCGGCAAGACGACGACGGCCATCAACCTCGGCGCGTCCGTCGCCGCCTGCGAGCGCAAAGTCCTGATCGTCGACCTCGATCCGCAGGCGAACGCCACCTCCGGGGTCGGCCTCCCCAAGACGGAAGAACAGTCGATGTACCCGGTCCTCGTCGACGGCGCGCCGATCCGCGACATCATCCGCGCGACGGAGCTGCCGACGCTCAGCATCGCCCCGTCGTCGGTCGATCTGGTCGGCGCCGAGATCGAGCTCCGCGAAGCCATCGGCCGCGAGTTCCACCTCCGCAAGGCTCTCGCCGACATCAAGGGCGACTTCGACTACGTCCTCATCGACTCGCCGCCGTCGCTCGGCCTCCTGACGATCAACGCCTTGACCGCCGCCGACTCGGTCCTCGTGCCGATGCAGTGCGAGTACTTCGCCCTCGAGGGGGTCTCGCAACTTCTGGCGACGGTCGAGCGCGTGCGCGACGCCGTCAACCCGGCGCTGGAGATCGAAGGGATCGCTCTGACGATGTATGACGAGCGGATGAACCTCTCCCGCCAGGTGGCCGAGGAGGTGCGCACGCATTTCGGGGAGAAGGTCTACCGGACGGTGATCCCGCGCAACGTCCGGTTGGGGGAGGCACCGAGCTTCGGGAAACCGATTATCCTGTACGACATTCGCTCGCGGGGTAGCGAGGCGTATCTCAATCTGGCGCGGGAGTTCATCCAGCGCGCGGAGAACGTGATCGGATGAATCAGAAGAAGGTTCTAGGCCGAGGCCTCGGCGCGCTCATTCCGCAGCGCGAGCAGGCGGCGGCCGCGCCGTCAGGCCTCGCAGAGATCCCGATCGCACAGATCTCGCCGAACCCTTACCAGCCGCGCAAGAACTTCAACGAGGCCTCAATCGACGAGCTCGCGCGCAGCGTGCGCCAGCACGGCATCGTGCAGCCGCTCGTGGTCACGCGCGCCGGCGACAACCGCTACAAGCTCATCGCCGGCGAGCGACGCTTTCGTGCCGCACAGAAGGCTGGCTTATCGAGCGTGCCTGCTGTCATTAAAGAAATCGCGCAGGACGGCGATGCGCTGCAAATAGCCCTGATCGAGAACATCCAGCGCGAGGACCTCAATCCGATGGAGGAGGCGCTCGCGTACCACCAGCTGCACGAGGAGTTCGGGCTGACGCAGGAGGAGATCTCGCAGCGCGTCGGCAAGGAGCGCTCGACGGTGGCGAACTTTCTCCGGCTTTTGAAATTGCCCGAGCCGGTGAAGAAGCTCCTGGCCTCGGGACAGCTTTCGATGGGGCATGCCCGTGCGCTCCTGGCCATCGAGTCGCCGAAGAAGCAGGAGCAGCTGGCCGAGCGCGTGGTGAAGAAGAACCTCAACGTGCGCCAGACGGAGACGCTGGCCGCGCCGAAGACGGAGAAGAAGCCGGAGAAGGAGAAGGACGTCTTCACGCGCGACGCGGAGGAGAAGCTGCAAAGGACTTTGCGAACGAAAGTGGAGATCGACCGGCGGAGGCGCGGCGGTGTGATACACATTCGTTATGGCAGCGAAGAAGAGTTGATCCGCGTGGTCGACGATCTCATGGGGAGACGACGGTGAACAAAAAATCAGGTGACTTGAACGGCTTCCTCGACCGCGGCTCGTCCTTCAAGGGCGAGCTGGAGTTCGAGGACACGATGCGCATCGACGGGAAGTTCAACGGGAAGATCCTTTCGAAGAACGAGCTGATCGTGGGCGAGACGGCGCAGCTCGACGGCGACTTCCACGTCGGCCGCATCGCCATCAGCGGCACGGTGGTCGGAAAGATCACCGCCGATCAGCGCGTGGAGATCCACCGCAACGGCCGCGTCTACTGCGACGTGTACACGCCGGCGCTGGTGATCGAAGAAGGGGCGATCTTCCAGGGTAATTGCGTCATGGAAGACAAGAAGGTCGCCAACATCGCCGCGAAGGCATGAGGCGCGCGCTCCTCCTCCTTCTCTTTCTTGCGGCCGCGCCGCTCGGCGCGCTCACCATCGACGAGATCCTCTCCGCTCCCTTCTGCTACGAGCTCACCGCAGCGAAGGGACGCATCGCCTGGATCTGCAACGACCGCGGCGCGCGCAACGTCTGGACGGCGGAGGCGCCGAAGTTCGAGCCGCGCCAGCTCACGAAGTTCACGGGCGACGACGGCGTCGACCTCGGCGAGCTGACGATCTCGGACGACGGCCAATGGATCGCCTTCACGCGCGGCGGCGACCTCGAAGTCGGCGGCGAGAACCCGAACCCCTCGAGCGCGGTGGAGACGCCGCCGCAGGAGGTGTGGTCGGTCGCGCTGCGCGACGGCACTGTGCGCAAGGTGGGCGAGGGGAGCGAGCCGCGCATCGCCGGCAACCGCGTCGCGTTCACGGCAAAGAAGCAGTTGATGCTTGCGCCGCTCGACGGCAGCGCCAAGCCGGAGGCGCTCATCGCCGCGACCGGCACGCGGCACACGCTGCGCTGGTCGCCGGACGGGACGAAGATCGCCTTCGTCGCCCCGCGCAAGGAGCACAGCTTCGTCGGCGTCGTCGACGTGGCCACGAAGCAGGTCCGCTATCTCGACCCGAGCGTGGACCGCGACGTCGCTCCGCTCTGGACGCCCGACTCGAAGCAGGTCGCGTTCATCCGCATCCCGTCGCGCACGGAGCTCTTCATCTTCGCGGCGAACCGCAGCGGCCCGCCGTGGTCGATCCGCATCGCCGACGCGGCGACCGGCAAAGGGCGTGAGCTGTGGCGCGCCGATACGGGCAAAGGCTCGGTCTTTCGCGGCACGGACTCCGAGGATGCGCTGTTCTGGGCCGGCGACCGCCTCGTCTTCCCGTGGGAGAAGGACGGGTGGACGCACCTCTATTCAATCGCACTGAACGGCGGCGGGCCGAAGCTCCTGTCGCCGGGCGACGGTGACGTCGAGCACGTCTCGGGCGACGGCAAGTCGATCGTCTGGTCGTCGAATATCGGCGACATCGACCGCCGCCACGTCTTCCGCGACGGTGCGGCGGTCACGAGTGGGAAGTCGATCGAGTGGGTGCCGGTGATCGTTGGGGACAGCGTCGCGTATCTGCAGTCCGATGCGACGCATCCGGGCGTGCCGACGGTGAACGGTCGCGCGATCGTTCCGGTCAAGAAATTCGATTTCGTCGAGCCCCAACAGGTTGTGTTTCCGGCGGCTGATGGGGTTCCGATACATGGACAGCTCTTCCTTCCGTCCCGGCGGCGGGACGCCGCCGATCCGGCCGCCGGGACGGCGGCTGCGACTCATCCCGCCGTCGTCTTCTTCCACGGCGGCTCGCGCCGGCAGATGCTCCTCGGCTGGCACTACATGGACTACTACGCGAACGCGTACGCCATGAACCAGTACCTCGCCAGCCGCGGCTACGTCGTGCTGGCGGTGAACTACCGGAGCGGCATCGGCTACGGCATGGAGTTCCGCGAGGCGCTGAACTACGGCACGCGCGGCGCGAGCGAAGTCAACGACGTGCAGGGCGCAGCGCTGTACCTGCGAAGCCGGCCCGACGTCGATCCGAAGCGCATCGGCGCCTGGGGCGGCTCGTACGGCGGCTACCTGACCGCGTTCGCGCTCGCGAAGTCGTCGGACCTCTACGCCGCCGGCGTCGACATCCACGGCGTCCACGACTGGAACAATGAGATCAAGGTGTGGGCGCCAACGTGGGATCCGTCGAAGAGCGAAGAGCTCGGGCGGCTGGCGTGGCGCTCATCGCCGCTTGCCTACGTCGACACGTGGCGCTCGCCGGTGCTGCTGATCCAGGGCGACGACGACCGCAACGTGTCGTTCACGGAGACGATCCATCTCGCCGAGGAGCTGCGCAAGCGCGACGTGCCCGTGGAGCTGCTCGTGTTGCCGGACGAGGTGCACGACTTCCTGCTGCACCGGAGCTGGGTGGCGGTGTACGAGGCTACGTCGAGCTTTTTCGACGCCCGCCTGAAGTGAGCCGGTCGACGAGCACGATGGCCTCGGGGATCGTGTACTGATCCTCGGGGCCGAGCTCGTCCTCCCACTGCAGGTCCCACGCAGCCGCTTCCTTTTCGCTCTGCGTTGCCGTCGTGAAATTCAGCTCGCAGACGTCGCCGAGGTACTCGTCGCCGTTGCGGAGCGGAAGGCCGAACGTGCGGCAGACCAGCGGACGGTGCTCGTAGAGCATGCACTCGCCGCGGTCGTCGAGGTTCGGGCACGGCGTCTCGGCGGTGCGGTCGAAGAACTTTTCCTTCTCGATCGGCGAGCAGGTGCGCAGATCCGGGTGTGCGCTCGACTCCACGATCTCTCGTGCCCGCGCCACGATCTTTTTCCGCCGTGAGGGGTGGAGTTTCTCGAGTCCTTCGGCGATCACCGGCACGTCGCCGGAGCCGATCTCGAAGAGCCCGTAGCAGCAGAGCGAGCAGCCTCGGCCGCACTGCAGCTGTTGCGGCTGCGACTCCATGACACGGCGGAAAAAGGCGTCCGCGTCGGCGAGGATCCGGTTGTAGCTCACGCCCTCCAAACCCGTCTGGTGACAACGTTCTTTCCGATGTGGTATATAGCCGCGGCTTCGGGGACGCCCCGCCGCGCGTTTCCGGCCCCAAAACGGATGCAAATCAATCTCGTACCCGATCTCTCTCTGCTCGCCGTGCTGGCGATCTTCATCGCCACGTACGTCGTCGTGCGGAACTTTTTCGTCCGCCCGATTCTGGCCATCATCGAGTCGCGCGAGCACGAGCAGCGCGGCGCGCTCGAGGTCTACGAGGCGGCCATGGCGCGCTTCAACGAAGCGACGGCGAAGATGGAGGAGCAGCTCCACGTCGCCAAGCGTCAGGCCGGCGACGTCCGCGAGCGCTACCGCGCCGAGGCGGCGTCGTACCGCAATGCGAAGATTGAAGAGACGACTACGGCGGCGAGCTCGATGATCTCCGAGGCGGACGCGCAGCTCGGCCGCGACGTCGCCGCGGCGCGCGACAAGATCGTGCGCGAGTCGGAGTCGCTGGCCCGCCTCGCCGCCGAGCGAATCCTCGGGAGGCCGGTCTGATGCGGACCTTTGCGCTGATTCTGTTGCTGCTGGCCATCGCGCTGCCGATGCTCGCGCAGGCACAGCCGAACGACGTCGCCCACGGCTCCGAAAAGGCGAGCGCCGAGACGGCGCACCCCGGCGAGGACGTGGGCGGGCCGCACGAAGGGCCGAAGTTCCTCGGGCTCCCGGCGTGGATCTGGAAGCTCGCCAACATGCTGCTCTTCATTGGCGTCCTGGTGTGGCTCCTCGGCGGGCCGGCCAAGAAGTTCTTCGGCGACCGCAACGCGCAGATCCGCGGCGCGGCCGACGAGGCGAAGACGCGGCGGGCGAAAGCCGACCAGCTGGCGACAGACATCCAGGCGCGCCTGACGCAGATCGAGGCGGACGTCCGCGCCATTCACGAGCGCGCCGAGGCCGAGGGGGAGCGCCAGCGGCGCGAGCTGAAGGAAGCCGCCGATGCGGAGGCACAGCGCATCCTCACGAACGCGCGCGCCGAGGTCGACAACCGGTTGAAGCACGCCCGGCACGAGCTGACGGAGTACGCCGGCGAGCTCGCCGCGCAGCGCGCGGAGCAGATCGTCAAAGAGAAGATCACGCCGGCCGATCAGAAGAAGATCTTCGATGAGAGCGTGCGCGAGGTTGCGGAGGTGAAGGGATGATCCGCCGCTTTGCACGGCCATACGCGCGCGCCGTCATGGACGTCGCCAAGACACCTACCGTCGCGGGCGGTGTGCGGGACGAGCTTCGCAAATTCGAAGACGCCCGCGCCTCCTCGAGCGACCTCGCCGAGGTCTACGCCAACCCCGGCATCGACATCGACACCAAGCTCAAGATCACGCGCAGCGTCACACAACGCCTCGGCGTCGGCGAGCTGTCGTCGCGCGTCCTTGAAGTCCTCATCCGCAACCGCCGCATCAACGACCTCGGCACGATCGTCGAGGCGCTGGCGGAGATGATCCGCCAGGCCACCGGCACCCTCGCCGCCGAAGTGCGGGCGGCCCACAACCTGACGCCCGACGAGCAGGCCGCGCTGGCCCGGACGCTCGAGCAGAAATTCGGGCGCAAGGTCGAAGTCTCCGTCACCACCGATCCAACGCTTCTCGGCGGCTTCATCGCCAAAGTCGGCAGCGAGGTTTACGACGCCTCCGTCTCCGGCAAGATCAACCGTTTCCGCGAATCCTTAACGTGAGCCGTTCTCGGGAGAGATTATGGCTGTTGATTTGAAGTCAGAAGAAATCACAGAGATTATTCGTCAACAATTATCAGGCATCGGCAAAGGCGTCGACGTCTCCGAGGTCGGCACCGTGGTGTCGGTCGGCGACGGCATCGCCCGCGTCTATGGACTCGAGCGGGTCATGGCCGGCGAGCTCGTGCAGTTCCCGCACAACGTCGCCGGCCTCGCCCTCAACCTCGAGGAAGACAACGTCGGCGTCGTGCTCCTCGGCGAGTACCAGGCCATCAAGGAAGGCGACGAAGTCCGCCGCACCGGACGCATCATGTCGGTGCCGGTCGGCCAGGCCATGGTCGGCCGCGTCGTCAATCCGCTCGGCCAGCCGATCGACGGCAAGGGGCCGATCAACACCAGCGACGTCTACCCCATCGAGCGCCTCGCGCCCGGCGTGGTCGAGCGCAAGCCGGTCAAGGAGCCGCTGCAGACGGGGCTCAAGGCCATCGACGCCATGATTCCGATCGGCCGCGGCCAGCGCGAGCTGATCATCGGCGACCGCCAGACCGGCAAGACCGCCATCGCCGTCGACACGATCATCAATCAGAAGGGCAAAGGCGTCATCTGCATCTACGTCGCCATCGGCCAGAAGAAGTCGACGGTCGCGCAGGTGGTGAAGACGCTCGAGGAGTACGGCGCGATGGAGCACACCATCGTCGTCAGCGCCTCGGCCTCGGAGCCGGCGCCGCTCCAGTACCTGGCACCGTACGCCGGCTGCGCGATGGGCGAGTACTTCCGCGACAACAAGCAGCACGCTCTGGCGATCTACGACGATCTTTCGAAGCACGCGCAGGCGTATCGCGAGATCTCGCTGCTCCTCCGCCGCCCGCCCGGCCGCGAGGCCTATCCGGGCGACGTCTTCTATCTGCACTCGCGCCTTCTGGAGCGCGCCGCGAAGCTCTCCGACGAGCTCGGCGGCGGGTCGCTCACGGCGCTGCCGGTCATCGAGACCCAGGCCGGCGACGTCTCCGCGTACATTCCGACGAACGTCATTTCCATCACCGACGGCCAGATCTACCTCGAGACGGACCTCTTCCACTCCGGCGTCCGCCCCGCGGTCAACGTCGGCCTCTCGGTGTCGCGCGTCGGCGGCTCGGCGCAGATCCGCACGATGCGCGCGATCGCCGGCACGCTGCGGCTCGACCTCGCGCAGTACCGCGAGCTCGCCGCGTTCGCGCAGTTCGGCTCCGACCTCGACAAAGCGACGCAGGCGCAGCTCAACCGCGGCCGGCGCCTCGTCGAGATCCTGAAGCAGCCGCAGTATCAGCCGATGCCGATCGGCCTGCAGGTCTTCTCGATCTTCGCCGGTACGCAGGGGTTCCTCGACAACTTGGCCGTCGAAGCGGTCCGCCCGTTTGAAGCAGCGCTGCACCAGCACGTCCTCGACAACAAGGCCGATCTGCTGGGTCGCGTGGAGACGGCGCCGAAGTTCGACGACGTGTTGAAGAAGGAGATGTCCGACGTCGTCGCCGAGTTCAAGAACGACTACGTGAAGGAACGCGGCAACGTGCTCGCGGCGTAACGCATGGCCAACACGATCGACATCCGCCGCCGGATCCGCAGCGTGAAGAACACGCAGCAGATCACCAAGGCCATGAAGATGGTGGCCGCGGCGAAGCTGCGCCGCGCGCAGGATCGGATGTTCGCCGCGCGCCCCTACGCCGCCGCGCTGCGCCAGGTCCTGACCTCGGTGGCCACGCGCGTCGGCGAAGAGGAGATGGCCGAGCATCCGCTGCTCAAGGCGCAGGAGGAGCACAACGTCCTCCTTCTCATCGTCACGGCGGACAAGGGTCTCTGCGGCGCGTTCAACTCGAACGTGATCCGCGCGGCCATGAACGCCATGCGCGAGCACAAGTGGGAGTCGGTGCAGCTCCTGCCGATCGGCCGCAAGGCGCTGGACTACTTCCGCCGCCGCCCGATCCCGATCCGCAGCGAGGCCACGCAGGTGTTCCAGGCGCTCTCGCTCGGCACGGCCCGCGCGATCGCCCAGGAGCTGATCGAGGACTTCGTCGACGACAAGATCGACGCGGTGTACGCGGTGTACAACGAGTTCAAGTCGATCATCGCCCAGAACGTGCGCGTGGAGCGCCTCCTGCCGATCGAGCGCGACTGGGAGGTCGCCAAGACCACGACGGTCGACTACCTCTACGAACCGAACCCGCAGCAGATCCTCACTGACCTGCTGCCGAAGCACATCGAGTTTCAGCTCTACCGCATCCTCCTGGAGTCGGCCGCGGCCGAGCAGGGGGCGCGCATGACGGCGATGGAGGCGGCCACGAAGAACGCCTCCGAGATGATCGATTACCTGACGCTGACGTACAACCGCATCCGCCAGGCGTCGATCACGAAAGAGATCATCGAGATCGTTTCCGGCGCTGCGGCGGCGGGCTAACGGAGATCACAATGGCAGAAGAGAAAATCGGCAAAGTCATCCAGATCGTCGGCCCCGCCGTCGACATTCAATTCGACGAAGGTCACCTGCCGTCGATCGGCAACGCTGTCCGCGTCGTCGATAACAAGGAGCTCGGCAAGGTCGACATCGACGTCGTCGTCGAAGTGGCCAACCACATCGGCGAGGGGCAGGTGCGCTGCATCGCCATGAAGCCGACCGACGGCATGGTCCGGGGGATGAAGGCGATCGACACCGGCAGCGCGATCTCGGTTCCCGTCGGCCGCCAGACGCTCGGCCGCATCCTCAACGTTCTCGGCGAGCCGGTCGACAACAAAGGACCGGTGAACGCGAAGGAGCGGTGGGCGATTCACCGCGAGGCGCCGCCGTTCGACGAGCAGTCGACCTCGATCGAGATGTTCGAGACCGGCATCAAGGTCGTCGACCTCCTGGAGCCGTACACGAAGGGCGGCAAGACCGGTCTCTTCGGCGGCGCCGGCGTCGGCAAGACAGTGTTGATCATGGAGCTGATCAACAACGTGGCCAAGGCCCACGGCGGCTTCTCGGTGTTCGCCGGCGTCGGCGAGCGGACGCGCGAAGGGAACGACCTCTGGCTCGAGTTCGCCGAGACCGGCGTCATCGAGCCCGGCAATCCGGAGAAGTCGAAGGCGGCGCTGATCTACGGGCAGATGACCGAGCCGCCCGGCGCGCGCCTCCGCGTCGGCTTGACCGGCCTCACCGTCGCCGAGTATTTCCGCGACGCCGAAGGCCTCGACGTGCTGCTCTTCATCGACAACATCTTTCGCTTCACCCAGGCCGGCTCCGAAGTGTCGGCGCTCCTAGGCCGCATGCCGAGCGCCGTCGGATATCAGCCGAACCTGGCCACGGAGATGGGCGAGCTGCAGGAGCGCATCACCTCGACCAAGCGCGGCTCGATCACGTCGGTGCAGGCGATCTATGTTCCCGCCGACGACCTCACCGACCCCGCACCGGCGACGGCGTTCGCGCACCTCGACGCCACGACCGTTCTCTCGCGCCAGATCGCCGAGCTCGGGATCTACCCGGCCGTCGACCCGCTGGCGTCGACGTCGAAGATTCTCGACCCGCGCATCGTCGGCGAGGAGCACTACCAGACCGCGCGCGGCGTGCAGGCCGTGCTGCAGAAGTACAAGGACCTCCAGGACATCATCGCCATTCTCGGCATCGACGAGCTGTCGGAAGAGGACAAGCTGATCGTCGGCCGCGCGCGCAAGATCCAGCGCTTCCTCTCGCAGCCGTTCCACGTGGCCACGCAGTTCACCGGCCTGGAAGGAAAGTACGTCAAGATCGCCGACACGATCAAAGGCTTCCAGGAGATCGTGGCCGGCAAGCACGACGACATCCCGGAGCAGGCGTTCTACAACCAGGGCACGATCGAGGAAGTGCTCGATAAGGCCGAGCAGATGAAGAAGGAAGCGGCGTAAATGGCCGATCCGCTGCCGACGAAGCTGCGTCTCACGATCGTCACGCGCGAGCGGAAGATCGTGGAGACGGACGTCGACGAAGTCGAGCTCCCGGCGAGCGACGGCGAGATCGGCATTCTGCCGGGGCACACGCCGCTCCTGGCGTCGCTCAAGGTCGGGCAGATGAAGTACCGCACCGGCACGACGACGATGCGGCTCGTCATCACCTGGGGCTTCGCCGAGGTGCTGCCGGACCGCGTCATCGTCATGGCGGAGACGGCGCGGCTGCCGCAGGAAGTCGACCTCGCCACTGCAGAAGCGGAGCGCGCCGAGGCGGAGCGGGCGCTGGCCGATCTCTCGTCGCAGGATCCGGAGTTCGCCGTGGTCGAGGCAAGGCTCGAGGAGAGCATTGCCATGATCGACCTGCATCGGGGGATGTAGTCTAGGGTCCGTCAAATGGACTCCTGGCTCGACCACTTCGCGCACACGGCCTTCCGCCGCAGCAGCGACACCGCGCACGACCTCAAGACGCCGCTCAACGTGGCAGTGCTCAACGTCGAGCTGCTGCGGATGCGCATTGCCAAGATCGCCGGCGCGGCCGCGGACGACGAGAAGATCCTCGCCTACACGCGCTCCATCGAGACGGAGCTGCGCCGCATGGCGCGCATCTTCGACACCTTCTTTCTTCTGTCGACGCCGCCGAAGGGCGACGAGGAGCCGGCGTCGGTCGACCTCGTCGCGGCGTGCGCCGAGGCGTGCGCGTCGACCGGATGCGAGCTCGCGCTGCCGGACGGGAGCGCAAAGATCGTCGCGCACGATGCCAGAATTCGCGAGAGCTACAAGCTGTTTTTGGAGGGCGCTTCGAAAGCTCTGAAGACGGAAGGGCGCGGCTTTGCGGCCGAGCTCGATTCGCGGCAGTTCGCGGTGACAGTGAGCGGTGAGCCGACCGCCGAAGACTTCGAGGCCACGAAGATTTTCAAGTTCTACTACTCCGATCCCCTCGGCAATCCCGATCTCTCCCTCGCGGCGGCGCGCCTCATCGCCGAAACGTACGGTGGCGGGCTGATTGCCGAACAGGATCGTGATAAGGTCGTTTTCAGACTTTCGTTTCCTCTGGGAGATCGATGAGAAAAGTCTTGATCGTTGACGATGATCGTGCAACGAGCGCCGGCATGGCCGACGTGGTCGAGGAGTGGGGATACGAAGCGGAAGTCGCCGACACGGTCAAGGCCGGGTGGAACTCGGTCTCCAAGATGGTGCCCGACGTTGCCATCGTCGACCTGAAGCTCCCTGACGGCACCGGCCTCGATCTCCTGCACAAGATCAAGGAGAGCTATCCCGACGTCTCCGTCGTCATTCTCACCGGTCATGCCACGGTCGACTCGGCCGTGAAGGCGCTCAAAGTCGGCGCCGAGGATTACGTCACCAAACCGGTCGACCTCCCACGCCTGCAGGTCATCCTCAAGACGGTCGAAGACAAGCAGTTGATGAAGCAGGAGATCCTCGAGCTGCGCCGCCAGCTCCAGAAGATGGGCGCGCTCGGGCATCTCGTCGGCAAGTCGCCGCGGATGCAGAAGCTCTTCGAAGAGATCGAGATGGTCGCGAACACGGACGCGAACGTCTTCATCGTCGGCGAGTCAGGCTCGGGCAAAGAGGTGGTCGCGAACACGATCCACTCGCTGTCGCGCCGGCGCAACAAGCCGTTCATCGCCTTCAACTGCGGCGCGATCGCGGCGACGCTCATCGAGTCGGAGATCTTCGGCCACGAGAAGGGCGCGTTCACGAACGCCATCAAGCGCCGCGAGGGTTACTTCGAGCTCGCCAAGGGCGGCACCGTGTTCCTCGACGAGATCACGGAGATGCCGATCGAGCTGCAGGTCAAGCTCCTGCGCGTGCTCGAGGAAGGGAAGTTCCGGCGCGTCGGCGGCAACGAGGAGATCAACATCGACGCGCGCATCATCGCCGCGTCGAACCGCGACCCGCAGAAGGCCATCCAGGATGGCAAGATGCGCGAGGATCTCTACTACCGTCTGAACGTCTTCCCGATCGAGGTCCCGCCGCTGCGCGAACGCCTCGAGGACATCCCGCTCTTCGCCCACTTCTTCCTCCAGAAGCTCAACGAGACGGAAGAGAAGAAGGTGGAGAACATCGACGCCGACTTCATCGAGGCGCTGCAGCAGTACGAGTGGAACGGCAACGTCCGCGAGCTGCGCAACGTGATCAACCGCGCCTTCATCATGGCCCGCAGCAACACGCTCACGGTCGACTGCCTCCCCGACAAGCTCCTCGGTTCGCGCCGGCGCCGCCAGAAGAATATGGTGCAAATCCCGCTCGGCCAGCCGATGGAAGAGGTCGAGAAGATCGTGATCGAAGAGACGCTCACCATGACCGACGGCGACCGCCGCAAGACCGCCGAGATCCTCGGGATCTCGTACAAGACGCTCTACAACAAGACGAAGAAGTACAAAGCGGCAGGCGCGGACGACGAGGAAGAGGAGTAGGTCTACTCCGGCGTCACCCAGGCGGTGAAGTCTTCGCCGCGGACGATGACTTGGCAGCCGTCGCAGCGCACATCGTGATTGCTCCCGATCACGGCGTGTCGTGCCGGCGCCGGATCGTTCGTCGTGAAGTTGCTGAGCGGAACGCCCGCCAGCGTCGCGTACCAGTTGGCGTGCACGTACGACGTCCGCAGGTAGATCGGCCGGACCGGCTGCGCCAGCGCGGCGCGCAGCACGCGCGGAAAGTCGGCGTCGAAGACGTTCGTCCGCGCCGCGCCGTACCTCGCGAACATGGAGAAAAACCATGACGTCTGCAGGACGCAGAGGAGCAGCGCAGCGATCGTGAGCCGCCGGCTCCCGCTCTGCAGCGCCGGAATCGCGAGGAGGAGCAGCAGGATCGGGATCGGGATGAGCCGGAGCGCGTGATAGCGCGCGTCGAAGAGCGACGCCGGTACGGCGCTGATCGCGATCAGCACGACGATGAAGATCCACCAGCGGCTCCACGGCCGTCTCCGGAAGATGAAGAACAACGACACGGCGTCGAGCAGAAGCACGCCGAGGTCGATGGCGCCGAGAGAGCCGGGAACGTGGTGGCGCGGGTTCGGATCGCCGCTCAGGGCCATCCCGAGCGGCAGAAGGTTCCCGACATACTGCTGCTCGAACGTCGCGATCTTACGCGTCGGATCGCCGTGCTCGCGTAGAAGCGAGCTTTCGTCCGTCCGCTGCGTGAGTGCGCCGGCATGCGTCGCGTTGAAGATCAGCATCGGCACGAGGCCCACGGCGACGTACGCGGCGAGCACGATCGCGGCGCCGATCGCCCGTTCCCGGCGGTCGACGAGGATGAATAGCGCCAGCGCAAACGCCAGTCCGAGCATCCGCCCCGTCGAATACGTGTACGTGATCAGCACGAGAGAGGCCGCCAGCGAGGCGATCAGCCAAGCGCTCCAGCGCTCGCGATTCGCCGCTTTCCACGCGCAAAAGAGATACAGCGCGATTGCCAGCGGAAAGAGCGCGACTTCGAAGACGAGCCGCGACGTCTCAAACAGTTGCGGCGTCGTCAGCGCCAGGAGAAACACGGTCCATCCGATCCAGCCCCGCTGCGAGATCATGAATGCGATGAGCGCGATCGAGACCGCGGCGAGATATCCGAGGAGAGCGCTGAAGCGGCGCGCGGCGAGATTGCTCGGATGCGTGACGCGGAACACGCCGGCCAGGAGATAGATGTAGACCGGATTCTTGTACTCGCCGAAGGCGCGGAAGTAGAGCGGCCAGCGCACGCCCCACTCGTCGCAGCCGTACCGCGCGATCGTCAGCGCGTTGTACGCGATCGACGACTCGTCGACGTAGAACCCCGGCGGATTGCGCTTCTGCCCGGCGACGTAGCCGAGCAGCGTAACGACTCCGACGACGATGACGATGAGCGCGCGGCGCATGCACTTATTTTTTGTGGCGGATGCGCCACACAAGATAGATGACGATGGCGATGTTCGTCACGAGCATCGCGCCGCGGATCGCCGTGGCCCGCTTGAACAGCTCGTAGACCTCGAATGGGATGAACGACGTCGTGGCCACGACCGTCAGCCACTCGCCCCAGCGTCTGTCGCGCCACAACCCGTAACCTTCGACCGCGAACAAAGCCGCGTACGCGAAGAGGCCGCCCACGATCCACTCGATCTTCGTCGTGTCGAGGTGCAGGAGTTTCGCGATCGCTTCAGACACGAAGCGATGCTGCGCCGCGAATGGGAGCTGCATCGCCCACGCCGCGATGTGCTGCGCGACGCCGGGACGGAGGAGCCGCATCGCCCCGAACGCCGCGCCGATCAGCACGAGCGCCTTCGACCAGCGGAACAGCGCGATCAGTCTCAGCATGTCTACCCGAAGTAGCAATTTTGCCGCCCTGACGCTCTCTCTGGTATCGTCCCGCCCCTCACGCGCGCGACGCGCGCGCGAGGAATTCCGCCATCCCCGCCGAAGTTTGGGGCGTTCCGCAATGGCCAAGAACCTCGTCATCGTCGAGTCACCCGCGAAAGCGAAGACGATCAACAAGTTCATCGGCAAGGATTACGTCGTGAAAGCCTCCGTCGGCCACGTGCGCGACCTGCCGAAGAGCGAGCTCGGTGTCGACGAGGAGACGTTCGAGCCGAAGTACGAAGTCCTCGAGGAAAAGCAGAAGGTCGTCAGCGAGCTCAAAGCGGCCGCGAAAAAAGCGGACACGATCTTCATCGCCTCCGACCCCGACCGCGAGGGGGAGGCCATCGGCTGGCACGTTCTCAACCTCCTCGGCGGCGGCGAAACGAAGAAAGTCCGCCGCATCCTCTTCCACGAGATCACCAAGAACGCGGTGCGGAAAGCCATCGAGCATCCGACCGACATCGACATGAACAAGGTCAACGCGCAGCAGGCCCGGCGCGTGCTCGACCGCCTCGTCGGCTACAAGATCTCGCCGCTTCTGTGGGACAAAGTGCGCCGCGGCCTCTCCGCGGGACGCGTGCAATCGGTCGCGCTGAAGATGATCGTCGACCGCGAAGACGAGATCAAAGCGTTCGTCCCCGAGGAGTATTGGACGTTCGCGGCGAAGCTCGCGGCCGATGCCCCGCCGCCGTTCGTGGCCAAGCTGACGAAGATCGAGGGGAAAAAGGCCGAGGTCGCGAACGAGGAGCAGGCGCGGACGATCGAGGCGGCGCTGAAAAGCGGGGCGTTCACTGTCGCGGACGTCGCCAAGAAGGAAAAGCGCCAGAGCGCGGCGCCGCCGTTCATCACGTCGACGCTGCAGCGCGCCGCTTACAACCGCTACAAGTACCCGGTGAAGCGGACGATGCAAATCGCCCAGAAGCTGTACGAAGGAAAAGAGCTCGGCTCGCTCGGGTTCGCGGGACTCATCACCTACATGCGTACCGATTCGGTGCGCGTGAGCGATGAAGCACTCACCGAAGTGCGACACTTTATCGCCACGAAATACGGTGACGATATTCTCCCGGAAAAGCCTAACGTTTATCGTGTTAAAAAAGCTGCTCAGGCGCAGGAGGCCCACGAGGCTATCCGCCCGACGTCGCTCGAATACGACCCGGAGAAGATCAAGGACTTCCTGACGAAGGAAGAGCTGAACATCTATCGGATGATCTGGGACCGCTTCGTCGCCTCGCAGATGAAGCCGGCCCTATTCGACGTCACCGACGCCGACATCGCCAACGGCCCCTACACGCTCCGCGCCTCGGGCGAGGTGCTGAAGTTCGCCGGCTTCCTGGCTGTCTTCGGCGAGACCGTCGACGACGACGACGAGGAGAAGCACGACGAGAAGGCCCTCCCGCCGCTGCAAACCGGCGAGACGGTGCGCCTTCTCGAGCTCGACACGAAGCAGAACTTCACCCAGCCGCCGCCGCGCTACACCGAGGCGACGCTGGTGAAGGCGCTGGAGGAGAACGGCATCGGGCGGCCGTCGACGTACGGCCAGATCCTCACCACCATCCAGACCCGCGACTACACCTACAAGCACGAGGGGAAGTTCTTCCCGACGCAGCTCGGCAGCCTGATCTCGAAGCTCCTCCGCCAGTCGTTCGGCGACATCATCGACGAGACGTACACGGCGCGCCTCGAGGAGGAGCTCGACGAGATCGAAGAGGGAACTCTCGAGTGGAAGAAGTCGCTGCGCGACTTCGCCGGCAAGTTCAACGCCGACCTCGAGCGCGCCCGCGAGGAGATGACCCAGGTCAAGGGCGAAGGGATCGCCACGGACGAGAAGTGCGAGAAGTGCGGCTCGCCGATGGTGATCAAGTTCGGCCGCTTCGGCGAGTTCCTGGCCTGCTCGAACTACCCCGAGTGCAAGACGACGAAGGAGATGGCCAAGGGCGCCGCCGCCGAGGCCACCGCGGACGACGAGCAGATCATCTGCGAGAAGTGCGGCAAGCCGATGCAGCTCAAGCGCTCGCGCTTCGGCCAGTTCTACGCCTGCACCGGCTACCCCGACTGCAAGAACACGAAGGACCCGCGCCTGATGAAGGCGAACCTGCCGACCGAGCCGCAGCCCCCCTGCGAGAACTGCGGCAAGGAGATGGTGCTCAAGTCCGGCCGCTACGGCCCGTTCTACAGCTGCTCCGGCTACCCCGACTGCAAGACGA
>DATELQ010000012.1:0-6424 GCA_035276475.1 Thermoanaerobaculia bacterium | reverse complement strand
GACCGCGAGCTCGAGGAGCTGCGCGAGAAGCGCGAGCAGGTGAAGGCGCTCTTCGGCCTCGAATCCGCCGACGTCGCGGCCGCGGTCCGGCATGACGAACATTGAGCGCGCCCGGCGGACGATCGCGGAGGCGCGCACGGCCGGCGTGGTCGACTTTTGCGTGTGCGGCGGGTCGCGCAATGCGCCTTTAATCGCGGTGCTCTCGGTGACGTCCGACGTGCGCGTGTGGTCGTTCGTCGATGAGCGTTCTGCTGCGTTCTTCGCTCTCGGGCGCGCGAAGCTTCTCGGTGCACCGGCCGCCGTCGTTACGACCTCGGGGACCGCGGTCGCGGAGCTGCTGCCCGCCGTCATCGAAGCGTACTACTCCGGCACGCCGCTCATCGTCATCACCGCCGACCGCCCCGCACGCTACCGCGGCACGGGCGCGCCGCAGTGCATCGAGCAGGAGGGGATCTTCGGCCCGTACGCGGGCAGCTGCGTGACGCATGTGAACGTGGAGTTCGACGAGCCGTTGATCGACGAGGAGATCGCGTGAAGCGTCCGGTCGTGATCCTCGGCGGGCTCGCTCCGCGCGATCGTGAACGTGCAAAGTCGTATGCACTCCGGCTGCAAGCACCCGTGTACGCCGAGCCGCTCTCCGGCCTCCGCGAAGATCCCGACCTTCCTTTGATTACAGCGGGCGAGCGGATGTTGCCGCGCGGCGAATTCGACACAGTGATCCGCATCGGCAACGTGCCGGCGCTCCGCTTCTGGCGCGATCTCGACGAGAAGTTTCGCGAGGTCGAGGTCATCAACATCAACGCGCTCCCGTTCACCGGCCTCGCGCGCGGCACGGTGCTGCCGATGATCGCGTTGGGGGACGACGTCGAGCCGCGCCCCGCGCCGCAGTCGTTCTTCGACGACGACCGCGAGAAGGCCGGCCGCATCAGCGCGATCCTCGACGCCGAGCCGCAGTCCGAGCTGGCCATGATCCGCGCGCTCTCGCAGCGCGTCGACGCCGGCGCGCGCGTCTACCTCGGCAATTCGCTGCCGATCCGCGAGTGGGACCTCGCTGCCACGCGCGAGAACCGCGGCTTCACCATCGAGGCGAACCGCGGCGCGAACGGTATCGACGGGCAGCTCTCCACGTTCTTCGGCCAGTGCGACCCCGCGCGCGCGAACGTCGCTGTCGTCGGCGATCTGACGGCGATCTACGACATGAGCGCGCCGTGGATCGTGCCGCAGCTCCCGCCCGCGCTCCGCTTCGAGATCGTCGTCGTCAACAACGGCGGCGGGCGGATCTTCGAGCGCGTCGCGTCGCTCAAGTCGATCGACCGGACGCTCATCGAGAACGCGCACGACTTTGACTTCGGCAAGTGGGCTTCGATGTGGGGCATCGAGGACCGGGTGACCGAGCTGCGGCCCGACGCGGAGGCGAGCCGGCGGGCCTGGGCGGAGTACGACGCGCTGTGGTGATCACGGCACTGCACGGCTTTCTCGGCACCCCTCACGACTGGCACTTCCTGCGTGAGGCAGGCTTCGACGTCGTGACGGCGCTCCAGCCGCGCGGCGACGTGCTGCTCGGCTACTCGCGGGGCGGCCGTCTGGCGTTGCAAGCGCTCCTCGACGGTGCGCGATACCGTGCCGCCGTTCTGATCTCGACGCGCGTCAGCCCCGCCGAACGATCGCGCGAGGATTGGGCGCAGCGCTTCGAGCGCGACGATTGGGACACGCTCCTGCGCGACTGGAACGCCCAGCCGCTCTTCGGCGGCCACGTCATGCCGCGCGCCGAGGGGGATTTCGACCGCGCCGAGCTTGCGCGCCAGCTGCGGGAGAACGTACCGGCGGCCCTCACGCGTCTGCATGAATTGAAACTCCCGACGCTCTGGATCGCCGGCGCGCGCGATCCGAAGTATGTGGCCGAGGCGGAGCTCGCGGCGTCGCGCGCGCCGAACGCGGCCGTCGAGATCGTCGAGGGGGCCGCCCACCGCGTCCCGTGGGAAAAACCCGGAGCCCTCATCGCCGCCTTGCGCCGCTTCCTCGGCGCGAGTTAGTGTCCGCACATGGCAGAAACTTGGAAGTCCATCCATCAGTTCGAAGACATCAAATACGAGCGCACAGACGACGGCATCGCCAAGATCACCATCAACCGCCCGAAGGTGCGCAACGCCTTCCGTCCCCTCACCGTCGGTGAGCTCAAGGAGGCGTTCGAGATGGCCCGCGACGACGGGGACGTCGGCGTCGTCATTCTCACAGGCGAAGGCACGGAGGCGTTTTGCTCGGGCGGCGATCAGCGCGTGCGCGGGAAGGCCGGGTACGTCGACTCGAAGGGCGTGCCGCGCCTCAATATCCTCGACGTGCAGAAGCAGATCCGCAGCCTGCCGAAGCCCGTCGTGGCCATGGTCGCGGGCTACGCCATCGGCGGCGGGCACGTGCTGCACGTCGTCTGCGACCTCACCATCGCCGCGGAGAACGCCCGCTTCGGCCAGACCGGTCCGCGCGTCGGCTCGTTCGACGGCGGCCTCGGTTCCTCCTACCTCGCGCGCATCATCGGGCAGAAAAAAGCGCGCGAGATCTGGTTCCTCTGCCGGCAGTACGACGCCAAGCAGGCGCTCGACATGGGCCTCGTCAACACCGTCGTGCCGCTCGATCAACTCGAAACAGAGACGCTGAAGTGGTGCCGGGAGATGCTCGCACTCTCGCCGATGGCGCTCCGCTGTTTGAAGGCGGCGATGAATGCCGACTGCGACGGGCAGATCGGCCTCCTCGACTTCGCCGGCAACGCCACGCTCCTCTATTACATGTCGGAGGAGGCGCAGGAAGGGCGCAACGCGTACGTGGAGAAGCGGAAGCCGCGCTTCGACAAATACCCGCGCTTTCCATGAATCCTTGGCTCCTCGCCGCGCGCCCGAAGACGCTCGCCGCGGCGGTCGTGCCGGTGCTGGTCGGCTTCTCGCTCGCGCGCTTCGCGCACTGGCCGTCGTTCTGGCTCGCCCTCGGTGGCGCGGTATTCATCCAGATCGGCACGAACTACGTGAACGACGCGCTCGACTTTCGCAAGGGCGCCGACACGCACGAGCGCCTGGGACCGTTGCGCGTAACACAGGGGGGCCTCTTGTCGGCCGAGGCGGTGCTGCGCGGCGCGATCGTCTGCTTCGCCCTGGCGGCGCTCTGCGGCGTGCCGCTCATCGTGCGCGGCGGCTGGCCGATCGTCGCCATCGGCGTGACGTCGATCGCCGCCGCGTACGCCTACACCGGCGGGCCGTATCCGCTCGCCTACCACGGCCTGGGTGAGCTGTTCGTGATGGTCTTCTTCGGGATCGTGGCGGTCAGCGGGACGTACTACCTGCAGGTGCTGCACTTCGATCGCAACGCACTTGTCGCCGGCGTCGCCTGCGGCGCGCTGGCGATCGTGCTCCTGGCGATCAACAACCTGCGCGACCTCGAGAACGACCGCGCCAGCAACAAGCGGACGCTCGCGGCGCGCTTCGGCCGCGGCTTCGCGCGGGTGGAGATTGTGCTGATGGCGCTCGTGCCGTTCGCGCTCTTGCCACGCGGCTTTCGCGGCGTGCTTTTCGTCGCGCCGTTGGCGCTCCTGGTAATCGTTTGCGCGCTGCGAAGCAGTGGCCGCGCGCTCAACCGCTGCCTTGCCTTCGCCGGAATGCTGGAGTGGGCGTTCGGCATCGCCTTCGTCATATGTGGTTCTGGCGCTACACGCTGAAGCCGCGGCGGGCGCTCAGCGCCCTCGCCGGCGCGCGCCCGCGCGAGGGGGCGCTGCTGCGCGTGGGCGACGGCTTTGCCGACGTGCATCCGTGGCCGGAGCTCGGCGACGCGCCGCTGGACGAGCAACTCGCGTTGCTCGCGCGCGGCGAGACGACGCCGCTGACGCGGCGGTCGCTGTGGTTTGCGTCCGTGTGGCGGCGCGAGATGTTCGACGGGCTGACGATCCCGCGCAGCCACTGGCCCGGATCCGAGCCGCCCGAGGGCTTCGACACCGTGAAGATCAAGATGCCGGGCGGTGTGCTGCCGGACGGCTATCGCTTGCGGCTCGACTTCAACAACGACGCGGAGGCGTTCGCGCGCGCCGCGCCGACGCTGCCGCGGGAGCGGATCGACTTCGTGGAGGACCCGTGCCTCTACGACGCGGTTCGGTGGCGCGAGATCCGGGAGTCGGGATTCCGTCTCGCGCTCGACCGCGCTGTGGCCACCGAGGGGGTCGACGTGCTCGTCGTGAAGCCGGCGGTGCAGGATGTGCCGGAGGTCGACATTCCGATCATCATCACCTCGTACATGGATCACCCGATCGGGCAGCTCCACGCAGCGTACGTCGCCGCGAATTCGACCGAGACGTGCGGCCTCGTCACGCACGTGCTGTACGAGAGCGACCCGTTCATCGAGCGGATGCGGATCTCGCCCGACGCGCGGCTCATCCCGCCCGACTTCACCGACCTCCTCGAGGCGCTGCCGTGGAAGCGACTGTAGATTTCGAATCGGCGCAGTCGCATCTCCTGCTCAATCCGCGGATGCCGGCGGAGGCGCGCGCGCGCTTGGAAGCGCTCGTGCCGGAGCTGCCGGCGCACGTCTTCGTCGCCACCTCGGGGACGACCGGCGCGATCAAGCTCGTCGCGCTGTCGAAGCAGGCGATCCTCGCCTCGGCGCGCGCGGTCAACGAGCGGCTTGCCGCGACGGGCGACGACGTCTGGTGCCGCGTCCTCCCGTACTTTCACGTCGGCGGCCTCGGCATTCACGCGCGGGCGCACCTCTCCGGCGCGCGCATGGTGGCGATGCCGTGGGACGCACGCGCGTTTGCGGCGACCGAGGCCACGTTGACGTCGCTTGTCCCGGCGCAGGTGCACGATCTCGTGGCGGCGGGTCTGCGGCCGCCGCGAACGCTGCGCGCCGTGCTCGTCGGCGGCGGCGCGTTCGATCCCGACCTGCAGGGGCGCGGCCACGCCCTCGGCTGGCCGCTCCTGGCAACGTACGGGATGAGCGAGTGCTGCTCGACCGTCACCGTCGAGAACGAGCTCCTGCCGCACCTCGAAGCGCGAAGCGAGCCGGACGGGCGGCTGGCAGTCCGCGGGACGTCGCTCTTCACCGGCTACGCAACGGAAGGCGGCCTCGTCGATCCGAAGCTCGACGGCTGGTTCCTCACGGAAGACTTCGGCGAAGTCGACGGAAGAACGGTGCGCGTGCGCGGGCGAGCGGTCGACTTCGTCAAGATCGGCGGTGAGTCCGTCGACCTCAACCGCCTCGACGCCATCCTTAGATATATAGCCGGCGACGCGGCGGCCGTCGTTGCCGTCGCCGACGCCAGGCTCGGCCATGTCATCCACCTCGCCTCGACCGTCGAGGCGGAGAGCATCGTCGAGCGCTTCAACGCGCAAGTCGTTCCATTCGAGAGGATCCGTCAAACTCATCGGGTCGACCGCATCCCTCGGTCGCCGCTCGGAAAGCTCCTTCGCGCCGAGCTGGAACAGTTGCTGAAAGTGTCGGAATAGGTACCCCCCCTACCCGGTTATGCGGTGTCCCGACGCGGTACTGGGATCTTTCACAATCGAGCCGATAACTCAAGCGTGCACAACCTGTTGGGCACAGCGCGAGGCTGGAATAGCGAGTGGGTAGGGGTGGTTGTCAGGCGTACTTCGGTTGACAACTTGAGTCGGCGGGCTTAAACTCGGCGGCTCTTGCGGGCGAGGCAACTCGCCGCGATCTTTCCAGCGAAGCACACGGATGCGGTCGAGGTGTCCGGGTCAGACGGGACGAGTCGAATGAAGTCGAATCGTCTCGCTTGACACGGACGGAGGGGTATGGCAATCTGCCGGCCCTTTCGGCGGACGTCGGTTCTTTGACAACTGAATAGGATCAGAAGACAAGTCAACGTGATTCCTTAAGAGAATCAGCGGCTCGCGAGAGCGAGACCGCATATCCGAATGACAACCAGTCGTTTGACTGAATGTCAGTACGATCAACTGTTCAGATATCGAGTTTGCGTTCGCAAGAACGCGGCAAGTTAAACTGGAGAGTTTGATCCTGGCTCAGAATGAACGCTGGCGGCGTGCTTTACACATGCAAGTCGAGCGAGGCGGCCCGCAAGGGTCAGTCGAGCGGCGAACGGGTGAGTAACGCGTGGATGACCTGCCCTTTAGTGGGGAACAACCAGGGGAAACTCTGGCTAATACCGCATAAGACCGTGAGGTGAAAGGGGGCTCGCAAGGGCTCTCGCTGAAGGAGGGGTCCGCGTCCGATTAGCTAGTTGGTAGGGTAATGGCCTACCAAGGCGACGATCGGTAGCCGGCCTGAGAGGGTGATCGGCCACACTGGAACTGAGACACGGTCCAGACTCCTACGGGAGGCAGCAGTGGGGAATTTTGCGCAATGGGCTAACGCCTGACGCAGCAACGCCGCGTGGAGGATGAAGGTCTTTGGATTGTAAACTCCTGTCAGC
>DATELQ010000011.1:0-16349 GCA_035276475.1 Thermoanaerobaculia bacterium | reverse complement strand
GTCCGTGAAGGTCACGCTGAACCTGGCCCCCGGCAAGACCGCCCCGCCCAACGCCGTGATCTGGGTCATCGCCCGCGCCGCCGGCGTCACCTCCGGCCCGCCCCTGGCCGTGAAGCGCGTCCCCATCGGCGCGTTCCCGCTCACCGTCGACATCAGCGCCGCCGACTCCATGATGGGCCAGCCGCTCCCCGACAAGCTGCGCATCGACGCCCGCATCGACACGCACGGCAACCCCCTGATGCGCGACCCGAACGACCCGGCCGCCGCACAGGACGGGGTGGCGAGCGGGGCGAGCGTCACGCTGACGCTGAAGTGATTGGGGTCAGGTCTTCACTTTTCACTTTCTTATTTGCAGCCAAAACGGTCGTCTCACGTAAGAAAACCGCACGTTCTTGGCAAGAAGGGCAAAGATTTTTGTCTCAGCCGCAATTATCACTGCAAATAAGAAAGTCAAAAGTAAAGACCTGACCCCAGCTCACGCTGATGCCGGAGTCGCCCCCGCCGCCGCCTGGGCACGCAACCGCTCGATCTGCTGCATCACGTCCGCCGGCAGCGTCGTCTGCTTCGCGCCGATCTGTTGCAGGTAGGCCGTCAGATCGGGTTGTTCGGCCAGGAAGCGGATCGCATTCTCCGGCCGGTACGGCGTCTTCACCGCCTTGCGCTCGTCGTCGAGCAGCGTCGAGCTGTTCATCCGATCGACCACGCTGCCGGAGAGCACGGCGTTGTAGCCGTGAACCGTGCGCTTGCCGTCGCCCTTCATGCTGCGGATCTTGTCGAGCACCTTGTAGAACGGCGTCGACGACACGTACAGCGTGTCGCCCGCGAAGCCCTTGAAAAACTTCGTGAAGTCGGCGTCGAGCTCGAGCTGCGACTGCGAGGCGCCGTCGATGATCCAGTGGAAGGCGATGTTCGCCAGCCCGTCGCGGTCGTAGCCGCCGCCGACGTTCGAGTGCACGCCGGCGAACCACCGCTGCTCGACCTGCTGTCCCGGCAGCGCCGCCCGCCATACCTCGGGGCGAAAATCGAAGCGGCGCTCGTCGACCGCCAGCGCCTGCCGCGCCCGCACGACGCACGCCGACGGCGTGTCGCCCGCGAAGAAGGCCCGTTTCTTTCCCGCCGTGGTGCTGCCGGCCGTCGCGTGCAGGCGCGAGCCGAGCGCCATCACCGTGTCCCACACGCCGAGGTACTTCACCGTGACCGGTTCGAACGGCTTCAGGGTCTTCGCCGCCAGGAATGTGCGATTGTCGCCCACGCCCTTCACGCGCAGCCACTCGCGGAACAGCAGCGGCAAGTAGTACGCATCGCACTTCTGCGGCACGCCGCCGTTCCATTCCAGGAAGCGCGTCACGGCGCGCGCGGTGCCGGCGCCGCGGCTGAAGCCGAAGACATAGACCTCGTCGCCCGGCTCGTAGTTGAGCGTGAGAAAGTGCACGGCGTCCTCGACGTTCGCCTCGAAGCGCGCGCCGAACGCGCCGCCGAGGATGCGGTCGACGTGGTGCAGCAGCCAGTTCGCCGTGCCGGGATAGACCGACAGCGAGCCGACGCCGATCGAGTAGTAGACGATCTGCTCCGTGCCGTCGGCGGCGAACGGCTTCACGGCGCGGGCGAGCTTCAGCGGATTCGAGGGCTTGAGGACCGTGTGCCCGTCGCGCCGCTTCTTTTCGGCGAACGCGCTGTTCCAGGTGCCGTCGAGACAAAGAACGATGCGCCGCATGACCGATCCCTCCGCTTGTAGGAGTGATTGCGGCGCGCGATTCCCGACCCTACGGCACCATCTCCAGGTTCACCCACGTCACCTGCTGCTGGTGCACGACCACGATGATCCGCGTCGGCACGGCCGGCTGCTTCCCCGCCGCCGTCGCCTGCACCTCGTACGTCCCCTCGGCGATCGGAAAGCGGAACTCGCCCTTCTCGTCAGGCTTGATCGTCGCCGTCTCCTTCTTCTCTTTCTCTTTCCAGACGTGCACCGCCGCCTCGGTCACGGGCGCGGCGCTGCGCGAATAGACGCGGCCGCCGAGCGTGCCGGGCGGGACGGTGGGTGCGGCGGGCTTTTTCTTGGCGGCGGCGAGGCAGCAGACGGCGACGAGCGCCAGGAGCAGGAACCGTTTCATGCGCGGCGATGATACGACGGCCGCGCCCGCGAGAGCCGCCGCCGCCGCATCAGCGCGGCGTCGAGGAAACATCGGCCGCAGAGCAGCGCGTCGTCCTCGAGGACCGTCGCTTTGCCGCCGCAGCGCGTGCAGTGGTGGTGAGAGGGGAAGGAGGCAGGCGCGGCGCGCCTGCCCTCCTCGCGAACTGCTACAAGCTCACTGTCCATAGCGTGTGCCGTCGGAACGGTTACGAACACATACGTTCCGCCGTTGAACGGGGTTACATCGCCGATGCGGCCGAGATCGCCGTCAGCGTGCCCGTCACCCTACGGCACGCGTACGAACTTGTCGTCGCCCCACGTCACCGCGTCGGGCTTCTCGCCGTTGCTCCAGGCGAAGAGGAGCGGCTCGCCGCTGCCGGGCGTGAGCTCTACGCGCGCCGTCTCCGGCTTCGTGAACGCCTCAATGACCGACGTCAGGCGCCCGATCGACGCGTACAACTTCCCGCCGCGCTCCTCGATCGTCAGCGTGCCGTAGAGCGGGTTCGTGTAGCGCCCGGTGTAGGCCGCGTTCGGATGCGGCAAACTCCACGGCCGCTGCGCGCGCTTGGCCACCTCGTCGATCATCGTCTGCTTGACCTTCGCAACGTGCTCTTTCACCGCCGCGAGCCGCTTCGCGTACTCGACGTCGAGGTCGGGCTTGTTCGTCAGGCGGTCGAGGATGTACGAGGCGATGAGGTCGGCGCCGTCGTCCGGCGCGCCGTTGATGTTCGTCAGCACGCCCGCGCCGATCTGCTGCTCCGGCAGCATCGTGTACCAGGAGTGCCATCCTTCGTAGCCGCCGCCGTGGAACATGGCGTGCTGGCCGTGGAAGTCGGCGTGGTACCAGCCGAAGGCATAGCCGTTGCCCTTGAAGTCGCCGCGGTCGGCCGTCGCCGGCACCTGCAGTTTGAGCGCTTCCTCGAACGCCGCGGCGGGGATGAGCTGCTTGCCGTCGATGCGGCCCTTGCCGAGGTTCGCGAGCAGCCAGCGCGCGAGGTCAGCGGGCGTCGTGACGATGCCGCCCGCCGCGTGCATCGTCGAATCGACCTTCTCGAACTGCAGCGGCACGATGTCGCCGGCGCGGTTGCGGTAGTACGGCTTGGCCATCGTCCAGCGCTTCGCCGCCGACATGTAGGCCGTCGTGTGCGTCATGCCGAGGGGCTGGAAGACCAGCGCGTCGAGCGCCTGCTGCCACGGCTTGCCGGTGATGCGCTCGATGACGAGCGAGGCCACGACGTAGCCGAGGTTGTCGTAGCGGAAGCCGGGGTTGATCGGCGTGCTATCGCGCAGCATCGCCGCGAGCTGCTGCGGAGTGTGCTCGCCGGTGTAGGCGGTGCGGTAGACGATGCCGCCGTTGCGGATGCCCGAGGTGTGCGTGAGGAACGCGCGCAGCGTGACCGCGCTCCCGGACTCCGGCAGGTACTTGCTGATCGGCGCGTCGAGGTCGAGCTGCCCGCGCGCGGCCAGGATCGCGCAGGCCAGGCCGGTGTAGGCCTTCGTCGTCGAGCCGATGTAGTACGCGGTGTTCGCGTTCTTGAGGTAGACGACGCGGCCGTCCTTCACCGCGGCCACGCCGACGCTCGGGATGTCGGGGATCTCACGGAGGACGGTGTTGGTGAAGCCGTCGATGTTGTCGTTGCGCGGTGCAGCAGCGATGCAGCCGAGGGCGAGGAGGAGGAGGCAGAGGGCTTTTCTCATGCGGTCGATCCTAGCAACGCGAAATCCTGCGAAATGGAACGAAATTAACCTCGGGTAAGGACGCGGTACGTCTTCGGTGTGACGCCGAGCTCGCGCGCGAACGTGCGCGCCAGGTGACTCGCGTCGGCGAAGCCCGACTGCTGCGCGATCGCGCCGATGTTGCGCCGCGTCGACGACAACTCGCGCCGCGCGCTGCGCAGCCGCCGCGCCCGGACGAAGCCGCGCATGGAGACGCCGGTGTGGCGGCGGAAGGCGCGCGAGGCGTAGACGGGGTGGAGGCCGAAGTCGCGCGCCAGGTTGTCGAAGCGGAGGTCGCTCTCGTCGAAGCGCGCGTCGAGGATGTTGCGGATGGCATCGATCCACGCCGGCTCGTCGCCGTTCGTGTCATGAGCGGCGACGACCGATTCGATCAACGCGACGGCGGAGCGCTCGACGTCAGCCTCGTCCTGTCGTGCGAACGCCCGCTGCAACGCGAGCGCATCGCGCACGATCGAGGGCTCGTCGAGCCACGTCCAGGCGCGGCCGCCGATGAGCTTCCCGAACGGCGAGCCGGCGTCGAACCGGATGGTGAGCGCCGCCGCGCCGCGCCCGGAGACGCGGTTCTCGTGCTCGCATCCGGCGGCCTTGACGACGACGCTCGACGGCCACGCCCGATACTCCCCACCCTCGGCGCATTCTTCGATCTGCCCGGCGGTGACGATGGTGACGTTGCTGTAGTCGTGCGCGTGCCGGCGCAGCCGCAAGCCCGCCGCGTACCGCGCCTCGGCGACAGCAAAGGTCGGGAAGTCCACGATGCTGTTGATTACGTCGTGGAGGGGGAGAGGTTAGCGGTCGGCGGCTAAGCGGCGGCGCAGCGGCGCCTGGTCGGGGCCGACGCGGCCGGTCTCGATCTGCGCGGCGAAGTAGTTCTCGCCCAGCGTCGGCGCGCCGGCCATCCGCCGGAGCATGGCCAGCTGCCCGACGTGCGTGAGCGCGTCGGCGATCGGCCCCTGGAACAGCCGCGTGACCTCGCACTGCACCTCGGCGTCCGTAGCGAGGTAATCGTCGAATGCTTTTAGTGCGGCGAAGAAGCGGGTGCACTCCCCCTCCCACGTCGTCGGCGCCGTCTCGTGCCACTTGCGCGAGCCGTCCGCCATCGACACGGACCACTCCATGAGATCGCCGAGGTGCGAGACGATGTTTAGCGGTGCGCGGCCGCCGCCGTCGTAGTTCGCGAAGGATGGCGGCGCATCGCGCAGCGCCTTCGCGCCGCGGTAGGCGAGCGTAGCGAGGGCGTGGCGGAGGAGCTCCCGGTCAGTCATTGTGCGAACCTTTCGTAAATGCGGTCGATCTCGGTGGCCAGCGCAAAATCACGCTCACTGACGCCGCCCGTGTCGTGCGTCGTCAGCCGGATGATCACGCGGTTGTAGACGTTGCTCCACTCCGGGTGGTGGTTCGCCCGCTCCGCGCAGAGCGCGACGGCGGCCATGAAGCCGAAGGCGTCGACGAAGTCGCGGAAGCGCAGCTCGCGGTGGAGGGCGTTGTCGCGAAGTTGCCAGTGGGGGAGGGAGGCGAGTTTGCTGTGGATGTCTGTGTCGGTCACGGTCACATGGTAAACGCGCCAGGCGGTGCCGGGCTTCGCGGCGGCGCTGGCCTTTTACTGAGCAGGCGTGTTTCTCGCGGCGGAGAGCTCGCGCGACCACGCCGAGGTACTGCGGCGTCAAGCTGGCGCGTATGGCTAGTTTCCGACGCGTCCAGCCGCGCTGTTCACGCAAACGCTTGATGATCGCACCGAAACGCATCGCGTAATCCATGGATTCAAGCCCGCATGAGCTCGATCCGGCGTCGCACGGCCATCCTTGACACGCACGTGCGCCCAACCAATACTCCCATCCGAAACAAGGCCGCGGGGGTGCTGGTCGAGACCGGCTGAGAGACGCGCAGTGCGCGTCAACCCCACTACCTGATCCGGGTAATGCCGGCGTAGGGAAGCGGAAGCGACTCCTTCGGCCCTTTCTTTTCGAGGAGGCGCACCATGACCGAAGTCCTTCCCGTCCGCCGCCGCAGCGAGCGCACGCCGACGCGCGGCGCCGACCCACACTGGCAGTTCCCGAGCTCGCGCAAGATCTACGTCGACGGCGTCGGCATGCGCGAGATCACCCTCTCCCCCACGCGCCTCCCCGGCGGCGGTCTCGAAGAGAACCGGCCGCTGCGCCTCTACGACACCAGCGGCCCGTACGGCGATCCCGCCGTCGAATTGAATGTCGAAGACGGTCTGCCGCGCCTCCGCGACACCTGGATCCGCGAGCGCACCGGCGCCGCGTACGTCGAGACCGACGCCAGCTACAAACCCGTCGCCGGCCACAGCGACGCCGACCTACCGCTTCCCCCGCGGCGGCGCGTCCTGCGCGGCAGCGGCCTCGTCACCCAGCTCCAGCAGGCGCGCGCCGGCATCGTCACCCCGGAGATGGAGTACATCGCCGTGCGCGAGGGGCTGCCGCAGGACTTCGTGCGCGCCGAGGTCGCGCGCGGCCGGGCCATCATCCCCGCCAACATCAACCATCCGGAGAGCGAGCCGATGATCATCGGCCGCAACTTCCTCGTGAAGATCAACGCGAACATCGGCAACTCCGCCGTCACGTCGTCGATCGAAGAAGAAGTCGAGAAAATGACGTGGGCCATCCGCTGGGGCGCCGACACCGTCATGGACCTCTCCACCGGCCGCAACATCCACGAGACGCGCGAGTGGATCGTCCGCAACGCCCCCGTCCCCATCGGCACCGTGCCGATCTACCAGGCCCTCGAAAAGGTCGGCGGCAAGGCCGAAGAGCTGACGTGGGAGATCTTCCGCGACACCATGATCGAGCAGGCCGAGCAGGGCGTCGACTACTTCACCATCCACGCCGGCGTCCTACTGCGCTACATCCCCCTCACCGCCAAGCGCGTCACCGGCATCGTCTCGCGCGGCGGCTCGATCCTCGCGAAGTGGTGCCTCACGCGCCATCAAGAGAACTTCCTCTACACGCGCTTCCGCGAGATCTGCGAAATCATGGCCGCCTACGACGTGTCGTTCTCGCTCGGCGACGGCCTGCGCCCCGGCTCGATCGCCGACGCCAACGACGAAGCGCAATTCGCCGAGCTGCAGACGCAGGGCGAGCTCACGAAGATCGCCTGGGAGCACGGCTGCCAGGTCATGAACGAAGGGCCGGGCCACGTCCCGATGCACCTCATCAAGGAGAACGTCGACAAGCAGCTCGACTGGTGCGCGGAGGCGCCGTTCTACACGCTCGGGCCGCTGACGACCGACATCGCGCCCGGCTACGACCACATCACCTCGGCCATCGGCGCGGCCATGATCGGCTGGTACGGCACCGCGATGCTCTGCTACGTCACGCCGAAAGAGCACCTCGGCCTTCCCGACAAAGAGGACGTGAAGCAAGGCGTGATCGCCTACAAGATCGCGGCGCACGCTGCCGACATCGCGAAGGGGCATCCGCTCGCGCGCGCCTGGGACGACGCCATGTCGAAGGCGCGCTTCGAGTTCCGCTGGCAGGACCAGTTCAACCTCGCTCTCGATCCGGAGACCGCGCAGAAGTTCCACGACGCCACGCTGCCGGCCGAGGGGGCCAAGGCCGCGCACTTCTGCTCCATGTGCGGGCCGCACTTCTGCTCGATGAAAATCACCCAGGACGTGCGCGACGCCATGGACGAGAAGTCGAAGGAGTTCGTGGAGAAGGGCGGTGAGCTCTATGTTTGAAGTTCTGGAGATCGCCGGAAAGATCTTCACGTCCCGGCTGATGCTCGGCACCGGCAAGTACCGCAACGCCGAGGAGATGAACGCCGCGCTCGACGCCTCGGGATGCGAGATCGTAACCGTGGCCCTACGGCGCATCGACCTCGACGCGCCGAAGCGCAGCATCCTCGACGAGATCGACTGGCAGCGCTACCACATCCTCCCGAACACCGCCGGCGCTCGGACTGCCGATGAAGCGATCCGCACGGCGCGCATGGCCCGCGCAATGGGGCTCTCCGACTGGATCAAAGTCGAAGTCATCCCCGATCCGAAGTACCTGCTCCCCGATCCCGTCGGCACGTTCGAGGCGTGCAAGGCGCTGGTCGACGAAGGCTTCGTCGTGCTGCCGTACATCAACGCCGACCCGGTGCTCGCGCTCAAGCTTCAGGAGATCGGGACGGCGACGGTGATGCCGCTGGCGTCGCCGATCGGCAGCGGGCAGGGGATGAAGACGTTCGACGCGATCCGCATCATCGTCGAGCAGGCCAAGGTGCCGGTGGTGGTCGACGCGGGGATCGGCGTGCCCTCGGACGCCGCGATCTCGATGGAGCTCGGCGCCTCGGCGTGCCTGGTGAACACGGCCATCGCGCGTGCGCAGGATCCTGCACTGATGGCGCGGGCGATGAAGCTCGGCGTGGAAGCGGGCCGCGCAGCGTATCTCGCGGGACGCATGCCGGTGCTGCCGTACGCCTCGGCGAGCAGTCCGCTGGAGGGCGTGGTGCGGTGATGTTGATGTTGGTGACGCGTTTCGATGAACGGCTACCCGCGATCGTGCGCGCCGCTGTCGAAGGCGGCGTGAACGTCGTGCAGATTCGGGGCGGCGACGCCGAGGTCGTGCGTCGCGCGGCGGGCAACGCGCGCGTGGTCATCAACGGCATCGATCACCTGCCCGAAAACGTTCCCGGCCGCGCCCTCGGGCGCTCCGTGCATTCCGTCGACGCCGCCGTTCGCGCCGAACAAGAGGGATGCGAGTACGTCGTCGCCGGCAGCGTCTTCCCGACGGCGTCGCATCCGGGCGGACCGACGGGCGGCCTGCAACTCGTGCGCGACGTCGCGGCCGCCGTGCGCATCCCCGTCATCGCCATCGGCGGCATCAACGCCGCGAACGCCCGCTCCTGCATCGACGCCGGCGCCTCCGGCGTCGCCGTCATCTCCGCGATCTTCGATGCCGACGATCCGAAGCGCGCCGCCGAGGAGCTGTGGAGAGCGATCGCATGATCTCGCTCGTCATCAATGGCCGCGACGTGCGGCTCGACAGTCAGACGACGATCCTCGAGTTCCTGGTCTTCAAGGTCCTCAAGCCCCAGGCGGTCGTCGTCGAGCGCAACGGCGAGATCGTTCCACGCGAGCGTTACGGCGACGTCGTCCTCGATGAAGGCGACACCGTCGAGATCGTGCAGATGATGGCGGGCGGCTGATGCACGCCGTCATCCTCGGCGGCGGCGTGATCGGCCTCTCCGTCGCCTGGCATCTCCAGCCGCACGCGCGCGTCACGGTCGTCGACGTCGAGAAGCCCGGCGCCGCGTCGTCCGCCTCGGCCGGCATGCTCGCGCCGTACGCCGAGGCCAATGGCCGCGGGCCGCTCTTCGACCTCGGCGTGGCGAGCCTGCGCATGTGGCCGTCGTTCGCGGAGCAACTCGGCGTCACGCTGCACGGTTCCGGGACGCTTCACCTCAGCGACGGCACCTTCGTGCCGGAGGAGAAGAACGTCGACCCCCGCGAGCTCCTCGCAGCGCTGCGGCGGCACGTCACTGTGGTGCACGAGCCGGTCGAGGGCGACGTCACCATCATCGCCAAGGGCGCATGGAGTGAGCCGTGGTCGTTTCCCGTGCGCGGGCAGTTGATCGCGCTGAAGTCGGACGCGATCGAGACCACGATCTACGCGCCCGGCGTCTACCTCATTCCGCGCAGCGGGCGCGTGATCGTCGGCTCGACGGAGGAGCACGTCGGCTTCGAGATGGGCACCGGCGCGGCCGCGGAGCTGCACGCGAGAGCCGCCGCCATCGTGCCGGCGCTGCGCGACGCGGAGCTCCTCGACGCCTGGTGCGGCTTCCGCCCCGGCTCCCGCGACGGCCTGCCGTACATCGGCCGCATCGACGCGCGCACGTACCTCGCCACCGGCCACTTCCGCAACGGCATTCTCCTCGCGCCGGTCACCGGCGCGCTCCTCGCCGAGATGATCGTCACCGGCAACACTCCGGAGCTTCTGAAGCCATGCGACCCGCTGCGCTGACGATCGCCGGCTTCGACCCGTCCGGCGGCGCCGGCGTGCAGGCGGACCTGCGCGTCTTTCACGCGCTCGGCGTCACAGGCTGGTCGGCGGCGACGGCGATCACGATCCAGAACACGCAGGGCGTGCACGGCGTGCACCTCATCGACGCCGAGACGCTGCACAAGCAGCTCGAGGCGGTGTTCAGCGACGCGCGCACGCTCGGCGCGGTGAAGATCGGGATGCTCGGCGGCGCCGCGCAGGTGCGCGCGGTGGCGGACGCGCTGCGCACGTGGAAGCCGCGCAACGTGGTGCTCGACCCGGTGCTGGCCTCCAGCGGCGGCGTGCCGCTGCTCGACGATCCGGCGTCGCTCGACGAGCTGATCCCGCTCTGCGATCTCGTCACGCCGAATCTGCACGAGCCGGTGAAGGGACGGGCGGTGCTCGTCAAAGGCGGTCACGGCGTTGGCGAACACTCCGTCGACGTGCTCTACGTCGACGGCAAGGCCGTGCGCGAGTTCCGCGCGCCGCGCGTCGCTGCCGAACTGCACGGCACCGGCTGCCGTCTCTCCTCCGCCATCGCCGCGCACCTCGCCCTCGGCGCGCCGCTGGAGATGGCGATCGAGCGCGCCAAGGAATTGATCTCCGCCGACCTGCGCCAGGCCTTGCCGATCCGCGGTCTCTACGTTCTGACCGATCCGCGCCGCGGCGCCGAGGAGACCGTGCGCGCGGCGCTGGCTGGCGGCGCGCGCATCGTGCAGTTGCGCGAGAAGTCGCTCCCGACGCCGCGCCTCATCGATCTGGCGAAGCAGCTGGGCGACCTCGCCCGCGAGCGCGGCGCGCTCTTCATCGTGAACGACCGCGTCGACGTTGCCCTCGCCGCCGAGGCCGACGGCGTCCACCTCGGCCCCGACGACATGCACCCGCGCGACGCCCGCGCCCTCCTCGGCGACCGCATCGTCGGCGTGTCGGTCAGCACCGTCGACGAAGCCGCCGCCCTCGCGCCGTTCGCGACGTACCTTGGCGTCGGCGCGATCTACGGATCAGCCACGAAGCTCGACGCCGGCGACGCCGTCGGCCCGTCGCGGATCACCGAGATTCGGAACGCGTTTCCGCACATCCCGATCGTCGCCATCGGCGGCATCACGCTCGACAACATCGGGGCGGTGGCGAAGGCCGGCGCGGATGCCGCTGCCGTGGTGTCGGCCGTCGTGTGCAAGGACGACATGCGCGCGGCGACGGAAGCGCTGGTGCGGGCGTGGGACAGCGTCGCCGTCATTCCGAACCGCGGGTCCGTTTCCTCGTAACGGAAGCCCTTCGTGCGCTCACTTTTCGCGTTTTCTGCGCCGCGTCCGCAATCGCGCGCAACGCGTTGTTGACCGCCTGGTTGTCGGGAAAGATCTTCGCGAGATCCTTGTCGATCAATCTCACGCAGGTCCGGTCGACCACGCCGAGCCAGTAGGGATTCGGTCTTCCTCTGCTGAAGTCGAATTCGCGATCGAGCGGGTCGTCGTCAGAAGTAGGCTTGTCTTTCATATTCGATGCGCTCTTTCCGCAGCGCCTTTCGTGCGCTGATGATGCGGATGATTGCGTTTCCACGCAAGGTGAACGCCACCACGAGGACGCGACCACGGTCGGACATGCCGCTCAATACGAATCGATCCTCGTCCGTCGAATGAATGACGTCGAAGGATTCAATCGCGAACACATCCATGAAGCAGCTCGTCGCCTCCGTGAATGTGACGCCGTGTTTGCGCTCATTGAGACGCGCCTTCTCCTCATCCCAGTCGAACTTGTAGTGAATCATCGTCTACCCGTAACTGCGCACGTAAGGATCCAGCATCGTCCGCAGCGCTTGCCGCGCGCGGTGGAGGCGGATCTTCACCGCGTTCGCGGTCGCGCCGAGCATCGCCGCCGTCTCCTCCGTCGACAGCTCCTCGAGGTCGCGCAGGATCAGCACCACGCGGTACGACTCCGGGAGACGCTCGATCGTCTCGCGGACGAGGCGCCGCAGCTCCTCGCGCTCGAGCATCGCGTCGGCGGGCTCCTGCCACGGCGCGCTCGACTCCGTCTGGTGGCCGTCTTCGAGGAAGCGCGGGAGATATTGCTCGATCTCCTCCTCTGGCTTTCGGCGGCGCGTGCGCAGCCGCATGAGTGAAGCGTTGATCACGATGCGGTGCAGCCACGTCGAGATCTTCGCGCTGGCTTCGAAGTCGCGCATCGAGCGGAACGCGTTCACGAACGCGTCCTGCACGGCGTCGCGGGCGTCTTCCTCCGAGGCCAGGAGGCGGCGGGCGGCGCGCAGCAGTTGGGCGCTGTAGCGGCGCACCAGCTCCTCGAAGGCCTGCGCATCGCCGCGTTTGAGGCGGGTCACGAGATCGCGCCCCAGGATCCGCTGCACCAGCGCTTCGGGGACGTCGGGGAGCGGCTCATCCGGGCACGCCAAGGCCATCGTCTTGCGGTACGAGTCGAGATAGGCGCGGCACGACGGGCAGACGCCGAGGTGGCGATCGAAATCCTCGCGCTCGACGTCGTCGAGATCGCCGGCGACGTAGTCGGCGATGAAGTCGATCAGTTGCCGGCAGGTGATGTACGGGCGCGCCACGACTGCCGCGAGGATACTGCGAAGATCTCGTCGAGGGGCAGCGGCTCGCGGCCGTGGATGTGCGCGCGGTAGAACGCCTCCCAGTCGCGCGGCGCGGTGCGGTCGAGCGCGGCGCGGAGGTCGGGCCACGTCCACGGGCGGCGCCCGTGGTCCGTCTGGGCCCAGAGCGCGCGCCAGAAATCGTCGAGCGTCTTCTTCCCGCCCGTGGCGTCGCGGATCATCGTGTCCCACGCGAACGCCACGAGCGCGCCGGCGCTGTAGAGCGGCGGCCCCTTGCGCGTGCCGTCTTCGAGCGACTGCGCGAGGCGTTTGTAGTTCTCGACGTGTTTGGCCAGCTTGTCGAGGCCCGTGGCGCGGTTCGCCTCGTACTCGGTGAAGCCTTCCTGGAACCACTGCGACGACGCGTAGTCGGCGCCGCGCAGGCGCCAGCCGTTCCAGAAATGAAAGACCTCGTGCGCGATCGTATTCGCCCACATTGGCGCGTCCTCGCCCCGCTCGACCGTCAGCGCGAAGCTGTCGTGGAACGACTCGCCGCCGTGCTCCGCCTGCGGCAGCAGCACGACGAGATAGTTCGCGCGCTCGCGGAAGTCGAAGAGGCGAACAAAGTGCGTCACCGCGGGCGCGAGCCTGCGCCGCACCTCGGCGCGTTGCGCGCGCCAATGCCCCATCGTGCAGACCGTCAGCCGGAACTGGCCGGCTTTCACGACGTCCGGACGATGGCGCGTGAAGACGACGAGGTTGTCGACGATTTCGTCGGTCGACGGCATGACGGCGCGCCAGCCGCGGGGGAGATCGAAGTCGACGCGGGCTCCGTGCATCGCCGGCGTGGTGACGAAGAGCGAGCGGCCGATGACGACGAAGTTCTCGGCGTCGGCGAACGCCGTCTCGCGCGGCGCGGGCCAGCCGGCGGCGGCGAGCGGCGCGTAGTCGACGTCGTAAGCAATCTCAATGCGGCCGTGCATCGGCTTCGAGAGGCGCCAGCCGTGGACGCCGTTCGGCTCGACCATCGCCGCGCCCGCGCGGAAGTTCCGCACGAGCGCCGGCCAGCCGCGGGTGTCGACGCCGGCGACGTCGCCGGGCCGCGTGGCCGTCATCTCCAGCGCGTCGCCGTCGATCGGCAGCGAGGCCGTGACGTGCAGCGTGGTCGGACGCTCGAAGCGGACGCGGTATGTGGCCGTTTGAGCAAAGAGCGGCGCGGCGACGAAGAGCAGCAGGATGAATTTCGCGCGGCTCATCTTGAAGATGATACGGGCAAGTCGTAATGCCGCGCCTCGTCCGCCGGCAGCGGCCGCGCGAAGTGGAACCCCTGCGCGTAGTCGCAGTCGAGCGCCGCCAGCCGGCGGGCCTGCTCCGCCGTCTCCACCCCCTCGGCGATGGTATCGAGGCCGAGGTTGTGCGCGAGGGCGATGATCGTCCGGACCATCTCCACGCTGCGGTCGATATTCGCGATGAACGAGCGGTCGATCTTCAGCGCCGCGATCGGCATGTTCATCAGGTGCGACAGCGACGAGTAGCCGGTGCCGAAGTCGTCGATGCAGAGCTCGATGCCGAGTGCGCGGATCTTTGCGAACGTCTCCAGCGCCGCGGCGGCGTCGTGCATCAGCGCGCTCTCGGTGATCTCGAAGCGCAGCCGCCCGCGCCGGCGCGGGTACTCGGCGAGGATCGCGGCGACGCACGAGGCGAGGTTGGGGACGGCGAGCTGGTGCAGCGAGAGATTGACGCTGATGGTCAGCGCCGGGTCCGACTGCGACATCCAGGCGCAGACCTCGCGCAGCGCCGCCGCGCCGATCGGCACGATCAATCCCGTCTCCTCGGCGATGCCGATGAACTCCGCCGGCATGACCGTGCCGCGCGTCGGGTGCTCCCACCGCAGCAGCGCCTCGAAGCCGCTCAGGTGTCCGCTGCGCAGCGAGATGACGGGCTGGTAGACGATGCGGAGCTCGTGGCGCTCGACGGCGCGGCGGAGGTCGGTCTCGATCTGCATCCGCTCGACGGCCTCGACGTGCATGGCGCGGTCGAAGAGTTCGTAGCGCCCCTTGCCGCGTGCCTTCGCGCGCACCATGGCCGTGCCGGCGTCGCGAACGATCTCCTCGGCCGTCGCATGCGCGGGCGTGCCGACGGCGATGCCGATGCTGCCGCTGGTGAAGATCTCCTGTCCGCCGACGCAGAACGGCTCGTGCAACGCGTCGAGAATCCGTGCGGCAAGCTGCGTGGCGTCGTGCGGGCCGGCGATCGTCTCGGCGAGGATCGTCAGCTCGTCGCCGCCGATGCGCGCGACCGTGTCGGTGGCGCGGACGCAGCGGCGCACGCGTTGCGCGACCTCGCAGAGCAGCGCGTCGCCGGCGGCGTAGCCGTGCGAGTCGTTCACGAGCTGGAAGCGATCGAGGTCGAGGAAAAGGACGGCGAAGTCGTACACGCGCTCGCCGCGATTCAGCGCGATCGCGTGCTCGACGCGGTCGTAGAACGTGGCCCGGTTCGGGAACGCGGTGAGCGGGTCGTGCGTGACGTCGAAGACGAGTTGCGCGGTGCGAAGGGCGAAGTCGCGCTCGCGCTTTAGCTCCGCCGAGGTGCGGCGGGCCACGAGGAGGAGCGCGTTGCGGACCGTGGCGGTGTCGGCGATCGGCGCCTTGCCGAGCAGCGCGATCCAGCCGACGAACGCGCCGCAGCCGTCGACGAGGCGCGCGCCGGCGAAGCTCTCCGCGCCCCACCGCGCGAAAAGCGTGTCTTCCGGAAAGCACGGCTGCACGCCCTCGGGGTAGCAACAGTATTCGGCTTCGAAGAGCTCGCGGCACGGCGTGTCGCCCATGCGGAACTCCCAGTTCGGGATGGCCGCGCCGTCGGCGCGCGCGGCGACGACGCGCCCGCGCAGCGGCTCCTCGGAGAGGATCTCGGCGACGAAGCCGTACTCGAGGCCGAGCGACTCCGTGAGCTCGCGCAGCAGCGCGTGGAAGTACTCCGCGCCCGTGCCGGTGCGCGTGAGCCCGTCGACGATCTTGCGGAGCGGCTCGGTGAGGTGCATCGCCGGTCAGATGCCGGCGGGGCGGGCGGCGTTTCGAACGAAACGGTGAACGGCTACTCCTCGCCCGCCGCGATCAACAGTTGCGCGAGCAGCGCCACGAACACCTCCAGCGCCAGGAACGCGCCGATGCGCGGTAACGTGCCGAGGACCTGGCCGGCGTAGCCGGCGGCGAGCGCGGTCGCCAGCACGGCGCCGCCCTGGGCGAGCACGGCTTTGCGGCGAAGGAGGAAGTAGACGCCGAGGCCGAGGAGCTGGGGGCCGAAGATTCGAAGCAGGAGAATCAGCACTACGCAGCGAGGCAGTCGTCTTTGTCGACCACGAGGAGGAGCTCGCAGCCCTCGTCGCTCACCACTGTGCCGTGATGCGAGCCGGCGCCGGCGGTGTGGAAGTCGCCTGCGCGCAGCGACAGTGCGCCGATGCGGCAGCTCCCGCTGACGACGAACGTCTGCTCGGGGCCGTGGTGGCTGTGCTCGGGCAGCACAGATCCCGGCTCCAGGACCATCAACAGCGTGAAGGCGTTGCGGTCGCGGTCGAACGACAGCGTTTTCGTGCGCACGCCGTCGGCGACTTTCGTCCACCGCCCTTCGTGCGCGCGGAGGATTGTGCTGTCCTGCGGAATCCCGCGGATGGCGGTCATCAGCGCGGCCTTAACCGACGGCGGCGGCGCCACCGGCTCGAGCACGCCGGTCATGGCTGCACTGAGAATCATCAAGTCGTCGCGGTCGAGCGTTTCGTTCATCGTGCGCCTGCCAACTGCTGCTTCAGTTGGGCCATTCCGTCACGCAGCATAGACCGTACCGTACGTTCAGGCAAAGCAAAGGTTTGCGATAAATCCGAAACGCGTTGGCCGCCGTAGAATGCTGCCTCAACGAGGCCGAGCGGCGTCGGCGGGCCGGCCATGGCCACGACGGCGCG
>DATELQ010000010.1:0-10457 GCA_035276475.1 Thermoanaerobaculia bacterium | reverse complement strand
CACGTGTCCCGCGGCGTTCCACTCATCGATCTCGACGACTTTCTCCGGCATCGCGCGCACGACGCTGTCCAGCGTCACGGCGGGCGCGGACGGCAGCTCCAGCGCGAGGCGCGGCGCGGCGGGCAACGCTTTCTCGCCGGCGGCGTCGCGCAGCGAGAGGCCGCCGACCGACTGCGCGGCCGCGGGGAACGCGAGCAAAGACACGAGTAGCGCGGGGAGGGCGGGGTTCCGGCTCATGGCGAAGCGCACATTGTCGCCGAGCGCACGGCGATCCGGCAACGGTTCGGTATGATGCGCCCATGACCGATTTCCTGACCCGCTACACCAACGAGCCCCTCGACGGCAAGTACCGCCTCATTGAGCGCCTCGGCGCCGGCGGCATGGGCGAGGTGTTCAAGGCGGAGCACGTTTTCCTCGGCGCCACGCGCGTGATCAAGATCGTGCGGCCGCAGATCTCGGCCAGCACCGAGGCGCACGAGCGCTTCGTGCGCGAGGCCCGGCTGGCCACGAAGGTCCACCACCACAACGTCGCCACGCTGCACGACTTCGCCTCGCTGCCCGACGGCGCGGCCTACATGGTCTGGGAATTCATCGACGGCGAGAACCTCTCGCAGCTCCTGCGCAAACGCGGCCAGCTCGCGCCACGCCTGGTGATTCGGCTGGCCGCGGAAGCCCTCGCCGGCCTCGACGCCATCCACCGCGCCGGCATCGTGCACCGCGACATCAGCCCCGAGAACATCATGATCGCCCGCGACGACGACGGCGAAGAGCACGTGAAGATCATCGACCTCGGCGTGGCCAAGGCGGACGAAGGCGACCAGGGCATGACCCGCACGGGGATGTTCATCGGCAAGCTGCGCTACGCCTCGCCGGAGCACCTCGGGTTTTTGCCCGAGGGGGAGCGCATCGACGGGCGCGCGGACCTGTATTCGCTGGCGATCGTGATCTACGAGATGCTCACCGGCCGCGCGCCGTTCGAGGCGACGTCGCCGCATCAGTATTACGTCCGCTACTCGCGCGACGAGGCGCTGACGATGCCGGACCTGGCGAGCGTGCCGGGCGGACCGGAGCTGCAGAGCGTGCTCTCGCGCGCGCTGGAGCGCGACCGCAACCGCCGCTTCGCCAACGCCCGCGAGTTCAGCGAGGCGCTGCAGCGTGCCGCCGCGGCGATCCCGGACGAGCGGTCGCTCCCCACGATGGCGCTGCCGGTCGAGGACGCCGACGCGACGATGAAGATGGGGACGCAGTCGCCGTTCGCCACGACGGTGCGGACGGATCACGGCGCCGTGGCGCCACCGACGGTGCTGACGCCGCTGCCGGAGTCTGTGGTGTACACGCCGCCGCCACCACCTGCGCCCGCACCGCCCCCACCCGCCCCGGCGCCGGTCGTTGCGCGTCCGGGCGGCTCAAAGTTTCTGCCGATTGCGCTGGCGATCAGCGTTCTGCTGATCGTCGCGTTCGTCGGCTTGCTCGCGTATGCGACGAAGCCGCTGTGGTGGAAGAAGACGACGACGGCCGAGACGACTACGACGACGACGCAGGCAGCGGTCGTCCCGCCGCCGGTGACGACTGCGCCAACCGTCCCACCGTCGACGACGACCGTGGACGTCACGACGACGACCTCGGCGCCGGTGCCGCAACCGCCTGTGATCATCCCGACGACGACGACCGCCGCCCCTCCGCCGCCCACGACTACGACCGTGGCGCAGACCAAGCCGAAGCCGCCACTGACAAAGCCGCAGCCACAGCCAGTCGCGCCGCCGCCGCCAACGGAAACGACCGAAACGGAAGAGACCGAGGCGCCTGCACCCGCTCCCGCGCCGGTGCAGTCGGCGTCGATCCACACGTTCCAGGACACAGGAGGCGACTCGACGTGGAACAGCGCCGCGGTCGACTTCGCGCGCAAACAGCTTGCCGGCGTAAAGTCGGTCGCGGTGCAGGGTAGCTCGTCGGGCGATCCGGCACTGGTCGAGGAGCTCGAACGGCTTCTCACCAAGCAGGGACTCACGATCTCGCCCTCCGCCGACACCGTGATCAAGTTTCACGGCAAGCTGGAGCGCCGTGGGAGGTTCGCCGCCAAGACACGCTTCGCCGACGCGACGGTCGTGCGCCACGGCCGCGTGGTTTTCCACTACCAGCTTCCACTCGGGAATTACCACACCGGCGATGACCCGGCCGAGGCGTTCGCGCGCGTGGCCGGAGATCTGTTCCGGTAAATCCGCGTTTCCCGCTCTTCCGTAGAATCGCGCAGGAGGTTGCTATGTCCGCAGAATCAGGTCCGCCGCCGCACGTGGCGGTCATGCAGATGGTCATGGGCGTGTGGGTGGCGCAGATCGCCAGCGCCGTCGCGCAGCTCGGCGTTGCCGACAACATCGCCAAAGGGAAGGTCTCCGTCGATGAGCTCGCGGCGGAGTGCTCCGCGAATCCCGAGGCGCTCTATCGCCTGCTCCGCGCCGCCGCGACGATCGGCCTCTGCGCCGAGACGGCGCCGCGCCACTTCGCGCTCACGCCGATCGGCGACGCGCTGCGCAGCGACGCGCCGCACTCGATGCGCGACTTCCTCGTCGCCGAGACCGCGCCCGGGCACTGGCTGCCGTGGGGCCGCCTCGCCGACGCCATCCGCCGCGGCGGCCCGATGACCGAGGAGGTCCTCGGCGAGAGTGCCTGGGACTACTACGCGAGTCACATCGACGAGGCGAAGTGCTTCGCGCGCGGGATGAGCAACCTGTCGACGATTGCCTCCGAGGATGTGGCGCGCGTGTACGAGCCGGGCGACGTGAAGCGCATCGTCGACGTCGGCGGCAGCGAGGGCGTGCTCCTGCGCGGCCTCCTCGCCCGCGTCCCCGGCGCACGCGGCGTGCTGTTCGATCGCCCCGAGATCATCGACGCGGCGAAGGGCGCGATCGCGTCGAGCGGCATGGCGGACCGCATCGAGATCGTCGGCGGCGATTTCCTCTCCGAGGTACCGGACGGCGCCGACTTGTACGTGCTGAAGAGCATCCTGCACGACTGGCCCGACGCGCAGTGCGAGACGATCGTGCGCAACGTCCACCGCGCCGCCGCCCCCGACAGCCGCCTCCTCGTCGTGGAGATGACGATGCCCGACGGCCCCGCCGGCGCGCCGTCGCCGGTGCCGCTGATGGACATGAACATGCTGGTGATGCTCGGCGGCCGCGAGCGGACGGCGTCGGAGTTCGGGGCGCTCCTGGCGCGCTGCGGCTACATGGTCGAGCGCGTGATCCCGACGCCCGGCCCGTTCAGCGTGATCGAGGCGCGGCGGGTTTAGTAGATCGCACGCACTCCACCCGCACGCCCGGGAACGACGAAGGCGCCTCCGGCGGGCGGGCACGGCCCGCGGCGTTAGTTGACGCGTAAATCGCGTTCGGCGCGTCAATCGTGCGTTTGGGCGGAGGCAACCAACGCTGCGGGCCGTGCCCGCCCGCCGGAGGCCTCACGGTCGTTCCCCGGGCGCGTGGGGGCAATGCGTGCGCTCCGCTTAGTACACGCCCTCGTCGCCGGCGACGAAGCGGCTGAGGCCGTGCTTCGCCAGGGCGTCGCCGTGGCGCTCGTGGAGGGTCAGGAGCGCGGCGGCGACGCGCTCTTTTTCCGCGTAATCGGCGCGGACGACCGCGGGCTGGATCGGAAACGGGCCCCACGACTCCAGCACGCGCAGGCCGGCGCGGGTGTTGGCGCGGAGGACGTTGGAGTCGATGGCTGCGGCGTCGGCGGCGCCGGCGGCGACGAGCTCCAACGACTGGAGGTGCGACCCCGAGGCCACGATCTCCCCGAAGAACTCCTCGGGGGCGCGCGGCGCGATGCGCTCGAGCATCGAGAACCAGCCGCTCTTCGAGTTGCGATCGTTGAACGACCAGCGCGCGCCGGAGAGGTGCGCGAACGTGCGCGCCGGCGAGTCGTCGCGCACGACGACGTCGGCGAAGTACACCGGCCGTCCGCCCGCCCGCGCGTCGAGCGGCACCGGCAGCGGAAGGAGCTCGACCGTGCGCCGCGTGGCGTTGAGCCAGCGGAAGGAGGGGGCGCAGAGAAAGCCGACGTCCGCGGCGCCGCCGGCGAAGAGGTTGTCATCGCCGTCGAGCGGACCGGAGATGCGCTGCTCGAACGCCAGCTCCGCGGCCACGCCGCATTGCTCGCCGAGGTCGCGGGCGATCAGCTCGTAGAGCTCCGCGGGGATGCTCGGTGACAAATAGGTGATGATTCGCAGCCGATCCATGGCGCGTGGTCCTACAGAGTTTTGCGGCGCGGCATTCCCGTGTCCAACGGGCCAGGAGGTGCTGCATGCACGTGCGCTCGCAGAGCTCGCTCGAATCGAACATCAACGTCACCCCGCTCGTCGACGTCTGCCTCGTTCTCCTCATCATCTTCATGCTCGTGCTGCCCGCCATGGTGAACGGCGTGCCGGTGAAGCTGCCGGCGGCCGCGCACGGCGACCCGGGCACGCCGCCGCGCCAGCTCGCCATCACGGTCAAGGACGACGGCACCGTCTACCTCGGCACCGAGGTCCGGCGCCGCGAGCAGGTCTCCGCGGAGCTGCAGCGCATCCACGCGCAGTCGCCTGATCGGCCGGTTGCCGTGCGCGCGGACAAGACGCTGAAGTACGGCGAGGTGATGGAGGTGCTCGACTGGTGCCGCGGCGCGGGCTTCGCGGACGTCAGGCTGGTGACGGCGACTCCCGCACCGTCGGGTGCGGCCCGAGCCCGCTGAGGATCGCGAAGAAGATCGCCCGGATCTCGTCGTCGTTGAACGGGCTCTCCTTGCCGGAGCGCTGGGCGATCAAGCGGTCGCGGATCATCGACTCCGTCGCGCCGAGGAGCGCCGACGACATGGCCGTGTCGCTCAGCTCAAGCGTGAACGTGCCGTCGCGTTTGCCGCGGCGGATCAGCACCAGGAGAAGGTTCTCGAACTCGATGAAGCCCTTCGACAGCAGGATCTCGTACGTCGAGCCGCGGATGCGGCGCCCTTCGAAGAGCAGCAGGTAGGCGAGGTCGGCGTCCTTGCCGAAGGCGTCGGTCACGCAGTGCAGCACGCCGGCGAGTGCCTCTCTGGCGTCCGCCGCACCGACCACCACGCTCTGAATGTCGTGATTCAGCGTCGCCCAGCTCTCATTGAAGATCGCCTCGAGCAGTCCGGCCTTGCTGCGGTAGTAGCGGACCAGCTGCGACTCCGAGGTGCCGGCCTCGCGGGCGATGTTGGCGGTGGAGGTCTGTTCGAAGCCGTACTTGGCGAAGAGCGCCTTCCCCGATTCGAGGAGGCGCCGCCGCGAAGTCATTGTGGTATCGCCGTCGGGCGTCGTCATTTTTGCGGACGATGGTAGTTCTGCGGCGACGGGCGGTCAACCAAACCTGCCGCTTGTGAAAGCGACGCTACCGATCAGCTCTCCACGAGCGCCCGCAACTGCCGCGACGCCACCGTCAGCATGGCCAGGTCGACGCTTTGGGCGGCGCGCATGTCGTTCATCAGCTGATCGACGCGCTCGACGACGCGGAGGCGCGGCGCGAGCCACGACTCCACCGGGTCGCGCGCGCCGTTGGTCTCGCTGATCACCTTCGACGCCAGCGTGCTCTGATACTGGTACAGATCGTCGATCACGGCGGCGACGGCGGCCTTCTGCCACGGCGTCTCCGCGGCGATGTTCGCGCCGGCGTTGCGCAGCCGCTCCAGGCCGAAGCGCGTGCCGATGCCGAAGTAGACGCGTGCTACGTCCTCGACCCTCCGCCCGCGCGCGAGGCGAACGATGTCGAGCGCCGCGGCCATCACGCCAAGGCTGGCCACGCGGTAGGCGAGGCGCTCGGGGAGGCCGTCGGCTTCGAGCTCCCCCTGGCTCGCCTTCACCAGCGCCAAGACCGGCGCGGGGAGCACGTCGTGCAGCCGCTCCCACAACTGGGCGATGCACGGCTGCATCTCCGCGACCGAGGCGGCGATGTCGAGCTTCTCGTAGCCGCTGCGCAGCAGCCACTTCATCGCGCGCTCCACGAGGCGCATCACCTCGACCATCATTTCCGTCTGCACGCGCGCCGGCAGTTTGTTGTCGAGCGCATCGATGTCGCTCCAGATCGTGCGGAGGTCGAACGAATCGCGGATGATCGTGAAGGCCCGGGCCACGTCGCTCGTCGGCTTCCCGCTCTCCTCGGTCATCAGCCAGTACGACGCCGGGCGCATGCGGTTGAGGAAATTGTTCGTCAGCACCGTGGCCACGATCTCGCGGCGAAGGCGGTGGCGCTCCATGGCGGCGCGGAAGCGCTCGCGCAGCGGCGCCGGGAAGTAGAGCACGAGGTCTTCGATGAGGAGCGGCTCGTCCGGGAGATCGCTCGCCAGGAGCTCCGAGTAGAGATTGATCTTGCTGTAGGCCATGAGCACGGCGAGCTCCGGCCGGGTCAGGCCGGTGTGCGCGGTGTGGCGGCCGGCGATGGTCTCGTCGTCGGGCAGCCCTTCGATCCCGCGATCGAGCTTGCCGGCGCGCTCGAGCGCGCGCATGAAGCGGGCCTGATCGTCGAGCACCGCCTCGCCGAGGGTGTGCGTGACCGAGATCGCCTGCGTCTGCTCGTAGTTGTCGCGGAGCACCAGGTGCCCGACCTCGTCCGTCATCTCCGCGAGCATCGTGTTGCGCTCGTCGACGCCGGCGAGCTCGCCGTGGTCGATGGCGTCGTAGAGCAGGATCTTGATGTTGACCTCGTGGTCCGAGGTGTCGACGCCGGCGGAGTTGTCGATGGCGTCGGTGTTGATCTTTCCGCCGTTGAGCGCGTACTCGATGCGGCTGCGTTGCGTAAACCCGAGGTTTGCGCCCTCGCCGACCACGCGCACGCGCAGCTCCGTGGCGTCGACGCGCAGCGCGTCGTTGGCGCGGTCGCGCGCGGCGGCGTGGTCTTCGTCGCTCGCCTTCACGTACGTGCCGATGCCGCCGAGCCAGAGGAGATCGACCGGCGCGCGGAGGATCGCCTTCATCAGGTCGACCGGCGTGAGCGTCTTCATCGGCAGCTCGAACACGCGCACCACTTCGTCCGACACCGTGATCGTCTTGGCCCGGCGCTCGAACACCGCGCCGCCGGCGGAGAGGAGCTCGGTGTTGTAGCCGTTCCAGTTCAGGCGCTGGTCGAAGAGGCGCTGCCGCTCGGCGAGCGAGACCGCAGGATCGGGGTTCGGGTCGACGAAGATGTGCGAGTGGTTGAACGCCGCCAGGAGCTTCGTGTGCGGCGAGAGCAGCATGGCGTTGCCGAAGACGTCGCCCGACATGTCGCCGACGCCGACGCAGGTGAACGGCTCGTGCTGGATGTCGGTGCCGAGCTCGCGGAAGTGGCGCTTGACCGCCTCCCAGCCGCCGCGCGCGGTGATGCCCATGGCCTTGTGGTCGTAGCCGGCGCTGCCGCCCGAGGCGAACGCGTCGCCGAGCCAGAAGCCGTACTCCGCGGAGACGCCGTTGGCGATGTCGGAGAACGTCGCCGTCCCCTTGTCGGCCGCGACGACGAGGTAGGGATCGTCGGCGTCGCGGCGGACGACGTCGCGCGGCGGGATGACGTCGTGGCCGCGGGAGTTGTCGGTGATGTCAAGCATCCCCCGCAGCAGCGTCTTGTACGCCTCGACCCCCTCGGCCTGAAACTTCGCGCGGTCGCTCGACGGGTTCTTCACCACGAAGCCGCCCTTCGAGCCCATCGGCACGATGACGACGTTCTTCACGTTCTGCGCTTTCATCAGCCCGAGAATCTCGGTGCGGAAGTCTTCGCGGCGGTCGGACCAGCGGATGCCGCCGCGCGCGACCTTGCCGGCGCGCAGGTGGATGCCTTCCATCGTGGGCGAGTAGACGAAGATCTCGAACATCGGCCGCGGCAGCGGCAGCTCCTTGATCTTCTGCGAGTCGAATTTGAAGGAGAGGTACGGCTTGCGATTGCCGTTGGCGTCGCGCTGGAAGTAGTTCGTGCGCAGCGTGGCCTCGATGAGCGTGACGTAGAGGCGGACAATGCGGTCTTCGTCGGGATTGGTGACGGAGTTGAGGGCGTCGTCGATCTGCGCGCGATAGCCGAGCGACGCCGCCTGGCGCCCCATTGCGGCGACGCCGAGGGCCGGATCGAAGTGATTCTTGAAGAGGGCGATGAGCTGCTGGGTGATGTCGGGGTTGTTCGCCAGCGTCTGCTGGATGTAGGTCTCCGATAGCGCGATGCCGATCTGGCGGATGTATTTGCAGTAGGCGCGGAGGACGACGACTTCGTGCCAGTCGAGCTCCGCGCCGAGGACGAGGCGGTTGAAGCCATCGTTCTCGGCCTCGTTCTTCCACACCTGCACGAACGCCTCTTCGAACTTCGCCTTCACCTGCGCCAGGTCATCGGGCAGGCCGGAGTCCGAGAGGCCGAAGTCGCGGATGCGCACCGGCTGCGCGGCCTGCAGCGGCTGCACTTCGTACGGCACCTCGCGCAGGATCTTGAGGCCCATGTTCTCGAGCCGCGGCATGATCTCGGAGAGCGGCACGGGATCGCCGGTGTGGATGATCTTGCAGTGGTACTGGCCGTCGCCGCGATGGCGATAGAGGTCGACGACGAGGTTGTTGTTGGCGAGCACTTCCTCGACGTGGGCGATGTCATAGAGCGCCGCGCCGGCGGAGAAGCGCTCCGCGTACGCCATCGGGAAGGCTTTCTTGTAGCGGCGGTGGAGCTCGATGCCTGCTTCCTCGCCGCGCTGCTGGATGACTTTCTCGAGGAGGCGATCGCTCCACGTCCGCGCCGCCTCCGCCAGGAAGGCCTCGATGCGCTTGACGTCGACCTCGGGCACATTTCCCGGATTCGTGCGGACGATGAAGAGCCCGCGCGCGAGCGGCGCGTCGGTGACCTGGTCGTGCACCTGCGTGTCGCGTCCTTCGAACGCTTCCTCGAGGATCGCCTTCGCGCGCTCCTTGAAGTCGGGCGTGTAGCGGTCGCGCGGGACGAAGACGTAGCAGGCCACGAAGCGCTCGAAGACGTCCTTGCGCGTGAAGAGGGCCACGCGGTGGCGCTCCTGCAGCAGAAGGATGCCGCGGGCGATCTCGAAGAGCTGCTGGTCGGTGATCTGGAAGAACTCGTCGCGCGGGAAAGTCTCGAGGATCTCGGCGAAGGCCTTGCCGTTGTGGCTGCGCGGATCGAGCCCGATTTTCTTGACGGCGCGTTCGGCTTTGAGCCGCAGCATCGGGATCTCGAGCACGCTGCGGCTGTACGCGGCCGAGGTGAAGAGTCCGAGGAAGCGGTCTTCGCCGATGAGGTTCCCGTTCTCGTCGTAGCGCTTGATGCCGATGCGGTCGAGCGGCACGGGGCGATGAATGAGGCTGCGGCTGTTGGCTTTCGTGACGATGAGGAGGTTTTTGGTGCGCGCGTAGGCGCTGAACTCCGCGCTGAGCGGCGCTTCGCTGCGCACCTGCGACTCGGGACGCACCTCGCGCAGGATGCCGAGGCCCGTTTCGGGTTTCGCGGGGAGGTAGTCGTTGCCGTCGCGCGTGTCAAAACCGTAGCGGCGAAACCCGAGGAAGATGAAGTTGCCGTCGTCGAGCCACTGCAGAAACGCCTTCGCCTCGTCGACCTCCTCGGGGGGCATCGGCAGGTTGTGATCGAGCTCGGCGATGTCCTGCCCGAGGCGCTCGCGCATGGTGCGCCAGTCGGTGACGGCGAGGCGCACCTCGTCGAGCACGTGCTCGATGGAGGCGCGCAGCGACTCCAGGTCGGCACCCGACGTCTCCTGGTCGATCTCGATGTGCATCATCGACTCGACGATGGCGTCGATCGGCGCGGCTTGCGTGGAGGTCATCTCGACGCGGCGCCCGGCGTTGTCGCGGCGGACGCGCACGACGGGATGGAGCAGGAGGTGGATGGTGCGCTCGCGTTTGTTGACCTCGGCGCTGACGGAGTCGACGAGGAAGGGCATGTCGTCGTTGACGATCTCGATGACGGTGTGCTCGATCGTCCAGCCGTTCTCCGCGCTGGGGTTGAAGATGCGGACTTTGGCCTTGCCGGGCTGCCGCTGCTTGCCGAACTCCCACAGCGAGAGCGCGCCGCCGAGGAGCGTCTCGAGGGAGGTGTAGATCACGTCGTCGGGGGCGACGAGGGCGAAGTAGCGGCGGAGGAACTGCTCGACGCTGTCGGTCTCTTCGGCGCTGACGCGGCCGCGCGCGTCGGCGATGATGCGGTCGACGAGGTCGGCTTTTCGTTGCTCGGGTGTGAGGGAAGCCATGCGGCGGGTAACTATAATTCGTTCACGTTCAAAAAAGTCGTCCTGGCAATCGTACTGTTGACGGTGCTGGCGGTCATCGCCGCGTCCGTGGAGAACGCGTCCGTTTTCTTCATCGGAGCGCTGGCGCTGGGGCTTTGGGCGACGTGGCGGCGGACGACGCGGCTGCGGGATCGCGTGGAGGCGCTGGAGTTGCTTCTGGCGGCAGCGCCGAGGCCGGCGCGGGCGCCTTCGCCTGAGCCTGTCGTCGAGCCGGCGCCCGT
>DATELQ010000009.1:0-46867 GCA_035276475.1 Thermoanaerobaculia bacterium | reverse complement strand
GCCGCGCTCGCCGGGATGGTGACCAACAGAAGGAGAACGACCAGGGAACGTTTCATGCCGCCGCTAATACGGCGCTCTCGTCCAAAATGCCTAGCCCACCCAGTCGTAACCCGTGTTGTTCTTATCGATGTTCCGCGGCTTGTACGCGCTCGGCTTGCACGAGTTCGCTGCGTCCTCGATCCGCTTCTTCGCCGAGGAGTGAATGCGGCCGTTGAAGTCGATCGGACGGAAGAACTTGCTGCGGAACTGATAGACGCCGCCGAACGAGTCGTGCAGCATGCCGTAGCAGGCGTCGTCGGGGCAGGTCAGGATCGACGTGTCGGCGAGGAGCAGCCCCTTGTCGACCGCGTGCTGCGCCAGCCACGCCAGGGTGATGTCGCCGAGGCGGTGGTCGTCGCTGTAGCCGCCGCCGACATCCGAGTGCACGCCGGGGAAGAAAACCTGCTCGAGCGTCTGTCCCGGCTGCACCAGCGCGGGATTGAAGTACGTCGGCTGGAAGTCCCAGCGCTCCTCGTCGATCGACACGGCGTGCACGGCGTTGACGATGTGCGGCCCGAGCTCGACGTCGTGGTAGTCGGGCGGGGCGATGGTCGTGAGCGTCAGGCCGATCGGCAGTCCGAGCGCGCCGACCGTGTCCCACACGCCGACGAAGTGGATCTTCACCTCGCGCGAGTTCTCGGCCTTGAACGCGGCCGCGGCGGCGGGATTTGCCTTCGACTGCGTGTAGACGGTGTAGGCGTCGTCGGTCGTCTTGCCGGAGTCTTTGCGGATCAGGCCCACCTGATGAATCATCCCGGCCACGCTGCGCGTCTCGAACGCGCCGCGGCTGAAGCCGAAGAGGAAGATCTTGTCGCCGTCCTCGTAATAGTCGAGGATGAACTGGTAGCCGCGCTCGATGCGCACGTCGACGCCGTAGCCGGTCGCGGCGGAGAGGACGTGGCCGCCGGAGCCGACGCCGTCGGAGTAGAACTTCACCTGGCGGTCGTCGTTGATGCTGGCTTCGTAGATGCGACCGACGTTCGTGTTCACACCGCCGGCCACGTACGTGTCGTTCGTGCCGTCGAGACAGACGACGATGTTCTTGCTCATGTTGGACTCCCTCTTTGGACGGATGTGCGGAGATTATACGACGTCCGCTGCGTTGCGCGCGTATTTTGAACGTGCCCCGCCTCGCTTTCCTTCTTCTCCTGGTCGCTCCCGCCGTGCTCGCCGGCGACCTGACGGTCACGCACATCAGCCGCCTCCCGGCGATCGACTACGTCGACGGTTGGCCAGCCGAGGGGCGGTCGATCGTCTGGCGCGCGCACGTGAAGAACTTCTCCGCGCACGAGGTGACGAGCGCGTGGCGCTGGACCCGCGACGGCGTCATCGTCGCGCAGGGGACGCAGGCGTTCGCCGCGAACGCGACGACGACTGTGGATCTGCCGTCGTCGTGGTCCTTCGAGCGGCATCGTCTGGCGTTCGACGTCGATGCGGTTACGGGCGAGGAGTCGGCGTCGAACAATCGCCTCGAAGTTTTCACCGACGCACTCGCCGTCGGCTTCTGGGTCGAGCAATCGGTCTACGATTTCTTCCGCGCCCACCAGCGCGACCTCGGCGTCGGCTCGACGTGCTGGGAGAACTGGGCGCAGCGTCTCGTCGGGTTCTACAACGACATGGCGGCGATGGCGGTCTGGCCGGAGACGCCCGAGGGCGTGCGCGACCGCTGGCGCATCGAGAAGATCGTCGTCGTCCCCGACGGCGCGCTGCCGCTGGCGCCGCCGCTCGTGCCGCAGCGCGGGCGCGATCCGACGAGCGGCGCGACGCAGCCGGACGTCCGCGACCGCACGGTCGATCTGATGTGGGGCTTCCGCACCGCGACGGTCGGCTCCTACGGCGACACGCGCACGGCCACACTGCAGAATCCGTTCTACGTCGCGCCGCTCATCATCCACGAGCTCGGCCACGCGCGGTATCTGACGGACGTCTACGGCTTCGACCTCCTCGATCAGCCTCCCGCCTTCGTCAACGTCCTCGGTGTCACGCACGCGACGCAGTTCCAGGGGCTGATGAATCGCGACTTCACGTTCATCGACCGCTACAGCGCCGCGGCGTTGAACCGCATCGCCGGCGCGCGCGCCACGCGCGGCAACTACGACGAGCCCGACAACATCGGCGCATTTCTCAACGACCTGCCGGCGGAGAACCGCGTGACGATCCGCGACGCGGGCGGCGCGCCGATCGCGAACGCCGCGGTGGAGATCTTCCGCTCGCGGACGGGATTGTTCGACGAGTGGTACGCCACGAGCTACGGCGACGTCCCCGACCTCACGCTGCGCACCGACGCGAACGGCCAGCTGCTCGTCGGCCGCTGCCCGTTCAGCGCTGACGGCGTCGTCGTCAACGGCTGGCGCGGCTCGAACACGGTGGCGATCGTGCGCGTCAACGGCTTGCTCTACGGCTTCCTGGAGTCGTCGCTCTTCAACATGGAGTTCTGGCGCGGGCACACAGAGCTCGGTGAGTACGATGTCGTCGTCTCCGAGGAGGGCGACGTCTGCGGCGTCGACGGCCCGGAGATCGTCGACGCGCGCCTCAACGGCAACGCCGTGACGCTGACGTGGACCGCCGTCGACGGCGCGACGGCGTATCGCGTCATGGTACCCAACGCCGTCGTGACGACGAGCAGGACCTCCGCGACGGTGCGTCTCTCCGGCAGCGTCTACTGGTGGATCGAGGCGGACCGTGCGCGCTGCCCGATGGTGCGGTCGTCGACGTCACATCTCGTTCTGCCGCCGGTGCGCGGGCGGGCGGCGTTGCATTGAAGCGAGCAGCGAGCGGCGATCAGCGAGCAGGAAACCTGCGTCCCGCTCGCTGCCCGCTGCTCGCCGCTCGCTCGTCACCAGTAGTGCGCCAGTAACACTCGGATGCCCATCACGTTCGCCACGATCGCCACCGCGTAAATCACCACCGCCGGCAGCGGTATGCACAGGGCGCGCACGCGCAGCGTTGCCAGCAGCGCCGGGAGCATCGGCAGGATGTAGCGGCCCTGCGTCCCTTCGATCACGTCGCCGCCGGCGATGCTCGACGTCAGATATAGATACGTCAGCGTCGCCAGCCACACCGCGATCGCGATCGCCCACATCAAGAGGCGCGCGCGCAGCGGCAGCGGCGGGCCGCACGTCACGCCGACGGCGAGGAGCAGCAGCCAGAGCATCCACGTCGTCCAGCGCGGGAGCTTGAGCTCGTAGCGGCCGAGGCGGCCGGTCATCGACTCGAGGTAGTCGCGGCCGTTGAGGCGCGTGTCGTGCGCGAGCACGGCGAGGAAGTGCAACGGGTCGGCGGCGACGAAGCGGAACTGCGCGCGCGTGTCGATCGGGCGGTAGCGCGGATTCGGCATCTCCATCCCCGTCATCGTCATCGCCGACGCCGCCATCGTCCCGGCGATCATCACCGCGATCACCAGCGCCTTGAATTTCCGCTGCGCCGGAACGGCCAGCACGAGCAACGCGAGTAGCACGTACGGCGGCTTGCAGAGCGAGAGCCAGGCGACGGCGGCGAGGACCGCAGTGTCATCGACACGTTGCAGCAGCAGCGCCGTGACGAGAAAACCGGCCACGATCGTCAGCGCATCGGCCGACCAGGAGCCGAAGAGAAAGAGCGACATCGGCAACAGCGCCACCGCCAGAAAGTGCGCGCGGAACGGGCCACGACAAATGAACACGAGCGCCGCGACGCAGAACACGAGCGTCGCCAGCCGCCCGGCGAAGAACGAAAAGTACGGCCGCACCTTTGCCGCGCGTGCCACCGCCGCGGCGACGATCTGCGGCACGTACGTCGCCGGCGAATAGAGGCCCGCCACCGGCGTCGCGTCGCGGTACTCGTCCTGCAGCATCACCCCTTTCGCGTTGCGGATCCGCTCCGGCGTCACCCTCGGAGCGTCCGGCGTGAGAGTCAGCGCCCAGACGATCACGCGGTACCCGCGCGGCAGCGCCACCCGCGCGCCGACCACTACGTGCCCATACGCCGCGGCCGTCGCCCGCCAGTAGTGCGCCACCTCGTCCGGCACCTCGAACGCCGGCGTCTTCAGCGCGTACGCGGCGCCGAAGACGAGCGCGATCAATGCGAAAAATGCGTTACTCTCCCGCCCGATGAAACCGCGCGTTTTGCTGCTGCTCCTCCTCATCGCCGCCCCCATTTTCGCCCAACGCCCGGACGACACCGTCGAGCATCCGATGCAGACGCCAAAGGAAGACAAACAGGCGCCGCCGCCGGCCGACAAGATCTCCACGACGCAGCACACGCTCGTCGTCGGCGGCCAGTCGATCGCCTACACCGCGCGCGCCGGCACGATGGTGATGAAGAACGAGGACGGCACCCCCGTCGCCAACATCTTCTTCACCTCGTACACGAAGGACGGCGCCGACCCTGCGCACCGCCCCGTCACCTTCACCTTCAACGGCGGCCCCGGCTCGTCGTCGGTGTGGCTGCACATGGGGGCGTTCGGGCCGAAGCGCGTCGACTATCTCGACGCCGAGGGGCACGCGGCCAAGCCGCCGTACCGCACGGTTGATAACGAGGACTCCATCCTCGACGTCACCGACCTCGTTTTCATCGATCCCGTCACCACCGGCTTCAGCCGCGCCATTCCCTTCAAGGACGCGAAGAAGTTCCACGGCGTCGACGCCGACATCGAGTCCGTCGGGCAGTTCATCCGCCTCTGGACCACGCGCTACGGCCGCTGGGCCTCGCCGAAGTTTCTTTCCGGCGAATCGTACGGCACCACGCGCGCGGCCGGCCTCTCCGGCTGGCTCAACGAGCAGGACTTCTACCTCAACGGCATCGTTCTGGTCTCGTCGATCCTCAACTTCGAGACGGCGTCGTTCGACACGGCGAACGACCTCGCCTACGTCCTCTTCCTCCCGACGTACACGGCCATCGCCTGGTACCACCACAAGCTCTCGCCCGACCTGCAGAACGGCACGATCGAGAACGCCGTGGCCATGTCGGAAAAGTACGCGCTCGGCCCGTACACCGCGGCGCTGATGCAGGGCGACCGCCTGAGCGACGAGGAGCGCAAGAACGTCGCCGCGCATCTCGCGAACCTGACCGGCCTCTCGGCGCAGTGGATCGAGCGCGCCAACCTGCGCATCCAGATCAGCCGCTTCGACAAGGAGCTGCTGCGCGACCAGCGCCGCACCGTCGGCCGCCTCGACGGCCGCTTCCTCGGCATCGACCGCGACGCCGCCGGCGAGCGGCCGGACTTCGATCCGTCGATGGCCGCGATTAGCGGCGAGTACACGGCCGTATTCAACGACTACATCCGCCGCGAGCTGAAGTTCGAGACCGACACGCCGTACGAAATCCTGACCGACAAAGTGCGCCCCTGGAGCTACGAGCGCGCCCAAAACCGCTACGTCGACGTCGCCGAGACGCTGCGCGGCGCGATCGCCGAGAACCCGTACATGAAGGTGTTCGTGGCCAACGGCTACTACGACCTGGCCACGCCGTTCGCCGCGACACGCTACACCTTCGCGCGCATGCAGCTGGAGCCCGAGCTGCGCAAGAACGTGTCGATGGATTACTTCGAGGGGGGGCACATGATGTACATCGATCGGAAGGCCCACGCGAAGCTGAAGGCCGACGTGGCGCGATTTATCCGGGACGCGAGCAACGTGCCGTAACCACGAAGTGCTGAGTGCTGGGTGCTGAGTGCTGAGTGGTTCGGCGCGAGCAACTCAGCACTCAGCACACAGCACACAGCACTGCTACGATGCGCGAATGCCCCGCATCCTCCTAACCAACGACGACGGCATCTACAGCGAAGGCCTGCGCAAGCTCGCCGCGGCGCTGAAGCCCGCGGGCGACGTCATCGTCGTCGCGCCCGACCGCGAGCAGAGCGCGGCCTCGCACGCGCTCACGCTCAACCGGCCGCTGCGCCTCCTGCAGCTCGAAGAGAACGAGTGGATCGTCGACGGCACGCCGTCGGACTGCGTGAACCTGGCGGTCCTGAAGCTGATGAAAGAGAACCGCCCCGACCTCGTCGTCTCCGGCATCAACTTCGGCCCGAACCTCGGCGACGACGTCACGTACTCCGGCACGATCTCCGCCGCGTTCGAGGGAGCGCTGCTCAACATCCCCTCCATCGCCTTCTCCGCGCTCGTCGGCGAGCACTTCTCCTTCGACCGCTGCGCGGAGCTCGCGGCGCGGCTCGTGCGGCATGTCCTCACCCAGGAGCGCGACCCGCAGATCATCCTCAACGTCAACTTCCCCGTCGGCGAGTTTCGCGGCGTGAAGGTCACGAAGCTCGGCAAGCGCATCTACTCCGAGGGGGTCATCGAGCGGTTGGATCCGCGCGGGCGGGCCTATTACTGGATCGGCGGCGGGCCGCCGTCGTGGAGCGACGACACCGGCACCGACTTCGAGGCCGTGCAGAACGGCTGCGTCTCCATCACCCCGCTGCACCTCGACCTCACCCACCACGCGTCGATCGCGCGGCTCAAGCCGCTCGAGGAGCTCCTTGCCTGATTTCACCCACCTGCGCGCGCGCATGGTCGACGCCGTCCGCCAGCGCGGCATCGCCGACGAGCGCGTGCTCGGTGCGATGAACGAAGTGCCGCGGCACCTCTTCGTCCCCGTCGTCGTCGGTGCGAAGGCCTACGGCACCGGCGCGCTGCCGATCGGCGCGAAGCAGACGATCTCGCAGCCGTACATCGTGGCCCGCATGATCGAGCTCCTCGAGCTCACCGGCAAGGAAAAGGTCCTGGAGATCGGCACCGGCACCGGCTATCAGGCCGTCGTGCTGTCGAAGCTCTGCGCGAAAGTCTTCTCCATCGAGCGCATCAACGAGCTGGCCCTGCGCGCCGCGGAGCTCGTGCGCGAGCTCAAGATCCACAACGTCTCCGTGAAGGTGTTCGACGGCACGTACGGCTGGTCCGATCAGGCGCCGTTCGACCGGATCATCGTCGCCGCCGCCGCGCCCAAGGTGCCGGAGCCGCTCGTGCAGCAACTCGCGCGCAACGGGAAGATGGTGATCCCGATCGGCCCGGAAGGGCGGCAGCGGCTCGCGCGCGTGACGCGCGCCGGGACGACGACGGCGATCGAGGACTGCGGCAGCGCGGAGTTCGTGCCGCTCGTCGGCAAGTTCGGGTGGCCCTGAACGTGAATCGGTCTTGACCGGATGCGCATTCGCAACATCCTCATCCTCACCGCCCTGATGTCGTCGCTCCTCGCCGCCGTCGTCGTCTACCTCGTCCTCACCGTGCCGAACGACGTGCAGGCCGGGGCGCTCTTGAGGCAGGCGCGCAAGGAGATGTCGTCCGGGAACAACGATCAGGCCCGGCAATCGCTGGCAAAGATCGTCCAGCAGTACCCGCGCACCGACGCCGCGGCGGCCGCGACCGTCGCGCTCGCCACGCTCGGCGATCAGGAGCGGCAGCAGCAGCAGAAAACGATCGCATCGCTGCGCCAGACCGTCGACGCGCAACAGAAGCAGCTCACCGCCCTCGGCGAGCAGGTCACGAAGATCGCCTCCACGCCGCCGCCCGCCCCTCCGCCCGCGCCGGTCGTGAAGCCCGCGCCGGCGAAAAAAAAGGCGCCGGTGAAGCGGACGCGCCGTCGCCGCCGCTGAGATAGAATCCCGCGCGCAATGCCGAAAGAGCTGCGGCACATCACCATCCACGGGAAGGTCCAGGGTGTCGGCTACCGCTTTTTCGCGACGCGCGTAGCCCGCCGCCTCGGCCTCAAAGGCTGGATCCAGAACAACCGCGACGGCACGGTCGAGGCGATGGTCGAGGGCGAGAAAACCGCCATCGACGAGTGGGTCGAGGAGATCCGCGAAGGCCCGCGCTACGCCGAGGTGACGAAGATCGACTCGGACGTGAAGGACTTCAGCGGCCGCCTCGGCGACTTCGACGTCAAATTCTGATCATGACCGAGCTTCGCGACTACATCCGCGACGTCCCCGACTTCCCCAAGCCCGGCATCATCTTCAAGGACATCACGCCGCTCCTGCGCGCACCCGAGGCTCTGGGCGCCGCGTGCGAAGGTCTCGCGGCGCCGTTCCGCGGCGAGCGCATCTCCAACGTCGTGGCCATCGAGTCGCGCGGCTTCATCTTCGGCAGCTGCGTCGCGCGCATCCTCGGCGCCGGCTTCGTCCCCATCCGCAAGCCCGGGAAGCTCCCGTGGACCACGCGGCGCAACGAGTACAAGCTCGAATACGGCAGCGACGTCATCGAGATCCACGACGACGCCCTCACCGCGGACGACCGCGTCGTCATCATCGACGACGTGCTGGCGACGGGCGGCACCGCCGCGGCGGCGACCGCGCTGGTCAAGGAGCTGGGCGCGACGATCGTCGGGACGGGGTTCGTGATCGAGTTGGATTTCCTGCAAGGGCGCGACAAGCTCGATGTGCCGGTGCATTCGCTGATTCGCTACTGACCACCATGTACGACCTGGTCGTCATCGGCTCCGGTCCTGCAGGTGAGAAGGGAGCGGCGCAGGCGGCCTACTTCGGCAAGCGCGTGGCCCTCGTGGAGCGCGAGCCGGTGCTCGGCGGCGCGTGCGTCAACACCGGCACGATCCCCTCGAAGACGCTGCGCGAGTCAGCGCTTCACCTCTCCGGCTTCGACCAGCGCGGCTACCGCCACGCCGTCGACGTCTCGCTCAAGAGCGAGCTCTCCGTGCGCGCCTTCATGCACCGCAAGGACGTCGTCATCGAGAAGGAGTGGGAGCGGATCGACACGAATCTCGCGCGCCACCAGATCGACCGCTTCCAGGGCACGGCGTCGTTCCGCTCGCCGAACGAGATCGCCGTCACGAACGCCCTCGGCGAGCAGGTTCTCGGCGGCAGCGTTTTCCTCATCGCCACCGGCTCCGCGCCATTCCGCCCGGCGGACGTGCCGTTCGACGATGAGCTGATCTGCGACAGCGACTCGATCCTGCACATCCACCGCATCCCCGAGTCGCTCGCGGTCGTCGGCGCGGGGGTGATCGGCTGCGAGTACGCGTCGATCTTCGCCGCCCTCGGCGTCGACGTGCACCTCGTCGACGGCCGCACAACGCTCCTCCCCCACCTCGACCGCGAGATCGTCCGCGTGCTCCTGGGTGAGATGCAGAACCGCCTCGGCGTGACGCTGCACCTCGGCGAGGACGTGGCCTCGATCGAGCGCTGCGACAACCGCGTCGTCGTGACGATGAAGGACGACGGCGAGCAGCTCGTCACCGACATGGTGCTCTACGCCGCCGGCCGGCAGAGCAACACGGCGGACTTGAACCTAGAGGCAGCGGGCGTCGTCACCGGCAACCGCGGCCTGATCTGCGTCGACGAGCACTACCGCACGAACGTGCCGAACATCTACGCCGCCGGCGACGTGATCGGCTTCCCCGCGCTGGCGTCGACGTCGATGGAGCAGGCCCGGGTGGCCATGGTCCACGCGTTCGACCTCAAGTACAAGACGAGCATCGCCTCGGTGCTGCCGTACGCGATCTACACGATCCCGGAGCTCTCCACGGTTGGCCTGACGGAGGACGACTGCCGCAAGCAGGGGATCGCCTGCGAGGTGGGGCGGGCGTTCTACCGCAACAGCGCGCGTGGGCAGATCATCGGCGACACGAAGGGGCTGCTGAAGCTGGTCTTCGACCCGGAGTCGCGCAAGCTTCTCGGCGTGCACATGGTCGGGGACAACGCGGCAGAGCTGCTGCACATCGGGATGATGGTGATGCTGATGGGAGGAACCATCAATGCATTCATCGACGGCGTGTTCAACTATCCAACGCTGAGCGACGCTTACAAATACGCGGCGTACGACGGGCTCGGCGCCGTCGCGCGGAAGGAGCGCAAATGAAACGCATCGCAGAGATCATCGAAGGACGCCCTCTCTACCACGCCGCCTCGACGGAGAGCGTGCGCGAGGTGGCCCGCCGCATGACCGACTGGAACGTCGGCGCGATCGCCATCGTCGACGACGGCAAGCTCGTCGGCGTCTTCTCCGAGCGCGACCTCATGACCCGCGTCGTCGCCGCCGGCCTCGATCCTGACGGCACGCCGATCGACAACGTGATGACAAAAAACATCGGCATCGCCGAGCCGGTCGAGGACATCGACGACGCCCTCGGCAAGATGTACTCGCTCAAGTGCCGCCACCTGCCGGTGGTCGACAGCGGAAAGCTCATCGGCATGCTGTCCCTGCGCGACCTGCTGCAGATCGACGACGAGCACCAGCGGAGGAAGGCGTCGTTCCTGAAGGAGCTGGTGACGTACTCGCCGGATTACGAGTCGTGAGCGATTGGCGGTCAGCGGTTGGCGTTTAGGCCCGCCCGCTTCCTAACCGCGAATCGCCAATCGCCAACCGCTGCTTCTACGGCCACTCCGCCCCCGGCCTCCCGAACCACGCCCACGCGATGAAGTCCACGAGCGGCGGCGTTGCGCCGAGCTCGCGGAGGCGCGTGTTCACCTGGCCGCGGTGATAGTGGCTGTGCATCGGGATCTGCAGCAGGGTCTCGCGCAGCGTCACGCCCGAAAACGACCGTCCCAGATCCTTTTCGAAGCGTTTCGCCCATGGAATCGCGAACGGCTGGTCAAGCTTCGCCGGGTCGAGCTCCTGCAGGACCGGCTTCACCAGGCGGTGGAACTCGCGTCCCCACTCGCGGATCGCCTCCAGGTTCGCGAAGTGCGACGAGCCGGGGATCACCGGCTCCGCGCCGAGCCAGAGGAACAGATACGCGTGCTGCACGCTGTGGACGTGCAGCATGCGGTCGCGGATCGTCGCATCGTTCTCGGCCTCCGGCGTGGCCACGATCGCGCGCCACGTCGTCGCGTCGGCCCACTCAAGATGCCGGAACAGCGCGTCGATCACGACAGCTCCAGCTTCAGCCCCGGCGAGCCCTTGCCGACATGCACCGCCGGCTGCAGCTCGAACGACTCGTCGCCGCCGCCCGCGCCGCCGAGCAAGAGGCAGAGGCGCGCGAACTCTTTGAACGCCGCGGCCTCGCCGGAGATCGTCACGCGGCCGCCCTCGACGCGCACCGTCAGCGGCGCGCGCGTGAGCCCGTCGAGCGCCATCATGGCCAGGTCGTAATTCATCCTTCGTCCTCTCCGCGGTACGCCGCCGAGTTCTTCTCCGTCTCCTGCAGCGCCACCTCGTACAGCTCGCCCGCGGGAATCGCGCCGGCGAGCTGCTGCCAGAACGCGCGGGCGAGATTCTCCGCCGTCGGGATCACGCCGTGGAGGAAGTCGACGTCCTCGTTGAGGTTCGTGTGGTCGACGCGGTCGATCACGCGCTCGCGCACGATGTCCTTGAGCTTCTTGAGGTCGATCACCATCCCCGTCTCGGGATCGATCTTCCCCTTCACGCTCACCTGCAGCGTGTAGTTGTGGCCGTGGCCGCGCGGGTTGTCGCACTTGTCGTACATGCGGCGGTTCCACTCCGCGTCGTACTTCGGGTTGTTGAGGCGGTGCGCGGCCGAGAACGTGAGCTTCGCCGTAACGATCATGCGCCGTAGTTATAGCGCGATGTTTGCCAAAGCCGTCCGGATCTCGTTCTGCTCCGCCGTCAGCGCCTCGCGCACCTTGCCGAAGCGCGGCTCGTTGCCGAGGAAGCGGAAGAGCGGATTCGACAGGATGTAGCTCGCCGTCGGCTCCTTGCGCGCGGCGGCGCGCTCCAGCGCGTCGAGCGTTCCGCGCGCGTCGCCCGAGATCGCCGCGACCTCGGCAGAGCACGTCCAGAAGTCATCGCCGGCGGTCGACGCCGCATTCGCCGCCTTCAACTCGCTCGCCGCTTCCCCCTTCGCCCCCTTCGCTGCGGCGATGTACGCGTTCAGCAGGTGATACGAGTAGAGCGGATCGGATGTCTGCAGCTTCTTCAGCTCGATCTCGGCGATCTCCGTCGAGTGCCGCAGCACGGCAATGCGGCCGATCTTCAGCGCCAGCGCGGCGTTGTTCGGCGATTGGCGCTCGATCTCGTAGAACTGCCCGACCGCGGCGTCGATCCGGCCACCCGCGAGCAGCAGGTCGGGCGGGTGGACGGCGGCGAACGGCGAGGAGACGCGGCCGGTGATGACGTTGAACTTCGCCGCGTCGGGCACAGCGTAGGCGTAGCGGCCGATCATGTTCAGCGCCTCGACGTCGCCCGGCAGCTTGTGCAGCACCGTGGCGTAGCCGGCAATGCCGGCGCCGAGGTCGCCGGAGCGGATGCCGGCGCGGGCGATCGTGCGCGCGGCGTCGGCGTTCGACGGATCGAGCGACGCCACGTGCTTCGCGGCGTCGAGCGCGTCGGCGTCCTTCCCCTGCTTGTCGAAGAAGCGCATGGCCATCACGTGCGCGGCCAGGAAATTCGGATCGGCCTTCATGGCCGCGCGGATCGACGCGTCGGTCTTCGCGGCGTCGTTCGTGCCGTTCGCCTCCACCGCGTCGGCAAAGGCGTTCAGCGCGTCGGCCGGCGACAGCGTGCGCGCCGGCAGCTTCAGCTTCGCGCTGACTGCCGTGACCGCGTTCTGGATCGCCGCGGCGGCGTCGGCACCGCGCAGCGTCTCGCTCAGCGGCGTCACGTCGGGACCGGCGGCGTCGGCGATGCGCAGCTCCGGAAAGCTGCGGAGGATCTCCAGCGTCGCGTTGTGAATCGCCGCGGCGCGCGTGGCGACCGCGGGGTCGCCGTCGTCGAGCTTCAGAAAGATCTTGCGCGGCGTCGCCGCGGTCGCCGGCGGCAGCGCCTTCGGCGCGCTCGCGACGACTGTCTGCGCGGGGCGCCGCTTCAGAAAGACGACCGCCGTTCCGGCAATGACGGCGACGAGCGCCGCCGCGATGGCGACGAAGGTCATCCGCCGCTTCTTCGCCGCGGCGAGCGCGGCCAACTGCTCCTCTTCCTCTTTCGCCGCCTGCGCCTCAAGCTCTTCGGTGTTGATCTCCGTCTTCGTCTCGACCTTCGGCTCGGGCGCGACGATCTCGTACAGCTTCACGCCCGCGCGCGCGCCGGCGTCGTGCAGGCGCACGCTCCCCCGCGCCCGCTTCGCGAACTCCTCGGAGATGAGGAGGCGCGACGGCTGCGCGCCGTCGAGGATCTCGAAGCCCTTCGTCACCGGCTCGCCGACGACCTGCCCATCCTTCGTCATCACGTCGCCGGCGTGCAGCAGCATGCGGATGGGGACGTGCTCCCCTTCCTGCTGATCGGGCGAGACGTCGAACTCCGCCTTGCGCGCCGCTTCGAGCGCGCTCTCGACCGAGGGGAGCTCGGCGACGACGCGCGGGCCGAACGGATCGATCACTTCGCCGTCGAAGAGATACACCGCCTCGCCGAGGATCTGCTGCAGCCGCGCGGCGCCGCGCTGCGCGGTTCCGGGCTCGAGTTGCTCGAGGCGCTCGTAGCCTTCGATGTCGGCGAGAAAGAGGATGGCGTTGCGCGGCTTCGACGCGAGCTGCGCCGCCGTCGGCGCCACGCCGAGGCGCGCGATCTCCATCGCGAACTTCGCTGCCTCGGGATCGGCGGCCATCACGTCGTCGACGAAGGCTTTCCCATCCTTCAAACGGCGGAACGGATCCTTGAACAGGCAGCGGCCCATCAGCGTCAGCATCGCGTTGTCGATGTTGCCGTTGAGCGACTTCGGATTCGGCGGCTGCTCGCCGACGATCTTGTGCGCGATCTCCGCCGCCGTCGTCCCCTGGTACGCCGGGCGGCCCGTGGCCATCTCGAAGAGCACGAGGCCGAGCGAGAAGATGTCGGTCTGCGCGGTCGTCGGCTGATTCGTGATCTGCTCCGGAGCCATGTACGACACCGCGCGCGCGTCGCCGCCGCGCTGCTGGAACGCTGACGGCAGCCCTTCGCGCTTCTGCAGGAACGTCGAGAGGTTGAAGCCGGCCAGCTTGGCCTGCCCGTTGGCCATGAGGAGCACCGCGTCGCCGCCGACGTTGCTGTGGATCACGCCTTTCGCGTGCAGGAGCTTGAGCGCGTCGCCGATCTGATATGCGACGCGAAAGAACGTCGCGCGGTCGGCCGGTACGCCGCGCACCGCCGCGGAGATCGGCTGCCCTTCGACGAAGTCGGTCACGAGGAGCAGCATGTCGCCGGCGACGGCCACTTCGACGATGTTGACGATCGAGGTGTGGTAGAGCGCCGCGCCGAGGCGAACGTCACGCACGAGCGCCTCGCGCTTGGCGGCGTCGCGCGGAAGCTGCCGCGCCAGAATCTTGACGACGACCGTTTTGCCGGTGCGCGTGTCCTCCGCTTTCCAAACGGAGTTGCCGAGGCGGGCGCCGAGACGGTACTGCAGCAGCAGCGTTTCGAGGGACTCGTTGGACATGGGACGGTTATTTTAACCGCCGCCGGCGGTGATGTGGATCAGCTCGGCGCCACTTTCGACCGTTTGCCCGGCCTCGACGAAGATCTCGTCGACGACGCCGGCGGCCGGCGCCTGGATCTCGTTCTCCATCTTCATGGCCTCGAGCACGAGGAGTCCCGCCCCCTTCGCGACCGTCTCCCCCTTCGCCACGAGCACGCGCACGATGCGCCCCGGCATCAGCGCCTTGATGACGCCGTGGCCGCCCATGTCGTCCTCGCTGCGCCGGCGCATCAGCGACAGCGGATCGAAGATCTCGACGTGGTAGGTCGCGCCGCTGAGGGAGATCTGATGGGTGTTGCCGTCGCGGTGGTGCATCAGCGCGTACTGCGTGCCGTCCTCGAGGCGCAGCGAGCGGACGTACGGCCCGGCCGCGCCGAGGTCCGCGAGGATGGTGCGGTCGCCGATCTTCACGCGATAGCCGCCGCCGTGGCGCTCGACCTCCACCGGCGTGTCGGTGCCGTCGTAGCGCGCCACGAGCTTCATCGCAGCCCCTCCACGCGCCCCGTCCGCTTCCACTTCGATTCGCTCTCCTCGGGGAGATGGATCTGCAGCGACTCCTCGAAGGCCATGATCGCCGCGGCGGCGATGGCGGCGTCGGCGTGGCCGTCGACGGCGCCGAGGGACATCTGCGGCAGCACGCGGTCGATAAATCCCGTGTCGAAGCGCGCGGCGCGGAAGTCGGGGTGGTCCATGATGAAGCGGAAGAACGGGATGGTGGTCTCGATGCCGTCGACGCGGTATTCGACGAGCGCGCGGCGCATCCGCTCGATGGCTTCGGCGCGCGTCGGCGCGTGCGCGACGAGCTTGGAGAGCATCGGGTCGTAGAAGACGGGGACGTTGTAGCCGCTGTAGACGCCGTTCTCGTTGCGCACGCCCGGGCCCTGCGGCAGGTTGAGGTAGCGGATGACGCCCGGCGACGGCGCGAACTTCCGCGCCGGGTCCTCGGCGTAGATGCGGCACTCGATGGCGTGGCCGCTCGGCGTGAGCTCCTCCTGTTTCAGCGAGAGAACTTCGCCGCGCGCGACGCGGAGCTGCTCCTTGACGAGGTCGACGCCCCAGACCATCTCGGTGACGGGGTGCTCGACCTGCAGACGCGTGTTCATTTCGAGGAAGTAGAACTGCTTGTCCGGCCCCATGAGGCACTCGATGGTGCCGGCGGAGTAGTAGTTGACGGCGGCGGCGGCTTTGACGGCCATGGCGCCGAGGCGGGCGCGGAGCTCGGCGTCGACGACGGGCGAGGGGCACTCCTCGACGACTTTCTGGTGCCGCCGCTGCAGGGTGCATTCGCGCTCGCCGACGTGGACGATGTTGCCGTGCTGGTCGCCGACGATCTGCACTTCGATGTGCCGCGGCGACGGAACGAATTTCTCGGCGTAGACGGAGGCGTCGCCGAAGAACGACTGGGCCTCGGAGGTGACGCGGTCGAAGGCGCCGCGGAGATCGGCTTCTTTCTCGACGAGGCGCATGCCCTTGCCGCCGCCGCCGGCGCTGGCCTTGATCATGATCGGGAAGCCGGCGTCGCGGGCGAAGTCGACGATTTCGTCGACGGAGGCGACGGGCTTGGTGAGGCCCGGCACGACCGGCACGCCGGCGGCCTGCATCCGCTGCCGCGACTCGGTCTTCGAGCCCATGGCCTCGATCGACTCCGGTGACGGGCCGATGAAGGTGATGCCTGCGTCGCGGCAGGCGCGCGCGAAGGCGGCGTTCTCCGCGAGGAAGCCGTAGCCGGGATGGACGGCGTCGGCGCCGGTTTTCTTCGCGGCGTCGATGATGCGGTCGATGCGGAGGTAGCTGTCGCGCGACGGCGCCGGGCCGACCGGCATCGCTTGGTCCGCGAGGAGGACGTGCAGCGCGGCGCGGTCGGGCTCGGAGTAGATGGCCACGGTGGGGTAGCCGAGCTCGCGGCAGGCGCGGATAACGCGCACGGCAATCTCGCCGCGATTGGCAATCAGGACCTTCACGCGCGCGGCATTGTAATAAGATGCGCCGCTCATGAGTGAGTCGCCTGTCACGGACCAGAAGTCGCAGATCCTGAGCGGCGTGGTAAAGACGCTGCTCGACGACCTGAAGAGCGGCACCGGCGACCGCGACCGCAGACGCCAGGTCGAGGAGTGGATGCGGTCGCTGGCCGAGAAGTACCCGGAGTTCCACATCGAGAGCGGCCTGCGCGACTATTACCTGGCCGAGGCCGAGCGCCTGCGCGCGGAGTTCGCGAAGGCGGCGGAGATGGGCGAGAAGCTCTCGCTGGCGCGCTCGATCGAGTCGTTCCTCGACCGCGCAGCGGAGTACGACCGCAGGGCCAGCGAACGGTAGCTCCTGACCCGCATCGCGTCACACCCACTTGAGCGGCGCCTCCAGCTTCGCCAATTCCTCCTCCTTCTCAGGCAGATGCGTCTGTCCGTTGCGGTCCTGCTTCATGACGTAGATCGCCGGCGCGGTCGGCGGCAGCGGCCACGCCGTGCGCCAGAGGAACGTGGCCTTCCGCCGAATCAGGCCGCGGCGGATGTCGCCGGCCAGCTTCTCCGCATCGACGCGCGTGGCCTGCGGCGATTGCGCGAAGAGCGGCACCGACATGGTGCTGCTGCGGTTGTCGATCTTCGGCGTCCGCTGCAGCACGGCGTAGAGTGCCGGCGGCGGCTCGAAGCTCGGCTCGTCCGAGACCGGAACATTGACGCTCAGCGGCACCCTGGAGTCGTACTTCGCGGTGACGGCCGATCCGCCGCGCAGCGTCACTTTCATTTCGTCGCCGTCCTTGTTGACGGCGGAGAGCTTCAGACGGTCGCCCGGCAGCCATTGCACCGGCTTGCCGCTCTCCGTCTCGCGCAGCGCCGCCAGTGACAGCTCGTGCACGAAGCCGAGACGGATCGGGGCGTTGTCGCTCTCCGGCCGAAGCAGGAGCTTGCGCTCGACTCCGATTCGCGGGATCACGCTCGCGCGCAGCAACCACTGCGGACGTTTCGAATCGTCCATGTCGAGGTCGTCCTCGCCCGGATCCGTATCATTCGGGCGGCGCTCGAAACGAAGGTCGACCATCACCGCGATGCGGCCGTTGATCTCGGCGGCGCGGCGATCGACGGAGAAAACAATTCGCATGCGGCCCGGATCGGGATTCAGGGTCACGTCGGCGCGCGCGTCGAGCGGCTGGGTGGTCAGCTCCTCGTCATAGGCCTGGTCTGCGAAGAGGACGCTGACCGGACGCAGCGGCACAGCGCCGCGCTCCGTGGAGACGGGAGCGAGCGGCCACTCGAGAGTCACCGGGAGACGGTTCCTTCCGCCCGGCAACTCCGCGCCTCCGCCGGGCGGCGTGAGCGTCAGCTCCTTGTCGACGGGAAGCGACGTCCCGCCGTTGTCAGGATGGACGAGCAGGTACAGCTCGACGGGCGGCGGCGGCACAGCGTTCAGCGCAGCGGCTTGAGGCAGTAGACCGTTCCTTCGCACGGCGGCATCGAAATCGAGGATGACGTCCGCGACCTGCTGCGACGTCCGTTCGAAGCTCATCTTTGTGAACGGTACGACGACGTCGCCGATCGACAACCACGCCTGCGACTTCGTTTGCGTTCCCGATTCTCCTTGCGCGAAGAGCCAGCGCAACGGCTCGGCCGTCGTCGTTCCGTCGAATTCGAAACGGCAGCGGAGGCGCACCGATCCATCCCAGCGGTTGGAGACGATGCCGCCGGTCGCCGGCATGGCCACGATGGCCACCTTCCAAGCCTTGTCGTCGCTGAAGCCGGACAGCGTCTCCGCCGTCCCTCGCAAGAAGCGGAAGGAAGGACGCCGTTCCGGCGGTAGCGCGCCGGGGCGCGGCGTCCGCAGCTGCCGCATCGGCGCGTTGCTCGACTGCGCGGCGGCGCCGAAACGCGCGAACGACGGATCGAATGCCGTGGGAGTCTTGGGAATGCGGCCGAGGAGCTGGAGGCGCCGCGCGGTGAGCACGCCGGCGCGCTCGCTGACGGAAGCGATGCCGGCGCTGTCGGGCAGGATCGTGCGGAGGGCCTTCGAGTCGACGTCGACGCCGGCGCTCCGCAGCGCGGTCATGACTTCCTCGCGAATCGGCAGGCGCGCCCGCGGCGGCGCCACGCTCAGCCAGCCGAACGGCGGCGCATTGAGGTTCGTCAGTTTCAGCGGAAGATACGGCGCGGCGCGCTTCTCCCCCAGCCACAGCAGCGACGACGTTTTGTCCTCGGCGGCGAGATCGAGAGCGGTAGCCGCGTGCGGCAGCGCCACCGCAGTCGCCAGCCCGGCCAAACCGCTCTGCTCGCGATCGAAAATCGCGTCCGTGCCTGCTTGCAGCATCCCGCTGCTCCAGCTGAGCTGCGCGGGCGTGAGCTCCTTGGGCTTGCCGGTGAACGGACGGCGCGCGAATCCGCGTTGCGCCTGCGCAAACGCGGGCGCCGTTTCCGCAAACGCGGCCGGCCGCGGCAGCTCCGCGCTGAACGGCAGCGGAACGAACGCGAGGGTATATATTCCCGCGGCACGAAGGGCCACAGCGCGCGATGCGGCATGATGAACGAGCGCCGTGCGGACAAGCACCGGCGGCGCGGTGTCGCGGCCGGCGAAGGGCTGCACGAGCACGAGATCGTCGCCCAGCGTGATCAGCGCCGTGTCGAGCGGCGGCACAAACACCGGCGGCGTTCCGGTGAAATCGAGCGCGGCGACGGCCGCCACCGATTGCCACGGTGACGCGCCGCTCACCGAAAAACGCCCCGATACCAATGAGAGGGATCGGAGGTCGGCGCTCGCAGCCGTCTCGTTCATCACCTCCTCGATGCCCAGCGCGGCACCGATCCAGAACGGCGTCTTCTCGATCGATGCCGGCGTGACGTCACTGGCGAAGGCCTGCTCGGCGAGCACCGCGGTCTCGACCCTTTCCGTCTGGGTCGCAGCGGCAACGGCGCGCCGTTCGGCGGTCAGCAGCGCGAACAGGCTCTCCGCGCGTGCATCGGCGGGACGGACGGCGTGGCGCGTCGTCAGCTCCAGCTTCGGGACGAGCGCGTCGGGCGTGTCGTGGCGCGGCATCACCAGCGGCTGATGATCGGCGGTCTGCGTGCACTTCTTTCCGGTCAGGCCGACCGGCACCTCGGCGTCTTTGACCGCGGCGTGCAATCGCGCGAGGAAAGGAACGCGCAGCAATCGCCGCGGCCCCGCCGTGCCCGGCGGCATCACCACGCCGGCGAATCCGGCGACGGCGACGAGCTGCTCTTTCGCGGCGGCATCGAGAGCCTTTGCGAGCTCCGTGCGGAAGCGGCGGTTGTCGGCGCCGCCGAGGACGTCGGCGCGGCGGCCGAAGCCCGGCTTGAAGATGGCGGCGACCGGGACGAGCGCTTTCTTGTTCTGCTCCGCCGAGCCGATAAGCAGGCGGTGGCCGCCGGCGAACGCGGCCTGCACGCGCGGATCGTTGCCGAGAACGTCGTCGGGTTGCAGGTCGACGAGCGCGCCGAGCGTGGCCAGCGTGAATGGCTCGATCGACGACCAGCGCAGCGTCGTCGTCTGACCGCCACTCGTGCGCTTCAACTCGTGCGTCGCCAGCACCAGCGTCGACCACGGACGCGCCAGCCGATTCAGCATTTTCTTCGGCTCCCCGGCGAACTGATCGAGAGGCACGGTCTGTCCCTCGAGATGGAACGCCGCGGTGTGGGTGATGAAGCGCTCCTCCGGGTCGGCGATCTCGCCTGCGCGGACCGTCACGAGATTCGTCGACGCAATGCTGCGCTCCCACGACGCCGGCCAGTCGATGGCGCTCGGCAGTTGCATCGAGCCGTAAAGCTCGACCTGCCCGCTCCAGGAATCGTCCGCCGATGCTCCGCGCTCGCCCGCCGAGAACGCGATGCGAACGGTACGCATGGCTACGCCCGTGGCTGTCGGATCGGCGATCGGGGTGATCTCCAGCTCGATGCACCCGGCAATCACCGGCAGCGGCTTGAACGTGCCGCTGTCGCGTGCCGCAAAGGAGACCGCCAGCAGTCCCTTCGAGTTTCTCGCCGCCGCCTCGGTGAAGCCTTCGAACAGCTCGCCCGACACGCCCGCATCGAGCTGCCGCACCAGCGCGCCGGCGATCTCCGCATTGGTGCCGAGGTCCTCGGCGATCATCGCCGGGATCGTGAGGCCGAGGAGCTTGAGGTCACCGTTGAGAGGAAGCTCGGCGAGTCGTACACCGTCGTGATTCTCGATGCGGAGAACGGAGTCGAGATCGAGCTCCGCGTGCGTTGCATCGATCGTGAGATGAAGATCCGCCGCCACGAGGCGGCCGTGGAATCCCGCGCCGCTGACCGGATCGAGCTGTGTATTCTTCTCCGCCGTTTTCCAGTCGAGCTTGAACGACGTGGCGCCGGGCTTCAGTGCGACGTCGTCGAGACTGAAGGACCACGGCGCGCCGAACTGGACGAACGAGAGCGTTGGGTTCATCAGCTTCAGCTCGTCGCCGACGACAGCCGGCGTGAACGCGAGCCGCATCAGGCGATCGAGGGCCTGATTGCGCAGCAGCGCCGTTGCGGAGAGTCCGGCAGAAGGTTGGATCTTCCATACGTTTCCGTCGCGTTTGATCGTCACCTCAACGCGATGCCCGCCGAGATGCAGCGGATCGTCGGCCGCGGGAAGTTGGAGCCGCAGGGCCAGCGTGAACGTCGTCTCGGCGTCGCTCAGCTTCGCGCGCACGAGTCCGAGGAAAGTGACGTCGAAGCTCCAGAGGCGGAACGTGTCGCTGATACGGAGCTCGTCCGCTCCCGCCGCGTCGACGAGGCGAACTTCGTAGCCGCCGACCGGCGCCTGCTCCTTCGTCCACGCGGCCACATCGACGCCCAGTCGCGGCGTGAACACGCCGTTCGTGAACGGCAGATCTTTGAACCACAGCTCGAACTTCCGGTCGCCTACGGCGATGGTGATCGGATCGAGCAGCGTCCGGAGCTGAACCTCCGTCCCGCGGACGTTGACCGTGCGCAACCGCACGCCGTCGCTCGCCGTCTCGGCGGCGGCGCCGAAGCCGCGGTTGTCCACCATCAGGTCGCCGTACGTTGAAGGAGCAAATCCGCGAACTTCGATGGCATTCGGCGCGCTCGCGCCCTCATCGAGACGCGTCAAAATGCCACCGGCGAGTGTGAACTTCGCGTCGACGCCGGCGAGCGCAACGTCGCCGCGGAAAGATTGATCCTTCGTGTCCTCGAGCACGAGGGTGCCATACGGAAGGGTCTCGTCGTCCGCCGACGGAAGATCGAATCGTCCGGTCACGCTCCACTTTGCCGGAGAGATGAGGTTCTCGACCGTGCCCGTCTGATCGAACGGGATGAAATAGCTGTCCTCGACGCGCGTCAGCTCCTGCTTCCGCTCGCGCTCCTTCCAGAAGGCGGGGAGCTCGTCGCGGTCGAGCGCCGTCACGGCGGGATCGGCCGCTTTCGGCGGCGGCGCCGCCGCATCCTCCTGCTTCGGCAACTTCGCCGTAGCGAAGGCCTCGTCAAGAAGGGGAAGGTCGTAGCGAACGGCGAGCTGCAGGTTCGACCAGCTATCGCGCGGTTGGAATTCCACGCCCGGGACGCCGAGGGCGGCGAAGGCGACGCCGAGCGTTTCGCCGCCGTCGATTTTCGGCCACGGCCAACGGTCTAGCCGCGCGACCGGGATTCCGGCCGTACCGGCGAGCGCGCTGCCGGCGCCGAACGCGAGCGGCGTGACGTCGCCGGTGACGACGAACGGGGCGAGGTCGCGGCTCTCCAGTGGTCTCACGCTCTCCCCGCCGGAACGCGTCATCGGCATCGTTGCGGCGAGCGGCAGACGCTCGTGCCGCAGCCACACCCACGACGCGCCGCCGGTCTGGCGTTTCATCGATAGACGCCGCGACTCGATGTCGGGCTTGCGCGGATCGAGCTCCAAGCGCGCCAGCGAGAACCTTGCCTCGCCTTGCTCGCCGTTGTTGATCTCGAACGGCACGTCGAAGAACGAGCCCGGGCCGGCACCGAGACGGGGAAGCGCCTCGTTCGCGTTGGGAGCGTCGGCGCTGAGCCAGAGGAGTCCGCGGGTGGAGATTTCCGGCGTTTGCAGCGCCACGCTCCATTTCCCCAGCGTTGCCTGCCCGGCCGTGCCGGCGGTGAGACTGGCCTGGAGGGCGAAGCCGTCGGCCTCCTCGACGGTGATCGACCACGGCGCCTGCTTCGCGAGATCGAGCTCGTCGGTGATCGATGCAGTCACAAGTTTCGGATCGACCGAGGCGGACCAGCGCACGAAGCCGTCGAGCACGGAAGGCAACTTGGCGGCGCGCGCCTTCACGAGATCCTGGTCGAGCTCGGGATTCGGCGGCGCGACGTTCGGCAGCGGGAGTTGCAGCCAGCCGTGATCGGCGGCGACGAATCCAAAGAGCTCTTTGCGGTCGCCTTGGATCTCCCGAAGAGTCGCGGCCAGCTGATGCGCGCCATGGCGAAGCGGCAGCTCGCCCGAGGCGGCGGCAATGGTTAGCTTCTCGTCGGGTTTGACGGCGTCGATGCGCTCGAGGGTGAGCTGCCGCTCTCCCGCTCCCGCGCTTCCTCGGAGGACGACCTCGGGCGCTCCTGCTCCAGGCTCCAACGTCACGCGTTCCGCCAAGAGGATCGCGGCGCCGTCCGTGTCCTGCCCATTCATCGCGCGCGCCTGCGGGCGCCGGCCGATGACGACCATCCGCACCCAGTCGACCGGCACGTCGACTTTGCCGTCGAGCTGCCACTGCGTATTCGTTTGCCAACGAATGGTCCAGGAGAACGCCGGCGGCAGCGCCGACGAGCGCGCCTGGATCTGCAGCGAGCTGTCGGCCAGCACCGCGGGCGAGACGTTCTGCCATGCCTGCAGCCAGTCCTTGCGCTCCTTCGAGGTCAACTCTTCGGGGAGCAGGCGGAGGCGCAGGCCGGTGTCGCCGGGACCGTCGGTCTTCGCCGCGGGGTGCAGGAGGAAGTGGCCGTCGATGCCCGACGTCCGCCCCGGAAAGGCGACATGCGCGCGGATGACGATGCCGTCCGGCGCGAGGCGAAGCTCGTCGAGGGTCCAGCCGATCTCCTTCAGGCGCTGCGCAAGCACCTGGTCGCTTTTCATCGTGCAGCGGATGTCGCCGAGGACGAGACGGGTCGGAGAAATCGTGACGATGTCGTCGGGGATGCGGCTGCCCGACAGAATCTGATTCTCCAACATCCTCGGATTCAGCGCGCGTAGCGATGGCCAGTCGACATCCGACGCGGGCTCGGGCCTGGCGATGATCTGCGCCAGCGCGGCGATGACAATTTCTCCCGTGGCCTTCGCGGCATCGCCGGCGCGCGAGAGAAAATCGAGCGTGAGCTGCGAGCCTTTCTCCGACTTGACCAACATCATCAGCAGCCGCGGGATCAACGCGTCGACCGGCTTGTTCACTTTGGTTTTCTTGTCGAAGTTTTCGTCCCAGCCGAATATGGTCTGCGCGCCGCCGTCCCCCTGCACGACAAGGCTCGAGGAAAAGAACGCCTTGTCGCTCGAGACCGTGGAGGGGAGCACATCCTGCGTCACGACGCGAATCGGATAAAGCTCCGGATCGGGATCGCTTGCGCCGCGCCACGGCGGCAGGGATGCGTCCAACCTCCACTTCGGGCCACGGACCTCGACGTTCAGTGGCGCGGGATCTTTGTGCGGAATCTTCGTCATGGCTTGCTCCAGCGCGGCGATTCGATGGTCCGGAACTGCGGCGTGGCCCTGCCCTTCTCCGCACGCAACAGCCACCGCTCGGCGCCGTCGAGCACGGCGTCGCGCACGACCTGGCGGAAGTGCGCGGCGAGCTTCCTGTCGGTCTCGCCGGTCAGCGCCTCCACAGCGTCGAGGATTTCGTCTGTCGGCAACTTCGTCAGCGTCATCACCGCTTTCTCGTTCTTCGGCGGGATGAGCCGCAACGCGACGAAGTTCCCGGCGGCGGCCAGGAATGCCGGCCACGTCGCCGGATCGACGGCGTCGTCGAACACGACCGAGCGCGGCGTGAACGCCACCGCCTCGACGCACGCGGCGATCTCGAAGAGCGGGCTCTTGTCCGCCGGGGCGACGTTCTTGATCTCCACGTCCGCGGCAGGCTGCCACGACGGCCCGCGCGCGCGCAGCGCGAGTAGCACCGTCGCCGACGCTTTGTCCGGCACGACCCCGTTGACTTGCGCCTCTTCCTCGAGCGCCGTCTTCCCCGCCATTCCCTTCGACTCTCGAACGAAGACGTACGCGATGCCCGGATCGGGCCAGTAGGCAACGTCTTTCCCTTTCGTCACCCACGTCGTGAACGTCGCCTCCGGCATCACGTCGGCGTAGGAGAGCGCGCTGAAGCGGAAGCAGAGCACGGCCTTGTTATCGCGCTTCACCAGGCTCCACGTCGGCGCCGGGATACCGACACTGTTCGGGTTCCCGTCGTCTCCGATGGCGAATCGCTTCGCCAAGGCGTCAGGCAACCTGTACGCGAAGTCTTGTTGTGTCGCGTAGCTGATCGACGAGACGACGGCGCCGGCACGCGCCGTGGCCAGGGCCGTGGTGCGCAGATGGTGCGGCAGCCGCGGAACGCGGACGATCTCCGCCCCTTTCCAGAGCGCCTTGTCGTTCTTGGCCGCGTCGATCAAGTCGGCATCGACGAGACGCGGCGCCTTCGTCAGATCGTCCCCGGTCGGGCGGCGCAGCGGCGGCGCGACGGCGTAGTCGGGAAAGAACGCGTGATCGTCGAGCAGCTTCGCCAGCCCCTCGGGCCAGGCGCGCTCGCGGTATTCCTGCACCCAGGTGAGCGCCACGCCTTCGAATCCGAGCCGCGCGAAGAGGCTGCGGTTCGACAGGATGAGGTCCTGCTCGTGATGCCGGGCCACGACGAGGTGCCACGCCTCGTCGACCATGCGCGAGGAGAGAATGGTCGGAGTCTCCAGACGAGCGGTGCGCGGCGACACGGCGATGGCGTGGCCGATCTCGACGTTGCTCGCCGAGTTTTCCGGCAGCACGCGCTCCATCCCGTCGCGAGCATCGATTCCTCGCACGGCCACAGCCTGCTCGTGATAACGCCCGACCGGCCGCACGGCGTAGGCGCGCGCATGCGCATAGCGGTCCTCGTGAAGGAACGACAGCGTCAGCGAACCATCGAGCGCCGCGGCGAGCTTCCACGGCTGCTGAACCACCGGCGCGCAGAAGGAGAAGCCGGACGTCTGTTTCGGCGTGAGGCCATGCTCGAGGAAGCGGCGCAGCCATGCGGCGTACGGCGTGGCGAACGGTAGGACGTCGGCGACCTTCAGCTCTTGCTCAGGCTTCGCCCATCCGTCCGGCACCGTCATCTCCGGAATCCGCGCGGCGCGCTGCACGAAGGAAGCGAGCGACGAGCGCTCGGCTCTTTTCTGCTTGCCGAGGAGCTCCGCGATGACTGCGGCATCGAGCTCCGCGAACGCGCCGCTGTCGTAGACGGTGTCGACGGCGTCGAATTCATCCTTCTTCAACTGCTCGTCCGCATCGAGCGGATCGCGGAAGGCCGTCACTTTGATGTTGTCGATGCCCGGGAAGAGCGTCTTGAACTGCTCCGTCTGGTCCGCCCATTCGCTCGGATGGCGAATCAGCAAGCGAATGACCGGTTCGAGACTCTTCGGCAACTTCGCCAACGTCTCCTCGGAAGCGTCGTTCGACAGGCGCACGATGCGTTGCTCGGCGGGACCGTAGATCACGACATCGCCGATGATCGCTTCACCGAGACGGACCTTCACCGGCGCCTCGGGATTGTCGAACGCGACCCACGAGTAGCGGAACGACTGCAGCGGCTTCGGTCGGAGCGACAACTGCACGAAGGCGAGCGCCTCGTCGTTCGGGCCGAGATTCTCGACCGACTCCGGGCCGCAGTCGACGTCGCCGGCCACGCGGTCGGCGCCGGGACGGAGGAAGATGTCGAGCATCGGCGAGCCGCCGGCGTCGGGGTAACGCGTGAGAGCATCGAAGAAGAGCCGGCGGGCGCGCTCGATCAACTCGGCGGGCTTGACGAAGTCGCCCGTGTCGCCGTCATGGAGCTTGAGGCTCGCTGCGAGGCCGAGCGTCCGCAGCGCGGTCCAGCCGTAGGGATCCTTCTCCGGGTCCGTCGCCGCGAGGAATTGATCGAGAGTCTTCGCACGCAACGGCGTCGCCGGCTCGGCAACGACCTCGTAGCGGCGGTAGACGACGACTTCGCCGTCTTCGCTGAGGGTCGTGTACGACCAGCGGAGAAGGTCGAGCGCCTCGGCCAAGGCGGGATGGAGCTCCCCGTCCTCCGGCACGATGACGGTGCGGACGGCGGTACGCGTCTCGTGCTTGTCCTTCAACGTCGAGTTGCCGGCGTCATCGACGACGACCTCTTTGATCGTGACTTCCGTCGACGCGGTGATCACGAGTACCGCATCGACCAGCGCCACCGGCTCCGCCGTGGCGAGACACATCAGCGCGCGGCGGATCTGCTCCGGCGTGAGCGGGTTCCCTGTCGTGATCACGCCCGTGTCCGCCGCGATCGAAAGATCCGTCTTCAGATCGAACGGGTTTTTCGAGCCATCGAGAATCTTGCGGGAGACGAGGGTAACGTCACGCGTCTCCCCTCCGACGGTCAGCGAGACTTTCAATTTCTTAGGGCGGCCGTGCTCGAGCAGCGCGGTGATGACCGCGTCGTCGACGGCCGGCAGCAGGACGGACCGCGGCACGTTGACCGGCCATTCGAGCAGCGACTCGCGCGGCGAGAACCAACCTTTGCGCACCGGCAGCGAGCCGCGACGCTTCACCGCGTCCGAGCGGTCGCAGCGCCACACCTCGCTCGGCATGTGCGCCTGCCACGCCTTTGGATCGTCGATCAGCCCCGGCGTCAGCATGGCCTCGGAGCGCCGCAGCAGTTGGACGCGGGCCACGCGCCGCGAGCGATTCCACGCCCCGGCGTCGTTGTCGAGCGAAGTGCCCTGCGTGTCGGACGGCGCGAGCTCGTCGAGATCGAGCTCGTACAGGTCGTAACCGCCGACCAGCTGCTGCGGCCCGGCCGTGGGCGCCGCCGCCCACGCCACCTGCGTGAGCGAGCGCCGCAGCGGATCGAGAAACTGCAACGTTGCCACGGGATCCGCGATCGACGTCTTCGCCGGATCAGGCCCGAGGAAATACGCAAGGCCGGCGTGCGCCCGCACGTGCTTTTGCGGCAGCGGCGGATAGTCGATGCGCACGGGCCATTCGAAGGCCGCCGGCACCAGAGCCTGCGGATTCGCTCTCGCGCCCGCGGCCGGGATCCGCAGCTCGATGTCTACCGGCACGCGCCGCGAGGTCAACGGCGCGGACTTGCCGCTCTTCATCTTGATCTCGAGCGTGGTCTCGAGATAGGCACGAACGGCGACGCGTTGTTGGGGTTGTTTGTCGCGACTCCAAAGTTTCTGCGCTACATCGTCCGCGGAGATATCGAGCCAGAACGGGAAGTTCGTTCGTTCCTTGCCAAGCTCGAGATCGTCCGGTGCTTTGCGCGGCTCGGGATTGATACGTTTCAGCTCTACCGCTGTCGTTTCGTCCGCAGTGCGCTGCAGCTCGTCGGCACCGCCGGGCGTTTGCCGCCGCGTGGACAAACCGCCCGGGCCGAACATGCCGGACGGCACGATGTCGTCGGGGTCGAAGATGAGCCGGTAGCCGCGGTGAAGCTCGGCCAAACCGGTGACCTCGGTGTGATTCCACTGCGGCGAGGGATTGCCGTTGTCCCAGTGCGGATCGGAGATGCCGAGGTAGACCTCCAGCCCGGGAGGAACGCTGGTGTCGCCCAGCGCGCGCGGCGTCGCCAGCGGCTCGGGCGGCACGACGACGACGAGGCGCGCGGTGGCGGGACGAATCGGCGCATCGGGACGCACGATGTTTTTGTACATCGCCCGCGCCTGCCCCCGCGTCCCCGCGACGTCGACCGGCGTGACGACGTACGTGACGGTGATCTCGTCACGGTCGGGAAAGAGCTCGAGCCAATCGGCCACGGCCGGCGCCGCAGCCTCGGGTCCACCGCGCGGCAGGAGAACGCGCCGCACTTGCGGCGGCACGTCGGCGAGATCGTCAGTGAAGCGCAGCTCCGTCTTGTGCAGCTCGACGACGCCATCCGTCGTCTGACCGGGATTCGAACACGGTTTCACATCGAACGAGAAGCGCTCGGTCTCGCGCGTCTCGATGACGCGGACGATCTCGTAGTGGTCGAGGAAGTGCTCGGGCTCGTGCTCGGGATCGTCGTTTTTGCTCCAGGCGTGCTGGAGCACCCAGTGCAACTTGATGCCCTCGACGTCGACGGTGGCCCGCGGGTGCTGCAGTATCGGATCGCTGCGGTCGAACCAGGTGTTAGGAGGATTCAGCAGCGTGACGCTTCCCCACGATTTTTCGTCGCCGGAATTCGCCACGTCGCTCTTTTGCACTTTCAGCTCGTTTGCAAACGTCACGGCGTCGTCCGGTGTCATGGCGAAGATCAGGCCGAGGTCGGCGAGATGGATGTCTTCCCCCGCTGGCGGGATCGCGCCGGTATCGGCGAAAGCCTTGAATTGCTCGACGAAGCGGGCCAGCAGTGTCGTGCGTGCGTCGCGCACGGACGTAACGACTTCGCCTTCGCGGGCCGTCTCGGCGTTGAATGCGCGCTGGAGCGCGTTGAGCTTCGCGGCGCGGTCGCGCTCGTCGCTCGTCTCCATCTGCGTCGCCGGCGCGAACTTGCGCAGCGGCGGCTCGGTGCGGCGGAGGACGGTGATGTCAGCGTTCCCCACTTTCGCGTCGATGAGGAAGCAGGCGTCGATGATCGACTGGAGCGTCACCTGGTGGTCCGAGCCGGGAAGCTCCGTGGTGAGGATGCCCTTCACGTCGACCGCTTGATCGGCGAGCGTGAAGTCTTCAAACGTCGTCCGGTCGAGCTTGAGGTGCTTGACCTTGACCGCAGCCGTCGCGCGGCGGAACTTGTGCCTCACGCTGCCGGTACCGCCGGCGTAGAAGCGGCCGTCGCGGGGAATGAGCGTCGCCAGAACGACTTCGTTCTTGTCCGGCAGCGGTGAGAGGCTTGGAGGCATGCGTCGGAGCACAAGCCAGAAATCAGTTGCCGGGATGGGGTCGCCGAGCTGTGCGTAGCCGATGACGTTGCCCTTTTTCGGCTCTTCCGGCACCGGCGTCGTCGCCGGCGCTTGCGCGCTCTTCTCCACCGCAGCGGCGTTCTGTTTCAGCTCGGCGTTGCTGCTCTTGGCCGCCTCGATGCGGCTCGGTTCCGGCGCGTCCGCGGTCAACGACATCGCCATGAACCGCTGCACGCGCGCCCGCGCCTCGGCCAGCTCGCCGCTGCCGATGGTGAATCCGACGCGCACCGCGAAGGTCGCGCCGAAGACAGAGATGGCCACACGCACGTCGGCCAGAGCTCCGATGCCTTTCTCCGCGATCGCCAGCTCCAACGCCACCGACAACTGGATCGAGAACGAGAAGCCCAGCTCGATCTTGAACGACGTGAAGCGCAGATCGATGCGCAGCCACGCGCTCACGCGAATGGTAAGGCAGGCGTCGAGCGACGCCAGACCGTAGAAGAGGTACCGGCCGTCGCTGAAGTCGAGGTAGGCGATGAACCGCGCCACGAACGCCGCGCTGAGCGAGGCCTCGGCCGCAACGCCGAGCGAATCGCCACCCGCCTGCCCGCCGATGCGGAGGAACGCGTCGGCCTCGATGTTGTAGCCTGTCAGGAGGGCCGAGTCCCACACCCGGAAGACCATCCCGCCCCGCACCTGGGCGCGGAAATTCGGCTCGTCGAAGAGCGTGACTTTCAGCTGATCGGGCCAGCCGAGCTCGTAGTGCAGCAGCCCCGGGCGAATGTAGAGCGTCGCCGAGAACTCCACGGCCCGCAGCGCCAGCTCGATCTGCGGGTAGACCAGCGGATTCCTTCCGATGTACCCCTTCGGATCGGAGCGAAACCGCGCCAGGAACTCCTGCCGCGGCGCGGAGATGTAAAGGTAGCCGGTGAAGAAGGGGTTGGTGCGGAGGTCGTCCGTATTCTCGGCGAAATCGAAGTAATTCGTGAACGGCCATCCGCGCAGCGACATCAGGAAGGTCATGTCTGAGCGCAGCGCGGCGATGAGGTCGAAGAAGAACGGATTGGGCGTTTTCTTCTCCTTCTTCGCGTCGTATTTCTTCTCCGCCGGCGCGAACTGCAGCGCCCCTCGCAGCGCCAGCGTGACGTTGTCTTTCTCCGGATCGGGGCGCCACGCGGCGAAGCTGGCCAGCTCTCCCTGCCGCGTCGATACATCGTCGAGAGTGCGAATCAGCTCCGCGACCGAGCCGGCCCTCTCGGCCGCCTTGATCCCCTCGAGCGTGTAGCGATATCCGAAGCCGAAGCCGACCTCGCGCAGGTAGAGCGTCCACACCGGCGTCGGAATCTCGACGGCGATGCGCTCCTGCTGCACGAACAGAAAGAACGTCTTCTTGCGGCCGCCGTTGTTCGGCAGCTCGATCTCCAGAAAGCCGAAGCTCGCCGCGAGCGTAGCGAAGCCTTCCAGCGCCAGCCGTCCGTCGCCGAGAAATCCGTAGGTCTTGTATTCGGGCGGCGCGAGCTCCGTTCCCTCCAACGTGGTGAGCCGCTCGTCGACGGCGACGACGGTGCCGCTGATGCGAGCCGTCCCCGGAAGACCGATGTCGACGCCGAGGCCATCGGCCTTGATCCGCGGCAGCGACTCGCCGTCGCGCGGCGGGGCGATCCAGAGGCCGTGAAAATCGATCTTCGGGTGCATGACGTCGCCGATCTCTGCGAAGGAGATCTGTCCGGAGACGTTCATGGCCGGCTTGCCGTCGAACTTCGGCGAGGACGGATGGAAGCCGATGCCGCGCAACTCGAATGAGAAGAGGTCGAACAGGTTCACGCGCAGCTTAGGCTTGAGCGCGATCTGGAAGCTGATGTGCCGCGCCAGCACGCGGGCATCGCCCGCGAGCGGCACCTTCTCCAGATTCATCCGCGCGTCCTTGAGGAACTTCAATAGGCCGGCGGAGAACTCGCCCGGCTTGGGCGTGAATTGCAGCGAGCCGGTGACGACGAAGTAGAAGTGGACCTGGCCGTCCTCGCGAACGAAGTCGAGTCCGAGGTTCGAGATCGTCAGGGTGAAGCGCGTGGCGTGGCAGACGATCGGCTCGCCGGCCTTGTCGATGCGCGCCGTTCCCGACTGCAGCTCGATGTTGCCGTCGCGCTGTGTGAAGACGAGAGCGATGGAGGCGCCGGCGTCGCCGACGAGATCGGGCGGCAGCTTTCCCTTCCCCGATACACTGGCCTCGACGAGCTTTCCGTTCCGCAGTCTCAACGCACCCGCGGTGAAGTGGAACGGAACGTCGAGACCGTTGAGACGGACCGATTGCGGGGCAATGGTAGCGTCGAGGTCGATCCCCGCACGCCCGGCGCGGAACATGGTGACGTCGAAGACGAGCCCACGGCCGTCGGAGGAAAGGTCGGTGTAGCGCAACTCCATCGTCGCGCCGTCTGCCTTTTTCAGCGTGGTGGTCGGACCATCGAACGTGAGGTCGAAAAGCGTTTTCTCGCTGTTCGGCTTGACGATCCATTGCAGGCCGAGAGCGCGCTGATCGATCCCGTCGCCCGTGAACTTCAGGACAGTGCCCGCCGACGCCAGAGAGAAGGAGAGATCGTTGAGCGCCAGCGTCAGCTTGACCTTGGAGGAAGTCTGCACGTCGCCGAGCTTCACGACGAGCGTCGCACCGATCGTCAGTGTTCGCGCCTGAAAATCGGGTTCCTTCTCCACCTCCTCGATCCAGATGACCTGTTGGAGTTTGTCGAAGAAATTGTGCGGGTCGGGTTTTTCACCGTCGTCGCCGAGACCCAGAAGCGAGAGAACGCGCTTTTTCTCAACGTTGAGGTGAATGCCGAGATCGCTATTCGTCAGTGGCGTCATCTCCAGACGCTTGTCGCAGACGGTGACGGGGACTCCGCCGAGGGTAATTGTCTTGTCTGGCGTGTCGAGACGATGCAGGAACAGCGGCTGGCCGCGACGCAGTCCGGCCAGCACGATTGTGTGCAGCTGCGTTGCGTCCAGCAAGAGCTGAAACAACGGCGTGTCCGCACGCTGGCCACTCTGGCCGTCGGCGTCGCGCACCGGGCTCACCTCGTTACCGCGCGCGAGCCAGAGATCGGTGGAGAGACTGCCGATCGCTTTGTCGGCCTTCACCGGCAGCGCAACGAGGTAGACGCCCGGCTGCACGACGAAGTCGATGAGTAGCGCCGGCTGCCAGGTCTGGTTGAGCTCGACCCGCAGCCCTCCCGCCTTCGCGCTCACTGTCTTGGTGCGAACGGCGTCATGACGCGCCACGACGACAATCTGCACGATCTCCAGCGGATCGAGAGTGAGCCGGATGTCGAAGATGAGATTCTGCGCCGCGTCATTCATCAGCGCGGCCACGGCCTCGAGGAGCTTACCGACGGCGCGCGCGATTCCCACGAGCAGTTTGCCGATGATCTCGCCGACGAAGCCGACCACGCGCGCGGCCGCCGCGGCCAGCCGCGCCAGGACGGAAAGCAGCTTCGGAAGGACGTTCGGCAGATTCCCGTCGCCGGGATCACCCGAGGCCAGGATCCGGTAAATACCCTTGGCCAGCTTCTCGACGATCGTCAGGAGCTTGACGGCGTCCGCGCCGACGACGACGTCGAGCTTCGTGATGCTGATCCCGTCGGGACTGATGACGACGGTGCCGCGAAGCTCCAGCGTGACCTCGGGCTCTTCACGCGCCGACAGCACGATGCTTTGAAAGCTGACCTCCGCGGAGAGATTCGGTCCTCGGCCGCCGCTGATCGGCTGTTCGAAGCGCGACGTGACCTCGATGCCTTTCCACCGCAGCTGCAGCGGTCCCAGCGGCTGTTCTCCGTCGTTGATCGGCACCGTCTTCTGCGCGGTGACGGTTCCGGCGATCTGCAAGGCGTTGCCGACATAGCCGGCAGTAAGGTGCTCGACCTTGAAGAGATCGTTGCCGCCGCTTTTAACCACAACTTCGAATTCCTGCAGCTTCGTGTTGTCGGACGTCTGCACGATCGTCCACTTCGGCGTGGCGGTGCCGAGGTCTTTGAGCAGCAGGACCGGAGTGTCGCCGACGGGTGTGACAGTGATGGTGATTCCGGTCTGCCGCAGCAGCCGCTCGAACGTGCGCGCCGCCGCGATCGCCGCACCGGGCCATTCGGCCTTGGAGACGTCGGGCAGGGTCAGCTTCGGGAGCTTGAACTCAGGAAGTCCGAAGTCGATGTCCGCGAGATCGATACGGAAGCGCGCGTCGTCGGCGCGCAAGACGACGATTGCACCAATCGCGGCCTTGGCCGTCGTGGTCGTTCCGTTGAGCGTGAACGTGGCGTCGGCCGCGGCGAGGAGGACGCACTCGACGAGCGGCGCCTGCGCATCCATCTCCGGACCGAGGATCTGCGCCAGATTCACGCGGGCAAAACTGGCCAGCGCGCCGCTTGCGCCGCCGAAAGGCGTGGTCAAGCCGAAGAATGCCGCTCCTGAGCTCGACCAAGTCAGATCGAGCCGCGAGAAACGGCGGGTGAATTCGGCGCGCGCGGCCAGCAACAGGTCGCTGGTGATCTCCCCGGGCGTCTTCAGCTCGGCGTCATTCTTGACGAGATCCGCGGGGATCTCGATGGGGTCTTGCAGCTCTGCCTTCGCCACCGCGCCGGCGTTCCCGCGCACCTCGAGGTCTTTGCCGCGCCAGAGGCCGTCCGTCTTCTCCGCGCCGACAACCAATTGCCAGGCGAGGTCGCCCGAGCCGCCCTTTGCAAGGATGATCGATGCCACAGGACCTCCCGTTGCGCCGCCAGCGTGGCGTACACAAATCCGCCATCGCGATCAGACGATCGCCCTCAGCCCGCTGAATCAGATGAATTCCGAGTGGATGTCGCTTATAGGAGTGACACGGATCTCGAATTCCCTACCCGCGTCAGCTGCTCGTCTGCGGCGAGGGCCGCTCACGCCCAGACGTTCTTAGTCCTCTATAGCCATTCGCGGCGCTCTTTCAACCGGATCTTGCCGCCGTTGATCGCCTTCGTGACCTTGACGATGTCGTCCTGATCCGCGCAGTCGTTGCAGCCCTTCTCATTCCACTCCTCGGCGGCGATGGCGAGCATGTAACGCGAGTCTTCGGCGAGATCCGGCTGCGCAACGAGGTTCCCGAGCTCCTTCGCCTTCTTCGGGTTGCCGAGGCCGTACACTCGCTCCGCCAACGCCTCCGGTTTTCCGGCAAGCTGTTCCGCCTCCTCGGGCGTGATCGCGGCGGAGTGATTGCCGACACCGAAGATCTCCAGCATGCCATGAAATGCGCAATGCGCGGCGGCGTTGCGTTAATGCCGTGGCGCCCCAGCACTTCGTCCGCGTTCTGAAATGCTTCGCGATATACGGGCTTCGCGCCTGGCACGAGCTGGGTGAGCTGATCGAGAGTCACCTCGACCATATCGCTGTCCTCCTTTTTATAGGAGTGACGCGAGCCACGTTTCCCTACTACGACTCACTGCGATCGCCGCTCTGCGGCTCGACGGCGGCGCCGTCGACGGAGTACGACCGGCGCGCTAGCGAGCGGTAGCGACGAAATTCCGGGTCGGGACGTATCTGCAGTGATGCTCGCGCGGCCCATCCTCATCGTCGCCGCTCTCCTCGCGCCGTTGACCGCCGCGGCCCAGACCTCCCTCTCCCTCTACGGCAGCGGCATCGCCCGGCGGGTCAGGATCGAGGGGACCAACACCAGTTACCCGGTGCAGTCGTGGGAGGGCGGGGCGGGCGTGGGGGTGGAGCGGCGGGTGGGGCGGCACTTCAGCGTCGAGCTTGCGGCCGAGCGGCGGCGCGACCTCACCACGGTCTACAACGGCGGACGGTTGTGTGGGTCGTTCCACAATACCTGCTGGGAGACGCGCCGGATGGAGATCATCAGCAAGCCGGTCGTCTTGACCATGCGCGTGCCGCTGCAGGTGATGCGGCGACTCACGGTCTTTCCGTCGGCGGGAGTGCGCTATGTACCGCTGCCGAGCGTGCACGACCTCACGCGGTCGGGAGGTGTGCCGGGAAACTGGAAAGTGACCCTCGAGCGGCGCATCACGCCCGAGGTGGGGGCCGGGCTGGCGTGGCGCGCATGGCGGCGCCTTTCGTTCTTCGCCGAGAGGCGCACGTTGCGGCGGGCGGGGGCGGCGTGGGATCCGGAGCTCCGCACGAACTTCGGCGCGCAGCTCGCGTTCTAGCGCGCGCCGGCAGCGCACACGCAACGTCCCTCAGCGCGCACGCGCACGCCGGCGGCGTACGCGCATGCGCAAGCGGCGCGCATAAGTAGCCGGCGGCGCGCACATCGACGAAGATCTCTCCGAGGAACCGCTCGAGCCGGAGACGGTGGTCAGCCAACTACGGACCATGCGCGCGCGGATCGCCAAGGTCACCCCGCTCGGCGCCGCCGAGCGCAAAGTCCTGCGCGACAGCGCCAGGATGACCGACCCGGTCCTGCAGGCGTCGATCAACGTGATCGGCACGTCCGACAAGGTTTCGCAAGCGCTCGAGGTTCCGGCCGACGGAGTGCGCCGCCTTCACAACGAGGCCAACCGCTGGACCGCGGTCGAGGACGAGCTGCGAACGATGCTCCACGGCGTCGCCGGCGCGAACCTCGTCCGCCGCCGGCAGATTGCCCTCATCGCCGCGCAGGCCTACAAGATCGCCACGGAGCTGGCGCGCGACCCGGCCAACGCCGTGCTGCTACCGCAGATCGAGGAGATCAAGCGGCTGCGGCGCATCGCCCGCCGCAAGAAGACCGCCGATGCTCCGCCGGAGCCGCAGGAGCCCGAGCGGTAGGCACTACCACTCGCCGTGATCGCCCCTCTGCGCCTCATTGTCCGAAACCTTCGTGACGAGGTAGACGACGATGACGAGAACGATGAGGATGCCGAGACCGTCCATGCCTTGATCTACGGCGGCGGTGCTGGGAAGGATTTGTTGCGGGAGGAAGCTCTTTGGTGCCCAAGGCCGGACTCGAACCGGCACGGATTTCTCCACACGCCCCTCAAACGTGCGCGTCTACCAATTCCGCCACTTGGGCAAAGAGCTACTTCTTCGGAGCGGCGGGCGCGGCCGGTGCCGTATGCCCGCTCATGACCGAGCTGCGCGGCCGAGCTTGCAGCACCGCCAGCGCCATTGAGGTGATGACGAAGGCGACGAAGAAGCCGGTCGTCAGCTTATGCAGCAGCGTCGTCGCGCCGCGCGCGCCAAACGCCGTCTGCGAGCCGCCGCCACCGAACGCACCCGCCAGGTCCGCGCCCTTCCCCTGCTGCACGAGAACGACGAGGATCAGGAAGACGCTGATGATGACGTGCAAAATCACGAGCAAAACGATCATGTAAAAATGTCTCCGAAGCACCGCCCCTAACCGGGCCGGAGGGCGAATTCTTCCCGGATTTGCCACTCCGGTCAAGAGTTAGAGCACGCCCGCAATCGCCAGGAACTTCCGCGAGTCGAGGCTCGCGCCCCCCACCAGAAACCCATCCACGTTCCCGCTCGCCATCAGATCGTCGATGTTCTCCGGCGTCACGCTCCCGCCGTACAGCACCGGCGCGCTCCCGGCGAACTGCGGCGGCCAGAAGCGGCCGAGCGCGGCGCGGATCTCGGCGACCATTTCGGCCACCATCGCCCCCGTGGCGTTGCGGCCCGTGCCGATCGCCCAGATCGGCTCGTAGGCGACGATCACCTCGCCCGCGCTCGCCGGCACCGACGCTTCCACCACCTTGATCTGGTCCGACACGACGATCGACTGCTTGCCGCGGTCGCGCGCGCTCTGGTCCTCGCCGATGCAGAACACCGGCGTGAGGCCCGTCTCGATCGCCAGCGCCAGCTTGCGTCCGATCAGCGCGTCGTCCTCGCGGAAGAGATTCCGCCGCTCCGAGTGGCCGATGATCACGTAGCGCGCGCCGCAGTAGCGGAGCATCGACGGCGACACCTCGCCGGTGAACGCCCCCGACTGCCGGTCGGCGCAGTTCTGCGCGGCCACGCCGACGTTCTTCGGCGCCTGCATGTACACGTCCTTGAGGAACGGAAACGGCGGCGCCACCACCACCGCGCCGCCGCCCTTGGCGTCGCCGAGAGCGCCGAGGTACTTCTCCACCCCCTCGGGCGGCAGATTCATCTTCCAGTTGGCAATCGCGTAGCGGTTCGGCATGGCGTCACGCAGTGTAGCGATTCTTGCCGTTGCGTTTCGACTCGTAGAGCCTCTCGTCAGCGCGGCGAATCAGATCGGTGGCGCCGTCGCCGCTCGCGTAGTCGGCCACGCCGATCGAGATCCCGCACTGCACCGAGCCCTCCTCGTCCGTCGGGATCGTCAGCGCGCGCACCTTGTCGAGGATCCGGGTAGCCACCGCGCAGGCGCCGCCCAAATCCGTGTGCGGGAGGATGATCGCGAACTCGTCGCCGCCGAAGCGGGCAAACAGGTCGGGGGGGCGGAGCGTCTCGCGCACGGCGCCGCAGAGCTCGGAGAGCACCACGTCCCCGATCGTGTGGCCGAGCGAGTCGTTGATCTCCTTGAAGTCGTCGACGTCGAACATCAGGAGCGACAGCGGCAGCGAGTAGACGCGGGCGCGCTCGATCTCCTGCGGCAGCTGGCGGCGGAAGTAGCGCTTGTTCCAGATGCCGGTGAGGTCGTCGGTGTCGGCGAGGTTCTGGATCTGCTCGCGCGCGGTGAGGTGGCCGAGGAGCATCGCCACCTGCGCGGTGAAGATCTCCAGAAGCTGCGCGTCCGTCTCGTCGAAGGGCTCGTCGCGCAGGAGCAGCAGCAGTCCCGCGGTTCGGTTCTCGATCTGGAGAATGGACGCGAGGTCGTGGTCGACCGTGGTGGCGTGGCTGGCGCAGTCGACATGGTTCTCCGAGGCCACAATGATGTCGGCGGAGATCGGGATCATCGCCTGCAGCCGCGCGCGGATGCGCTCGATCACGTTCGCGTCCATCGCCGCGCCGTTGCACGTGACGAGGTGCAGGTCGAGGTTCTGCTCGATCATCACCGCCGCGGCGACGCCGAACGGCACACATTCGCCGAGCGCCGCGAACGACGCCTTGAACAGCTCGGGCACCGATGCTGCGCGCATCGGCCCTCCGGTCAGATCGCGGATCAGCGACAGCACCCCGCCGATCGGCTGAAGCTCGTCTCTCTTCACGAGTGTCTCGCTTATGATACGACCGTGGCGTCCCCCGAGTTCGAGGCCATTCCATACGAGGCGCTGAACTTACGCGCAGAGCGCCTGCTCGTCCTGGCGCCGCATCCCGACGACGAGGTCATCGGCTGCGGCGGCGTGGTCTTCCAGCACCTCCGCGACGGGCGCCAGGTGCGCGTCGCGGTCGCCACCGACGGCGTCGAAGCCGCGCCCGGCGAGGACCGCGACGCCTACCGGGCCCGCCGCGAGGAGGAGTCGCGCCGGGCGCTCGACGCCGCGTTTGACTTCTTCCGCTTCCCCGACCGCGCCCTGGAGCAGCACGCCGGCGACCTCGGCGCTCGCCTCCGCGACGTCCTCGAGCAGTTCCGCCCCGACCTCATCCTCGTCCCGAGCGCGATCGAGATCCACCCCGACCACCTCGCGCTCGCGCGCTGCTTCTGCGACCTGATCCAGCGCGACTCGTCGCTCTTCGCCGACCTCGCCGTCGCGCGCGTGGCCTTCTACGAAGTCAGCCAGCCGCTGCGGCCGAACGTCCTCGTCGACATCACCGGCGTGGCCGCCGCGAAGTACGACGCCATCGCCGCGCACTCGTCGCAGACCGAGATCCGCGACTACGTCTCCTTCGCGCGCGGCCTGAACGCGTACCGCGCCATGACCCTCGCGCCCGAGGTACGCTTCGCCGAGGGGTATTGGGTCACGTCGCTGCCGACGCTGCGGACGACGCCGTTCAGCGCGCTGCGCAACGCCATGGGGGCGCCGCCGCCGATCGCTGTTGCCGCCGAGGCGAAGTCGATCAGCGTGGTGATCCGGACGAAGGACCGCCCGGCGCTGCTGCGCGAGGCCATCGACTCCGTGCGCGCCACCGGCTATCCGGCGGAGATCGTCGTGGTGAACGACGGCGGCGGGCGCGTGGAGAACGTCGAGGGCATCAAGCTCGTCGAGCACGAGACCTCGCGCGGGCGCAGCGAGGCCGCGAACGCCGGCGTGCGCGCCGCGTCGTCGGACTTCGTCGTCTTCCTCGACGACGACGATCTGATGTACCCCGAGCATCTCTCGACGCTCGCCGCCGGCACGCCGCCGTGCTACAGCGACGCCGTCTCCGCGTTCGCGCACGCGAAGATGCGGATCTACAGCCGCGACTTCGACCGCGACCTGCTGCTGCTCGACAACTACATCCCCCTCCCCACGGTCCTGATCCCCCGCGCCGACTTCCTCGACCTCGGCGGCTTCGATCCGGAGTTCGACCTCTTCGAGGACTGGGACTTTTTGATCCGCCTCGCGCAGCGCGCGCGCTTCACGCACATCCCACGGATCACCTGCGAGATCCGCCACATCGAAGGCGCCGGCTCGATCACGATGAGCGCGCCGGCCGGCTCGCAGCGCTTCCGCGACGCGAAGCTGCAGATCTGGCGCAAGCACGCCGCGCTCCTCGGCCACGACACGATCGCGAACGTGTTCGAGCGCGAGAAGCAGCGCGCGATGGCGATGGAGAATGAGCTGACGGAGGCGAAGGGGCTGCGCGGGCACTTCGAGCAGAACATCGCCCGGCTGGAGCGCGACAAGGTCACGCTGATTGCGGAGATGCAGCGGCAGTCGGAGCGGCTCAACGAGGCGGTGGTGAAGATCAGCCGTCTCGAAGGGGGCAACGAGGAGCTCCGCAACGCCCTCAGCCTCGCCCAAAACGAATGCAACGAGCTGCTGATCCGCATCGGCGTCCTCGGCGACGCCCGCGGCGCGTTCGACGAGGCCCAGCGGACCATCGCGGCGCTTTACGCAGAAATCGGGCGGCTGCAAGGGACGCTCGACGCGATCTTCCAGTCGCGCACGTGGAAGCTGCACTCGATGGTCGAGAAAATGCGAGGGCGCGGCTGATGCGGGTGATGCTGGTCTGCCCCGAGCCGCTCGGCCACGGCCAGCCGGCCGGTATCGGCATCCGCTTTCTGGAAATCGAGCGCGTGCTGCGCGACGACGGCCACGACGTGACGCTCCTCTCGCGCGACACCGGCGCGTTCGATCCGCAGACGCTGCTCCGCGTGAGCGGCGAGAGCGACGTCGCCGTCGTGCAGGGGCACGTGGCCAACGACTTTTTCGCGCACGCCCGGCCGATCCCGACAGCGATCGACCTCTACGACCCCTTCATCATCGAGAACCTGCACTACTTCGCGACGCGCGGCGGCGAGGTCTACGCGCACGATCACGCGACGCTCATGCATTCGCTGGCGCGCGGCGACTTTTTCCTCTGCGCCTCCGAGGCGCAGCGACACTTCTACCTCGGCGCGCTCCTCGCGGTCGGACGCGTCAACCCGCTGAAGTTCGCGAGCGATCCGACGCTCGCGTCGCTCATCGCCATCGCGCCGTTCGGCGTGCCCCCGCCGCGCGACTCGACGCACGACGATGCGGCCGTCCTCTTCGGCGGCATCTACGACTGGTACGACCCGATCCTGGCCATCGAGGCGGTGACGCTCGCGCGCGAGAGCGTGCCGGCGATGACGCTGACATTCACCACGCACCCGAATCCCGAGCTCACGCCGCAGGGCAAAACCGCGGTGGCGATGAAGCACGCCAAGGGGCTCGACTTCGTCCGCTTCGCGCCGTGGGTCGGCTACGCGCAGCGCGGCGCGTTCTACGACCGCTTCGCCGTGGCGTTGCTGACGTTCCCGCAGTCGATCGAGACGGACCTCTCGATGCGCACGCGCGTCTACGACTACCTCTGGGGCGGGCTGCCGATCGTGACGAGCTCCGCGCCTGGCACGGACGAGCTCCTGGCGCGCTACAACGCAGGACTCATCGTCGATGCGGACTCGCCGCAGGCGTTCGCACACGCGCTCCTCGCCGCGCTCGAACAACGCGACCGCCTGCGCGACGGCGCGCGCCGCTTCACCGCCGATCATCAATGGCCGCGCGTGCTGCAGCCGCTCGTCGACTTCGTGCGCGCGCCGCGCGTCGACGCGGAGAAGGAGATGCCGGAGCGCCCGCCGTCGATCCTCGACCGCATCAAGCGCCGCATCGGAGGCCGGGCCTGAGCGTTGTCGACGTCATCATCGTCAACTGGAACAGCCGCGACGACACGCTGGCGTGCCTCGCGGCGGTGACGGCGCAGGCGCGCGCGCTCGACGCGACGGTCACGGTCGTCGACAACGGCTCGACCGACGGCTCGATCGCCGCGGTGAAGCAGCGCTTCCCCGACGCACGCCTCCTGCCGCTCGGAAAAAATCACGGCTTCACCGGCGGCCTGGCCGCGGCGCTCCAGCGCTCGCCCGGACGCAACGCGGTCTTTCTGAACAACGATGCGATCCCCGAGGAGGGGTGGCTGGCCACGATGGTCGCGGCGATCGAGGGGGCGCCGGACGACGTCGTGTCGGTCGGCGGCAAGATCGTCGACCCGAGCGGCACGCGCGTCGACTTCATCGGCGGCGTGATGACGTTCGACGGGCATGCCTTCCAGAACGCGTTCCGCTTCCCGCTGGCGTCGGCGGACGAGCCGAATGCCGGCGACGATCTCTTCTTCGCCTGCGGCGGCAACATGATCTCCCGCCGCGCCGCGCTCATGGAGCTCGGCGCGTTCGACGACGACTACTTCGCCTACCTCGAGGACGTCGACTTCGGCTGGCGGACGTGGATCAGCGGCAAGCGCGCGGTGTACGAGCCGCGCGCCGTGGTCCGCCACAAGTCGAGCGCGACGTCGAACCGCCTCGGCGACTTCGAGCGCGGCGTGCTCTTCGAGCGCAACGCCCTGCAGACGGTGCTGAAGAACGCGGAGAATTTGCGCGAGCTCGGCGGCGCGGCGATCTTCGCGTTTCTCCATCGCCTGCACCACTACGCCACGCGCCGCAACAAGGACGCGGCAGAGTTGATGCGCGCGCCGATGACCAAGCCTCCGCGACGGCCAAAGGCGACGATCGACGACCCGCTCACGGCGATGCAGTTCCGCGCGCTGGAGTGGATCTTCGCGAACGAGCCGCGCATCGCGGCCAAGCGCGCCGCCGTGCAGAAGACGCGCAAGCGCAGCGACGCCGAGATCTTCGCGCGCTTCCCCCTCCACGTCGTGCCGACGTACCCCGGCGACGACGCGCTCATGGCGTCATCGCTGCTGCGGGAGATGTTGCCGGAGTGGACAGTGGCGAAGTCGATCGATGAAATCATGAGGCGATGACCGCTTATCACGCCCGCGGCGTCTTTTGGCGGCAGTTCCTTCGCTGGGCGGTGCTCAACGTGCCGCGCTGGATCGAACCGGCCATCATCGGCTTCTGGGCGCTCTTCTTCCTGCTCTGGGGGCCGGGGCGCCGCGGCGTGATGCGCAACCTCTCCTTCATCCTCCCCCGCTCCACCGCACTCGCGAACTTCTTCCGCGCCTACCGAGTCTGCTGGAACTTCTCCTGGACCCTCTCCGACACGGGGCGCCTCCGCGAGATGCGTACGATTCCGGAGTGGGAGCTCGCCGGCCACGAGCACCTCGAGGCGCTGCGCTACGGCGGCGGCGCGATCCTCCTTACCGCACACATGGGCTCCTACGACCTCGGCGCGCATCTCTTCGCCGAAGTGTCGGGGCGAAGGATCGTGATGGTGCGCGCGCCGGAGGCGGATCCGCAGACGCGCGAGTTCGAGGAGCAGCGCCTCGGCGGCGACGTCGAAGTGCAGTTCAACACCGACGGCAGCACGCTCGCCCTCGACCTTCTGCACGCCGTGCGCGACGGCGCGATCGTGGCGATCCAGGGCGACCGCATGACCGGCCCGATCTCCGGCGTGCCGGCGACGCTCTTCGGCAAGGCGATCGAAGTGCCGGCCGGCCCGTTCGCGCTGGCCATGGCGGCGCGCGTGCCGATCTATCCGGTCTTCGTCATCCGCCGCGGCTGGCAGCGGTACCTCTTGCGCGCGGAGCGGCCCATCGAGATCGTCCGCTCGCGCGACCGCGACGCCGACTTTGCCGCCGCCGCGCGCGCCTGGACCGCGACGCTGGAAGAGGTCATCCGCGACGGCTGGTGGCAGTGGTTCGAGTTCGAGGAGTTCGGAGCGCCGGCGTGATTCGCAGGGTCTACGTTCTCTCGAGCCTCTACCTCGCGCTCACCGCCTACTTTCTCGCGCACGTGATGCCGTGGTGGGCGGCGATTCTCCTCGCGCCGATCGCCATTCAAATCCCCATCTACATCATGGGCTTGTTCATCCTGCCGCGCTGGCGCAACAACCTGACGGTGAACTCGTGGATGATGATCGTGCTGATGATCGGCGCGGCGATCTGGGTATGCGCAACGTCCTCCTAGGCTTCGCCGCCGTCGCGCCGCTGGCGCTCTTCGTCGATTGGCGCCTCGGCATCGCCGTCGTCGTCGTGTCGCACCTCCTCATCGTCTACGCCACGCTCGCGCCGAACTGCCAGTGGCTCGGACCGGTGATCACCTGCTTCGAGACGGACAGGAAGGAAGTCTGGATGACGATCGACGACGGCCCGGCCGCGGACACGGAGGCGATCCAGGCGATGCTGGCGCGGCGCAACGTGCAGGCCACGTTCTTCGAAATCGGCCGAAACCACTCCATGACGCACCCCGCGGCGACGTGGTGGCGCCTCGGGCCGCGGCGCCTGGCGCGCGAGATCGGCAACGAGCGCTGGTTCCGTGCGCCCGTGGGGATGAAGAACCCGTTCGTCCATCCGATCCTGGCGAAGCGCGGCATGCGCCTCATCGGCTGGACGGTGCGCGGCCTCGACACCATCGGCGGCGACGTCGTCGGCCGCGTGCTGCGCGGCGTGCGGCCGGGCGCGATCGTCGTGCTGCACCAGGGGCGGCCCAAGTCCGTCGAGACCATCGAGCGCGTCGTCGAGGCGCTGCAGGGCGAAGGCTATGAATTCGTGATTCCGGACGACGCGCGATTGAAGACAAAGAGATAGTTGTTCAGCGGCGACTTCCCCCACATCGGCGCGACCGAGACCTCGAAGCCGCGGGCGTGGAACGGCGCGACGATCTGCTCCACTGTCGGGAAATTCAACCGCGGCACGCGCAGCCAGCGCACCGCGCGCGCGAACGTCTCCTGCGCTACGGTCAGCCGGTAGCGCATCGAGCCGTCGCGCACCCCCTCGCGGACGATCACCAGGCCACTCGTGCGGTCGAGCGCCTGCCCTAGCAGTTGCTGCTGCTCGTCCGTCGTGAGGTAGTGCAGGACGTCGAGGATCACCACGGTGCCGTGAAACGGCGGCAGCGACCGCGCATCGCCCTCCTGAAACGCAGCGTCGGGGACGACCTGCCGCGCCACCGCGACCTTCGCGGCGTCGAAGTCGATGCCGACGATCGGCACCCCCACGCCGCGCGCGCGCAGGAACGCCTCCAGCACGCCCACGCCGCAGCCGACGTCGAGGAGCGGCTCCGTCGACTCGCGCACGTGCGAGAGCACCGCCTCGTACATCGGATCGCGCGCGAGCTTCGCGCGCACGTACGACCGCAAGAACCGCGTCGGATACTTCGCGGCGATCACGGCGAGAGGTGCTCGATCAGCGAGATCAGCTCCGAGAGCTCGAACGGCTTCGGCACGATGGCGTTCACGCCCATCTGCAGCACCGCCTGCGGGTCGATGCGCAGATGCGCAGAGACGACGATGATCGGCACCTGCCCGCGCCGCCCGCTCTCCTGCACGCGCTGCAGGAAGTCCCACCCGTTGACCTCGGGCATGGCCAGGTCGAGGAGCACGACGTCGGGGTGGTGGAGCATGAGCGCGCGGTGGCCTTCGCCGCCGTCGCCGGCGATGAAGACCTGGTAACCGTGCTGGCGCAGCGCCGCGGCCAGCATGCCCCGCAATGGGAGGTCATCGTCGATGACGAGCACGCGCTTCCTGTCGACGTCGGCAACGCGCTTCGCCGGCTTGCTGCTTTGCGCATGGAGCTCACTCATCGGCGGCGGCCATTTTCATGCAGGACGCGTGCTCAGAACAGGTCGGAGTCGCCCATCGTGTAATACAGCCGCTCGCGCATCGCCTCCGAGGCGTTGGCCATCGTCCACGGCACGCACATGAGCGAGAGGCTCTGCGGCTCGTGCCTGTTGTGAAATCCGAGCCGGGCCAGGACGCCGTTGAACCAGGCCGGCCGCGCCGGGAACCACGCCTCGATCTCCTGCACCGGATACGACGGCACGACGTGGCGTAGCATCACCTCCACCGCGTCGGCGTGCTCGGGATCGAAGAGCGCGTCGCCCCAGGAGAACTTGTCGCCGCGGAGGCGGAAGACGATCCAGCCGGCGAGGCGCCGCCACTTGCGGATGGCGATGAGGACGTACGCGGCGTCGGGCCGCTCCAGGTAGCGCCAGCGCAGGTACTGCGCGTCGCGGCGGACGAGGAACGCATACGCCGGCGCGACGCGGGCGAAGAATTCGTCGTATTCCGCGCCGATGCTCGTGACCTGTTCGAGCTGATAGCCGCGCGGCCAACGGGAGAACCGCCAGATCGGCCGCGGCCGCGCGCAGACGCGGTACGGCACCGGTTCGACGCGGTCGCTGCGGAGGAACTTGAGCGAGAAACGCTGGATGTTGGCGACGTTGAAGCCGTAGTTGAAGGCGACCTTACCCTCGCAGAACGTCTCGTAAAAGTGCAGCGCGGTGCGCCCGAGGATCGAGGTCGGGCCGCGGCCGACGTGGCGGACGGCGACGTCCGTCATCGTGTCGCCGATCTGGTTCGCCAGCAGCGCCTCGCCGCGGTCGTAGAACGGCACCGCGTACGCGGCGTAGTGGCCAACAAGCAGGTGACGGGGCACAGGGGACGGGGCACAGGTCGTCGCATCACCTGTGCCCTGTGACCAGTCCCCCGTCCCCTGCAGTTCAAACGTCAGGCTGATGCGCTCGTTGCCGAATGGGTCGCGGCGGAACTTCCAGTCGAAGTGCTCGCGCGTGCGCGGCGCGTGCGGGAACGACTTGGCGAAGAGCTCGAGGATGGCCTCTTCGTCGCCGTCGCGGAACGGGCGCGTGACGAAGCGCTCGTCAGCGGGCATGCGTCGGCTCGATCGAGCGGATCGCGCGGATGTCGATGCGCGCGCCGCCGCGGCGGCGGGCCACGACGCGAATCGATCCGGAGGAAACCGGGAGCGGATCGGGCAGGACCTTCAGGAGTGGACGGACGACCGCGCCGACGAACGGATGTCGCGAAAGGCGGTGGCGGAGGAACCTGTGGTCGCGGTACTCGACCGCGGGCCCGACGCTGACGATCTCGAAGCCGGAGTGCTCGAGGAGCTCGATGAGCGCGGAGCGCGAGTAGAGGATGAGGTGCGCGCGGAAGTTGTTGGCCATGTGCCGCCGCTCGGTGACGAGGTACAGCAGCCCCTCGGTGTCGAACGCGGTGATGAGCAAGAGGCCGCCCGGCTTGATCAGGTCCTTCACGTGCGCGAGGGCATCGTGCGGGTCGGAGACGTTCTCGAAGACGCGATAGAGCGTGACGACGTCGAACGGCGGACCGGTGTTGACGAAGTTCGTGACGGTGGAGCAGTAGACCTCGAGG
>DATELQ010000008.1:0-15258 GCA_035276475.1 Thermoanaerobaculia bacterium | reverse complement strand
AGGGCGCACGCTGTGCGCCCCTACCACAACCCGTGCTGCCGCCGCGGCACGCCGACGCCGAGGTGGTCGTACGCCAACTTCGTGGCCACGCGGCCGCGCGGCGTGCGCTGCAAAAACCCGCACTGGATCAGATACGGCTCGTACAGATCCTCGATCGTTCCGCGGTCCTCGGCTGTCGACGACGCCAGGGCGTTGAGGCCGACGGGGCCGCCGTCGAAGCGCTCGATGATGGCGGTGAGGAGCTTGCGGTCGGTCTCGTCGAGGCCGTACTCGTCGACGTCGAGCATCTCCAGCGCGCCCTTCGCGATCCCGAGGTCGATCTTCCCCTCGTGCCGCACCTCGGCGAAGTCGCGCACGCGGCGCAGCAGGCGGTTGGCGATGCGGGGCGTGCCGCGGGAGCGGCGGGCGATCTCGGTGGCGCCGTCGCTCGTGATCTCGATGCCGAGGATGTCGGCGGAGCGGCGGACGATGATCTTCAGCGCGTCGACGTCGTAGAAGTCGAGGCGGTGCACGATGCCGAAGCGCGCCCGCAGCGGCGCGGTCAAGAGGCCCGCGCGCGTCGTCGCGCCGATGAGCGTGAAGCGCGGGACGTCGACCTTCACCGTGCGCGCCGCCGGTCCTTGCCCGATGACGACGTCGACGTGGTAGTCCTCCATCGCCGCGTAGAGCACTTCCTCGACCGGCGCGGCCAGGCGGTGGATCTCGTCGATGAAGAGCGTCTCCCCTTCCTGCAGGTTCGTGACGATGGCCACGACGTCGCCGGGCCGCTCGAGCGCGGGCCCCGAGGTGGCGCGCAGCGGCGAGGACATCTCGTTGGCGATGATGTTGGCGAGCGTCGTCTTGCCGAGGCCGGGAGGGCCGAAGAGGAGCACGTGGTCGAGGACGTCGCTGCGCTTGCGCGCCGCAGCGATGGAGATCTCCAGGTTCGCCTTCACCTTGTCCTGGCCGATGTACTCGCGCAGCTTCTTCGGGCGGAGCGAGAGCTCGGCTTGCAGGTCGTCTTCGAGGGCTTCCGGTTTGAGGAGGTGGTCTTCCGGCATTTTCTTTAGTTTATCCCTCGCGAAGACGAGGGATCACGAGCGCACCTGCTCGAAACGAGACGATGGGCAGCAGCGCCGCGGTGCACGGGCTGATCCCGCGTCTGCGCGCGGGATAAACCGGAGATCAAGCGGGCAGCGAGACGGTGATCATCGTCCCGCTCCCCTCGCGCGAGCGGACGTCGATGCGCCCGCCGTGCTCCTGCACGATGCGGTACGAGATGGCCATGCCGAGGCCCGTGCCGGTGGGGAAGTTGGTGCGGAAGGGCTGGAAAAGGCGGCGCTGGTCGGAGTCGGTCATGCCGCGGCCGCTGTCGGCGAAGACGATGTTGTAGTTCCCCTCGGCGACTTCGGTCTGCACGCGCAGGCGGCCGCCGCGCGGCATGGCCTGCACGGCGTTGCGGGCGATGTTCCAGAAGACCTGGCGGATCTGGTCGCCGTCGCCGACGATCGTGTACGACGCCGGGGCGATCTGGCGCTCGATCCGGTGCTCGGCGCTGAGCTCCGGCGAGTTGGCGAGGAGATCGAGGGTCTCGGAGAGGCTCGCGGCGATGTCGAATTCCGCGGGGCGCTTCTCCTGCGGCTTCACGAAGCGGAGAAAGTCGGCGATCGATTTGTTCAGCCGCTCCGACTCGCGGAGGATGATCGACATGAGGCGCTGCTCCTGCGCCGTGAGCGCCTCCGACTTCTTCAGCACCTGCACGGAGCCGGCGATGGCGGCGAGCGGGTTGCGGATCTCGTGGGCGATGCCCGCCGACAGCTCGCCCACCGCGGCCATGCGGTCCTTGAGCCGCACCTCGGCTTCGAGCTTTTTCATGTCGGTGAGGTCCTGGAAGATCAGCGTGTAGCCGGAGGCGATGCCTTCGAGCGTGTGCAGCGGCGTGACGGCCCAGCCGAGGGTGTGCGGCTCGTCATCGACGCGGAAGAGCTCCTTTTCCCAGCGCAGCACCGGCGCCACTCCCATCCCCTCGTGCACGGTGCGCCACTCGCTCTCAGTGAAGAATCCGAGCTCGCTGATGTGGCAGCCGATGAGGTCGTGCGCGTCGCGGCGGAGGATGTGCGCGGCGGCGGGATTCGCGAACGTCACGAGTCCCGAGGGGGAGAGCGTGACGAGGCCGGAGGGGATCGACTGCACGACGTTCTGGTTCAGCGCGCGCAGCTCGGCGAGGTTGTGGCGGTTGGCGTCGAGCTCCTCGAACGTCCGCTGCAGCTTCTCCGAGAGGTACGACGTCAGGAGCGCCGTGGCGTAGAAGCCGGCGAAGTTCGTGGCCATGTTGAGGTAGAGCCGCGACGAGGACCACGGCGTCGGTATGAGCCACGACGGCTCGGGGAGGCGGAGGACGCCGTAGTACATCAGGTCGCCCAGGGCGCCGTAGAGGATGACCGCGCCGCTCGCAGCGAGAAGTCCGCCGCGGCGGTAGAGAAGCATTGAGGCAGTGATGATGGAGACGAGGTAGAGGAACGAGAACGGCGAGTCGAGGCCGCCGGTGAAGTAGACGAGGAAGGTCTCGATGACGAGGTCGCCGGCGATCTGGATGGTGAGGTTGGTTCCGCGCGAGCGGAAGAGCTTCCCGGCGATGATGTAGAGGAGGGTGAGGCCGTAGGTGAGCGCCGCGATGGTGTAGACGTAGTTGATCGGCAGGAGCTCGCGGACGGTGTACTGAATGATCAGCGCGCCGAGGAGGAGCGTGGTCACGACGACCACGCGGACGGCGATGAGCATTCGGGCGTCGGAGCTCATGGAAAAGAGGGGCGCACGCTGTGCGCCCCTACCAGGTGCGATTATCCAATCTGCGAGATCAGCGAGAACATCGGCATGTACATGGCGATGACGATGCCGCCGATGGCCACGCCGAGGAAGGCGATGAGGATCGGCTCGAGGAGCTTCATCAGGCCGGCCACGGCGGTGTCGACTTCGTCTTCGTAGAAGTCGGCGATCTTGGAGAGCATGGTGTCGAGCGCGCCGGTCTGCTCGCCGACGGCGATCATCTGCACGACCATGCTCGGGAAGACGTCGGTGTCGCCGAGCGGCTCGCTGATGGTCTTGCCTTCCTCGACCGACTTGCGCGTGGCCATGATGGCGTCCTCGATGATCGAGTTGCCGGCCGTGCGGGCGGTGATGGTCAGGCCGTCGAGGATGGGCACGCCCGACGCCGTCAGCGTCGAGAGCGTCCGGCAGAAGCGGGCCACGGCGATCTTGCGCAGCAGGATGCCGACGATCGGCAGCTTCAGCAGGAAGCCGTCGATCACGCGCTTCCCTTTGTAGGTCTCGTGATAGCGGCGGAGGGCGTAGATGCCGCCGCCGATGACGATGGCGATGATCCACCAGTAGGCGGCGATGAAGTTCGACAGGGCGATGACGATGCGCGTCGGCAGCGGGAGCTGGGCGCCGAGGCTCGTGAACAGCGCGGCGAAGACCGGAATGACCTTCCAGAGAATGACCGCCACGACGATGCAGGCGATGGAGATGACGGCGACCGGATAGATCATCGCCGACTTCACCTGCGAGTTCAGCTTGACCGCCTTCTCGATGTAGGTCGAGAGGCGCTGGAGGATCGTGTCGAGAATACCGCCGGCCTCACCGGCAGCGACCATGTTCGTGAAGAGGTCGTTGAAGATCTTCGGATGCTTGCGCATGGCGTCGGCGAGGTTCGAGCCCGACTCCACGTCCTGGCGGATCTGGATGAGCGCGCGCTTGAAGACCTTGTTCTCCTGCTGGGACCCGAGGATCTCCAGGCACTGCACCAGCGGCAGACCGGCGTCGATCATGACCGAGAACTGGCGCGTGAAGATGGCGATGAGCTGCGGCGGGACCCTGCCCCCGAACTTCGGAAGGGCGATCTCCTTCCCCTTCTCCTTGACCGCCGTGACGACGATCTGCTGGCGCCGCAGCGTGGCGATGACGGCGTCCTTCGTGTCTGCGACGAGCACTCCCGCGGTATCGCCCGTGCGGCCTCTCCCCTTCCATTCGAACGTGGGCATCTGCGTGGTCCTCCGTTACTGTGTCCTGCTCGGCCGCGACGCCGGAATCGGCGCCGCAGTCCCCTGCGGCTGCAGCGCGCCGGCGCCGCGGGAGATCATCTCCTGCAGCTCGTCGGGGTTCGACGAGCGCGACAGCGCCGTCTGCAGCGAAATCTGTTTCTTGAAGTACAGCGTGGCCAGCGACTGATTGAACGTCTGCATCCCGTACTTCGTCTGCCCGGTCTGCATCATCGAGTAGATCTGGTGGACCTTGTCCTCGCGGATCAGATTGCGGATCGCGGCGTTGGGGACGAGGATCTCCATGGCCATCACGCGGCCCTTGCCGTTCGCCTTCGTCAGGAGCGACTGGCAGAGGATCCCTTCGAGGACGAAGGAGAGCTGGGCGCGGATCTGCGGCTGCTGGTGCGCCGGGAAGACGTCGACGATGCGGTTGATCGTCTGCGCCGCGGAGTTCGTGTGCAGCGTGCCGAAGGTGAGGTGGCCGGTCTCGGCGATGCGCAGCGCCGACTCGACGGTCTCGAGGTCGCGCAGCTCGCCGATGAGCACGACGTCCGGGTCCTGGCGCAGCGCGCTGCGAAGGGCGTTGGCGAAGGAGTGCGTGTCGGCGTGCAGCTCGCGCTGGTTGACGACGCAGTTCTTGTGCTGGTGGAGGAACTCGACCGGGTCTTCGATGGTGATGATGTGCTCGTGGCGCTCGCGGTTGATCTTGTCGATCATCGCCGCGAGCGTCGTCGACTTGCCCGAGCCGGTCGGCCCGGTGACGAGGACGAGGCCGCGCGGCTTAGCGCAGATCTCCTCGACGACCGGCGGGAGCCCGAGCTCGCGGAAGCCGAGAATCTCGTAGGGGATCTGGCGGTAGACGGCGGCGACGGCGCCGCGCTGGTTGAAGATGTTGGCCCGGAAGCGGGCCAGCCCCTTGATGCCGAAGGAGATGTCGAGCTCGAGGTTCTCCTCGAAGCGGTGCTTCTGCGCGTCGGTCAAGACGGAGTAGGCGAGCTGCTTCGTCTCCGGCGCCGCCAGCGGCGGCATGTCGAGCGGCGTGAGCTTGCCGTCGATGCGGATCTGCGGAGGCGAGTTGGTGGTGATGTGGAGGTCGGAGCCGCCGCGCTCGACCATGGTTTTGAGCAATTGATGCAGTGTGACAGCAGCCATCGGCTCTCCGTCTGGTAACGACAGTTATTTGTTACAGAACGGTCTCTCGAACAACCTCTTCGATCGTCGTGATTCCATCCTTGATCTTGATCAGCCCCGAGCGGCGCAACGAGATCATGCCGCTCTCGGCCGCTTTCTTCTTGATGTCGATGGCCGTGCCGCCGGAGAGGATCAGCTCGCGGATGTCGTCGTCGATGATCATGACCTCGACGAGGCCGACACGTCCCTTGTATCCGGTGTTGTTGCACTTCTCGCAGCCGCGGCCCTTGTAGACGGTGAAGGTGCCGATCTCGTCCTTGCGATACCCGAGGTTGAGAAGCGCCTGCGGGGCGATGTCGACCGCCTCCTTGCAGTTCTGGCAGACGCGGCGGGCCAAGCGCTGCGCGGCGATGAGCTGCACCGACGTGGCCACGAGGAACGGCTCGATGCCCATGTTCATCAGGCGGTTGATCGTCGACGGCGCGTCGTTGGTGTGCAGCGTGGAGAGGACGAGGTGGCCGGTGAGGGCGGCCTTGATGGCGATCTCCGCGGTCTCGAAGTCGCGGATCTCGCCGACGAGGATGATGTTCGGGTCCTGGCGGAGGAACGACCGCAGCGTGGCCGCGAAGTTGAGGCCGATCGACTCCTTCATCTGCACCTGGTTGATGCCCGGCAGGTTGAACTCGACCGGGTCCTCCGCGGTCATGATGTTGACTTCGGGGGAGTTGACCTTGGCCAGGGCGGAATAGAGCGTGTTCGTCTTTCCCGAGCCCGTCGGCCCGGTGACGAGGACCATCCCCCACGGCTTGAAGATGGCCTCCTCGAACTTCGCCAGCGACTCCGGCTCGAAGCCGAGCTTGGTCATGTCGAGGCGGAGGTTGTCCTTGTCGAGGAGGCGCATGACGATCTTCTCGCCGAAGAGCGTCGGCAGCACGGAGACGCGGAAGTCGAGCTCTTTGTTCTTCTCGTTGAGCTTCATCTTCAGCTTGATGCGGCCGTCCTGCGGCAGGCGCTTCTCGGAGATGTCGAGCTTCGCCAGGATCTTCATGCGCGAGGTGATGGCGTCCTTCAGCTTCAGCGGCGGGTTCATGATCTCGTAGAGGATCCCGTCGATGCGGAACCGGACGCGGTACTCCTTCTCGTACGGCTCGACGTGGATGTCGGACGCGCCGCGCTTGATGGCGTCGCTCAGAATCAAATTGCAAAGCTTGACGACCGGCGCTTCCTCGGCTCCCTCGGCCAAGGCCTCGACGTCCATCTCCTCGTCTTCTTCGAGGACCTCGAGGTCGGCGCTCTCGGCCTGCTGGAGATCCTCCATGACCTTCTTGAGCTCGAGGGAGGAGGTCGAGCCGTAGTAGTTGTCGATGGCGGCCTTGATCCCGAGCTCGCTCGCCACCACCGGCTCCACGTTGTAGCCGGTCATGAACTTGATGTCGTCCATGGCGAAGACGTTGGTCGGATCGGCCATGGCGATGGTGATGGTGGCGCCCGTCTTGTTAACCGGGAGGATGTTGTACTTCCGCGCGACCTCGGCCGGGATGAGCTTGATGACGCTGGCGTCGATCTCGAAGTGGGCGAGGTTGATGGACGGCACGCCGAACTGCTGCGAGAGGCACTCGGTGATGTCCTCCTCGGACACGAACCCCAGCTTGATCAGGGTTTCCCCGAGCTTCCCGCCGGTTTCTTTCTGAGACTTGAGCGCTTCCTTGAGCTGATCCTGGGAGATCAGGCTCGCCTTGGTCAGCAGCTCACCGAGACGTACGCTCATAGTTTTCGGACGACCGCGTCAACAGTAATAGTATCCAACGATTTGGACGTGGACCACGACTCGACGACGTTGTCGAGCTGTCCGTACGGTCCATTCCGCAAGGGATTTGTTGGTCCATAGATTCCCACGACGCGGGCGCCGAGCGCTGCCGCGAGGTGCAACGGACCGGTGTCGCCGCCAATCACGAGCCGCGCGTGTTTGAGCAGCCAGGCGAGCTCGCGGAGGGTGGTCTGCGGCGCGATGTCGGCGCCGATGGACTCGGCGAGGTCTCGCTCGCCCGGTCCCCAGGCGACGAGGGCGTCTTTGCCGATGACTCGCGCCAGGTCGGGGAACTTGTTCCATTGCTTGTCCGGCTTGCCGGCGCCGGGGAGGAGGATCACGCGGTTCGTGAGATCGCGCAGCTTGCCGCTGGGATCGTCGGCATAGTGCGAGAAGTCGACGCGCGGCATCCGCGCGTGCGGATCGACCGCTCGGGCCAGCTCGAGGTTTTGATCGACGACGTGCGCGGTGCGGTCGACGTCGATGCGGCGGTTGAGGAAGACGCCGGCGGCGGTCTCACGGATGGCGCTGCGCCCGAAGCCGTAGCGGAGCTTCGCGCGCGAGACCCACGCCAGCGAGGCGGACTTGATGAGGCCCTGGAAGTCGATGGCCGCATCGAAGCCGCGCATGGCCGCGCGCGCCGCGAACATCTCGCCGCGCTTCGACATGAACCCGCGGCCCCACTCCTTCATCGAGACGGAGATGGTGTCGACGCGGGCGACGACGGCGACGAGGTCGCGGTACGGCCGCTCCACCACCCAGACGAGGTCGTGCCCGAGGTCGCGGAGGGCGACGACGGCGGGAATGGTGTGGATCACGTCGCCGAACGCGGAGAGGCGGATGGCGAGGAGCTTCATTTCTTCAACTTCTCGAGAAGCTCGCTCGTGGAGTGCTCCTTCGGATCGCCGACGATCGCCACGCGCCCGCCGTAGCCGCGCACGACGTCGCGCTCCGGCACGGAGTCGGCGGTGTAGTCGGTCCCTTTGCAGTGGACGTCGGGCTGGAGCGCGCCGAGGAGGCGGGCGGGGGAGCGCTCGTCGAAGACCGTGACATAGTCGACGCCTTCGATCGCGGCGATGATCTCGGCGCGCTCGTTTGCGGGCATCACCGGACGACCTTCCCCTTTGAGCTCGCGCACCGAGGCGTCGCCGTTGACGCCAACCACCAGCACATCCGCCTGTTTTTTCGCATCTTGTAGATATCGCACGTGTCCGACGTGCAGCACGTCGAAGCAGCCGTTCGCGAACGCGATCGTGTGGCCGCGGGCGCGCTCTTTCGCGAGCGCGAGCTCGAGCGCCTTCTCCGAGAGGATCACTCCTTCAAGTCCTCGTCGCGCTCGATGGCATGGCGCAGCTCCACGTCCGACACCGTCGCGGTCCCCATCTTCATCACCACGATGCCCCCCGCGTAGTTCGCCAGCTTCGCCGCCTCGGCGAACGACGCCTGCGCCGCCAGCGCCAGCGTGAACGTGGCGATGACGGTGTCGCCGGCGCCGGTGACGTCCGCGACCTGGTCGGTGCCCCAGACGGGGATGAAGAGCGGGTCGCGCGCCTCGCGCTCGAGCAAGGCCATGCCGCGGCTGCCGCGCGTGATGAGGACCGCCTCGCAGTCGAGGCTCTGCTGCAACGTCTGCGCGACCTGGGCGACGCGGTGGTCGCCGTTCTCGCCGTCGTACAGCGTCGTTCCCGCGGCGGCCGCGGCCTCTTCCTCGTTCGGCGTGGCCGCAGTGACGCCGGGAAAGCTCAGGAGCTCGTAGCGCGAGTCGAGGGTGATGGGTTTGCCGTGCCCGAACTTCGTCAGGTTCGCGGCGACGTGCGAAGTCACGACGCCGTAGCCGTAGTCGCTGATCATCCCGGCGTGCGCGACGGCCATCTGCGCGCGAAGCATGTTCGCGAACTGCTCGGCCTCGTGCGGCGCGATGTCGAAGCGGTCCTCGATGTCGTAGCGGACGATCTGCTGCCGCGAGCCGTGCGGGAAGCCGCCGAGGATGCGCACTTTGGTCGGCGTGTGATACCGCCCCACCTGCAGGATTCCGCTGCAGTCGATCCCCTCGGACACAAGCTGCGCGAGAAGCTGGTTGCCGGCCGCGTCGTCGCCGATGACCGAGACCGGCAGCGGCACGCCGCCGAGAGCGAGGATGTTGTTGATGGCGTTGCCGGCGCCGCCGAGAAGGACGTCGTCGCGGTACTGGCGGAGGATCAGCACCGGCGCCTCGCGCGAGATGCGCTTGGGCGTGCCGTAGATGAAGCGGTCGGCCACGATGTCGCCGTAGACGACGACGAGACGCCCGGACATCGCTTCGGTCAATTGGAGCAGCCGCGACCGCGAGAACACGGCCGGCAGTTTATGCGGTTTGCGTCAAATCCGCCGCTCGCAGCTCGTCCTTCTCGCCCGCCGTCAGCACGTTCTCCAAATCGATCAGGAGAAAGATCTCGTCGCCGACCGGAATGACCGCGATCAACAGCTCGCCGCGAATCCCGCGCACGAGCGGCGGCGGCGGCAGGAGCTTGTCCGAGGTCACGTTGACGATGCGCCGCACCTCGTCGACCTTCAGCCCGATGATGCCCGCCGTCGTGTGCGTGATCAGCACGAGCGGATGCTCGGCGCGGCCCGGTGCGTTCGGATAGAGCCGGTCGCGGAGGTCGATGATGGGGATGACTTCGTTGCGCAGGACGATGATCCCCTCGATGAATGCCGGCGCGGTCGGAACCGAGGTCGAGCCGCGGTAGGGGATGATCTGGCGCACGGCCATGATGTCGAGAACGAAGGTCTCGGGGCCGACGCGGAAGGTGATGAGCCGCAGCTCTTTCGTGTCGCTCATGCGCAGTGCTGGGTGCTGAGTGCTGAGTGCTGAGTCGCTGCGCCTCTCGCAACGAATGCCGCCAGAGGCAACACAACTCAGCACTCAGCACTCAGCACTCAGCACTCCTCACGCGCGGACACGGAAACGCCGAATCTCTTCGTCCACACTCCGGAGTGCATCGCTGAGCAGCGCAATCGCGTCGCGCATCTCGTTCGCCGAGCCGCGGTTCGACTCGGCGATGTGGCGCACCTGCTCCATCGTGGCCACGATCTTTTCGCTCTCCGTCGCCTGCCCGGCGGCGACCTGGAAGATCTCGTGGATCATGTCGATCATCCGCTCCGCCGCGGACGAGATCATGGCCGAGCCGGAGCGCTGCTCGATCATGGCCTGGCGCACGTACTTCGTCACCTCGCGCATCGACTCGACGGCTTTCAAGATGTGATCGGAGCCGGCGGCCTGCTGCGTCGTCGCGGAGTTGATCCCCTTCACCATCTCCTGCAGTCGCTCGACCGCGCGCGTGACGGTCTCGCTCCCCTGGGCCTGCTCGCGCGTCGCCGCGGCGATCTCTTTCCCCATCGACGACGCCTTCGACGCGGAGTCGAGGATGTTGTTGAGCGCCTTCCCCGCCTCGTGCGACAGCGACACACCCTGCTCGACGAGTTTCGTCCCCGAGGCCATCGACTTCAGCGCGTTCTGCACCTCGGACTGCACCGAGCGGATCAGCGTGCCGATCTCGCGCGTCGACGACGCCGTCCGCTCCGAGAGCTCGCGGATCTCCGCGGCCACGACGGAGAAGCCCTTCCCGTACTCGCCCGCCTGCGCGGCCAGGATCGCGGCGTTGAGCGCGAGGAGGTTCGTCTGCTCCGCCACGTCCTCGATCACGTTGAGGATCTTGCCGATGGCCACGGAGCGCTCGCCAAGGCGGCTGACCACTTCGTTCGACTGCGTGACGGCCTGGCGGATCTGCTCCATCCCCTCGATCGTCTCGCGCACCGCCTTCATCCCCGACTCCGCTGCGTCGGCGACGCCCAAGGCCACGTCGTACGACTTCGCGGCGTTCGCCTCGACCTGCGCGATCGAGGCGCTCATCTCCACCATCGACGACGACGTGTCGGTGACGAAGTTGGTGAGGTAGACGACGTTCTGATCGACTTCGTTGATTGACGCGACCATCTGGTGCGTCGCCGACGCCGTTTCTTCGACCGAGGTGAAGAGCGAGTCGGTGTGACGGCTCACTTCCTCCATCGATGCCACCATCTCCAGCATCGACGACGACGTCTCCTCCGACGACGCAGAGAGGGTCTCGACGTTGTCGGTGATCTTGCGGACGCCGGCGTTCAACGAGTCGATGGAGTGGTAGGCCTCGTCGAGGACGGCGCGCTGCTCGTCGACGCGCTCGATGACGGTGTGCGAGCGCGAGCCGACGGTGTCGGCGACGCTCTTGAGCTGCGTCTGCGAGCGGACGAACTTCGTGAGCGTCTTCTCCAGATCGCCCGACATGGCGTTGAAGGTCTGCGCGAGGGAGCCGATCTCGTCGCCCGACATGATGGCCGTGCGCTGGGTCAGGTCGCCCTGGGCGATGAGCTTCGCGCTCTGCGCCAGCTCGAGGATCGGCCGGACGATGAGCCGTGCCGCGAGGTACGCCAGCGCGACGGCGATGGCCAGCGCGAGAAGGGTGACGATGATCTCCGTGGTCAGGAGCTGGCGCGAGACGGCGTCGGCCTGGCGGTGGTTGATGACGAGTCGGAAGAAGCCCTTCGACGCGCCGGCGTCGTCGGTGAAGGGGACGATGAAGAGATAGAGCAGCTCGTTGTTCTTGCCGCGCAGCTCGCCGGAGGTTTTCGGTAGCGGCGCGGGCGGCTCGGCGGCCGACGTCGCCAGCGGCTTTCCGTCCGCCGTTTCGAAGTCGGCGTACTCGATCGTCTGATTGCCCTTGCGAAGGTCGGCGATGATTTTCTTCAGGTCGTCGGTGAGGCCGAAGAGGACGTAGTAGCCGGCAGTGGCTTTGACGGTATCGGCGATGGCCCGGCCCTGCGCGAGGGTCTGCTCGTCGATGGCCCGGCGCACGCGCCACTGCACCGCGCCGACGATGATGAGGGCGATGACGATCGTGACGGCGGCGAAGGCGCCGATGAATTTCGGACGCAAGCCGATCCGCACTGCCCCGAATTGTGTGCTGTCGCCCGAGAGCATAAGGACAGCGGGAGTCTATCGTAATCGGTGCGCTATCATCGCGCGATGCCGCTCATCCGCTGCCAGAAATGCGGTCAGGCGTACGACGTGCCGGGCGTGGTGGCGGTGCGGCTGCCCAATTCGATCGCCACGTGCGTGAGCTGCGGCGAGTGGCTGTCGGGAAGCAAAGCGGCGCTCCTGGCGAGGCTGCTCAATCCGAGCGAGATCAAGGAAATCGACCTTGCTCCGTATCGCGTGGATGCGTCGGCCGAGGCGACGCCCGACACGGTTCCGTCGTCGCCACCGGTTGGCGCGCCACGCTCGGTCCGCGTTGCCGCCCGCGGCGCGAAGGAGTCGGTCAATACGGTCTTCACGATCGGCGAGCACCCGCTCTGGATCGGCCGCAAGGGCTGCCACGTGGAGCTGTCGGAGGCGGAGCTGTCGCTGCGCCACTGCTCGATCTCGCTGCGCGGCCATGAGCTGCTGCTGCGCGACAATGCTTCGCACATGGGAACGTTTCTCGACGGGCAGCCGGTCAAGGAGGCGGTGATCGGCGACGGCGTGCACCTGGTGCGCGTCGGCAGCGCGCTGGTGAGCGTTGAGCCGACGGACGAGCGGGGTGCTCCGGTCGGCCCTCTCGCTGACGACGCGGCGCTTGCCGACGAGAGCGACGTGTTTCGCCGTCTGCAGGAGCTCGACCAGCCGGACAACGGCCGCCCGGTGCTCGTTTGCGTCGAAGGTCCGCTGACGGGGCAGGAGTTCGAGATCCCGGTCACGGGCCTCATCGTCGGCCGCGAGGGCCACGTGCGCGTGCCCGACGAGTTCCTCTCGCGCCGCCACTTCGAAGTCCTCCCCGACTCCGACGGCACGATCCGCGTCCGCGACCTCGGATCGCGAAACGGGACGTTCCTCAACACGCTGCCGGCGAAGGATACGAAGGTGCGCCGGGGGGACGAGATCCGCGCGGGAGTGAATCGCTTCCGGATCGAACACCGCGTATAATCCGCGACCCAACACCAACGGGGGTGCGTATGAGCCGGATGGCCGACGAGGCGCTCCGCATTCTGCAGCCATTGTCTGCAGTGATCGAAAAGCCCCTTTCTGCGGTCGACAACGCCGCGGCGGACGACGCATTCACCGTCGCCGGCGCGGGCGGCTTCGGCATCCGCGCCGCAGCGCCGCTGGTTCCCCGCGAGCGGCAGCTCGTGGCCGCCGTGCTCGAGCTGCTGCAGTCGTCGGATGAGCGTTATCGCGACCTCGAGCAACGCTTCCTCACCATGCAGCACGAGAACATGGATCTCTTGATGCGCAACCGCATCCTCTCCGAGGTGTCGGCGCGCGACTCGCTGACGGGGCTGTACAACCGCTGGTACGTCATGGAGAAGATCGAGTCCGAGATGAACCGCTCGCTCCGCCACGGCTCGCCCGTGACGGTGCTGATGATGGACATCGACCACTTCAAGCGCGTCAACGACACCTGGGGCCACGCCGTCGGCGATCAGGTGCTGAAGGCGGTGGGCCAGGTGCTGCGCGACTCCTGCCGCGTCTACGACGTCCCCGGCCGCTACGGCGGCGAGGAGTTCTGCGTGGTCCTGCCGGAGACGGCGATCGGCAGCTCCCCCGCGGTGGCGGAGCGGATCCGGACGCGCGTGGAGTCGTCGTTCGTGGCCATCGATGACCTCTCGATCCACGTGACCGCGTCGATCGGCATCGCCGGCATCGAGGCGGGGACGGCGGACGCCGTGCAGACGGCGAATGCGCTGATCGACCGCGCGGACCGGGCGCTTTACGTGGCGAAGCACCGCGGCCGCAACCGGGTCGAGATGTCCTGCTGACGGTTCCCCTTTCCAGTCAAAAAGAATCTTCGTTACGCCCTTGACTTCCGCCTCATTCGCGCCTACATTGTCTAGGCGGTAATGAGGCGAAAGACATGAAGTATCTCACCGAACGACAGCGCGACATCCTCCAGTTCATTAAGGAGTTTCAGCGCGACAAGGGCGTGGCGCCGACGCACCGCGAAATCTGCGACCGCTTCGGCTTTTCCTCGTACGGCACGGTGTACAAACACCTGTCGCTGCTGGAGAAGAAAGGGCTGATCCGGCGGGATTGGAACCAGAAGCGCGGGGTCGAGCTCGTCGAGGAGCCGAAGGCGGCGCCGCCGCCGGCGGCGAGCCCCGGCGCGCGCGATCTTCCGCTCTTCGGCTACATCGCCGCGGGCCGGCCCATCGACGTGGACGTATCCGACGAAGTCGTCACCGTTCCGGAGCGGTTGACGACGCGCGGCGAGAACTACGTCCTGAAGGTGCGCGGCGACTCCATGATCGACGACGGGATCATGGACGGCGACTACATCATCGTCGCCCACCGCGAGCGCGCGGACAACGGCGAGATGGTGGTGGCCAACGTCAGCGGTGAGGTCACCCTCAAACGCTTCTACCGGGAGGGCGAGCGGGTGCGGCTGCAGCCCGCGAACTCGATGATGTCCCCGATTTACGCATTGTCGCGCGACGTGGCGGTGCAGGGCGTCGTGGTCGGACTGATGCGACGGTTTTGATGCGGAGGAGCCAGATGGATCTCGTACTGAAACTTCGTGAAATTCGCCGCATGCGCGGCTACACGCAAAAAGACGTGGCGCGCATGTCCGGCGTGGGCGAGAAGACGATCAGCTCGTTCGAGACGGGCCAGCGGATCGGCGCGCTCAAGCTTTCACAGCTCAAAAAGATGCTCGCCGTCTACGGCTTGACCGAGGCGGCGTTTTTCAGCGGCACGATCGAGAAAGAGATCGCGCCGTGGGAGCTCGACGAGGAGCAGATGGCGACCGTCAAGCTCATGGAAGACCTGCACACTCTGCCAAAGCAGCACCAAAGGAGCCTGCTCGGCAAGTTCCAACTGATGGTGGAGACGCTAGTCGATACGCACGGCGAGCCGCGCGAGCGCAAGCCGGGCTACGCACGAGATCCGGACTGGCAGATGTTGACGTCCCGAAACTAGCGATTCTCTAAAGCGTGTGCGAGCGCGCGAGGAAGGTTCGGGTACTCGAAGACGAACCCCTCGCGCGCCGCCCGCGCCGGCATGACACGCTGGCCGCCGAGGAGCACCTCATCGGCCATCTGCCCAAAAAGCAGCCGTAGCGCGAACGCGGGCGCCGGCATGATCGACGGGCGATGCATCGCGCGTCCAAGCGCGCGCGTGAAGTCGCGGTTCGTGACGGGCTCCGGCGCGGTGCCGTTGTAGACCCCCTGCACGGCCTCGTTGTCGAGCGCCCAAAGGATCATCCGCACGACGTCGTCGCGGTCGATCCACGACATCCACTGCCGCCCGCTCCC
>DATELQ010000007.1:0-5786 GCA_035276475.1 Thermoanaerobaculia bacterium | reverse complement strand
ACGGGCGCGCCGCTACTTCCGCAATGCGCTGGCTGCGTCGCCGCTTTACTGGCGCGCGTGGCTCCGCTACGCGCAGAGTTGGCTCCGCTGATGCGCATCCTTTTCATGGCCGACGTCCCGCGCGATCCGAACGCCGGCGCCGCCGGTACGGAGATCCGCACGGCCGACGCGCTCCGTGCCCTCGGACACGACGTCGACGAGGTGTGGTCGCCGCAGCTCGGCCGGCGCATCGAGCACGGCAACCTGCACTACCTCCTCGAGCTCCCGCGCGCATATCGCCGGGAGATGCTGCGCGCGACGGCGAGGAAGCATTACGACGTCATTCACGTCAATCAGCCGCACGGCTACCTCGCGGCGAAAGCGAAGCCGCGCGGCACGATCTTCGTCCACCGCTCGCACGGCCTGGAGCTGCGCGCGGAGCGCGATCTCGCGCCGTGGCGCCCGCGCCCGAAACTCGTGAGCCGCGCGATGGCGGCGCTGCTCGCGCGGCACTCGCGCGAAATTGCACGCTATGCCGACGGCCACATCGTCAGCTGCAGCGACGACGCCGACTTTCTCGTGCGCGAGCTCGGCGTCGCCGCGCGGCGCATCGCCGTGATCCCGCAGGCCTCGCCGTTCACAGGCGACGCACCGGCGATGTCCGAGGAGCGATTGCGAAGGGTGCTACACGTCGGGCAATTCGCCTTCTTCAAAGCGCCGACTGTCGTCGCCGCGGCGATGCGCGCGCTGACGGATCGCGGCCTGCAGTGCACGTGGGTCTGTGGCCGCGCGCACCACGCTGACGTCCGCCAGCTTCTCGGCGACGCGCCGGTGGAGCTCCTCGACTGGATGCCCGCCGAGGCACTGCGCGACGTTTACGACGCGCACGGCATCTTCCTCTTCGCCTCGTACTTTGAAGGCTTCGGCAAAGTCTTCCTCGAGGCCATGAGCCGCGGTCTCTGCGTCGTCACCACGCGCGCCGGCGGCGCGCGCGACGTCGTGGTGCACGGCGAGAGCGGTCTTTTCGTCGAGCGCGGCGACCCGGCGGCGATGGTCGACGCCGTCTCCTCGCTCCTCGCCGCGCCGGCGCGCGCCGCGGAAATGGCCGCGAACGCCGCGCGCGTGGCGCGGACGTATACGTGGGAACGCGTCGCGCGCGAGACCGCGGCGTTTTACGATTCGCTCCAGTGACTTACCGCCTCGCCGTCGTCGCCTCGCACGTCATCCAGTATCAGGACCCGCTGTTCCGTCTCCTCGCCGCCGAGCCGGACATCGACCTGACGGTCCTCTACTGCTCGCGCCACGGCCTGGAGCAGTTCCGCGACGCCGACATGGCCACGACGCTGGCGTGGGATATCGATTTGCTGGGGTATCCGCATCGGTTTCTTTGGAACGCGTCGAAGGATTTGAATCGCGGGTTTTGGCGGCTGGTGAATCCGGGGATTGTTCCGGCGCTCGTGAGGGGACAGGTCACGGGGAACAGGGGACAGGTCGTTGATGCCGCGAGAACATCACCTGTCCCCCGTTCCCTGTCCCCTGTCCCCTATGACGCAGTCCTCTTCATGACCGGCTGGGGCGCCTTCACCGCCCTCCTCGGCATCCTCACCTGCTGGCTCTTCCGCATCCCCTTCTTCCTCTACGGCGACTCCAGCTTCCCGCCGGCCGAGGATTCGGCGCGGTCGCGCATCCGGGCGGGGCTCATGCGGATGCTCTTCGCCCTCACCACCGGCTTCATGACTTCGGGCGTTCTCAACGCCGACTACTACCGCCACTACGGCGCCGATCCGCGCCGCTTCTTCCTCCTGCCGTGGGCTATCGATAACGACCGCTTCGCGCGCGACTGCGGCGTGCCGCAGCCGGAACTGCGCGCGCAGTACGGCATCGCCCAAGACGCCGTCGTCTTCCTCTTCTCCGCGAAGCTCGTGGAGCGAAAGGATCCGTTCGCGCTGCTGAAGGCGTTCGAGCGGATGCGGCACCGCGGCCGTGCCGCCGTCGTCTTCATGGGCGACGGCGTGCTCCGCGAGCCCCTGGAGCGCTACGCCCGGGAGCACAACCTCGGCGGCGCGCACTTCATCGGCTTCGTCAACCAGGCGGCGATTCCGAAGCACTACGCCATGGCCGACGTCTTCGTGCTGCCGTCGATGTACGAGCCGCGCGGCGCCGTCATTAACGAGGCCATGGCGTGCGGCCTCCCCGTCGTCGTCACCGACCGCTGCGGCTCCATCGGCGACATCGTGCTCGACGGCGACAACGCCTTCATCTATCCCGCCGGCGACGCCGCGGCGCTGGCCGAGGTGATGGATCGACTCGTCGAGGATGCCGATCTGCGCAAACGCATGGGCGAGCGCTCGCGCGAGATCATCTCGACGTGGGACTATCGGCGCGGCGTGGCCGGCGTGAAAGAGATGTTGCGATGGGTGGCGCGGCAGTGATCACCATTGCCATCCCCACGTTCAACCGCCAGCAGATCGCCGTCGAGACGATCGTCCGCCTCCTCCCCTTCGGCGCGCCCATCGTCGTCGTCGACCAGACGCCGGCGCCGTACGAGCCGCTGGCGTCGCTGCCGATCCGCCTCATCCGCCTTCCCGAGCCGTCGATCCCGCACGCGATGAACATCGCCGTCGACGCGTCGGCGACCGACCTCGTGCTCTTCCTCGATGACGACGTCCTCCCCTCGCCTGCGCTCGTCGACGCGCACACCGCCGCGCATCGCGACGCCGCGGTCTGGGCGGTCGTCGGACAGATCCTCCAGCCCGGCGAGCGCCCGCAGCGCGTCGCCCAGCCGGCCGACGACCTCGAGTTCCGCTTCCACGCCGACGAGGGACGCTTCGTCACGAACGTGATGGCCGGCAACCTCTCCGTGAAGCGCGCGCGCTTCCTGACCTTAGGCGGCTTCGACGAGAACTTCGTCGGCGTCGCCTATCGCTTCGAGTCGGATTTCGCGCTGCGCGTCGCCAGCGCCGGCGGCAGGATCCTCTTCGAGCCGCGCGCGTCGATCGATCACTTGAAGCTCCCCACCGGCGGCCTCCGCTCGTACGGCGACCACCGCACGTCCCCCTCGCCGATGCACTCGGCCGGCGACTACTACTTCGCCCTCCACCACCGCCCGCCCCTCTGGCGCTACGCGCTGCGGCGCCTGCGCAGCAACGTCCTGACCCGCTTCCACGCCAAGCATCCGTGGACGATTCCGGCGAAGCTCGTGGGCGAGACGCGCGGCCTCCTCCTGGCCCGGCGCCTCTACCGCCGCGGCCGCCGCCTCGGAATGTTCACGAGCGGCGAGGACTTTGGATCGGCACAGCACTGATGGTCCTGATTCCGTTCCTCGCGCTCCTCCTGCTCGGCTGCGTCATCGCCTTTCTCGACTGGCGGCGCGGCTGGTACCTGGCCATTGTCTGCGGCGTGCTGCAGGACCCGGTGCGCAAGATGACGACGGGGACGCCGGTGGTCATCACGTTCAGCGTGGTGCTCGTCTATCTCTGCATCCTCTTGGCGTCGCACCAGACGCTGCGCAGCGCGCTCGCAGACATCGGCAAACGCTTCGCGCCGCTCTACCTGGCCACGACTCTCTTCCTCGTCATCCTCGTCGTGGCGGCGATCAACGGCCTGATCACGTACGGCTTTCAATACTGGAAGGCGCCGGCGCTGAGCTTCATCATCTACATGATGCCGATCCCGGCATTGCTCCTCGGGTACTCCTTCTACCGGCGCGACGAGGACCTCGTCCCGCTCATCGTCTTCTACTCGGTCTTGACGTCGGTCGCGCTCATCGGCGTGATTCTCGAGTATCAGCAAATGCCGTGGAGCGCGCTCGGCCTCGTCGCGGCGACCGAAGGCGCGAACGTGCGCATGCTGCCCGGCATCCAGCTGACGATGCTGGCGGGGTTCTACCGAGGACCCGACATCCTGGCGTGGCATGCGGCGACGCTGGCGATGATCGGCATCGCCATGGCGCTGCGCGCGCGCGTGATCCGCGCGGCGTGGCCGTGGATCGCCACCGCAGCGTGGGGCGTGCTGGCCTGCTTTCTCAGCGGACGACGGAAGGCGCTCTACATGCTCCTCGTCTTCGCCGTGCTCTTCGTGTGGCGCTACATGCGGCGACTGACCGCGCCCCAGGCCGTCTCCTTTGCCACGATGGGGCTGGCGCTCTTCTTCATCACGCATCGCCTGTCGACGTCGGAGCGCACCGACGCCTACGTCCGCGCGGCCGCGACGACGCAGAACGAGATTTTCCGCCGCCTCGAAGGAGGCCTCGGCGTGACGATCGAGCAAAGCGGCATCATGGGCGCCGGACTCGGCACGGCCACGCAGGGAACGCAGCACTTCACGACAACGTCGTACAGCTGGCAGGAAGGCGGACTGTCCAAGCTGGCCATCGAAGTGGGCGTGCCGGGCGTGATTCTCGTGGCGCTGCTGCTGTTTCTCTTCGTCAATTACATGCTGAAGATCACGCGCGCGCCCGACGAGCCGGGGACGTCGCAGCTTCTCCGCTGCATGCTGATGGCGATGGTGATCGCGAACGTGGCGAACTTCACGGCGTCGGCACAGGCGTACTCCGATCCGCTGCTGACGCTGATGACGGCGTTCTTCGGTGGGTGCCTCCTGGCGACGGCAGCGACCGAGTCGCGGATCGCGGCGACGGCGCGGGAGACGACCGGGAGCGCCTCCGGCGGGCCGCCACGGGCGGCAGCGCTGCCTGCCTAAGGCCGACTCACGCCAGTCGCTCTAGGCGCGAGTCTCGCTGCTGCACGCGCTTCGATCAGCGCTGCCGGCCGTGCCGGCCCGCCGGAGGCGCCATCGTCGTTCTCCGGGCGTGTGGGCGCAATGCGTGCGGTCTGCTTAGAATCGCGGCGTGCGGTTACTGCACGTTATTCCCACATATCTGCCTGCCACGCGCTATGGCGGCCCGATCTTCGCGGTGCATGGCCTCTGCCGCGCGCTCGTGCGGCGCGGGCACGAGGTGCACGTCTTCACCACGAATGTCGACGGCGGCGGCGTCTCGGACGTGCCGCTGAACTGCCCGGTGGAGATGGACGGCGTGCGCGTGCACTACTTCCCTTCGCAGTTCCGGCGGCTCTACTACGCGAGCGCCATGCGGCAGCAGTTGCGCACGTTCGTGCCGCTCTGCGACGCCGTGCACGTCCACTCCGTCTTCCTCTGGCCGACGACCGCGGCGGCGCGCGTGGCGGCGCGGGCGGGGGTGCCGTACGCCGTCAGCCCGCGCGGGATGCTGGTGCCGGAGCTGATCCGGCGGAAGAGCCGCTTCGCGAAGTCGATGTGGCTGCAGATGGTCGAGCGCGAGACGCTGCGCGACGCGGCGTTCATCCACTTCACGGCGCGGCGCGAGCTCGACGACGCGGAGCGCCTGGCGCTGCCGCTGCCTTCGCCGGCGATCGTGCCGAACGGTATCGATCTGCCGCCGCTCGCCGACGCGGCGCGCGATGAGAAGCTGATCGTGTTTCTTGGGCGCGTGAACTGGAAGAAAGGGCTCGACCGGCTGATCGCGGCGATGCGCGACGTTGACGCGCGGCTCGTCATCGCCGGTAATGACGAGGAGAACTACGCCGCCACGCTGCCGCGCGCGGAGAACGTCGAATTCGCCGGCCCGATCTCCGGCGAGGCGAAGAATGCGCTGCTGCGCAGCGCCGCGATGCTCGTGCTGCCGTCGCTCTCCGAGAACTTCGGCAACGTCGTGCTCGAGGCGATGGCGCAGGAGACGCCGGTCGTTGTGACCCCCGAGGTGGGGTTGGCGGCGGACGTGGAGGCCGCGGGAGCGGGCGTCGTAACGCCGGCGGATGCGCTCGCGCCGG
>DATELQ010000006.1:0-42653 GCA_035276475.1 Thermoanaerobaculia bacterium | reverse complement strand
ATCTGCCCGAGGACGAGAATCGCGTGGCGGGTGGCCGCGGCGGCGCGCCTGGCGGCGGCCGCGCCGGCCAGCGCCAGCAGCATGACGATCGTGATCTTGGCGAGAACGAGCGTCATCACCGGCGCTCCTTCCGCCGCGCGGCCTCGACGAGCTCGGCGAGGCGCTCCAGCTCCGCGGCATCGAGGCGCTTGGCGTTCCCGAGCAGCGCCGCCAGCGCCTCGGACGGCGAATCGTTGAAGAACGTGCCGATGACGTGCTTGATGGCCAGCCGCGCCGCGCGCTCCTTCTTCACCGTGGGGTGATAGACGTAGCGGCCGCCGTCGTCGTCGTGGCGGATGTGCCCCTTCGCTTCGAGCACGCGCAGAAGCCCGCGGACGGTGGTGTAGGTCGGCGCGTCGTCGAGCTGATCGAGGACGTCCGTAGCGGTGGCGCGGCCGAGGCGGTAGATGACGTCGAGAATTTGCCGCTCGCGGCGGCTGAGGTCGTGTTGGGGCATGTCAGATTTTTGACATGGTAGGCGCGAGCGGAGTTGGTGTCAAGTTTTTGACACTCGCATACACTCTCCTCGGACATGCGACTCCTCCTTCTCCTCGTCGCCGCCCTCCCGCTCTTCGCGCAGCAAGATCCCACTTCGCGCGCGGCGAACCAGCCGGTCGAGCCGTTCCGCATCGCCGGGAACCTCTACTACGTCGGCGCCACGGATGTGACGTCGTTCCTCATCACCACGCCACAGGGGCACATCCTTCTCGACGGCGGCTTCGAGGAGACGGCGCCGATGATCGTCGCCAACGTGCAGCGCCTCGGGTTTCGCATCGAGGACGTGCGCTTCCTCTTGAGCAGCCACGCGCACTACGACCACGCCGGCGGGCTCGCGGCGCTGAAGAAGGCCACCGGCGCGCAGTTCGTGGCCAGCCGCGGCGACGCGCCGCTTCTCGCCCGCGGCGGGCACGACGATCCGCAATTCCACGACCGCTTTCTCTTCCCGCCCATCGTTGCCGACCGCATCGTCGACGACGGCGACACCGTCACCCTAGGGGGCACGACGCTCGTCGCGCGCATCACCCCCGGCCACACGCCCGGCTGCACGACCTGGACGACGACGATCGCGGACGGCGCGAAGTCCTACGCCGTCGTCTTCGTCGGCAGCGCCACCGCGCCCGGGTACGTCCTGACCACGAACCGCCGCTACCCGAATGCCGTCGCCGATTACCGCCGCACCTTCTCGGTGCTCCGCTCGCTCCACCCCGACATCTTCCTCGCCTCGCACGGCAGCTTCTTCGGGCTCGCGGAGAAGTCGAAGACGCGCGACTTCGTCGACCCACACGGCTACGCCGCCTTCGTCGACGCGAGCGAGCGCGCCTTCGAGCAGCGCGTCGCCGGCGAGACGATCGTCATCCACGACGCCACCGTCATCGACGGTACCGGCGCGCCGCCGCGGCCGCACACCGACGTCGTCGTCGCAGCGGGCCGCATCACCCAGATCGGCGACGCCGCGTCCGTCACGCATCCCGCCGGCGCGCACGTCGTCGACGCCGCCGGCAAGTTCCTCATCCCCGGCCTCGTCGACATGCACGCGCACATCGCCGGCGACGTGATGAACGAGAAGGGCGAGCCGGGCGACCGCTGGGACCGCGGCGTCGCCCTCGTTTTCTTGCGCGACTTCCAGCGCTTCGGCGTCACGACGATCCGCGATCCCGGCGCGATCATGGCCGACGCGCTGCTGCTTCGCCGCCTCCTCCGCGACGGCGAGGTCGACGGCCCGCATCTCTTCACCGCCGGCCGCATCCTCAACGACTCCGATTTTCATCCGCCGGCGTTCCAGCCGGTGCACGACGAGGCGGCCGTGCGCGACGAGATCCGCTGGCAGGCCACGGCCGGCGTCGACGTCGTGAAGATCTATTCGTCGATGCCGCCGGAGCTCACCGCTGTGGCCATCGACGAGGCCCATCGCCGCGGCCTGCCGATCATCGGCCACCTCCAGCGCACGACCTGGACCGAGGCCGCGCGCCTCGGCATCGACGGCGTCGAGCACGCCGCGCCGTGGTCGCGCGCGTACGTGAAGGCCAGCGACCGCGAAGCCATGCCGAACAGCATGTTCGGCCGCGTCTACTGGCTCGAGCACCTCGACGACGCCGCCATCGACGAGATGATCGCGGAGATCGCCAAGCACCACGTCGTCGTCGACCCGACGCTCATGGCCACGATGCAGACGAAGTTCTGGGGCAACGATCCGCGCTGGACGGAGAACCCGGATTTGCAGTTCGTGCCGGAGAGCGTGCGCAAGGCGTGGGCCGCCGGCGCGTTCACGAAGGAGTGGACGCCCGCGATGTTCGCCGAGGCCCAGAAGTCGTGGCCGATTCTCCTGGGACTCGTAAAGAAGATGTTCGACCGCGGCGTGGAGCTCGTCGTCGGCACCGACACGCCGACGCCGTGGATCGTCCCCGGCGCCAGCGTGCACGAGGAGATGAAGCTCCTCGCGGACGCCGGCATCCCGCCGCTGTCCATCCTCCGCATGGCCACGTTCAACGCGGCGCATGCGCTCAAGCAGGAGCTTGAATTCGGGTCGATCCGCACGGGATTGCGCGCCGACCTCGTGCTGCTGTCGAAGGACCCGATCGCGTCGATCGCGAATACGCGCGCGATCGAGATGGTGATTCAGAACGGCGCTGTGGTCCCGCGTTAGTCGGCGCCGTACGGCACTTCCCGCCGCTCGAACGCCGCACACGCCAGCGCCAGCGCCACCGCCACGGTGACGGCCACGCGCACGAGCCACGGCACCGTGAGCTCGCGCACGGAGGCGAAGAGGACGTCGTCGACGGTGGCGAGGCCGCGCTCGACGCCGGGGTGCTGCGCGAGGTACGCGCCGAAGCCCTCTCCGCGAATCCGCAGCATGCCCACGACCGCCTGCACCGCGCTCATCGCCGCCTCGGTTCCGAGATAGATCGCGGCGTTGAAGTACGAGCGCGTCAGGCTGCCGAGGAACGTGAGCATGGCGATGACGAGCAGCGACGCCGCGAGCGCGCCGCCGAACATCGAGGTCATGCGCGGCCACGGCAGGGGCACGTCGCCACGCAGCAGCCGGCCGGCGGTTTCCGCCCCCAGGCCGACGGCAGACGCGATGGCGACGCAGGCGAAGACGCCGGTCACGCGTGACAGTAGATAAACGGACCGCCGGATCGGCTTCGAGACGATGAGCTGCAGCGCTCCGGTCGAGAACTCCGGCCCGACGATCGCCGACCCGGTGATGATCGACAGGAGCGCCACGAGCGACGGCCACATCGACCCCGGCGTGGCGAAGCCGCTGGCGAACAGGCCGATGAGGCCGAGGAGGATGAGATAGGCGATGAAGCCGATGCTCGAGAAATGGCGGCGCATTGTCTCCGCGACGACAGTGCCGTTCACGCGTTCCCTCGGAAGATGCTCTCCAGGTCGGCGACGTAGGGACGGACCTCGACGACGTCCGTGCCGCTCTCGATGAGCCGGCGAATCGCGGCGGCGATCTCGGCGTCGTCGCGCCCTTCGACGGTGACGACCTTGCCGCCGAGGAGCCGCACGGCCATGACGATGCGGTCGGTGTGGCGCAGCGTCTCGGCGCGGGCCACGACGCCGCCGCGCAGAAAGAGCACGCGGTCGCAGACTTTCTCGACCTCGGAGAGCTGATGGGAGTTGAGCAGGACCATGGCGCCGCGGCGCTTCTGCTCGGCGATGAGGTCGCGCACGAGGAGGACGCCGTTCGGGTCGAGCCCGGACGACGGTTCGTCGAGGAAGAGGTAGTCAGGCTCGTGGATGAGGGCCTGGCAGATGGCCGCGCGCTGGAGCATGCCGCGCGAGTATTGCGACATCGGCCGGTCGGCGGCCCCGGCGAGCTCGAGGCGCTCGAGCATGGCCGTGACGCGGCGGTCGACCTCGGCGCGCGGGACGCCGGCCAGGCGGGCCATGTAGCGGACGAAGTGCCACCCGCTGATGCGCCGCCCCACGCCGACGCGCTCGGGGACGAAGCCGGTGCGGGCGCGGACGCCGAGGTCGTCGCTGCGGCGCCCGTCGAAGGCGATCTTGCCACCGTCGGCGTGAAGGAAGCCGAGGAGGCAGGACATGAGCGTCGTCTTGCCGGCACCGTTCGGACCGATGAGGCCCACGACCTCGCCGGGGAGGATGTCGAGGTCGACGCCGGCGAGCACGCTGCGCCTGTCGAAGGACTTGCGCACGCCGCGCGCGTGAACGCCTCGGTCGGACATATTCGCGGGCATTCTATCGGCGTGCACGCGCATATCGCCGGCTTGCACGCGCATATTGCCGGCTTGCACGTGCATATCGCCGGCTTGCACGTGCATTCCGGCCGCTTGCACGTGCATTCCGCTGACTTGCACGCGCATTCCGCCGACTTGCACGTGCATTCCGCCGGATTGCACGCGCATATCGCCGGATTGTGCGCGCGCACCGCAAGTTGTAACAGCCCACTACTTGACATCGCCGGTTCGCGAGCCTACCTTACTTACCCTCAAGTCGAGATCCGAAAGGATCCCGGCTCGGGCGGCCAAAGGGTGAGTCAACAGCGCTGAACTGTGCGACCGATCTCACCTCTGCGGGAGTCGAGCGAAGCTCCTCCTGCCGCGGGCTCTGGAAGTCTGCGCACTTCCAGCAACATCAACCGGAGACGCCGGCGTGTGGCCGTCCTCTCCAGCCGGTGGGCCGCCTGCACTCGTGCACAAAGTGCTCGTCGTTCCTCCGGCCATACAGGTCCCCCGCGGAACGGAGAAAACGAACATGGAAATCAACAACGATACCCCCAACCCCAGGGTTGCCGCCGATATCCCGCAGCCCGCCCCGATGCTCGCCCCCGAGGCGGTCGTCGGTCAACTGCGCGCCCTGCGCGGGCAGATCGGCGAGGTCACTCCGCTGAGTGTCGCCGAGCGCAAAGCTCTGCGCAGCCGCGCCCAGACGACCAACGCGGTCCTGCAGGCGTCGATCAACGTCATCGGCGCCTCCGACAAGGTGTCGCAGGCGGTCGACCAGCCGGCCGACGCGGTCCGCAGCCTGTACGACGAGGCCAACCGCTGGACGGCGGTCGAGGATGAGCTCCGGACGATGCTTCACGGCATCGCCGGCGCGAATCTCGTCCGCCGCGAGCGCCTGGCGCTCATCGCCACGCGGGCCTATAAGCTCGGGACGGAGCTGGCGCGCGATCCTGCCAACGCGCTGCTGCTGCCGCACGTGGAGGAGATCAAGCGCCTGCGGCGCACCAGCCGCCGTAAGAAAGCGGCCAGCGCTCCGCAGACCGGAACGTCCGGCACGCCCAAGCCGTAACCAGTGATGGGAGGGGACCGGGCGCGCTTCGGCGCGCCCGGTCATTTCAGGCAATGGACGAAGACGACCGCGATTTTCCGCTCGAGGAGTGGGAGGCGCGCATCGAGGCGGCCTACCGGCGCATCAAGGAAGGAGGACTGCCGGTCCCGTGGCTTCCGCGCGCCATGAATCTGACCGTACTGCGCAGGCAGGTCCGGCTCGTCCGAGAGGGGGTGCTCGATCCCCGGCACCCGCAACTCTCCACGCGCGCATGGGCCGACACGGTGGAGCTGGGCATCGTGCTCAACGAGCTCGAGATGAAGGCGAAGCGGCGGGAAGCTGAAGAGGATGCCCAGCGCCGAGCGGAGTCGCAACGGCGGCTGCAGGAGTACAACGAATGGTGGATGGAGGTCTACCGGTTCCTCGAGCGAATGCCCGAGGCGGCCGAGCAGGTGCGGTCGATGAAACGGGAGCTGCGCAAGGTGCGGGGGCGGCCGAAGAGAGCGAAGAAACGGCGCGCGGAAGGATGAGGCAGACCCTCACGCGATCGGCATCGGCATCTCCTCGGGCGGCGGCAGGATGCCGCGCTCGATGTAGATCGGCCGCACGTAGTGCGCGAGGAGCGGGCGGCGGAAGGCGAACCAGACGCCGGTGAGGACGCAGACGACCGCGCCGGCCAGGATCGTGCGCGGCGCGCCGACGCGCTCGGCCACCGCGCCCGCGGCCAGGCTTCCCAGCGGCTGCGTGCCGAGGACGGCCACGCTGAAGAAGGCCATCACGCGTCCGCGCAGATCCTCGTCGACGATCGTCTGCAGGATCGTGTTCGCCGACGACGACTGCAGCATCATCCCCGCGCCGACCAGCGGCAGCGCCAGCATCGACAGCCACAGCGAGTGCGAGAGGCTGAAGAGGATCAGTCCCGCGCTCAGCATCATGGTCGCCGCCACGATCACTTTCCCCAGCCCGACCACCGTGTGCCGCGAGGCCAGGTAGACGGTGCCGACGAGCGCGCCGGAGCCGGACGCGGTCATCAGAATGCCGAGGGTGTGCGGCCCGCCGTGGAGAACCTTCGAGGCGAACACCGGCATCAGCACGGCGTACGGCATCCCCATCGTGCCGATGAGAGCGACGTTGAGCAGCAGCTCGCGGACGGGCGCGAAGCCGAAGACGTAGCGCACGCCGTGGCGCAGCTCGTCGAGCATCGGCTCGCGCTCGCGGCGGATGGCGGCGCGGGCGAGGCGCATGGCCAGGAGCGACGCGATCACGGCGACGTAGGAGACGGCGTCGATGGCGAAGCACCACCCCTCGCCGATGGCGGCGATGATGGCGCCGCCGATGGCCGGCCCGACGATGCGCGAGGCGTTGAACATCGAGGAGTTGAGGGCGATGGCGTTGGGGAGGTCGGCGCGGTCTTCGACCATCTCCACGACGAAGGCCTGCCGCGCCGGCGTGTCGAAGGCGTTGATGACTCCCTGCGCGACCTGCAGCCAAATGACCTCGGCGACAGTGATGCGACCGGTGAGCGCGAGCACCGCCAGCGCCACCGACTGCAGCGCGGAGAGGATCTGCGTGACGACGAGCATGCGGTGGCGGTTCCAGCGGTCCACCAGCACGCCGCCGAACGGCGCGAGGAGGAGCAGCGGGATCTGCCCGGCGAAGCCGGTGACGCCGAGGAGGAGCTCCGAGCCCGTCAGGCGGTAGACCAGCCAGCTCGTGGCCACGCGCGTGACCCACGTGCCGACCAGCGACACGCCCTGCCCGGCGAAGAAGAGCCGGTAGTTGCGGTGCTGCAGCGCGCGGGTGAGCCGGGACATCGGGCGGGAGGAGGCAAGGATCGTTCCGCTACTGAAACGCTTCCGCCAGCGTCCTCACCATTTAAGCAAGGTGAGGAGGCCCGGAATGAGGTTCGTCAGGTGGTTGACCGGAGCGCTGTATGCGCTGTTCATCGGATGGATCGCGGGGCTGGTGGAGCTCATCTCCGACATTTGCGAGCGGCGCCGCCATCGCGAGCGACTGGCAGAAAAAGGGAAGAAGTACAAGCGATGTCAGGTGATTCCTCCTGACGTTTACAAGCGTCCCGACCCGCTGATCTACTCGCAGTATTACCTGAAGTCGCTCGGCCTCGCGGTCACCTGGGACAATCCCGACATTCAGCTCTATGCGATCGGTCCCGATCCGAACGACCGCACGGCGGTCTCCTCCAACGCGCTCGAAAAAGACACCGACTACGAGATCCGCGCCACGATCTACAACGGCTCGACGTCGGCGCCGGCCGTCGGCATGCGGGTCGATTTTTCGTTTCTCAGCTTCGGCATCGGCACGGTCAGCAATCCGATCGGCTCCGCCGTCGTCGATCTCCCGGTCAAGGCCGCGCCCGGGCATCCGGCCGTGGCCGCGCAGCTCTGGCATACGCCCAAGGAAAAAGGCCATTACTGCATTCAGGTCAAATTGAATTGGGCCGACGACGCCAATCCGAACAACAACCTCGGCCAGGAAAATACGAACGTCGGGATCGCTCACTCGCCGGCGCTGTTCGATTTCGAGGTCTTCAACGGCGACGTCGTGTCGAAGACCGTGACGCTCGTCGCCGATGCCTTCAAGATTCCCGATCCCGTCGATTGCGAGGAACTGGTGCTCGCGCAGGAGCGGACCAAGGAAGGCGACGCAGACGACCAGAAGGATGCGCGCGCCGAGTGGTGCGTATCGATCGCGCGCCGCCACGATCCGGCGCAATTTCCCGTTCCGCAGGGCTGGACGGTAAAGATCGAGCCGCAGACATTCGATCTCCTACCCGAGCACACACAGCAAGTGCACGTCGAGATCACGCCGCCCGATTCTTTCCATGGAATTCAGCCGATCAACATCAATGGCTTCGATCAGAACCAACAAATGCTCGGCGGAGTGACGCTGTACACGCAGCGTTGAGGAGAGGCGACCATGGCCGGAAGACAGACCACGCATTGTGTCGAATACGAGGACTTCAAGAATCATTGGCAGGGAAGCAGCCTCGGTCCGCTTCTGCCGCTGCTCTTGAACGGATTGACCCAGGGGCTCCTCTTCTCGGTTCTGGTCGGCGGCATATTTGCGCTCGTCGGCGCGCTGGCCGGCCCCCAGGGGGCTCTCGTCGGCCTGGCCATCGGTTCTTACGTCGGCTTTTCCGCCGGCTTTGTGAAAGGGTTCTGCGATCAGTGGCTCAACTGGCGTCTGATCTGCGTCAAACGCGATCAGTGCGCGGCGGGGCGCGTTGCCTGGATCGAGACGGTGGAATCGAAATTCTACGAGAACGTCTTCGAATGGCTGTTCGACAATGACAAGGCGTTCAATCTCCGTCTCGTTCCCTACAACGGCAAGCGTTTCATCAATGGAAGCTGGCAATTGGAATTCCCGCGCGATTCCGAGCCGGAGACGCGCGGCATCGATTTGATCTCGATGGATCCGTTTCCGACCGTCGATCTGCTGCGGAAACCGAAACAATCGAATGGCGCCGACTGGGATCTCGATTACAACGGATACGAAGGAACGAGCGAAGATCCGCCGCCCAACCATCCCGGCGGCCGCTGGACTTTGCATTGCGAGCTCGAGGGGAACGGCATGCAGACGGTCTGTTCGATCGCGCCGGTGTTGGCGATCCTGGCGCCGGTCTCGATCGCGCTCGGGCCGGTGGCGGGCGCGATCCTCGGCGCGGCCCTCGGCTATCAGACCGCGCACAAGTCGTGTAAGAAGCATTGTCACATTCCGATTGTCTGCGGCATCGTCTGCTTCCTCGTCGGCGTGGCCGCCGCGATCGTCGCCGGCGCCGCGTTCGCCATTCTCGGTTTGTTTCCGGGACTCGGCGCCATCGCCATCGCCGCGCTGATCAGCCTCTTCGCCCGCGACAACGGCGAATTCAGCGATGCCGCCGTCGACGACGAGTCGGGCAATATCGAGGAGGGGGATTGCGTGTTCGTCTTCGGCGATCACGTCTGGGATGCGGGGCATGACGACGGCTGGATGGAAATTCATCCGGTGAAGCACCTGCAGAAGATCTGTTCGCACGACGTCTTTCTCGATGACAAGGCCAGCGTCTATCAATCCGACTGCTGCCCGAGCGCCCACGTCAATTCGGAGCTCTTCCAGAGCGATCAATTCCATGCGGATGTCAAGGCATTCATGGACAAGTGGTGCGAGCTCCTCAAGCAGGGGAAAAAAGGTGAGGTGATCGCCGCGCAGGACCTGCCGGAGAACTGGTGGTGCATTCATCCGCTCGTCGACGGCTGCAAGCCGAAAGAGACGGGGGACATCATCAAATGAGCGGCCAGTGCGCCGGCTGCCGCGGACGCCTTTCCGCACCGCGCCGCACGCTGTGCATTCACACGGCGCGCGATCTCGACCTGCTGCTGCGGACCTGGAACCGCTATGACACGATCATTCTCGCCGGCGTGCTTGGGCCTGACGACGGCCCGGCGTGGGAACGCCGTCTCTTCGCGCTGTACGACGACTGTGGTTGCGACGCCGGCGGCATCGCGCTGCTGCTCGTGCTCTCGGTGATTGCGTGGCTGTTGATGACTAGACGCGCACACGGCGACTGGCATGCCGCGGCGCTGGCGATAGCCGCGTGCCTGGGCGCCGCGCTCTTCGGCAAGCTCGCCGGAATTCTGATTGCGCGCATCCGCCTCTGGCGGGATGTCCGCTATCTGCGTTGCGTGATCCTCCGGTTAGTTGACGCGGCCGGTGATGTCCGTCACTTCACGGCCGGTAGCGAACGAAGAGCCCGAATCGCCTGGCATTGAAGTCGGCGTCCGCAGCGTGATTACATCGGCCCCTTCACCGTGAACGCCGGCCGCTGCAACCCGTTCATGCAGCTGGTGTCGAGCCCTGCGGGATTCGGCTCGTCGATGAAGCGGGTCATGAGGTCAAACAGGCACGGGCTGATGTCGCCGTGCGCGGTGTTCGGCAGGACGACGACGCGGGCGCTGCTGCCGATCCGTTTGGCGACGACGTCGCCCCACGCCGCGGGCGTCACCGGGTCGGCGTCGCCGGAGAGGAGAAGCGCCGGGACGCCGCCGTCGCGCGGGACCTCGACCTGCGGCTCGACGAACCCGGGCGTCCACTCCGCGCACGCGGCGAGCTGGCGGCGGACGCGGTAGTCGCCGAAGAGAGAGCCCGCGGTGGCGACGGCGACGTCGTTCGGGTCGATGTGCCGCGTGTCGCTCGGGCAGGTCACGGCGAGGTAGAGCGGGATCGACGTGTACCACTCGGCGCGGTAGCGGGCGAAGTCGGCGGCGAGCGGCTGCCAGTCGCCCGCGGCGGCCTTGTGGATCAGGAGCGGCACCGTCGCCGCGGACTCCGTCGAATAGAGCTTCGTGCGGAGCCATTCGCCGAGGGCGCCGGCGTCGATGGAGGAGGTCGTAGTGAAGACGGTGTGCAGCTCGGCATCGAACGACGGGAACGCGGCGTGGCAGGCGGCGTCGCGCGCGCATGCATCGACGAGGCGATCGAGCGCCAGCTGCGCGTCGTGCGAGAAGTGGAGCGGCGTGCGCGTATCGGGAGCGACCGGCCCGAGGAGCACGAGCGAGCGGATCGAGTGCGGGTAACGCTGCAGGTACGTCTGCGCCGCGCGCGTTCCGTACGAGAGGCCCATGAGATTGAGCGGCCCGTAGCCGAGGGCGACGCGCAGCGCTTCGACGTCGTCGATGAAATACGGGTATGTGTAGGCCGCGAGGTCGGCGTGCGCGGCCAGCTCCGCGCTGCAGTCGCGCGCGTAGCCGTCGGGGAAGAGCGGCCCTTCGAGGAATGCACGCTGGTACTTCGCCGTCGCCTGCGGACATTGCAGCGGCGCCGACTTCCCGGTGCCGCGCTGGTCGATGAAGACGAAGTCGTGGCGCTCGTGCAGCTTCGGGAAGAACTGCTGCGTCCGCGGCGCGCCTTCGAGCACCGTGTCGCCCGGCCCGCCCGCCAGGACGACGATCGCGGAGTCGTTGTGCACCGCCGCCGGGACGACGATCACCGGCATCGACAGCGTGCGCGGCGACCGCGGCGACTCCGAGCGCACGAGCGTGCCGCAGCGCGCCGGGAGATCGCCGGCCTTGCAGTCGCTGAGCGTGAGCGCGGGCGGACGCGTGGCGCAAGCGGCGAAGAACAGGAGAGCGGCGGCGGCGCGCTTCATGACCATCACTACGTCGGTTTGTCGAAACCGTTAACGCGCTCAGTCGACGATCGCGAACGCGCGCACCGGGAACGTTCCGACGCCGCGAAACTTCGGCGGGGCGGCGAAGAAGCGGAACCCCTGCGGCGGGAGCCGATCGAGCGCGGTGAGGTGCTCGACGATGGGGATTCCGGCCTGGAGGAGGAGCGAGTGCACGGGACGAGTGAAGTCGTCCATGTTGTCGATGTTGACCGAGTCGATGCCGACGAGGCGCGCGCCCATCGACACGAGCGCCTCCGCCGCGGCGCGCGTCACGAACGGATGACGATCGCGCGCGCCGTACGCCGGCGTGGCGAAGTGCCGCGACCAGCCGGTGTGGAAGAGGACGGCGCGGCCGGCGACCGCTGCGCCGGCGAATGCCTCGGGCTCGATCACTCTGCCGGTGGCCGTGGCATCGATGAGCAGTCCGTCGAGGTCCACCGTGAGCTCGAGTGGCAGCGACGCCAGGTCGGCGCCGTCTTCGTAGCGGTGACTCGGCGCGTCGAGATACGTGCCGGTGTTGGCGACCATGTCGATGCGGGCGATCTGGAATGTCACCCCCGGCGCGTACGTCGCCTTCGACGCTTCCCGGCTGAGCTCATCGGAGATCGAGAGGGGAGGCAGAGTCGGATAGGTGACGGTGCCGTGGCCAACGCTCTGCGTGAGATCGACGAAACGACTCATTCGCGCCAACGATAACTCACGGACGTATCATTCAAGCGGGTCATGGTCAAACTGGCGCTCTCCCGGCACGAGCCGCTCTCGATCCACGTGCAGGTCGCGGAGCAGTTCCGCCATCAGATCGAAGACGGCACGCTGCCGCCGGGGAGCCGCCTCCCGCCGGTGCGCGAGCTCGCGGCGGAGCTGGGCATCAACTACAACACCGTCCGCTTCATCTACGCGGAGCTCGAGCGCGGCGGCTACATCGTCTCGGAGCAGGGGCGCGGCACGTTCGTGGCGCAGCGGCCGCCGCGCATGGAGGGCTCGAGCTCGCAGATCGTGCGGGAGATGGTCGACGAGGCGCTGGCGCGGGCGATCATGGGTGGGATCTCCGCCGCGGAGTTCGCGCGGATGACGTACACGCGCGCGAAGCTGTTTCGCCGGCGCCGCCGCCCGCGCGTGCTCTTCACCGAGTGCAACGAGACGGAGCTCGAGCTCTTCGGCGGCGAAGTCGGCGCCGCCCTCGGCGGGATGCCCGATCTGTTTCTCTTCGACGATCTGCGCGGCAAGAAGCCGGCGTTCTTCGACCGCTACGACGTTCTGGTGACGACGTTCGTGCACCTCGGCCCGCTCACCGAGATGGCCGGCCGCGCCCGCAACATCGTCGGCCTGACCCTCGAGCCCGACTACCGCGGCGTCGTGACCAGCATCTTCAGCCTCCCGCCCCGCTCGAAGATCGGCCTGGTCTGCTCATCGCAGTTCGCCGCCGAGCACATGATGCATTCCGTGCAGGCCGCCGGTCTGCGCGACTACCGCTACATCGCCGTGAATCCGAAGACGCTGCACCGGCTGAAAGGGGTGAAGCGGACGTACGTCTCGCGGCGATTCCTCGCGGAGCACGGCGCCGAGCTTCTGCCGCGCGACGCGGTGCCGTTCGAGACGCACGTGACGGCGGTGTCGCTGCGCTACCTGCGGCAGCAGGTGGAGGCGGTGCTGCGGCCGGAGCAGGCCGTGGCGGCGGCGTCGTAATCGCGATCAGCGATTGCGCCTCATCACGCTGTGCTTGCGGCCGTAGCCGAAGTAGATGGTGAAGCCGATGAGGAGCCAGATGCCGAGGCGCAGCCAGTTCTCCGCGGGGAGCGAGAACATCAGCAGGAGGCACGTGGCCACGCCGACGATCGGCACGAGCGGGACGAGCGGCGCGCGGAAGGGGCGCGCGGCGTCCGGGTGCGTGCGGCGCATGATCATCACCGCCGCGCAGACGATCGCGAAGGCGAGCAGCGTCCCGATGTTGATCAAGTCGGTCAGCACGCGCAGCGGCAGGAGCGACGAGAGGAGCGCGCAGAAGACGCCGGTCAGGATGGTCGACTTGTGCGGCGTGCGGAAGCGCGGGTGGACGGCGCCGAAGAAGCCGGCGGGGAGCAGCCCGTCGCGGGCCATGGCCAGGAGGATGCGCGCCTGGCTGAGCATCGACACGAGCGCCACGGAGGTGATGCCGACGAGCGCGCCGAAGGCGACGATGAACTGCGCCCACGTCAGGCCGACCTGGCGGAAGGCGTTCGAGACCGGCGCGTCGATGGCGATGCGGTTGTAGGGGAGCATGCCGGTCAGCACGGCGCCGACGCCCATGTAGAGGATGGTGCAGATGAGGAGCGAGGCGATGATGGCGACCGGCACGTCCCGCTCCGGCCTCCGCGCCTCCTCGGCGTGCGTCGACACGGAGTCGAAGCCGATGTACGCGAAGAAGATGATGGCGGCGCCGGCGAGCATGCCGACGGGCTGCCCTCCCGCGTCGGCCTGGCCGAAGAGGGTGTGGCCGAAGAAGTTGACGCCGGTGTAGCCGTACGGCGCGAAGGGATGCCAGTTGGCGCGGTTGACGTAGAACGCGCCGACGACGATGACGAAGATGACGATGATGACTTTGAGGATGACCATGGCGGCGTTGAAGGTGGCGCTCTCGCGAATGCCGACGATGAGGACGCAGGTGACGAGGGCGACGATGACGAGGGCCGGAAGGTCGAAGTACTTGCCGGTGCCGACGAGGCGTCCGAGGGAGGAGTCGTAGTCGAACGGCGCGTTGGTGAGGACGTCGGGGAGGTGGAGGCCGAAGATGCCGATGAGGTCCTGGAAGTAGTGCGAGGCGCCGTGGGCGACGGCGCCGGCGGTGACGGCGTATTCGAGGATGATGTCCCACCCGATGATCCAGGCGAGGAGCTCTCCCAAGGTGGCGTACGCATAGGTGTACGCGGAGCCGGCCACGGGCGCCATCGACGCAAATTCCGCATAGCAGAGCGCCGCGAGCGCGCAGGCGAAGCCGGCGACGGCAAAGGAGAGGATCATGGCCGGCCCGGCCCGCTCGTGCGCCGCGACGCCGGTCAGGACGAAGATGCCGGTGCCGATGATCGCGCCGACGCCGAGGGCGGTGAGTTGGATGGGGCCGAGGACGCGGCGCAACCGGTGCTCGCCGGCCATTTCGTCGAGGAGGAGCTTCAGGGGCTTTCGTTCGAAGAGGCGGGTGGGCATGGCGCGACTGTAGGGTGCGGGCCGCCACGCGCCATCGAGTTCGGCACGAGTTGCTGGGTGGGGGCGTGGGCGGGTGGTGGGGGGGATGAACGGCGCGCCTTCGCGCGCCGTTCACGCGGATGTGCGCAGCGTGCGGCGGCCGATCGCTCGCTGCTCGCGGGCGATGCGTACTTTCTCCATCACCGCAGCGGCGTAGGCGCGCGCGTCGCCGCGGGTCTTGATCGCCGCGAACCTCGCGTTGACGACGGCGACTTCCGCAGGGTTTCCCCCCGACAGCTTGAGCTCGGCCTTCTTCAGATTCAGCAATGCGCCGTTCACATTGCCGCGGTGCGGCAGCGGCTGGGCGTCGAGCTCCGCGCGCCGCGCGGCGGTCATCTGCGACTTCGGCGTTTTCCGAGGCCTCGGCGGCGCGAGGGCGGCCGGGCAGTCGATTCTCGGCGTCGCGGCCGCCGGCAGGAGCGAGGTGAGATTGTTCGCGTTGGCGTCGCGTTGCGTCAGCGCGTTGAGGCCCCAGAGCTGTTCCAGCGTGGCCGGCACCGGCGACTGAAATCGACCCGCCGGCGAGATTAGGGACCGTTCACCTCAGTGACGAGCCCGAGAGGGATCAGGATCTCCTTTCGGATCCGCAATGCCGCTTGTTCGTCGGTGCCTGAAACGACTGCTCGATGCCAGATCGAGAGCAGGGCTGCCATCTGGCTTCGCATGAATCCCGTTTTGTCCCGCTGGCTTTTCGTTGCTTCCCGGTTTTCATAGAGGAGCCTCGCCCAGATGTGCGCGCCCGGCGACGTCGCGAGCACCCTACCGCCGGTGATCCATCCGTCGAACCCCTGCGAGCGCCAGTTGCTGTAAATACTGTCGTATTCACCGGCCATATCGTCGATCGCTTTCTGAAGGGAATCGAGCACATATTTGCCAAGGTGTTGTTCGTTCGAGAGAGGTTTTGCCAAGAGGCTCAGGACGTCCAGCACCGACCTGACAACGTCGGTCACGGAGTTGCGAAACGGTTCGGAGTTCAGCAGCATCTGTTTGTTTTTGAGCGTCTTACGCACATGAGGGGCGAGGGTCTCGTCGTCCGCCGAATCGAGGGCCGTATTGACGGAGCCGATCGCCCCTCTCACGGCAGTAGAAAGATCACCCATGGAATCTCCCGAGAGTGCGCGCGCGAACCATGCTTCGCCGCCTTTCCGCGCTTCCGCTGTCATTCTCAGCAGGCAGCTGAGCACCACGGCGAACAGCAACTCGCGTGTTCCCCGGCCAGGGCGGCTTCGCGACAGGATATGGCGCAGCGACAGGTGGTCGAACTTCCCGACCTCTCCGCCGCAGGTGATGAAGAAAACGAGCATGTTCGGAAAAAGCTCCCGAATGAGCTCTCGCGTGCGGATGAACTCCATCGGTACCTGGTGCTTGTCCTCGTCCTCTGCCAGCTTCTTTTGACTTTCTATTCCGGCCATGAACTCGGCTTCCATGGCCTCATAGATGGCGAGACTCTCCGCCATCCAGCCGAATTCCTTCGCCCACGCCATGTGTCCGGCTTCGTGAAGCAGGACGTACCAGCGGCTGGGGGAGAAGAGAATGTTGAACGGGACGTCGATGTGAAACTTCGCCACACTCCCGACATGTCCGAGGTGCTGGCCGAAGGTGATGAGAAAGGTCTTCTCGAAAATACTGAACGAAGTTCCGAGGATGTCGTCGACATACATCTCGATCGCGGTAATGAGACGACTGTAGCCTCCCCGTCCGGTGAGGCCCAGGGCGTTCGCGTCGTGCTGGTATTGGGCGATCCCGTCGGTGGCTTGGGACATCGCGTATTCGGCGACCTGACAGAGGTCTTCCATGTCCTGCCGATCCAGATCGGGGATGTTCGTTGTCTGGATGAGAAAACGGGTGATGTGACGCACCACGGAGCTACGGACCGGATCCGCCAGGTGATCGAGCAGCGTGGTCAGGACGATCCCAAAGCGGTGCGCGGTCATACCCGAGCCGTGCCGGCCGCGGAGCTGTTCCGGAAGGTCTTCCATCACCTTCCGCAGTCCCTTGACCGAATCGCAGATGTCTTTGTCCATGCGAGTCGCGCGCAGCGTGCGCTCCGGCAATGACGGATCTCGAAACCGCAGGATGGTCGTAGTCTCCGCGTAGCTGTTGAAGATCTCCGTATCCGGATCGTCTCTCTTTTCGTGGCTGTTATCGCCGATGAACGTGCGCAGTCGGGCGACGAGGTCCATCGCCGCTACGCCGCCGTTACCATCGGCAACGAGACGCGTAATATCGGTGGAAAACGTGTAATGACCGAGCTCTGTCGGCATATCCTCGGCGTGAACGCATCCGCCGCCGAGCTTTTCGATCTCGTCACGAGCACGCCACTCCAGCGCAGGAGCCACGCGCACGAGTAGCATTGCATTGAGTACGTCATCCGCGAGATTGCCGAGAACAGGGTGGCCTGGGCGGAACGCGGCATAACTACCGATGATGTGCGTATAGCTCGCCGCGAACATCGGTTCGCCCGTCCGCGTCTGCGGCGGGCGATAGCGAGCGTGCCTGGGAACGATGTCGTCGAGGGTGAGCAGGCGGATTTGCGACTGCATCTCCAGAAGCCGTCTTTCATTGGCCGTTGCGTGAAGCACGATCACGATGTCGTTCCACCCGAGGGTATGGGCCACGATCGCGGTCAGCGTCGGGTCGTCGTGCATCTGCGACTTCAGGTAATCGCAGAACAGGATCTCGGCGCCGAGCCCCAGCTCACGGCGCACCCAGTCCTCGAATCGAAGCGAGATGACGAAGGCGATACCGCTCTTCTGAAATCGATCGAGCTTGTTGTCGAGTTTCGCGTTCAGTTCGTGATCCCAGAGATAGGCGAAATAGCCGGCCGTTCCGGCGATCTTCGCGTCGATGCCGTAGGTGATATAGAACTCGTTCAACACGGCCGGATAGAGCTCCGTCGACGGAAAGACGACCAGCACGTCCCACTCCGAGAGGGCTACGAACGTGCGTGGACGCTCGGCGGGATCTGTCTTCAATTCTGCGACCTCGCGGTGGAAGGCTTCTTCCGTTCCGCACCGCAGGCGCAGAAAGTCGAAATGAAGTCCGCGATCGAGAAGCGGGTATTTGAAGGCGTAGGGGATTACCCGATCAGTCATCTTCGCCCACCCGATCGATCAGGGGACCGACCTCCGACCATTCGGTCACGTGGTACGGAACCAACGACAACTCTTCCAGCAGATTGTCGAAGAGACGCTGTACGTCATGTTTCAACCATGCAGCAGTGAGCGCCTTTGCGAGCGGCTTCCCGATCGGTGAAGGCCTCGCATCACCCTCCTTTGCCGGCACCGGCGCAGTGAGCGCCTTTGCGAGCGGCTTCCCGATCGGTGAAGGCATTACATCACCCTCCTTTGCCGGCACCGGCGCGCCGAGCGGATTGCCGATGAAAATCGCCGAGAGTGGCGTGCCGTTCTCCGCCGCATGCGTCAGGAGCAATCGAAGGCTTGGGTCCAGGAGCGAGAGGCCGATGAACATGACGCCCGCGTCTTTCTGAAACAGGAAGGTATTCATGCAGGACCACGACCAATGATTCGCGGGAGCAGCGAGGATGCGCACGTAAGTGTAGGCATCGAGCACGATTTCGCTTTTCTCGTTTTCCAGTGAGCCATGGAGGTGGTAAACGAAAATTCCTGGGCGGTGCCGCACGCGCGCCAGTTCCTCGGCGGTCGACACACTGACCGCGACGACCTTCTCCTCGCGCATCTCGAGCTCGATTGCCTTTTCGATCAAGCTGTCGTAGTTGAAGGTGAGGATGGCGATATGCCTCTGCGGGTCGGCGCTGTATTGACGGGCGACGACCTTCGCAATCCGGCCGAGCGGTTTGTCCTTGTCGTCAAGAATGGTTTCCTTAACGTTCAGGATCCCTTTCAGCGCGCGTATCCAGTCTTCGGAAGAAGAGTACGCGCCGCGCAGCGATGCGGCCTGTAACAATGGGTCGAGGACCACTCCGTCGATGAAGCTTTTCGATTCCTCATCGGTGAGGGTGTGTTGCGCGGGGTGCAGCCGCCCGCACTTTTCGGTCAGGCGGATGAGCATCTGGCTCCAGTTTGGAACTTCGTATTCGGTATTGATCCCTGCGCCGAGCACAAAAACCAGCTTGCCCGCCTTGCGCGCACAACGCAGGCGTCGGATGTGCCACTCGAGCTCGTCGTAGCTGTAAGCCACCGCCACTCCTCGTTTTAGGAAGAAGACCAATATACATCCTTCCATCCTCTGGAGCTACTTCCTGGGGCCACACTTGCAGCCAGGCGTGCACTTTGCAGCCGCGCGCTTTCGAAAGCCCCACCGCACCGTGACCAACGCATAGGCGGAAACATCTCAAGGCACTTACCCAGTTGTGTGATACAGTCAGTCCCGTCCGGCTCCCCCCGCGCCGCCGAAAGGAAATGCAGTGATGGATTCTCCGCGTAAGGTCTCACCCGATCTTGCTTCCGACGATCCTGGCCGGACCGAGCAGGCCTCTTCCCGAACTCCTGCCGATCCGAGTGACGGTTTTCTCGAGCGGAAAGCGCACAGACGTGCGGAGGCCGCAGCGCAGGCACAGGGGCCCCACCGAACGGTGGACCATCGCCGGTTCTTTCGCGCGGACACGAGCTCTGGCGCGTTTCGGCCCCTGAAGCTCAAGAGCGGAAAATAGCGTTGTTCCCTGCCGCGAGCCGGTACCTGCCGCCGCCCCGCGCTTCCGCCTCGGGAGGCCGCAACCGGCGCGCAGGCGTCCCCGCCTGCGCGCCCTCCCCCCTTACGGTGTCACAGTAAACGTGATCGTATTGCTCCACACCCCGCCCTGGTAGACCTGCGAGGCGCTCGTCGACGAGCCGGCGATGACGGTGGCCACCACCTGCGTGTCGCTCCAGCTGACGATCGTCGCGTACTTGTTCGCGAGCCAGACCTTGCCGCTGCCTTGCGACGTGCCGAAGCCGGTGCCGGTGAATGTCACTTGCGTTCCGACCGGGCCGCTCGTCGGGGAGATGCTGCTCAACACCGGCGTCACCACGGTGAACGTCCCGTAGTTGTCCCACACGCCGCCCTGCTGCACTTGCGCGGTTCCGGTGACGGCGCCGGATGCGACTGTGGCAACGATCTGCGTGTCGCTCCAGCTCGTGTAGCTGCCGGCGAGCTTGCTGCCGAGCCACACGCTTCCGCTCCCCTGCGACGAGCCGAAGTTCGTGCCGGTGATCGTGATCGAGTCGCCGGCGCGCGCGGTCGTCGGCGAGACGCTCGTGACGTGCGGCGTGAGGATCGTCAGCGAAGCCGTGTTGCCCCAGACACCGCTCTGCTTGACCTGCGCAACGCCGCTCGTCGCGCCGGATGCCACCGTCGCAACGATCTGCGTGTTGCTCCAGCTCACGTAGCTGCCGGCGAGCTTGCTGCCGAGCCACACCTGTCCGCTGCCCTGCGTCGAGCCGAAGTTCGTTCCGTTGATCGTGATCTGATCGCCCGCGCGCGCGGTCGTCGGCGAGATGCTGCTGATGCTCGGCGACGTCACGGTGAACGCGATCTGGTTGCCCCACACGCCGCTCTGCTGCACCTGGGCGTTGCCGGTCGTCGAGTTCGCGGCCACCGTGGCCACGATCTGCGTATTGCTCCAGCTCAAGATGCTGCCCGCGTACGTGCTGCCGAGCCACACCTGTCCGCTGCCTTGCGACGAGCCAAAGTTCGTGCCGTTGATCGTGACCTGCGTTCCCGGCACGCCGCTCGTCGGACTGATGCTGCTGATGGTCGGCGTAATGATCGTGAACGTCGGGCAGTTGCTCCACGTGCCGGCCTGCTGCACGCAGCCGCTTCCCGAGGCGACGTTCGAGGCCACGGTGGCCACGACTTGGGTGTCGCTCCAGCTCACGATGCTCGCCGCGAGCTTGTTGCCGAGCCACACGCTTCCGGTGCCCTTCGCCGCGCCGAAGCCCGTACCGGTCAGCGTGACCTGCGTTCCCGGCACGCCGCTCGTCGGGCTGAGGCTCGTGACCGAGGGCGACGCCGAGTTCGAGATTTTCACCACCCACGCGTCGTAGCTGCCGCCGCCGTAGGTCGGCTGAATGGCGCTGCCGCTCGTGCCGATGAAATCGGTGCTGGCGGTGAAGCCGGTGATGTAGAAGTTGCCCGACGCGTCGACCGCGCCGCCGTATCCCTGATCCTCACCGCTTCCGCCGAGGTACGTCGCATAGTCGACCGCGGTGCCGGCGGCGTTGATTCGCACGGCAATCGCGTCGATTCCGCCGCCGTACGTCGGCTGAATCGCGTTCGTCACCGGGAAATCGCTGGAGAGCGTCGACCCCATCACGTACACGTTCCCGGAGCTGTCGACGCCGATGTCCTGGGGAAGGTCGTAGTCGCTTCCGCCGAGGAACGTCGACCACGTGATGGACGTCGCGGTCGAGTTCAATTTCGTGACGTAGAGATCGTAGCTGCCGGCATTCGTCGACTGGATCGAGCTGCCGGTCACCCCGGGGAAGGACGTCGACGCCGTCGTGCCGGTCACGTAGACGTTGCCCGAAGAGTCGACTGCGATGCCTTGGAGGTCCTCATAGTCGCTGCCGCCGAGGTATGTCGAATAGTTGATGGCCGTTCCCGCCGCGTTGATCTGCGTGAGGAAGGCGTCCTGGTTGCCGCCGTACGTCGACTGCGCGGAGCTGCCGTTGACGCCGGGCCACGAGCTCGAGTCGGTGGTGCCGCCGACCCAGACGTTGCCGGAGCCGTCGAGGCGGATGCAGAGGGGCAAATCGCTTCCGCTCGTGCCGAGGTACGTCGACCAGACATTTGCGCCGGAGGAGTTGATCTTGATGACGAAGCCGTCGGTGTTGCCGCCGTACGTCGATTGGATCGCGCTGCCGCCGATCCAGGAAAGTCCGGACGACTCGGTGTAGCCGGCGACGTAGGCGTTGCCGGAGCTGTCGGCGGTGATGCCGTAGGCCATGTCGTCGCCGGAGCCGCCGAGGTACGTCGACCAGAGAATCGCGCTGCCCGCGGCGTTGATTTTCAGCGCGAAGGCGTCGCGGTACGCTCCGGTCCCGCCGTACGTCGACTGGATCGGGTTCACCGTCGGGAAGTCGGTCGAGTTCGTGCCGCCGCCGACGTAGCAGTTGCCGGAAGAGTCGGTGGCGATCGTCAGACCGTATTCATTGCCGCCGTCGCCGCCGATGTACGTCGAGTAGACGATGGCCGTGCCGGCCGCGTTGATCTTCGCGACCATCACGTCCCAGTCGAACGCCTTCGTGCCGTAAATCGGATTGACCGTCGGGAAGTCGGTCGACCCTGCGACGCCGGTGACGTACGCGTTGCCCGAGCCGTCGAGCGCGACGGCGTAGGAGAGGTCGATGTCGCTGCCGCCGAGGTACGTCGACCAGGCCAGCACCGGATCGATGACCAGCGCATGACTGCGGTCGTACTTGCCGAGGACGAAGCCGACTTCGTTGCGCGCGCGGAGCGCGTAGCGGCCGTCGACGATCGTGCGCTTTCCGTCGATGTCCTGATAGACGAGCGGTCGCGGCTGCACGAGATCGCCCGCCGCGGTGTGCAGCACGAGCGCGCCGTCTTTGCCGAGGGTGATCTTCTGCGCGCCCGTGAAGGACATGCGGATCTTGTTCGGGTTCGCGTTCGGCGCGACGTCGAAGTCGTACTCGATCTGCTTCTGATTGCCGTGATAGACGACGTCGATGCCGGGGTAGATGTTCTCGTAGCGGACGCGCCCGAAGTTCGGTACGTCCGTCTTCCACTGCTTCGCGTCATTGCCGCGGAAGTAGTTCGACTTCGAGGAGAGCGCGCTCTCGCCGGTGACGCGCACGTTGTGGTTTCCGCCGGCCATCTGCCACCGCACCACGGCGCTGTCGCCCGGGCCTTGCAGGCGGACGACGGCTTCGGCGGGAGTGAGGAACATCGTGGTTCGATGGCCGCGGCTCACGAACTTGACGGCCGGATCGAACTGTCCCTGGTTCGCTTCGAACGTCAGCGGGAGCTTGCCGTACTCGAGCTTCGGCTTCGACGCTGCCGATGCGGGGAACGCGCCGTAAAGGAACACGGCGGCCAGCAACAAGACATACTTCCCCCTTGTCATACGCCCTCCAAAAGACTGAATTGTGGATTTGGATCGATGGCGCTCAGAAGGAGCGAAGTCGTCGCGGCATTCCCGTCAAAGTGCTACCCTGATGTCGATCCCCCACAACTGAGCGCGAGGAGGTCCCGATGAGTGACACCCCCAAGTGGACACGCCGCGGATTTCTGGAAGCCGTCGGCCGCGCCGGAGGCGCGGCGGCGGTGTACGAGACGATGGTGGCGCTGGGGATGGTTCGCGTCCCCGAGGCCTTCGCGGGACCGCCGCAGATCGGGCGCTGCGGCAACGGTCAGAGCGTCGCCATTCTCGGCGCCGGCATCGCCGGACTCACCGCCGCCTATGAGCTCCTTCAGGCCGGGTACGAGGTCTACGTCTTCGAGGCGAAGGAGCGCGCCGGCGGGCGCAGCTACACCGTGCGTACCGGCGACAAGGTCCAGGAGAACACCGGCACGACGCAGGTCTGCAAGTTCGACGATGCCCCCGACTTCTACCTGAATGCGGGACCGGGCCGCCTTCCCTATCACCACACCGCGATCCTGCACTACTGCACGCTGTTCAAGATCCCGCTCGAGGTCTACACGATGATGTCGCGCGCGAATTACTACCAGCGCAACGGGTCGTGGAACGGCGCCTCCGTGCCGAACCGGCGCATCGCCAACGACACGCGCGGCTGGATCGCGGAGCTGCTCGCCAAGTGTGTGAACGACGGCCATCTCAACGAGGAGCTGGCGAATAAAGAGGTGGACCGGGACCAGTTCCTCAACCTCCTCAGCGTCTTCGGCGACGTCGATCCCGACGACAAGTACAACTATCTCGGCTCGTCGCGCTCCGGCTACGTCGTGCAGCCGGGCATTACGTCGTGCGGCGTGATCGTCGGGCCGCTCACGCTCCACGAGCTCGTCCAGTCCGACTTCTGGAACCATCGCTTCTATCAGGCGGAGGAGTACGAGTGGCAGCCGACGCTCTTTCAGCCCGTCGGCGGCATGGACAAGATCTGGCGCGACGGCTTCCTGCCGGCCGTGAAGTCGGGAGGGGCGCACATCGAGACCGGATTCGTCGTCAAGGATGTGAGCAACGTGAAGGTCGGCGGCAAGGAGAAGGTCAGGGTCACGGGCTCCGTGCAGGGCAGCAGCCGCAGCCTCGAGGTCGACTGGTGCATCTCCACGATCCCGCTGCCGATCCTCGCCAAAACGGTCTCGAACAACTTCAGCGCGAAGTACAAGGCGGAGATCGGCAAGGTGGTCTTCGAGCCGACGGTGAAGGTCGGATGGCAGGCCGACAGCCGCTTCTGGGAAACGCAGAACGAAATGTACGGCGGCATCTCGTACACGACCGATCCGATCACGCAGATCTGGTATCCGTCGTGGGCGTATTTCACACAGAAAGGCATCCTCACCGGCGCTTACAACTATGACGAGGTGTGCGGGCCGCAGAACGCCACGAACTTCGGCAAGATGACGCCGGAAAAGCGGCTCGAGAAAGCGTGGGCCGGCTTGAAGAGGGTGCACCCGAAGATCACGGAGAAGGACGTGCCGATCGATCTCGGGATCTCCATCGCCTGGCAGAACGTCCCGTACCAGCTCGGCGGCTGGGCCAAAGACTGGGGTTGCGGCAGCGTCACGAAATGCAAGGACGGGACGAAAGTCATCACGGAGACGATTCCGGAGATTCTGCTCAAACCCGAGGGGCACTTCTGGGTGGCGGGCGATCAGGTGTCGTACCTCTCGGGCTGGCAGGAGGGGGCGGTGCGCTCGGCGTGTCACGCCATCGAAGGAATCGCCGGGAAGGATTGCCAGTGCGAATGGGTGAAGAACGAGCCGGTCGGCCTGCCGCTCCGCAAGTCGATCCGGAAGGCGCCGAGCGTCCGCAGACGTACACGCGGGTTGCCGTAGCGTTACTTTCGTCCGAGGGATGTGCGCACGGTGCGCACTAGCGTGCGCGGCTCGACCGGCTTTCGCAGGTACTCGTCGAAGCCGGCCGAGAGCGCGCGCTCGCGATCGCCGGCGCCGCCGGACGCCGTGACGGCGATGATCGGGATGTCTGCGTCCGATTTCGAATCGCGAATGGCCTGGACGAGGTCGTAGCCGGTCTTCCCGGGCATGGCGATGTCGCTGACGATGACGTCGGGCGCGCGGTCGTGAAACGCCGCCAGCGCCTCGTCGACCGAGGTCGCGGTCCGCACCTCGGCGTTCGCGATCTTGAATGTGCGCGCGAGGTACTGAAGCGTGTCGCGGTCGTCCTCCACCACGAGCACCGAGACACCGTCGAGCGACTCGAAGGCATCCGCTGCGCGGGTCGTGCGCTCCGCGGCCGGCCGGTCGCCGCTCGCGATCGGCAGCTCGACGATGAACGTCGCTCCGGTTCCCGCGCCTCCCGCCTCGGCGCGGATCGTTCCGCCGTGCGCGTCGACGATGTAGTGCGCGATGGAGAGGCCAAGCCCGAGGCCGCCGTAATTGCGGCGCTGCGACGATTCCGCCTGGCTGAAGCGCTCGAATAGGTGCGGCAGGAACGCCGGCGGGATCCCCGGACCGGTGTCGTGCACGGTGATGCGCGCGACGTCGCCCTTCTGTTCGAGCACGACGTCGACGCGGCCCTCCTCGGGCGTGAACTTCACGGCGTTGGAGAGAAGGTTCCAGATGACCTGTTGCAGGCGCTGGGCGTCGCCGTGGACGCGGACGAGGCGCCGGTCGAGCTCGAGGCGGAGCCGCACCCGCTTGGCCTCGGCGGAGAGGCGCACCGTCTCCACGGCGTTCTCGACGACGGCGGCGAGGTTCACCTCATCGAAGCGCATCCGCAGTTTGCCGACGCGGATGCGCGCGACGTCGAGGATGTCGTCGATGAGCTGGGCCTGCGCCGCGGCGCTCCGCTCGATCGCCAGCGCCGCCTCGGCGATGATGGCCGGGTCGGTTTCGGTACGCAGGAGCTTCGCCCATCCGAGCACCGCGGTCATCGGCGTGCGGAGCTCGTGGGAGACGGTGGCGAGGAAGTCGTCCTTGGCGCGGTTCGCTTCCTGCGCCTCGCGATAGAGCTGCGCGTTCTGGACGGCGGCGGCCGCGCGCGTGGCGAGGTCCTCGGCGAGCGGCACGTCGTCGGCTTCGAGCCGGCGCTCGCCGGCGGTGACGAAGGTGAGCGTGCCGAGGACGCGGTCAGCGGCGATGAGCGGCGTGACGATCACGGAGCGGAAGCCGAGGGCGCGGACGACGCGGAGGTGCTCCTCATCAAGCGTGTTCGCTTTCAGGAATTCATCGGACACGTCGGGATCGAACAGCGTCTTCCGGTCGCGCAGCGCCCCGGAGATCGCCGGCCGGGTCAGGTCGGCCGGATACTTCTCCTGCAGTTCGCTGACGAGGGACGCTTTCGCCGGATCGGTGTGAGCGACCGCGGCGCGGGCGAGCGTGCGGCCGCCGTCGACGAGAAGATCGACGGCGCACCAGTCGGCGATGCGCGTGACCGCGAGCTGGGCGATGCGGCGGAGGGTCTCGTCGTAATCGATGGAGGTGGCGAGGACGCGGCTGACTTCAGCGAGGAAGGCCGTCCGCTCGGCGTTGCGCTTTCGGTCGCTGATGTCGTGGGTGAGGTTGACGAATCCGCGCAGCACGCCGTTCTCGCGGATGGCGCTCACGACGACGCCCGCCCAGAATCGCGAGCCGTCCTTGCGCACGTGGAGGCTCTCGTCCTCGTACGTTCCGTTCTCCGCGGCGATGCGGAGCTGGCGCTGCGGCTTTCCGTCCGCGACGTCCTCGGGCGGGTAGAAGAGGGCGAAGTTGCGCCCGATGACTTCGTCCGGCGTGTAGCCTTTGATGCGTTGGGCGCCGCGCGACCAGCTCTGGATGTTGCCGTTCGGGTCGAGCATGTAGATGGCGTAGTCGTGGACGCTGTCGACGATGAGGCGGAGCCGCTCCTCGCTCGAGGCGCGGTAGTTGTCGAGGGCCGTGTCGTTGTGCGCGGCGGACTGCATGCAAAATCTCTGCGCGTGCCGCCCTCACAACCGCCCGTTCAGGATCTCCCCGAGCCGCTTGCGGCAGCCGCGGCTCAGCATCAGCTGCGTGCCGTCGCGGAGGATCACGCGGTACTCGCAGTTGAACCATGGCTGCAGCTCGCCGACCGAATTCATATTGACGATCGTGGAGCGGTGGATGCGCAGGAACGTCTTCGCATCGAGTTGCGCGCCGAGGGTGCCGATCGACTCGCGCAGGAGATACGACTTCTGGCCGGCGTGCAGGCGCACGTACTTTCCCTCCGCCTCGATCCAGTCGATCTCCTCCGTCTTGAGAAAAAACGCCCGGCCGCCGGACTTCACCACCAGGCGCTCCAGGTGCGTGCTCTGCGCGCGGAGCTCCTCGAGCAGGGCGAGCGTCCGCTCGCTCGTGGCCAGGCGCGACTTCGCCTTGCGCAAGGCCTGCTCGAAACGCTTCCGGTCGAACGGCTTGAGGAGATAGTCGACGGCGGAGACGTCGAAGGCGCGCAGGGCGTACTGGTCGTACGCCGTGACGAAGATGACCAGAGGCAGGCGCTCGCCGTCGAAGCGCTGCAGCACGGCGAAGCCGTCCATCTCCGGCATCTGCACGTCGAGGAAGACGAGGTCGGGCATCTCTTCGTCGATGGCGTCGAGGGCCTCGTAGCCGTTCGCGCATTCTCGGATCGTCTGCACCTCGGCGTCGCGTGCCAGGAGCTTGCGGATGCGGCGGCGCGCCAGCGGCTCGTCGTCGACGATGAGCGTGCGGATCACGATGCCCGCGCCTCCGCGACGTGGAACGGGATCTCCAGCGTCACGCTGAGGCCACCGCCCTCGGCGTCGGCGAGCGTAAAGCGCTGCTCGGCGTCGTAGAGCCGCTCGAGGCGCGCCTGCGTCAGCGAGAACCCGAGACCGCGGCCCGGCTTCGCCGAAGTCGTGCCGCCGAGGCCGGGGCCGTTGTCAATTACTTCGAGGCGCAGCCGGCCGCCGCCGCGCGCTGCGCAGATGGCGATGCGGCCGTTGCCGGCGCGCGCCACGATGCCGTGGCGGATCGCGTTCTCGACAATGGGCTGGAGAATCAGATTCGGCACGCGCGCCTCCAGCGTCTCCGGCGCGATGCGCAGGTCGACGGTGAGGCGGTCGTGAAAGCGCACCTGCTCGATCTCGAGGTAGCAGCGCAGGAACTCCAGCTCCTCCTGCAGGCTGACCTCGTGCGCGCCGGTGTTCGCGAGCGTCAGGCGGAGAAAGTCGCCGAGGCGGGCCAGCATCTCGTCGGCGGCGTCGACGTCTTCGTCGAGGAGCGTCGAGATCGCGTTCAGCGTGTTGAAGAGAAAGTGCGGCTGGAGCTGCATCTTCAGCGCCTGCAACTGCGCCTGCGTCGTCTGCAACTGCGCCTGCGCGAGCTCGGCCTCGAGGCGCGAGATCTTCATCGCGTAGCCGACGAGGAGGATCGTGCCGTAGCACATGAAGCCCGTCGGGAGGTTGAAGAAGAAGAGGAAGCTGTAGACCGTCGAGATCGAGGCCAGCTTTCGATAGACGGCGACGTGCATCAGCCATCCGACGCCGAGGTATGCGGCGCGGTGGGCGAGCGAAAAGACAAGGCAGGCGAGGAGGTGGACGCCGGAGCTGGCCAGGATGCGGCCGCGCTCGAACGGGAAGCGCCGCGTCAGCCGCAGCACGAGCGGCGAGAGCGCCGCCCACAGCAGCCAGTACGGCAGCTCCCAGACGAGCATCTCCCGCAGCGTCGGCGGCTGCTTGAAGATGGCTACGTAGTGCCCGGCGAAGAGGTAGTAGTTGAGCGTGAAGGAGACGCCGATGAGCGTCCATCCGGTCAGGACAAAGAGCGGCATCCGGGAGTGATTCATGGCGCGACTTTTTCCGCCCGCGGCGGCCAGTCGCCGCGGACGAACTCGCGGATGGGGCCAAAGACCGCGCCGGGATCGTCGATCCACGACGCGTGCGCGGCGCCCGGAATCGTGACCAGGCGCGCGTTCGGCAGCAGGCGCGCCCACTCCCGCCCGCCGCCGTACGGCGCGTTGCGGTCGTGTGTGCCGTGGATGACAAGAACGGGCATCGAGAGCTTCGCGAGGTCCGCCGGCGTGATGGTGACGGACTTGATCGACTCGATGCTCGCCGCGAGGTGCGCGTCGAGCTTCGCGGGCCACTCGTTCTCGAACGCGCACGTCGATCGCACGCGCGTCGCGTACGCCTGGTTCCCGACCAGCACGTGGCGCATGACCTTCTCGACGATCTCGCAGGCCTCGCGCTGCGACGCGGCCGTCGCCGGATTCGCGCGATAGTCGCGCCAGCGTTTGAGGTCGTCGGGCGGCGGCTGCATGTCGTCGTAGCCGTGCGTCGTGTAGGCGGCGTCCAACTTCATCGGCACAGGGCCGAGTTGGACGAAGCGCGACACGTGCTCCGGATGGTCGATCGCGTAGAGCGCGACGACGAGTCCGAGGTAGGAAAAGCCGACCGGGACGAACTTGTCGAGCTTGAAGTGCGCGCGCACGGTCTCGAGGTCTTTGACGTCCTGTTGCACCGTCGATTTCACGGCGGCGGTGTCGGGCGAGGAGCGCCCGCGGCCGCGTGGGTCGTAGGCGATGATCGTCATCAGGTCGGCGAGCTGCGCGAAGTCCTCTTCGAGCAGAAACCCGAGCGGGACGACGAGCGTCCGCGGCCCGCTGCCGATCTTCTTGTAATGCAGCGTCGCGCCGTCGGGCGTCGGGATGTCGCCCTCTTCGACGCGCTCGACGCTCGAGGGGAGGCACGCCGGCGAACCGCCGGGGCCGTCGAAGAGGATCTTCCACGCGCCGTCCGCCTGCTTCACCCACGTCGACGCGTAGTCGCCGATGTGATGTCCCTCGGCGTCGTAAACGCGGCCGCTGCTCAAGCCGATGTTGCCCGCGGCGTTCACGGCCACGCGATCGGGCGACCACCGGAACGGCGCCTGCGGCGCGCTCAGGAACTTCGACCAGCGCTCGACGACGGCTGCTTTCCCGGCCAGCGTGGTGCCGCCCATGAACGTGGCGTCGTCGGCGACGAAAGCGAAGAACCGGGCCGCGTCGCGCTCCGCGAAGGCTTTGGCGAAGGCGATCTCCGTTTGCCGCAACGCCTCGCGTGGATCGGAGGTCGAGGCGATCGCGGACAACGCGATGACGATTGCCAGGCTCCGGCGAACCATGCAATCAGTGAAGCACCCGCCGCCGCCGCGACTCACTCTCAATGTCACGAGCGGCGGAAACGCGGCACGAACGGCCGCAGCCGGCGTCCCCGCCGGCTGCGACGCGCTCCTCACTTTGCCGGTCCGGGCCCCTCCACGATCGGCCGGACCTCGACGCTGCCGAGGCGGGCGGAGGGGATCCGTGCGGCGATGCCGATGGCCTCGTCGAGGTCCTTCGCTTCGATCAAGTAGTAGCCGCCGAGAAACTCGCGCGTCAAACTTTCGGGTCGTCGTAGATGAGCAGTACGTATTTCATTTGCTTCCTCCGACAATGAATCGAATGGAGACCGCCGGAATCGACAGCGCCCCGCAAAATTTTTCCGAGGCCGTCGAGACGCTCTACCGTGCGGATTGGGGCCGCATCGTAGCCACGCTCATCGGCATGTTCGGCGACTTCGACGTCGCCGAGGAGGCGGCGCAGGAGGCCTTCGCCGCCGCGGCCCGGCAGTGGCGCGAGAGCGGCGTCCCCGAGCACGCCCGCGCCTGGATCATTCGCACGGCGCAGCACAAGGCCCTCGACCGCCTGCGCCGCCAGGCCAACCTCGCCCAGAAGCTCGCCGCGCTGCCGGCGCCGGTCAGCGCCGAGGAGCCGGAGTACGACTTCGAGGAGATCGCCGACGATCGCCTCCGCCTGATCTTCACCTGTTGTCACCCGGCGCTCGCGCTCGACGCGCAGGTGGCGCTGACGTTGCGGACGCTCTGCGGCCTCGTGACGGATGAGATCGCGCGCGCCTTCCTCGTCCCCGAGGCGACGATGGCGCAGCGCCTCGTGCGCGCCAAGCGCAAGATTCGCGACGCCGCCATCCCCTACGCCGTTCCCGGCGTCGCGGAGATGCCGGAGCGCCTGCAGGCGGTGCTGATCGTCCTCTACCTCGTCTTCAACGAGGGCTATGCGGCGACGCGCGGCGAGCCGCTCCTGCGCGCGGAGCTCTGCGAGGAAGCCATCCGGCTGGCGCGGGCGCTTCGCTCACTGATGCCCGATCCGCCGGGCGAGCTCACCGGCCTCCTGGCGTTGATGCTTCTTCACGACTCGCGGCGCTCCGCGCGTATCGGCATGGCCGGCCGAGTTCCACCGCCGCCTCGGCGCAACGGCCGAAGCGGCAGCGAGCTACGAGCGCGCGCTGGCGCTGGCGACGAATGAGAGCGAGCGGCGGTATCTGGCGCGGCGGATGGCTGCGCTGTGATGTCACGAGCGGCGGAAACGCGGCACGAGCGGTCGCAGCCGCGCCCAAGCGGTTCCGGGACGGCGCCCGGCCGGCCGGGGCGACGCCGGCTGCGACGTATCATCGTGCGATGACGCGCGCGCGCATCGCGGTGTTCGTCTTCGTCGCCGGCACGGTGACGGGCCTCTACTTCGCCATCCAGGCCTACTGGAATCCCTCCATCGTCCCGCCGCTCACCTGGGCGCAGGCCCTCGGCGTCAACCTCACCTACTACTATCTATGGGCGCTGACGACGCCGGTCGTTATCGGCGCGGCCCGGCGCTTCCGCTTCGAGAGCGGCCGGTGGGGGAGGGCCGCGGCCGTTCACGTGGCCACGAGCGTCGTCCTGACCGCGCTGCAGATCGTCGCCGGCGAATCGATCCTCACATTCCTCGGATTGCGCGGCGCGGAGCCGTTCCGCATGCGCGTCGTCTCCGCCTTCATCTACAACTTCCAATCGAGCCTGCCGACGTACTGGCTGATTCTCTTCGCGTATCTCGCGTTCGACTACTACGTCAAATACCGCGACCGTGAGCTGCGCGGCGCCCAACTGGCCGGCGAGCTCACGCGCGCGCAGCTGCAGGCGCTGAAGATGCAGCTCAAGCCGCACTTCCTCTTCAACACGCTGAACTCGATCTCGTCGCTGATGTACAGCGACGTCGAATCGGCCGACGCCATGCTGGCGCGCCTCTCCGACTTTCTCCGGCTCACGCTCGACCGCGAGCTCGACCAGGAGGTGACGCTGCAGGAGGAGCTCGAGTTCGTGCGCCGCTACCTGGAGATCGAGAAGATCCGCTTCGAGCAGCGGCTTCTGGTCAGCGTCACCGTGGCCGACGACATCGAGGACGCGCGCGTGCCGACGCTCGTCTTGCAGCCGCTCGTCGAGAACGCCATCCACCACGGCATCGCCCCGCGGCCCGAGGGAGGATCGATCGCCATCTCCGCGCAGCGGCAGGAGAGCGCGCTGCGCATCTCCGTCGCGGACGACGGCATCGGCATCTTGGGCGGTGCGGTCGAGCGCATCGGCCTCGCCAACACGCGCGCGCGTCTCCAGCGGTTGTACGGCGACGCCCATCGCTTCTCCTTCACGGCCTCGCCCGCGGGCGGGTTCGTGGTGGAGATGGTGATTCCGTTTCACACCGCGGCGTGGAGCGCCTGATGCGCACGATTCGCACCGTGATTGCCGACGACGAGCGGTTGGCCCGCGAGAAGATCCGCGCGCTCCTGGCCGCGGATGGGGAGATCGAGGTCGTCGCTGAGTGCGCGAACGGCGTCGAGGCCGTCGCCGCCGTGCGGAAGCAGAAACCCGACCTGTTGCTCCTCGACGTGGAGATGCCGGGGGCGAGCGGCTTCGAAGTCCTCAAGCGCCTGCGCGACGGTCGTCTGCCCGTGGTCGTGTTCATCACGGCGCACGACGAGTACGCGGTGCGCGCCTTCGAAGTCGAAGCGGTCGACTACGTGATGAAGCCGTTCGACCGCCGCCGCTTCGACGACGCTCTCCGCCGCGCCAAGCGCCACCTCGGCGAGGAGACCGGGGAGTCGGAGGCGCGCCTCCTCCGCCTGCTCGAGACGATGGTCAAGCCGCCGCGCGCGCTCGATCACTTCGTCGTCAAGGAGCGCGACCGCACGTTCCTCGTCGGCGTCGGTGACGTCGACTGGATCGAGGCGGAGGGCAAGTACGTGCGCCTGCACCTCGGCGGCGCGTCGCACCTGGTGCGCGAGTCGATCACGGACGTGGAGCAGCGCCTCGACATGCGCAAGTTCCTGCGCATTCACCGCGGCACGATCGTGAACGTCAAACGGATCCAGGAGATGCACCGCGGCTTCGGCGGCGGCATCTTCGTGGTGCTGAAGGACGGGACGAAGCTGACGATGAGCCGGCGGTACCGGACGCACATCCGCGAGGTGGCGGGATTGGACGTGTAAGCAGAACGCTCGCACTCGCCCACGCCCCCGAGAACGACGAAGGCGCCTCCGGCGGGCGGGCACGGCCCGCGGCGTTCGTTGACGCGTAAATCGCGCTCGAGGCGTCAATCGTGCGTTTAGCCGGAGGCAACCAACGCTGCGGGCCGTGCCCGCCCCCCGGAGGCGCTCCCGGTCGTCTCCCGAGCGTTGGCGGAGTGCGAGCCTTCTGCTTAGTCGACCGCTCGTTGCCGCGCCAGCGCCGCTCGTGACTTTCTCCGCTGCTGTTCCCCTCGCGCGCGCGACGATGCCGCGATGCGAATGCTCGCGCTCCTGCTGCTCTTCGCCGCCGCGACGGCGGACGCCTGCACGACCTTCTGCATGAGCTCCGACGGCCGCGTCGTCTTCGGCGCGAATTACGACTGGGACACGGGTGTGGGCCTCATCATGGTCAACAAGCGCAGCGTGGCGAAGGACTCCGGCACCGGGCGGCCGGCGCGGTGGGTCTCGCGCTTCGCCTCGATCACGCTCAACCAGTACGGCCGCGACTACCCGACCGGCGGCATGAACGAAGCCGGCCTCACCGTCGCGCTCATGGCCCTGGGTCAGACGCAGTACCCCGCCGTCGACGAGCGTCCCTCCGTCGGCATCCTCGGATGGATCCAATACCAGCTCGACCTCGCCGCGACGATCGACGACGTGCTGGAGCTCTCCGCGAAGACGCGCGTCACCGGCGTGATGGGTCTGCACTATCTCGTCAGCGACCGCAGCGGCCGCGCGGTCACGATCGAATACCTCGGCGGCAACATCGTCGCGCACCGCGACGCCGCGCTGCCGGTGGCGGTGCTGACGAACAGCACGTACGACGACTCCGTCGCCTACCTCCGCACCATCGCCGGCTTCGGCGGCCGGCAGTCCGTGCCGACGGGGATCGGATCGCTGGAGCGCTTCGCGCACGCGGCGGCGATGATTCGCGAGACTCCCGCCGGCGCCGACCCGGTCGCGCGCGCGTTCGAGATCCTGGGCGCGGTACACCAGCCCGGCTACACGCGCTGGAGCGTCGTCTACGATCCGGCCGCGGCGGCGATTCACGTCCGCACCGACGTGAGCCCGCAGATCCGCACCGTCTCCTTCGCGTCGTTCGCGCTCGACTGCACGAGCGCGGTGAAGATCGCCGACATCAACGGCGGCGGCGCGTTCACCGACTACACGACCGCCGCGAATCTCGCGCTGGTGAACGCGGCGTACGACGCCACGCCGTTCCTCGCCGGCGCATCGCCGCAGGACCGCACCGACGCGGCGCTGCACCCCGAAAGCGACGTCTGCCGCCCCGCGCACCCGCGCGCGATGCGGCCGTGAGGAAAATCGCCATGCACCGAATCGCTGCTGCCGCTGTCGTCGTCACACTTGCCGCCGTCTCCGCGCTCGCCGCCACGCCGTCGTCGTGGGGGCCGCTGGAGCCCGGGCCGTACGCGGTCGGATACCGCGTCATCGACCGCTACGACTACACCCGTCCGTTCCGATCGCCGCGCGATCTCGACGGCCAGCCGCGCCGCGGCGAGCGCGCCCGCCCGATGCGTATCAGCGTCTGGTATCCGGCGCAGGCGACGAGCGCGCCGGCGATGACGCTCGGCGACTACATCGACGGGATGGGCGCGGAGAACCGCATCGTCCCGATCGAGGAGGCGCAGAAGCGCGCCGGACGCGCGGCGCTCTATCGCTTCCAGTTCCTGCGCGGGGCGACGCCGGAGCAGCGCGCCAAGCTCGAGGCGCTGGCGACGATGGCGCACCGCGACGCGCCCGCCGCCTCGGGCAGGTTTCCGCTGATCCTCTACAGCCTCGGTTCCGCCGCGCCGGCGTGCGTCACCGCCGAGTACCTGGCCAGCCACGGCTACGTCGTGATGCAGATGCCGCGGCTCGGCGAGTTCGCCGGGATGCCCGACGATCATCCGGCGGATACGGACACGAAGGTGCGCGACACCGAGTTCCTGCTGCAGGGCGCGCACGACATTCCGGCGGCCGACGCGGCAAACATCGGCGCGATCGGCTTCAGCGCCGGCGGCCGCTGGGCCTTGAGCGAGGCGATGCGCAACGTCGACGTGCACGCCGTCGTCTCGCTCGACTCCGTGATGCTCTTCAATGACGCCACGGGGCGGAACTGGCGCGCACTTCCGTTCTACGACCTCGGCACCGTGCGCGCGCCGGTCCTGCACATGGTCCGCCGCGCCTTCGTGGCGCAGCAGGACGAGGGCGTCTGGAACGGCCTGCGCCACGCCGACCGGACGATGTGGGTCTTCGAGGACCCGAAGCTCGACCACTTCGACTTCCAGTCGATCGGCTACGCCACGACGCTGGTGGGGATGCGCGCCGACGCGGCGCAGGGCGTCGCCGACACGTTCGCGCTCTTCAACCAGCGCACGCTCGCCTTTCTCGATGCGCACCTGAAGAACGATGCTCACGCTGCCGAAGCATTGAGCGCGCCGCTGCCGCAGTTCGTCACCGCATCGACCGCGGCGGGCACGCCCGCGCCTCCGACGCTGATGGATGTGATGAGCGCGATCGCCGACGGCGGCGTCGACCCGGCCATCCGCATGGCCCGCCGCCTCGCGGAGGCCGGGGAGGGGAGCGCGCTGCCGGAGCCAGTGCTCAACCTCGCCGGATACAACCTCCTCGGCAGCGGCCAGACCGACGACGCCATCAAGATGTTCGCGCTGAATCTCGACACGCATCCGCAGTCCGCCAACGCGTACGACAGCCTCGCCGACGCCTACGCCGCCGCCGGCCAAAAGGAGAAGGCCGCGGAGCTCGCCCGCAAAGCGCTCGCGCTGCTCGATGCCGATAAGGAGATGACCCCCGACCGCAAGCAGGCCATCCTGCAGAGCATTCAGCAGAAGCTCGGGCCGGCGCAGTGACCGCTCATTCCCCCCTCCGCCCGCTCGTGACAATCCGCCATGCGGGCGGCTCGGCCTCGCCTACGCTCGGTGCATGAGCACCCAACCGCTGCACACGATCGAGTTCCCCGACCGCGCGCCCGTCGCCGAGTCCGTATCGGCGCACGAGCCGGTCGTGCCGGCCTCCGTCGTCATGCCCGAGCTCACCCTGCCGTCGCTCCTCGTCGGCACCATCCTCGGCGTCATCTTCGGGGCGTCGTCGCTCTACCTCGTCTTGAAAGTCGGGCTCACCGTCAGCGCCTCCATCCCCGTCGCCGTCATCTCCATCGCCTTCTTCCGCATGCTGCGCGGCTTCGGCCTGCGCGACGCCACCATCCTCGAGCACAACATCACCCAGACCGCCGGCTCCGCGGGCGAGTCGATCGCCTTCGGCATCGGCGCCACCATGCCCGCCATCATGATTCTCGGGTTCGACCTCGAGATCACCCGCATCATGCTCGTGGCCACGCTCGGCGGCCTGCTCGGCATCCTCATGATGATCCCGCTGCGCCGCGCGCTCATCGTGCAGCAGCACGGCGTTCTCAAATATCCCGAAGGCACGGCCTGCGCCGAGGTGCTCAAGAGCGGCACCGGCGCGGCCGCCGCTGCGGCGGGAGCGGGAGCGATCATCTCCGGCTTCGCCATCGGCCTCGTTTACAAAGCGGCCATGGTGTCGTTCAAAGCGTGGAAGGAAGTGCCGGAGAAGATCGTCAGCGGCGTCTACAAAGGCGCCTGGCTGAACATGGAGGTCTCCCCGGAGCTCCTCGGCGTCGGCTACATCATCGGCCCGCGCATCTCTGCGCTCATGTGCGCCGGCGGCGTCCTCTCGTACCTCATCATCATTCCGATGATCCGCTTCTTCGGCGACGGCATGGCCGCCGTGCTGGCGCCGGGGACGATGCCGGTCGGGCAGATGACCGTGGAGCAGATCCAGCGCAGTTACGTGCTGTACATCGGCGCCGGCGCGGTCGCGGCGGGCGGCATCATCAGCCTGGCGCGCTCGCTGCCGATGATCGCCCGCGGCCTCCGCGCGGGACTGCGCAACGTGCGCGGCAGCGCCGGCCGTGCGGCCAGTGCCTCGCGGCTCGAGCGCGACCTGCCGGTCAAGTTCGTCCTCATCGGGTCGCTCGCCCTCGTCGCCATCATCGCCGCCGCGCGCCCGCTGCACATGAACGTCGTCGGCGCGCTGCTCATCGTCATCCTCGGGTTTCTCTTCGTCACCGTCTCGTCGCGCCTCACCGGCGAAGTCGGCTCGTCGTCGAATCCGATCTCCGGCATGGCCATCGCCACGCTGCTCCTGACCTGCCTCGTCTTCCTCGTCGTCGGCTGGACGGGGCCGGCGTACTACGTCACGGCGCTGTCGGTCGGCGCGATCGTGTGCATCGCCGCGTCGCAGGGCGGCACGACGTCGCAGGACCTCAAGACCGGCTTCCTCGTCGGCGCCACGCCGCGGCATCAGCAGGTGGCGATCATCGTCGGGACACTGACCTCGGCGCTCCTGCTCGGGCCGATTCTTCTCCGCCTCAACGATGCCGCAACCGTGCTCGTGCCGGTGACGACGAACGTCCGCGTCGCGACGCGCGACCTGCCGCGCGAAGGGCAGTACTTCGCGTGGCACACCGAGGCGGCGAGCGGGTTGGAGCAGGGGAAGTACCTCGTCGACGACGGCGGGCGGCCGCGCTTCCTCGTCGACCCCGGGATCAACGGCTCGCACACGACGCGGCAGGACGGCACGGTGGTGACGAAGTTCGCCGCGCCGAAGGCGACACTGATGTCGTACGTGATCAAGGGGATTCTCAATCACCGGCTGCCGTGGACGCTGGTGCTCTTCGGCGTGATGATCGCGGTGATGCTGGAGATGGCGGGCGTTCCGTCGCTCGCCTTCGCCGTCGGCGTGTACCTGCCGTTCTCGACGTCGACCGCGGTCTTCGCCGGCGGTGTGGTTCGGTGGCTCGCCGACCTCTATCACCGCCGCAAGCACGCCGAGAGCGACCTGACGCCCGAAGAGATCGCCGCGGAAGCGGAGCGGAGTCCGGGGACGCTGCTCGCCTCCGGCTTCATCGCCGGCGGCGCGCTGGCGGGGATCATCAATGCCTTCATGGCCGGCGTGATGGCGCCGCTGACGGACCGCATCGCGCATTGGTCGTCGGCGCACAATCCGTTCTTCGAAGGCGCGCGCGCCGACGCGCTGGCGCTGGTCCCGTTCGCGGTGCTCGTCATCCTCCTGACGCTGGCGGGATGCGAGCGGATCTTCGCGCGCGACTAAGGGGTCGCCATCATCTCCACGCCGCTGCCGCGGATGTCGACCTCGCGCGCGAGATAGTCGCCCTTGATCCATAGGATGCGCTGCGCGTCGATGTCGCGCCGGAGCGCGAGGATGGCGCTGTCGAGCTTCGAGCGTGAGGAGATGTCGACGGCCGGGCCCCACGCACTTGCGACCGGAAGCGTCGCCGGTTCGCCGAGCGTCCAGACGTAGAGCGGCACGCCGAGGCTGCGGAGATAGGCGATCGCGCCGGCGGGGCGCATCTGGCTCGCGTCCATCGCGGCGGCGCCGCCGAGAATCAGCACCACGGCGCGTGGGCGCTGCGACTGCGACGCGCGCAGGCCCGCCACCGCCACCGCATCGGCGTAGCGCACCGCGGCCGTTCCCTCCTCCGGCGCGGAGACGCGGCTCAAGAGCGTCGGGAAGGTCGTCCCCTCCATCGTCGAGAACGAATGCGAAGCGTCGAAGAGCATCGCCGCGACGTTGCCTTGGCCGGTGCGCGGCGACGACCAGAGGAAGCGCACGCGGTCGCTCTTCGCCAGGCCCGGCACCGACTGGTCGCCGCGCGCCGAGCCTTCGTCGTAGCGCTCGACGCGTTGCACGTTGTCGGTGGTGTTCCGTCGCACGCCCGTCCCCGCCTCGAGCTTGGTGCTGATCTCGCCCGCGGCGCGGTCGCGGACGAGGATGACCTCGGCCGGCAGATCGTCGAGCGCGACGGCCGGCACGCGACTGCCCTCGACGGTGCAGGCAATGTCTTCCGGTCTCGCCGCCGACGTCACGCGCACCGGAATGGCCGTCATCTCCGCGGCGGCCGTCGATTCGAACGCCGCGCCGACGATGAGCTGCGCGTCGTACTCCTCCTTGCCGCCGCGCGCGGAGACTTCGAGGAGATGCGCGCGGTCGGCGGCCGACGAGGGCAACGGGATGGTGAGGTCGCGGTTGACGTTGACCGGCGCGCCGTCGAAGCGCGCCTCGATCTTGTCCGGCTTGGTCTGATCGACGCTGAGCCAGATCACGCGCGCCCTGCCGTGGTCGAAGATGAGGTTGAGGTGCTGCGGCGGCGCAACAGCATTGACCTTCTGCACGGCCTCGGCGTCCGCATCCTTCGCGCCGGCAGCGAAGACGCGCGCCTCTAGCCGGTGCGGCAACGGCGAGGAGCCGAAGTCGATCACGGCCCGCCACGGGGCCTTCGTGACGCTGGCGACGACGTGGTGGTCGAGGACGAACTCGACGCGCGCGGCATCGCCCGTGACCGTCACCTCGACGGGCTGCCGCCCGGCCACGAGCCCGAGAAACACCGTCAGGAAGGCGACTTTCATGGAAGCGGCTTCAGTAGGAGTCGCCGATGAGCGTAGTCGAACGTGACACGCGACAACTGCAACAGCTCGGTGCCGATGCGCTGCGGCATCCGTTCTCGAGCGTGCAGTCAACGTGCTACCGGTCCAGTGCGAGGGCGGAGTCGACGTCGTTTTCAACAACGCGGGCTACGGGATGGCCGGCCCGTTGGAAGGATTGTCGGATGAGCAAATGCTCCGCATGGTGAACACCAACCTGATGGGGCGGATCCGAATCACGAAGGCATTTGTACGGCATTTTCGTGAAAGAGAGCCGGGCTGTTCATCAACACCACTTCGATCGGTGGTTTGATCACCGTCCCGTTCAACTCCATGTACCACGCCACGAAATGGGCTCTGGACAAGGTGATGAGCGCCATCACCGATCCAAAGCAAATGGAGACGTACTCGACGCCCGAGCACATCGCGGAGGTTGTATACGAAGCTGCGACCGATGGAAAGGATCAGCTCCGGTACTTGGCAGGCGCCGATGCAAAGGCGACGTATGCCACACGCGTACAACTCGGAGATGAGTCATTTCGAAGGGCGATCCAGCAGCAATTCTTAGGATAGTGGGCTGGCAGCCAACCCACGCAACATCGTGAGCGCCTCCGCCGCCGAAGGGCCGACGAGCACGTGCACGCGGTCGGCGGTCGGTTGGGCGATGCCGCGTAGCCCGAGCGACGCGATCGCGTTGGTGTCGACGGCCGCAGCGTTCGCGACCCTCACCCGCAGCCTGCTCGTGGCGACGGCTTCGATCTCGCGCACGTTTTCGCGGCCTCCGAGCGCTGCGAGGAGGCCCGCGATGACCTCGGGCGCGATCGCTGACCGCGGAGCGCGTAACTGAGCGCGGATCTCGTCCGCGACCTGATCGGCGATCGGGCCGAGGACGACCTGCAGCGCGTCGGACGACACCTTCACGACCGCACGGGCACCGAGGCCCTTCAGCGCGGGCTCGTCGATCGCGTCCGGACTGGCGACGATCAGGCGCAAACGCGTTGCGCAGGCGTCGACCGAGGCGAGATTTGCCGCGCCGCCCAAGGCCTCCACGAAAGCCGCCCCGCGCGAGGTCGCTGGCGCCACAGCGAGCGGCGCATCGACTTCGCGGCCCGGCGTCTGCAGGTTGAACGCGGTGATGCAGACGCGGAAGACGCCGTAGTAGACCGCGAAGTAAATCGCGCCGACGGGCAACAGCCAGAGCGGCCGCGTGGCCAGGTTGTAGTTGAGAACGTAGTCGAAGAGTCCGGCCGAGAAGCCGAAGCCGAGACGCACGCGGAGGAGGTCCATCACCACGAGAGCCAGTCCGGTGAGAAGCGCGTGCAGCCCATAGAGCACCGGCGCCAGGAACATGAACGAGAACTCGATCGGCTCGGTGATTCCGGTGAGGAACGACGTCAGCGCCATCGACGCCAGCAGGCCGGCGACGGCCTTGCGGCGCTCTGGACGCGCCGCGCGGTACATGGCCAGGCAGGCGGCGGGCAGGCCGAACATCATCACAGGGAAAAAACCGGCCATGAACGCGCCGGCCGCCGGATCACCTTTGAAGAAGCGATTCAGATCGCCGGTCACACCGTGGTACTCGCCGAGTAGTTGCCACGCGACATTGTTCAGAATGTGATGGAGTCCGGTGACGATCAGGATGCGGTTCAGCACTCCGTAAACGAACAGACCGAGCTCGCCGGAACGGACGACCGACTGACTGAGAGCGCTCATCCCGCCCTGAAGAATGGGAAAACCGTGGCCGAACAGAAACGCCATCGGCAACGCCGCCAGTCCGCTGGCGATCGGCACGAAGCGGCGTCCGCCGAAGAAGCCGAGATAGCTCGGCAGCTGAATGCCGCTGTAGCGGTTGTAGAGCAGCCCTGCGATCACGCCGGAGACGATCCCCGCGGGGACGCTCAGCCGGCTGAGCTGCAATTCGGGATTGCCCTGAATGATGATCTTGGCCCCCTCGGTGGTGACGAGATAGCAGACCAGCGCGGCGAGTCCCGCCGCACCGTGATTCTCGCGAGCCAAACCGACGGCAACGCCGACGGCGAAGAGCAGGCCGAGGTTCGAAAAGATGGCGCCGCCAGCCGCGGCCATCGGCGGGCCGATCGGCGCCAGCAGCGGCACGAGGTCGATCACGTCTTTCTGTCCGAGGCGGAGAAGAAGCGCCGCTACCGGCAGCACGGCGATCGGGAGCATCAGCGCCCGGCCCAACTGCTGCGCACCCGTCAGAATCGTTTTCATCGGCTTCCTCCTGCGCTACGAGCGAGCGCGCGCACGGCAGCGGCGGATTGCGCTTCGAGCGCTCGCTCGGCGAGCGCTCGACAGTCGTCCATACGCACGGCGCTCAGCGTCGCCTTGATCTCGGGGATAACCGAAGGCACGGCCGAGAGCTCGTTGACGCCGAGTCCCACCAAGAGCGGGGCAGCCATCGGATCGGAAGCCAGTCCGCCGCAGAGTGCAACCGGGCGTCCGGCCGCGCGACCGGCCACGGCGGCGGCACGGATCAGCCGCAACACCGCGGGGTGCAGCGCGTCGAGCTGCGCCGAGAGCTCCGCCTGGCCGCGGTCCATGGCCAGCGTGTATTGCGCGAGGTCGTTGCTGCCGATCGAGAGGAAGTCCGCGACTGCCGCGAGCTGTTCGGCCAGGAGCGCGGAGGCGGGCGTCTCGATCATCACGCCTAGCGATGGCGAGTCGTGGCCCAGCTCGTTCAGGATCCGCCGCACGCTCTCCACTTCGGCGACGTCGGTGATCATCGGCAGGAGGATTCGGATCGCCGCCCAGGGCTCGACGCGCAGGATCGCGCGAAGCTGGTCGCGCAGCAGTTCCGGGTACGCCAGACTGGCGCGCACGCCGCGCACGCCGAGGGCGGGGTTCTCTTCGCGCGGGAGAGGAAGATAGCGCAGCGGCTTGTCGCTGCCGGCGTCGAGTGTCCGAATGACGACCGGGCGTCCGCCGAAGGCCGTCACGATTTTTTGGTACGCGTCAGCCTGTTGCTCGACGTCGGGGGGCGTGTCGCGATCGAGGAACAGGAGCTCCGTTCGCAACAGTCCGCAGCCCTCGGCGCCCTGCTCGAGCGCTCCCGCGACTTCGGCGAGCGCCGCGACGTTGGCGAAGACTTCGATGCGCTCCCCGCTGGCGAGGCGGCAC
>DATELQ010000005.1:0-14370 GCA_035276475.1 Thermoanaerobaculia bacterium | reverse complement strand
GGGAGAGCCTCGCGCCGTCGGTCAAGCCGCTCCTCGACGCGCTCGGCCTCGACCTCGAGCGCGACGGACACCTGCCGTGCTACGGACATCGCTCGACGTGGGGGAGCGACGTGCCGGTGGAGATGTGCTTCGACTTCAATCCCTACGGGCACGGGTGGCACCTCGACCGTGCGCGGTTCGAGGAGCGGCTCGCGGAGCTCGCCGGTTGCCCGCGGTTGTTGAACACGCGCATTGTTGATGTCGAGAGTGGATGGCGCGTCATCACCGATCGCGAAACGATCCTCGCCGACTTCCTCATCGACGCCACCGGCCGCCGCGCCGCGCTCGCCCGCCGCCTCGGCGCGCGCATCGTGCGCGACGACACGCTCTTCGCGCATGTGTTTTTCATCGATAGGGGACAGGGCACAGGGAACGGGGGACAGGTCGAACCGTACACCGAGAACACCACCTGTGCCCCGTTCCCTGTGCCCTGTCCCCTGATCGACGACACCTACACCACCATCGAAGCCGCCGAGGATGGGTGGTGGTATCGCGCGCCGGTGCCGAACGGAAGAACCGTCGCCATGTTCGTGAGCGATCACCGCGTCCACGACGCGCACATCGTCGATGCTTCGAGCGCGCGGCTCGACCGCGTGACCGGCGACCGCTGGCTCGCCATCGGCGACGCCGCCACCGCCCTCGACCCCCTCTCCTCCCACGGCCTCGGCAACGCGCTCTTCACCGGCATGCGCGCAGCCGAGGCCATCGCTACCGGCGATTTCGCCGCGTACGAGCACGACGTCGGCGTCGTGTGGAGCGCATACGTGTCACGAAGGCGTGAGCTCTACGCGCAGGAGCGGCGCTGGCCCTCCTCCCCCTTCTGGTCGAAGCGTTATATTGCGCCGGCATGAAACTCGCGGCCGTCGCTCTTCTCTTCGCGCTCACGCCCAACACCCTCCGCACCACCGCCCACGACTTCTACGAATGGCTCGACCGCGAGTACCCGGTCGCGACGAGCGATTCGGGGAAGCACACGTGGGACGACCGTCTCACCGACTACTCCGCCGCGGCGCGCGCCAAGCGCAGCGCGCACCTGAAGGAAGTGCTGGCGACGGTGCGGGCGACGGACGTCTCGCACTGGTCGAAGGACGACACCATCGACTGGCTGCTCTTCCGCTCCAACCTCGAGGGCGCCGAGTTCTACGACCGCGTCCTCCGCTACGAGGAGAACAACCCGACGGTCTATACCGACGAGGCCTCGAACGCCATCTTCTCGCTGCTGAAGAAAGACTACGACACGCCGCGCAACCGCGCGCTCAGCGCCACGAAGCGGCTGCAGAAAGTGCCGCGCCTCATCGCCCAGGCGAAAGAGAACGTGCAGCACCCGGTGCAGCTCTACGCGAAGTTCGCCATCGAGTCGGCGCGCGCCATCGACCCGCTCTACAACGACAGCCTGATGACGCTGGCGAAGGACTTGTCGCCGTCGGAGCGCGACGCCCTCGTCAAAGCAAAGGACGACGCTCTCAAGGCGCTGCACGGCTACGCCGACTCCCTCGAGAAGCGCCTCGACACCATGCCGGCGTGGAAGCCGATGGGCGAGGCCGACTACAACTACATGCTCCGCCACATTCACCTTCTGCCGATGAACGCGCACGACGTCGCGCACTTGGGCGAGGTGGAGCTCGGCCGCTACCGCGCCCTCGAGGCCATGCTCGCCGATCCGGCGCTCGCCGATCCCAACCCGCAGCGCGCCGCGCACATCCCGCCCGACCAGCAGTCGTTCCTGCAGCAGTACGAGAGCCGCGAGGCGGAGATGGTCGACTACTTGAAGTCGCACCGCCTCATCACCATCCCCGATTACATCGGCCCGTTCCTCATCCGCCAGCTCCCCGAGGCCTTCAAGCCGACGAGCCCCGGCGGCTTCATGAACCCGCCCGGCCTCTACGACCAGGACAACAGTGGCTTCTTTTTCATCCCGACGTACAACCCGGCCAGCAAGAACTTCTACATCCGCGCCGCCATCGAAGATCCGCGCCCGATCCTCGGGCACGAAGGCATTCCCGGCCACTTCCTGCAGATCTCCATCGCCAATCATTTGCCGAACGAGATCCGCCGCCACCAGGGCGACAGCGTCTTCGTCGAGGGTTGGGCGCTCTACACGGAGGAGATGTTGACGCGTGAAGGGCTCTATCCGCCCGACTCCGCCGCGTACGGCCAGGTGCTCCGCCTCTCGCGATACCGCGCCGCGCGCATCGGCGTCGACGTGAATTTACACACCGGGCGCTGGTCCTTCGAGCAAGCGGTGAAATACTTCATGGACGGCGGCGGGCTCGATCGGGAGGCCGCGGAAGGGGAGGCGGCGGGCTCCGCGACGAGTCCGACGCAGAAGATCAGCTACATCACCGGCAAGTGGCAGATCATGAATCTCCTCGGCAAGTACCGCGACCGCAAGGGTGCGAGCTTCCGCCTCGGGCAGTTCCACGACGATCTCCTCGCCAACGGCTCCCTGCCGGTGGCGGTGCTCGAGTGGATCCTGCTCGACGATCCGGCCAACCTCGAAAAAGCGACGGGATTGAAGTTAGGAGGGAAGCGATGAGCACGATCGAGAAACACGAACCGGGAGAGTTCTGCTGGGCGGAGCTGCACACCAGCGACGGCGAGGCGGCGAAGAAGTTCTACGCCGATCTTTTCGGCTGGCATTCGAACGAGATTCCGATGGGCGAGGGGCAGCCGCCCTACATCATCACTGAGGTCGGCGGGCGCCAGGCCGCCGGCATCTACCAGAACACAGAGGTGCCGCCGGCGTGGCTGGCGTACGTCTGCGTCGCCAGCGCGGACGAGATGACGGCGAAGGCGAAGGAGCTCGGCGCCACGCCGACCTCCGATCCCTTCGACGTTTTCGACCTCGGGCGGATGTGCGTGATCCGCGATCCCGAGGGGGCGCACTTCGCGCTGTGGCAGCCGGGCAAGCACGTCGGCACGCAGGTCGGCGGCGAGCAGGGCGCGCCGACCTGGGTCGAGCTGCAGACGCGCCAGCGCGACGTCGCCGTCGAGTTCTACACGAAGCTCTTCGGCTGGAAGGCGAAGGAGAGCCCGGAGTACGTCGAGATGCACGCAGGTGACCGCGGCGTCGGCGGGATGATGACGATGCCCGATGGCGTGCCGGCGGAAGTCCCGCCGCACTGGATGATCTATTTCTGGGTCGACGACGTCGACGCCTCGGTGCAGAAAGCAACTGCGGGCGGCGCGGCGACGCACGTGCCGCCGATGGACATCCCGAATGTCGGACGATTCGCGGTGCTGATGGATCCGCAGGGCGCGTCGTTCGCGCTGTTCAAGGGGAAGATGTAGGGAAGTTTGCGCCCCTCACCCTGGCGCTTCGCGCCTGTCCCTCTCCCCGCAAGCGGGGAGAGGGTGGCGCCGCAGGCGCCGGGTGAGGGGCGCCATCCTCACGTCACTTCTTCCGCGAGTACGTGATCTCCATCGACTTGTAGACCTTCCCGTCCGGTCCCGGTCCCCACATCTCCATCGTGTGGTGATCGGCGTCGGTGAACGTCACCTTCTCGGTGATCGTCGCCGGCTTGCCCGTCATCATGTCGTCCATCGTCGACGTGAACTCGTACGTATTGCCGCTGCCGCCCTTGCCGCTCGACACCATCACCGCCGTCGACATGTTGTCCATCCACGTGCCGACGTACTGCTTCTTGATGTTGTCGTAGCCGGTGTAGCCGATGCCCTGGAACGGCATCCCCATGAACGAGCCGGTGAACTTCTCTTCCATCCAGCGGTTGCCGAGCACCCACTGGTTGACGGCCGTGCCGGTCGACTCCATCGGCGGCTGGCCCGGCGCCATCCACGACTTCACCGTCACGTCCCACGTCCCGACCATGTTGTCGAGCTTCTTGTGGGCGTCGCCGGGCGTGGAGGCCTTCATCCACGCCTCCATCATCGCCTTCTCTTTGTCGGCGTCGGATTTCTTCGTGTCGTCCGCAAACAGTGCGCTCGTACACAAAGCGAGCGCGAATCCAAGGGTAAGGATCTTCCGCATCGTCGTCCTCCAAACTTTTTTAGGTTTGGTGGATTCTATCGCGGCTGGGGAGGAAGAAAAACGCCGCGAACATCAGGGCGATGATCGGGAAGATCAGCCAGCTCGCCTCGATGCCGAGCTTTCCGCCGGTGAGCCACGCCGGGCCGTGGTAGCTGCCGGTGAGAAGGCGCGTGGGGAGCGGCTCGCCGCCGTGGTTGCCGCTGTTCGGCGCGCCGAGGACGTAGAGGGCCACGTAGTCGAAGAGCGCGTGGAAGCCGACGGCGAACCAGATGCTGCCGGTGCGGATGACGGTCAACGCCATGAAGAGCCCGAGGAGGCCGACGCTGGTGAGGTCGGCGACGTTTTCGCCCGGCTTGCTCGCGTGCATGTAGACGAAGATCGCCGACGTCACGAACGCCGCCGCCCACGGCCCGATGGAGTCGCCGAGGAGCGCGAGCGCCGGACCGCGAAACGTCATCTCCTCGGCCAGGCCGAGGGCGAACATCGCCGCGAGCCACGCCAGCGCGTAGGCGAGGAGCTGCGTGCCCTGCATCGCGAACGTGCCGAAGGTGAAGCCGCCGAGCGCCGCGATCACGGCGATGAGCAGCATCGGCGCGGCGATGCCGACGGCGCTCCCGGCAAGGAGCAGCGAGCCGGCGTTTTTCGCCGCGAAGCCGAGGTCGCGGAGCGAGCGGCCGCCGAGCTTCATGACGACGAACGTGGCGATCAGCACGCCGACGATCGTCAGGCTCTCGCCGATGAGGAACAGCGCCGGCCGCCAGGTCATCTCCGGCTTCTCGATGACGTGGAACCGCAGCAGAAGATAAATCGGCACGCCGATGATGATGTCCGGCAGGACCGCGATGATCAGGAAGAGGACGAAGGCGCCGAGCCGGGTGCGGAAGAATCGCTGCATGGTCGGGACTACGTCTGCTTGCCGCGAATGTTTTTCTTTCTGGCAAAGCTCTCCGCCGCCAGCGCGAGCTCCTCGGCGTCGATCTTCTGGAGCTCCCGCGCGCGCTCGTCGTCGAAGCCGGCGGCGCGCGCCTCCTCGTACGGCCGGGCCAAGAAGCGCGCCCGCAAATCGGCGTCGGTGTAGAGCCGCGCTAGGAAATGCTGCACGCTGGCTGGCATGCTTCGCGCGCCCGCCGCACCTCGGCGAGCAGCTCCTCGAACGGCGGGTAGTTGCCGTCGCGCTCGATGATCACGGTCGTGTTGCCGACCTCTCCCAACATCTCGTACAAAACATCCGGCACGGCGTGCAGGTGATCGTCGAGAATGCGATTCCCTCCGATCGCGCGTCCGCCTGCGAGATGAACCATGCCGACGTGCTCCCGCGGAAGTGCGACGTCGAAGCCGAAGTTCGTCGCGTTCGCGTAGAGGTTGTGCAGATCGAGGAGAAGCTTGCAGCCGGTCACGCGCGGCACGACGTCGAGCCACTCCCCCTCGGAGTAAATGCTGCACGGCGGCTCGATCAGCGACGCCACGTTCTCGAGCAGCGGCACCGAGCCGACAATCCGCCGCGCCTCGGCGACGTTGTCTGCAAGCGCCGCAAGCGTCTCGTCGTTGCGCGGCGGCGCAGCGAGATGGCCGATCTCGATCCCGCCCGCGCGCACGAAGGCGAGATGCTCCGACCACCCCTCCGGCTGCAGCCACTCCATCAGCCGCGCGAGCGATTCGAGGCGGTGCCGCTCCATGCCGTCGGTCGAGGCCAAGCCGAGCGTCGTGCCGTGGACGACGATCGGCACGTGCGCGGCGAGAAAGCGGAAGGCGCGCTTCTCCGCCGCCGTCGCCGCGAAGAGCGGCTCCGCCAGCACCTCCACGACGTCGATCTCGTCGAGGTGCGCGAGGATCGACGCGCCGAGCTCGCGCCGCCATCCGAGGCCGACTCTCATGAGCCGCAGCCTCCGCACCCGCCCCCACAGCCGCCGCCGCAACCACTGCCGCACGACGACCCGCACGAGGAGCCGCCCGACGCCCCCCAGGCGCTCGAGTAGCTCGTCACCTTCTTGAAGATGTGCCTCGTCCAAAGGAAGTCGGCGCCGGAGAGCGCGCCGATGCCGAACACCGCCGCGAGGAGGGCCGCCTCGGCCGTCGCGCCGCCGCCGCGGAGCTGCGGCGCGCGGAGCCGCAGCGTGGCGAAGAGATTGCGCGTCTCGCTCAGGTAGTTGTTGCCGGCGCGCGTCCGGCGCTGATTGACGACTTTGTAGAGCAGCACGAGGGCGACGATCGTCAGCACGATCAGGAATGCCACGGGGCGTTCGCGCGCAAGGCCGATCACGAATTTCACGGCGGAGAAGAAGAGCAGCACCGCCGCTGCGACGAGGAAGATCCGCCGACGCTGCTGCTTGATCGTGTCATCGGGAAGGAGGCGCATCGCCGCGAGCTTTTCGTCGTATGCCGTGCACATCTTCTTCACTGCCAAGTCGGAGAAGAGCTCGCTCACCTCCTTCGGCGTCCTGCATCTGTCGAGCAGCGCCTTTTCCAGCGGCTTGCGGGCCGAAGTCTTTCTTCCCTCGCGCGTCGTCTGCACGTCCGTGCCGCGCAGCTCCAGCAGGCTGCGGTCGACGAGAGACACGATGGCGATGCGAATCGCCTCGCCCGCGCCGCCGCGAAGGTAGGCGATGAGATACGGATCGTCGAAGCCGATCCGCGCCGCCGCCGCCCCCCGCCCTTCCGCGTTCCGCCGCGCGATCGCCGCCGCGGCGAGCACGACGAGCGTCAGCACCGCGTAGAAGGCGAGGTACTGCGGCCCGTACCAGTTGAAGACGTTCATAGCCGCTCGGCGCGGTCCGCGAGCGCGCGCGCCAGCTCGATCGTCCGGTAGAGCGTCTCCGACGCCGTTCCGGGCGGCAGCGCGCGCTCCTCGCGCGCGGTGGAGAGGCTTGGCAGGAGCGCAGCGAAGCCGTCGCCCGCAAGCGTCTCCAGCGCCGCTTTCGGCGACGCCGCCGGCGCTCCTTCGAGCTCGAGAATCGCCGCCGCCGAGGCGCGCAGCGGCCCGGCCGCGTCGGCGACCGTGAGCGCCGCCTGCTCCTCGCGGAGGCTCCGCTCGACGTACTTTTGCCGCAGCCGCAGCGTGAGGTTCAGGAGCGCTTGCCGTACGTGGCGCACGAGCGCGTCGCGCGGAATCTCGAGTGATGCGAACGGATCGTCGCCGAAGAGCACTTCGTGGCGCCGCTTGATGTCCGCGAACTTCTGCGCGAACTCGCGCGCCGCCGAGGCGAGCTCGCTCTCGAGGAGGAACATTGCATCGAGCCGGATCGCCGCCTGGGCCACGCGAAAGTCATCGCGGATCGCGTCCGCCTTCGCGCAGTCGAACCGCGCCAGCACGACGACGACGTTGACGTCCGAGGTCGCCCGCAACCTCCCCTCGGCCGCCGAGCCGTAGAGGACGATCGCGCGCAGGTCATCGCCGAAGGCGCGCTTCGCGGCGTCGACGAAGGTGGTCAGTGGTTCGATGGAAGAAGGATAGCAGAGGGGGTTAGGCGCTGCGCTTCTCGAGCTTGGTGATGCGAACCTCGTGATCGTCGAGTGTTGCCTTCACGTCGGCGCGCAATTCGGCGATGCTCTCGGTCACGCGCTTAAATCCGCCGGTCACGCCTTCTTCTACGCCTCGTAGATTGCCTTCAACCAGGAGAAGGCGTGCTTTGACGCCCTCCACCTTCCCTTCGAGCTGTTCGAGCCGCATGTTCGCGACGTCGACGCGAGCGCTGATGTTGTTCAGCGATCTGCCGACGCTGTCGAACCGTTCATCGACGCCATCAAGGCGTTTTTCGACGTGAGCGAACCCTTTTTCGACCCGTTCCTCGACGCCGCCGAGCCGTTTTTCGACGCCATCCAGGCGCGCATTCGTCTCGTCCAGCCGCCCATTCGTCGCCCTCACCCCGTCCCGGATCTCCTTCAAGACTTCGAGCACTTCGTTTTCCATACTTCCCGAGGATACCTCGGTGTTCCCGTTTCCATACAATCTCCCGCCATATGAAGACGCGACTCGTTGTCCTTCTCCTCGCCGCCTTCGCGCTCGCCGCGAAAAAGCCCGATGCCAAGCCGCCCTTCAGCGTCGTCGAGGCCACCATCCCGGAGATGCAGGCCGCGCTGCGCGAGGGGCGCGTCACCTCGCGCGAGCTCGTGCTGCAGTCGCTCGTGCGCATCGCCACCTACGAGGACAAGCTCCACGCCGCCATCACCGTCAATCCGAACGCGCTCAAGGAAGCCGACGAGCGCGACGCGGAGCGCAAGGCCGGCAAAGTTCGCGGGCCGCTGCACGGAATCCCCATCGCCCTCAAGGACAACATCCACACCACCGACATGCCCACCACCGGCGGCGCGCTCGCCTTCGCCGAGCTCGTGCCGCCGTACGAGGCCACGCTCACGAAAAACCTCCGCGACGCCGGCGCCATCATCATCGCCAAGACCCAGATGACCGAGCTCGCCAACTGGGTGGCCGGCAACCCGCCGATGCCGACGAACTACAACGCCATCAACGGCTACGGCTTCAACCCATACGATCCGCGCCGCGACCCGCGCGAAGCCACCGCCGATGGCCGCCCCGCCCTCGCCACCGGCGGCTCGAGCTCCGGCACAGGCACGGCCTCGAGCTTCTGGGCTGCGAACGTCGGCACCGAGACCTCGGGATCGATCCTCAGCCCGTCGAACCAGAACATGCTCGCCGGCATCAAGCCGACCGTCGGCCGCGTCAGCCGCTACGGCGTCATCCCCATCACTGCGGATCAGGACACGCCCGGCCCGATGGCCCGCACCGTCACCGACGCCGCCATCCTCCTCGGCGCGCTCGAATCCGGCAATCCCGATCCGAACGACCCGGCCACGAAGACGTGCACGCCCGTGCGCGAGTACACGCAGTTCCTGAAGAGCGACGGCCTCAAAGGCGCGCGCATCGGCATCCCGCGCGCCTTTTACTACGACAAGGTCACGGTGCCGGGCAGCGATCGGCCGCGCGGCGGCCTCAGTGCCGAGGGGCTGAAGGCGATGAACGATGCCATCGCCGTGCTCAAGGAGCAAGGTGCCGTCATCGTCGATCCCGCCGACATCCCCAGCGTCGTCGACAAGGATCCGAAGAACAACCTGCTTCTCTTCGGCACCTGCACCGACATGGACGACGTCAAGGGGCGCAAGTGCTCGGTCGATCTCGCTTACGGCATGGAGCGCGACTTCAACGCCTGGCTCAAATCGCTCGGCGACCGCGCGCCGGTGAAGTCGCTGCAGGAGCTGCGCGACTGGAACAACAAGCACCAGAAGATGGGCGCGATCAAGTACGGGCAGTCGCTCCTCGACATCAGCGACGCCATGGACCTCGAGACCTTCAAGGCCCGCTACGAGGCCGACCGCGCGCGCGACGTCTTTCTCACCTCGACCCACGGCATCGACGAAGTGATGAAGGCGCAGAACCTCGACGCCCTGCTCTTCCCCGGCGGCGGCGGCGCGAACGTCGCGGCGCGGCCCGGTTATCCGACCGTCATCGTGCCGTGGGCGACGACGCCGAACGCGCCGACCCCGGCGTTCCCCGACACGTTCAAAGCGAAGCCGCAGCCGCTCGGCGTCAGCTTCACCGGCATGGCCTGCAGCGAGCCGGCGCTGCTGCGCCTCGCCTACGCGTTCGAGCAAGCGACGAAGAAGCGAGTGCCGCCGCCGCTGCCATGAAGATCGCGCTGCTCGTCGATCGGGAGCAGCGCGTCGACGGCGATCCTTCGCTCGTCACGACGGCCGCGCTGCGCCATGCGCCGATGGAGTTCTTCATCGGCAAGGCGCTGCGCGCGCTGAAGCACGACGTCGCCATTATCTTCGTCGTCTCCGGCAAGCAGCTCCTCCGCGAGCTCGGCGCCGCCGCGCCCGACGTCGTCTTCAACGCCACCGAGCACGTCGACGGCCGCCGCGTCGACGACATCTACATCCCCGCGCTCCTGGAGCTGCTCCGCCTCCCGTACACCGGCGCGACGCCCTCGTGCCTCATGCGCACGCGCGACAAGGCCTTCAGCAAGCAGATCGCGGCGGCGGCGGGGGTGCGCGTGCCGCGCTTCGCGCTCGTGCCGATCGGCGTGGAGCCGCCGCGCGGCGTGCCGTTTCCCGCGGTGGTGAAGCCGGTCTCGCGCGACTCCTCGGAGGGGATCACCGCGCGCTCCTTCGTGGAGACGCCCGCGCAGCTCGCGCGGCAGATCGACGTCGTCCACCGCCGGTTCCGCGACGCTGCGATCGTCGAGGAGTTCATCGAGGGGAAAGACGTCTACGTCATGGCTACCGAGGGGCGGACGCTGAGGATTCGCGCGCCGCATCAGCTGCGCACCAACGCCACCGGCGCGCGCTCCATGGCCACGTATCACGTCAAGCACGACCGCGCCTACCGGCAGAAGTGGGGCGTCGAGGCCCGTCCCGCGGACATCGATGCGAAGGTGCGGCGCGAGCTCGCGCGCGCCGTCCGCCGCCTCTGGCCCGTGCTGCAGATGCGCGACTACGCGCGCTTCGACTTCCGCCTCACGCCGGACGACGAGGCCTACTTCATCGAGGCGAACGCGAACCCCGGCTTCTCGCCGGCATCGCGCAACGACAACTGGAAGTGGAGCGAGTATCTCCAAGCGGTGAAGACGGTCATCGCCAACGCCATGCGGCGCTGATACCCTACATCCATCCGCAAACTCCTCCTTCTCGCGATCCTTCTGACCGCCGTCCGCGGCCGTGCCGCGGAGCCGATCGGCCTCCCCCTCGTCACGCAATTCACCACCGACGACTTCCACAGCGGCTCCGAGACCTTCTCGGCCACGCAGGACACGAGCGGCCGCATGGTCTTCGGCAATCTCGGCGGCGTGCTGATCTACGACGGCGCCTGGTGGACGCGCATCCAGCTGCCGAACGACTCCGCCGTCTTCGCCGTCGCGGCGGGGGAGGGCGGACGGGTGGGCGTGGGGGGCGTGGACGACTTCGGCGTCGTGGAGCGCGGCGCCTACCGCTCGCTCGCCGCGCAGCTCCCGCCCGCAGTGCGCGCAAGCCTCGGTGAGGTCTACGGCGTCTGCGCGCGCGGCCACGGATTCCTCTTCGCGTCCGACCGCTATCTCATCGAATGGGACAGCGGTGCGCTGCGCATCGTCGCGCAGTACGCGCCGGCGCGCCGCCGCCTTGTGCGCGTGGGCGACGCGATCTACGTCGTCGCGCCCGACCACATCGAACGCCTCGGGGGTCCGAAACTCTTCGGAGGTCGCGCCGTCGGCGCGCTCTTGCCGAACGGCGTCGTGGCCATCGACGGCGAAGGGCTCTTCACGCTCGACGGCAAGCCGTTCGCCCCCGCAGCCTCGGCGTGGCTGAAGTCGCGGCGCGTCGTCGCCGGGGCGATGCTGGCGCGCGGCCGCGTCGCCATCGGCACGCGCGACGACGGGGTCCTCATCGTCGACCGCGACGGCAACGTCGAGCAGCGCCTCGCCGCCGCCGCGGGGCTCGAAGACACGACGCTCCTCTCGCTCTTCACCGACAGCGCCGGCGCGCTTTGGATCGCGACCTTCACCGGCATCGCCCGCGTGGATCTCGCCCTGCCGCTGACGCGCATCGACGTCCGTCTCGGACTGAAAGGCTCCGCAGCCGCCGTGGCCGCGGCGGGTGGCCGCACGTACGTCGGCACGTCGAAGGGCCTCTTTCTCCTCGGGCGCGGCGACACGATCGACGACGCGCACACGATCGCGCGGCCCGTCGCCGGCGTGCCGCCGGTGTGGGGCTTGACGGCCTCGGGCGACACGCTGTTCGCCGGCACATCGACCGGCGTCTACGAGATCCGCGGCGACGCGCCGGCGGTGCGCGTGCCTGGCACCGAGAAGCTCGTCGTCTACGCGCTGCTGCCGTCGAAGCGCGATCCATCGCGCATGTGGATCGCTTCGCGCAGCGGCGCCGGCGTGCTGCGCCGCGACGGCGATGCCTGGCGCTTCGATCACCTCATCGCCGGCTCGCCCAGCTACACGCGCGACCTCGTCGAGCGCGGCGACGTCCTCTGGTGCGGCTCGATCTTCGACGGCCCATACAGCGTCGATGCTCACGAGCGCGTCACGCGCTACGGCGGCGGCGAGACGTTTGTCACCGAGGTCGCCGGGCGTCTCGTCTTCGCGCAGGGCAACGTCGTCAAGTCGATCGTCAACGGCCGCGTTGCGCCCGATCCGCTCCTCGGCGGCATCCGCGGCTTGAGCTTCTTCCGCATCGACGAAGACAAGCGCGGCGACGTCTGGCTCAACACGCAGCCGCCGTCGCGCATCCGCAAACGCAACGACGGCACGTACGACCTGACGCCGCAGCCGCTCGCCGCCGCCAGCGCCGGCGGCGTTCACCACCTCAGCGTCGACGACAGTGGCGCGCTCTGGATCGGCGCCGACCGCAGCCTCATTCGCTACGATCCGTCGCTGTCACCGCCGCAGCCGGCGCCGGAGATCCGCGGCGTCGCCGGCGGCGCGCGGTTGCCGTACGCGCTGCGGCGGCTGCGCGTCGAGCTCGCGCCGCTCTCGTATCAGCCGGGGCTCGCCTTTCAGTCGCGCCTCGATCCGATCGACAGCGGCTGGAGCGCCTGGAGCGCGCAGCCGTTCATCGACTTCACCACGCTCGACGCCGGCCGCTACGCGCTGCACGTGCGCACGCGCGGCGCGAGCGGCGCCGTGAGCAACGAAGCGGTGTGGCGCTTCGAAGTGCTGCCGCCGTGGTACCGCACCGCGTGGGCGTGGGCGCTCTGGTGGCTCGCCGCGGCGTCGCTCGTACTGCTCATCGTCCGGGCGCGGACGCACGCGCTGCATCGGCAGGCCGAGGAGTTGCGGGCGCTCGTGGCGGAGCAGACGCGCGCGCTCGAGCGGCTCACGCTCGAGGACGAGCTCACCGGCATCGCCAACCGCCGCGCCTTCGACGCCGCGCTGCAGTCGGAGTGGGAGCGCGCCGCGCGCCGCGGCGACACGCTCGCCGTCATCATGCTCGACCTCGACTTCTTCAAGGACCTCAACGACGCCGCCGGGCATCAGGCCGGCGATCAATGTCTCCGCGCCACCGGGCAGCTCCTCGCCGAGCACGTGCGCGGCGCGGGCGACATCGTGGCGCGCTACGGCGGCGAGGAGTTCGCCGTGCTGCTGCCCGCGGCGTCAGTCGATGCGGCGGTGGCCGTTGCGGAGCGCCTGCGCGAAGGCATCGCCGAGGCCTGTCCGGTCACGGCGAGCTTCGGCGTCGCTGCGACCGTGCCGGTGCAAGGCGACGATCCGCGCGAGCTCATCGCGCGCTCGGACCGGGCGATGTACGCGGCCAAGCGCGCGGGGCGGGATCAGGTCTGTGTCGATGAGAACGGCGCTCAGCGCGCGGCGCTCTGAGTCGTCTTCGTCGCGCTGCGAATGAACGCCGACGTCGCCAGCCACGACTTCTCGGGGTAGTAGGCGAAGACCGCCGTGCCGCCGCGCACCGTGTCGATGATCTTGTGCGCGACCTCCGGCCGCACCGCCGGGCATCCCCAGCTGCGGCCGAGCCTTCCGAGGATCTTGATCGCTTCCTGGCTGACGTAAGAGGCGCCGTGCATCACGATGGCCCGGTCCCAGGCCATGTCGTTGATCCCTTCTTCGAGGCCTTTGAGGCGCAGCGAGTAGCCGTTGCCGCCGATGTACGGATCGGCCGTGACGAAGAGCCCGATCGACGAGGCCAGGCTGCCGGAGCTGTTCGAGAAAAAGCTCGGCACGTTGCCGCCGCTGTTCTTGCCGTGCGCGACGAGCTCGCGGAAGAGCAGCTTGCGGGAGACGAGGTCGAAGACGAAGAGGCGCGGCTGCGTCGACGGCAGCGAGTAATCGATCACCGTCAACAGATCCTGCCGCTGCACGAGGCCGCGCTTCGCGGCGTTGTGCGCGGCGTCGAGCGCCATCTTCAGCACTTCCGAGCGGAGCTCGGGCGCCTGCCTCAGAAGCGACTTGACGAGGCCCTCGGATTGGGGCTCGGCCGCGCGCATGTCGGACGCGGCCGTAAATGCGAGGACAATGGCGATGCCGGAGAGGAGACGTTTGATCGGAGTCATTGGATCGACGCGATGATAGCAAAAGAAGATGGGGGCCACATTCCCGCCGGACGCGGCCGTTGGGTGCTTCTCGCAACAATTCTCGGCTCGGCGATGGCGTTCATCGACGGCACCGCCGTCAACGTCGCGCTGCCGGTGCTGCAGACGTCGCTCGGCACCGGCGTCAGCGGAGCGCAGTGGGTCGTCGACGCGTATCTCCTCGTGCTGTCGTCGCTGATGCTCGCCGGCGGCGCGCTCGGCGACCGCTTCGGCCGCGTGCGCATCTTCGCCCTAGGCGTCGCGCTCTTCGCCGCGGCGTCGATCTGGTGCGGCGCGGCGCCGACGTCCGCGCAGCTCATCGCCG
>DATELQ010000004.1:0-96557 GCA_035276475.1 Thermoanaerobaculia bacterium | reverse complement strand
CTCCCGGAACTCCCGCAGCACCTTGTTGTCCAGGCCGCGGATGCGCCACGTGGCGATATAGCCGCTGGGCGACACCGATAGCGTGGCGATCCGCTCGTCGTCCGCGCTGTAGGCGTACATCATGTCGACGCCGCCACTCTCGGTCATCTCCGTCAGCATGTTTGCGGCGTCGTACGAGTAGGCATGATCGGACCAGGTCGCGAGGTTGCCGGCCTCGTCGTAGGTCTCTTGCGCGTTGGCCGTCTTCAGGTGATTCGTGGCCGGCTCGGTCGTCAGCAGCGGTCGGGATGCACCACTGACATGGATCATGTTTCCGAAGGCGTCATACTGGTAATTCTCGGTCGGACTCCCGGGGGCGCTGGCGAGCGTAGCGTTCTTCAACCGGCCGACGGCGTCGTAGCGGAACACGTCGTTGCCGATCGCCTTGATGTTGCCGGCTCCGTCGTATTGATAGAAGCCCGTGCACCGAGGCAGGCCGATCGGCGCTGTGGTGCACGGATCATCGGCGGTGGGGCGGGGCTGGAGCGGGCGCCGGGCGGGTGCGGCCGCAGGGGCAGGCATTTGCGATCCGAGCACCGCCACCAAGGCTACGCGGGGGTCGCGGGCGAGGAGGCCGCTGCGCGCGACCGAGATCTCCAACACGACCGTCTGCGCCGTCGTCTCGATCAGGCGTCCGCCGTAGGTTGCCACGAGTTGTTCGCCCGTGGCGCGAGCGTCGAGCACGTCGGGCTTCAACGTGACGCTGACGCGGGCGTCGCCGGGATTTGCCAGTGCGGCCGCGGCGAGAAGAAGCAGCGCCGCGGCCAGTCCCAGTCTTCGCATGTCCTGATCTCCGCGATGCTACTGCTTCCGGATGGCCGCCGCGATCACCGCGCCCTCGGCCGTCTCGATTCCGGTGACCGAGGCCGTGTCGCCGATGCCCGGCGCGCCGGTGATCTGTGTCTTCGGCGAGATGTAGATCGTCGTCGTACCGACCGTCCATTGGTCTTTGCCCGCGGCCGTCACGGCCCCCGTCACCGTCTTCTGCGCCGGCTCCGGCAGCGGCGGGGCGGGCGGGGGCGGGCCAATGGCAACGATGCGCGTTGCGGACAGACCGTTCGGCGCGGAGGTGGCGTCGATCGCCACCGGCATGCCTGCCTTCAGATCCTTCGCCGCCGCCACCGTCGTCCCGGCCGCGAAGCCGCCGTAGACCGTCTGCTTGTCGAGCGACAGCGACTGGCCGACCACCGTAACGGACGCCGGCGTCACCGCCTCGATCGTCCCGACGATCGTCAGGTCTGCCCCTTCGACCAACACCTTGCTCGCCACCAGCGCGCCGGAGTTCTTCGTCGCCGTTACGACGACGCGGACGCGGCTGCCGACGTCGAGATCGTTGCGGTTGACGGCGACGCCCTGGCGCGTGATCTCCGCGCCGGAGACGTCGATCGTCAGCCCCTTCGCCAGCGTGATGGCGTTTCCCTTCACCACCGTGATGACGCCGCGGATCGTCGTGTCCGGCGTCGGCGTCACCGGTTGTGCGGCAAACAGCGTCGTCGCGGCGAGCAGCGTGAGCGTGAGCAATGTCGTTTTCATCATTCGGTTCCTCATTTGATTCGGACGGCGGCGGTGTGGCTGGCGACGACCGTGCCGTCGGCAGCGGCGACGTTGACCCGGTAGAACTGCGTTTCGGAAGGCGTGACTCTCAATGTGGACGACGTCTCGCCGTCGAGCGGCGTCCAGCCGGAGCTCGGCTCGCCGACGTACCACTGGTATGTAAGCGGGCATGACGCGCCGGCCGTGACGGTGAGCTGCGCCGTCTCTCCCGCCGCGATCGTGACGTCGTCGGGTTGATGGATGATCTCGACCGTGCCGCACGGCGGCGCGCTGATCACCGCCCAGTAGCCCGGCATGTCGGTGAACGTGCCGCAGGCGCCGTTCGTCACGCGGACGAAGACGAGCGACCGCGGCGACGCCGGCGTGTAGCTGAACGTGTTCGAAGCGCTGTCCTGGACGAGCGCCGGCGGCGACACGCTGTCGGGATCGCTCAGGAACCACTGATAGGAGAGCGAGTCGCCGCTCGCGTCGACCGTGAGCGTCACCGGCGTTCCGGGCGTCGCCATCACGATCGACGGCTCCGTGGCAACCGACGGCGGCGCGCACCCGGTCGTGAGCGTCCGCACCGCGGCGACGTCGCTGTTGACCGTCTTCCCGCACTTGCGCACGCGCACGTACGAGTACGCGGGCACGAGCTGCGCCGCCAGCCGCGCCGAGCGCTTCGTGGCGCCCGGCACCTCGAGCCACTGCGCCATCGGCCCGTCGCTGCGGAACCACTGATAGTCGAGAGCGTTCGCGTCGACGCCGAGAGCGGCGCCCGACTGTTGATCCATGGCCGCGCCGCGCGGCTGCGACGCGATCGACGGCGCCGCGCAGCCGTCCGACGGCGCGACGCTCACGTAGTTGCTGTCAGCCGTTCCGCAGGCGTTCGACACGCGCACGAAGTAGTACGCGGGCGCACCGGCGTCGACGCCGAGCGCGTTCCACGTGCCGCCGTCGACCGGCTTCCATCCGCCGCCGCGCGCGTCGCTCGCGAACCACTGATAGGCGAGCGGCCCGTCGCCCGCGGCGTCGACCGAGAGCAAGACGCGCGATCCGGCAGCCGCATCGCCGTCCGACGACGGCTGCGCCGTGATCTTGGGCGCCGCGCACGACACCTGGCGCAGCGTCGCGGCCGCGGTCTGCACGAGCCCCGCGTCGTTCATGACCAGCGCGTAGTACGACGCCACCGGCGACTGCGGCAGGATCGCCAGATCCGGCGAGTGCTGGCCGGAGATCGGCACGTACGGCGACCCGTCGGGGTCGCTCGAGTACCACTGATACGAGAGGTTCCGGCCGTGCGCCTTCACGTGCAGCGGCGGCGGCGTCTTGCCGCTGTAGGTCGCGCTCGACGGATCGGAGGCGATCGTCGGCGCCATCCCGCCGCCCGGGATCGTCAGCGTCAGGTACTGGATCCGCGAGCTGCACGGGTTGTAGGCGCGGACGTAGACGTAGACCGTGCTGCTCTGCGGCACGAGCGACGTCGTCGCCGTCGTGGCGAAGCGCACGTACGTCGAGCCCGGAGGATCGCTCTTGTACCACTCCGCCTGCACGGCCGTTCCGGTCACCGAGGCGCTGAGCTGCCAGGCCGTGCCGTCGTAATACGAGGAAGTGCTGTTGATCGCCACCGTCGTGCACGGCGTCACCGTCACCGCGACGGTTCTGCTGTCGGCCGAGCCGCAGGAGGTCGAGACCCGCACCCAGTACGACTTGCTCGTCGTCGGACTGACGTTGAGATAGGACTGGTTGCCGTCCGTCGTGATCGGCGACGCCGTACTGGGCGCCGTTCCGTTGTACCACTGGTACGAGAGCGGCGGCGTGCCGTTCGCCGCGACCGACAGCGTCGTCGTCGAGCCGGAAACGATCGACACGTTCTGCGGCTGCTGCGTGATGAGCGGCCCGCAGACGCGCACCGTCGCCGTCGTGCTGTCGGTGCTGCACGAGCCGTTGCCGACGCGCACCCAGTAGCTCGTCGTCGCCTGCGGAGCCACGCCGATGGTCGGATAGTTGCCGGGGCCGACGATGGGAGTCGACGCATCGGGTGCCGTGCCCTGATACCACGTGTACGTCGTGGCGTCGCTGCTCGCGGCCACAGTGAGATAGACGAGCTGTCCGCTGGTCGTGGTCTGATCCGTGGGATTCGTCGTGATCGACGGTGGCGTGCAGATGCTCACCGTCGCCGTGCGGCTGTCGGTCGTGCACGAGCCGTTACTCGCGCGCACCCAGTACTGCGTCGGCTGCGACAGCGACGGCGTCGTGAACGTCGCGCCGGTCCAGACGTGAACCGACGTATTCGGCGCCGCGCCCTGGTACCACTCGTACGTACAGCTCTGATTTGCCGAGACCGTCAGCGTCGCCGGTTGATTGATGACGGCGGTCTTGTCGTCCGGTCCGGTGACCGTCGGCGGCACGCAGACCGTGACGGTGGCGGGCGCGCTGTTGACGGTACTGCCGCAGTTGTTGCCGTCGCTCTTCTTTGCGACGACGCTCACGGTGTACGTCGTGGTCTGCGACGGCGAGACGGTGAGCCGCGGCGAGTCGGTGCCGACCGGCTGTGTGCCGATCCACCATTGATAGTGCAGCGTGGCGTTGCTCGCCGTGGCCGTCACCGTCAGATCGATCGAAGAACCGAGGCGGAGCGTCTGCGACTGCGGCTGCGTGGTGATGCTCGCCGGCGTGCAGACGTTGACGACTGCCGTGGCGCTGCGCGCGGGCGCAGGCGTCGGGCAGGGACTCGCCACCGATACCCAGTACGAGGTGTTGACCGTCGGCGCGACCTGGATGCTCGAGGTCGTATAGCCGTTCATCGGGTGCGTCGTGTCGGGCGACGCTCCCTGGTACCACTGATACGAAAGCGGCGTCGTGCCGGCGGCGACGACCGAGAGCGTCGTCTGCGTGCCGGCCGGAATGGTCTGGCTCGCCGCCGGCTGCGTGGTGATGTCGGGCGTGCAGACGTAGATCGTCGTCGTGCCGCTGTCGCGGAAGCAGCTGCCGTTGCTGACGCGTACCCAGTAGCTCGTCGTCTGCAGCGGCGCGACGTTGAAGGACGCCGACGTGCCCGCGCCCGCGCCGTTGATCGGATGGGAGACGTCGGGCGCGTTGCCGAGGTAGAGCGTGTACGACGTCGTGCCTGCGCTCGCCGTCACGTTCAGGGCCACCGTTGCTCCGCGCGGGCTGGTCATGTCGCTCGTCCATTGCGAGATCGCCGGCGGGATGCAGACGTTCACGGTGACGGTGCGGCTGTCGGTCGTGCACGTGCCGTTGCTGGCGCGCACCCAGTACTGCGTCGTCTGCGAGAGTCCCGGCGTGGTGAACGACGTGCCGCTCCAGACGTGGTTGGCGGTGTTGCCGGAGACGCCCTGGTACCACTCGAACGTCGACGTCTGGTTCGCCGAGACCGTCAATTGCGCCGTGTTGCCCTGGACGATGCTCTTGTCGTCGGGTCCGGTCACGGTCGGCGGCACATTGACGGTCAATGTGGCGGCCGTACTGTTGGCCGTCGGCGTGGACGCGCCGGTCGGAACGCAGCCGGAAGTGACCTGCACCCAATAGGTCGTCGTCTGCGTCGGCGTCACCGTGATCGTGCTGCGATCGCTGTTGCCGATCGGCTGCGTGGTCGTGCCGGATGGGCCGATCCACCATTGATAGTGGAGGTCCGTTCCCGTGGCCGTCACCGTGAGGTCCGTCGAGGTGCCGAGGCAGACGGTCTTCGAGGCCGGCGAGGCGGTGATGACCGGCGGAGAACAGACGCGGATCAGCGCGGCCGTGCTCTTCGCGGGTTGCGGCGTCGGACAGGGGCTCGTGACCGCGACCCAATACGACTTGTCCTGCGCCGGCGAAACGGTGACGTTCTGTTGTGTATAGCCGGCCAGCGGATGCGACGCGTCGCCCGACTGGCCCTCATACCATTGATAGGAGAACGGCTGGCTGCCGGCGGCCGTCACCGACAAATTCGCCGACGTGCCGGCGGCGATGTTCCGCGCGAGCGGTTGCGTGACGATGTCGGGCGTACAGACGTAGACGGTCGCGGTCGGGCTGTCGCTCGTGCAGCGGCCGTTGCTGACGCGCACCCAGTACTGCGTCGTCTCCGTTGGCGCGCGGCTGAGCGTCGTCGACGAATTCGGACCGGCGTCGAGGTGGGAGACGTCGCCCGTGACGCCGCGGTACCACGTGTACGTCGTGGCATCGGCGCTCGCCACGACGCGGATGTCGACGTTGGCGCCGCGGCTGGTGTAGTACTCCGTCAGCCACGACGTGATCGCCGGCGGCGTGCAGACGGAGACGGTCATGACCCGGCTGTCGGTATGGCAACCCAAGGTGCCGGTTGCCCTCGCAAAATAGGTATGCGTCGTTTCACCCGGGAGCAGGGGGAGGGTGAAATCCTTCCCCGTCGCGACGGGAACGCCGGCGCCGTTGGTACCTTCCCACCACTGATAGGTGGCGTCGGCCTGATTGGTGTCGACGGTGATTCTCGGCGTTTGGCCGGTGAGAACGGTCAGAGTCTCAGGCGGTTGCGTCGTAAAGACCGGCGGATAGCAGAGGCGGATGTTGACGTCGATGCTGTCGACCTGGCCGCAGTCGCCAACGATTCGGACCCATACCCTCGTGTTGTCCTGGGTGATCGGAATCTGTCCGACCGAAGAGGGGGACGCCAGCCCGGCCGGATGGCTGATGTCGCCCGTGGTGCCGTAATACCACTGAAACTTGAGCCCCGTTCCGCGCGCGTTGACCGGCACCCGCGCCTCCACTCCCGGCGTCGTGAATGTGCCGGCGGGCTGCTGAATGATCGCGGGAGGATGGCAGACGCTGACCCGCACCGTGCGGGTGTCGACGCTGCAGCCGCCGCTGCAAACGACGGCAGGTACAGCGATGTCGCTGACGCAAGCCCCACCACCCGGAGGCACGACGATTCGCGCCCAAAATTTCGTGTCGTTCTGGAGAGGAGCGGTCTGGTAACTCTGATTGAGGAAGCCAGTGCTGGCGAGTGGATGGCTGTCGTCGCCGGTCTCACCCTGGTACCACTGAATGGATACGCTGCGCTGAAATAGATCGATGTCTTTGAGTGTGGCGGAGAACGTCAGCGTGGCAGGATTTCCTTCGAAGACTTGCTGATCGTTCGGTTGTCCTTGGATCTTGACGAGGGCGCACGAAGTCACATGGACGGTGGCGGGTTGGCTGAAGACCTCCGATTTCGGGTTGGTATACAGCGGACAATCGTTCTTGACGTCGATGCGGTAGATCGCAGATGTGAGGACGGCAGTCCGGCGGAGAACGTTGGAGGTCGCTCCGCTCGTGTCGTACCAGATATTGCCTATCCGTTCCTGCCACTGATACCTGGGGCTGGTACCGCCCGCTTGGACCGCAAATAAAGCGTCGTCTCCGGCTGCCACGTCGATCGATACCGGCTGTTGCTGGATGGAAATGAGATCGCAACCCGATTCTTGATTGACAACGATCGCAGCGTCGCTGGGGGCGATGTCGCCGCGGCAACCACCCGTCACGATGACCCAGTAGCTGCCGGGCGCCGTTACCGTGAGGGAAGGCCCCTGCCCGTTTGGGTCGATGAGTATGCTTTGGCCAGTTTGGCGGGCAGGGCCTTTGAACCATTGATACGTCAGTCCCGTGCCTTGGGCCACGACCGCAACCTGGTACTGGCCCTGGTTGAGGGGTCCGCCATACGGTTGCATCACAATGTCGGGACCGCCGCAATTGAGCGAGACGGTTGCGGTCCGGCTCGTGGTCGTTCCGCACGAATTCGTGACTTCGACCCAATACTGCGACGTTCCTTCGACGTCGGCGACGGTGAGCGTCGAGTCCGTCTTGCCATTCAGCTTCCCGCTGCTGCTGTACCACTGATAGCTGACGGTCTCGCCGGACGGTACCTGCACCTGCAGTTGTGCCGTTCCCTGCCAGCCGACCTGCGCGTCATCCGGGCCGGTGATCTGCGGCGTCTGGCACGGCGGCAGCCAGCCATTGAAGGCGATCGATCGCGGCCGCGTCATCCCGGATGAATCGGGAGCGATGTCGTCCGTCAGCGCGGGCTTGTCCGTGAGGAGGTGGGTGATCTTGTTCACCATTCCGTTCGGTGCGTATGCTTGTTGGGCGATCGTTTGGGACGTGCCGGTCTGGCTGTCCCTCGTTTTGACCGCCGTCAGGAATCCGTTCGTGAAGCTGTTCACGGCGAACCACGACGGGGTATTGGTATCCGCCGGGCTGACCGGATAGCCGATTTCGGAAATGGCTCCGAGGTCATCGTGCGCGAAGGTGGTCTTGAACGTGTGCTGCGCATTCGCCGGAGCGCCGTCGCACGTAACGAGCGATGTGGGCAAATCGACGATCGCCGCGCACGTGGTTCGCTCTTTGACCGCGCCGGAGACGGCGTCGTAGGCGTAGTGGTCCGTCACGATCGTGTCGCGCGGCGTCGTCGTCTTCTGCCATAAGTAGTTGTGCCGCGTGGCTGTGAGAAGCTTGCCGTTCGCCGTGCCGGCCGTGCCGTACTCGAGTCGCTTGAAGGGTCTCCACGAGGTGCCGGCGGCATCGGCCGCGACCTGAACGTCGGTCAGACGTTCGGCAGAGTCGTAACTGAACCTCTGCGTGAATCTCTGCGTTCCGGCCGCTTGTTTCACGCCGAGATGGCCGCGCGAGTCGTACCCTCGGATCACGTTGCCGCTGACGTCTTTTTCCTGATACGACGTCGTGCCGTTTCCCAAGATCCCGGTTTCCGGTTGCGTGTCGCGCAGGAGAAGCCCTCGGTTGTCGTAAGCGAACGTGCGCGTCTGCGTCACGCCTTCGGCCGGCGTGCTCACGGACGCGATTCGACCGCCGACGTCGTACCCGTACGTCGTGGTGACGTCTTGCGGCACGTTTCCCGGCCCCGTTGCGGATGCCTCGGTGACGCTTGCCAGTCGTCCGAAGCCGTCGTATGTCTCTTTGGTGGACACGGTGGCGGTGCCGCTCGTGGTCCAGTCGGCGGCGACCGTGTTGCTCCGGGTCGTGGTCCGTACGCCGCCATAGCTGATATTGGTGACGGAGCCGTCCGGGGCGGTGATGCGAACCGGCCTGTCGAGCGGGTCGTACTCGTAGGTCGTTTTGGACGCAGGAACGAAGCTGAATTCGGAGCTTCCCGCAGGGAGCTGCTCCGTCCCGGAGACGCTTCGTTTCCGCCATTTTGCGTCATAGAGCGTTTCGCGCACGCTCCAGTTCCCGTCGGCCATCAATTGTTTCTCGCGCCATAGCCGGCCGTAGGAATCGAACTGATATTGTTTATGCACGATCCCGCTGCCGCTCGTGACGGTCTGCGCATCGACCATTGCCGGCTGCGTCAGAACGCCGCCCTGCCCCGTGGCCGGGATGTATTGAAACGACGTCGGTTTCACCCCGGGAGGCGCGATGGCCGTCAGCCGCCCGCTGGTGTCGTACGTGTACTCCGTTTGCAGGCCATTCGTGTCCCGGGAGTGCCGTACCAGTCCGGTGAGATCGATGTCCAGGTCGGCCGAGAAAAACGAGGCATTGTGGTACTTGGCGCTCGACATACGCCCGTTCTGCCACTGATGGTCGATCTGGTATTCGGGCGCAACGCCGGTAAGCGACGGAAGAGCCGAGCAGAGATTGGCCGCGTTCGCCCCCGCCGGCAGCGGGGCATTGTCGCCGCCATAGTAGGCTTCGGTGACGAGGTCACCGCTGCCGTCGGCCGTGAACATCGCCAGGAGATCGTTTTTTTGTGGCGAGCTTCCGGCCAACTGCCGCTTCGCTTTGAGAAAGCCCGTCGAAAAATCGAAGCAGGCCTGCTCGACCGCGGTCTGGCCGCTCTCCTGCGTGATCCGATCTTCGTAGGTGTTCACGATCCAGGGGTCGGTGAGCTGAATGGTGCGCGGGGAGCCGTTGCTCTTGTTCCACGACGTGGTCACGGTTCGGCTCACGCCGCCGCTGCCGAAATTCGCGGTGCTGGCGACGACCCGATGATGGGCAACCGAATCCCAGTCGCTCGAATCCGTTTGCGTCCAGGCGCAGTTTGCGCTCGCGCCTTCGCCGGCGCAGCCCGAGGGATCGTCGCGAAAGACCGTGCGTTGCGAGACCAGGCGGCTGGTGCGCGGAGTTCCACCGCTCTCGAGGAAGACGTCGTGACGCACCCAGACGGACCGCAGCGCCGTACCTGCGGCGTTGAAAATCTCCTGCGAGAGATAGTGGTCTTGTGCGGAGTCGTATCGCCCGAAGGGCAGTTCGAAGTTGGAGCGCTTGAACCCGGCCGGCGAAGTGTCGGGGTCGGGTTGTCTGCCGATGTCGCCACCGGGCCAAACGCTGAAGTGATTCGCGACGGTACCGCCCGTCGGGCCCGTCACCGTGACGACCATCTCATCGTAGAGCGGCGGATGAATCGTACGATTCGGATCCGACGAACAATTCCAGACGGAGCGGGGAGCGGGATCCGGAAGGAGCTTGAAATCGTAGGTCCAGGTTTCGCTGGAGGCCGTCCCGGAGACCACCGCCGGAGCAAAGGTCCTCGTTTTCACCGCCCATACGCCGGATCCAAATCCGTATCCGCTTGCCTCGCCGTAGTCGACGCCGCAAAAGTCCTCCGCCGGAATGAACCGTTGGTCGTAGGTGTAGCTGATCGAGCCTTTCGTCGGAAGGGTGAGGGTGCTGAGCACTCCGTAGCTGGTCGGCTGGGGCTGTCCGTCATCTGCGTATTTCAGCGCGTACGACGAGCCGTCCGGCAGATCGAGACTCGTCAAAAAAGGAACGGTTGTCTTGCGAGCCCACACGGGATTTCCAGTGTCAGTGTCCTGGAAGCTCCGCCAGACTTCTTTGTCCTGGTAGTGAAAGTTATAGACCGCGGTTGCGTTGTGAGGAGCTTGGACAATCACACGCATGACCATTGGCCAGGCGACGTGGTCGTAGTTGCTGTCCGCATAGCAAATGATATGAGCTCGCCCCAGGGTGTCCGAAACCTTCCATGCGAATCCGAGCGCGGGACAATCCGTGGGCAACGTCTGCAGCCGCTCGAAGGTCACGCTGTCGCTGCTCGCAGCCGAGGTGATGGACTTCATGTCCCATATGCCATCTGAGTTTCGCTCGAATTTGCGCGTGAGCCCGTCGGGCGAATCGACTGCGACCGAATCGTTTGGCAAGTAACGAAGTCGCAGAGCGGAGCCATCGTCCGTCGTCAGACCGGTGGTCGAGGTGCCGTTAATGAACCGGTGATCGGCGCCGTCCGGGCTTTCATAAACGGGGTCGCTGCCAGTGCCCGGGTCATTAGGCGCAAAGAATCGCCCGGCGCTGAATATCCAGCCGAGTCCGGCGTTCGATCGTTTCGTCGGGGTCGCATGAATCTTTCCGTTGTCAGGTTTGAGATCCCACGCGTTGACGTTGTAGCTGAGGCCGAAACCGTAGGACACCCCGCCGTTCAATGGATAGGACAAGCCGATCGGCATCCCGATGATGAGATTGCCGTTGAAAATGTTGATGTTGTCGATGTCGTGAAATTGATAAATCTTCTCCGGTTGGATGCCTTTTTCCAGCGTCGGCAACTCCTGCTGGCCGAGCGCGGCGGCCGAAACGGTCAAGCTCAATAGAGCGACGGCAAGCCGCGACCGGATCATCGCCCCACCTCGACGACGCGGTATTTCATCCACTCGGGATCGATCAGGGCGATGACGTCGCCGTTCTTGAAATTCGCCGGCGGCGGCGTGGACCCGTCGACCGCCTGCATGGACCGGACGTCGATGCGAATCGGCTTCGTCATCTCGTCCGCGTTTTCGTCGCGCTGCCCCGATTTCGCGGCGTAATACTGCCAGGCCCCTTCACCCGGCCGGACGAGCAGGAGATCCAGCTCGGGCGCGGCGAGCTCGAGCTTCCTCAACTGGCCGACGTTGTCGTGCTTCAGCCCATTTGCCGTGGACGGCATCTGCACGATGAAATAGCCGGGACTCCCGGCTTCGATGTGCGCACCCGTCGCCAGATCGACGGCGATCCAGATCGCCGCCGCGGGAACCGGTTTCCCGAGATCCAGAGTGAAGATTCCGCTCTTTGCCGGATCCGACAGCACCACCGCGCGCCGTACGATTCCGAGCACGCGAAGTCTCGGCCGGACAAATTCGCGAGCAACGCTGAAGACGGCCACCTGACCGCCGGGAGAGGCCGTCACGATCACCGACTGTTTGCCGAACTGAATCGCAATCGGCGGCGGAGGGGGCGGCGCAGATTTCACGCTCGCAACGGCCAATAGGAACACGACGGCGATTACTGAAAAACGGGCGAGTCTTCCCCGCAGGGACATACGTCTCTCCATTCGCGCACGAGGACCACGTGCGCCTGCCGCACATACGCAGATTCTTCCGGGAACTTGGACCAGTGAATCTTATTACGGAGCCGGAGCTCCCAATGTCGCGATCTCTAGCGTAGGTGTGACGGGCGAGGCAAAAATACTACCCCGTCCCTTGCGATCACGAGCCAAATGGGAACAGCCTCCGCGCCTTGATCTGCGCGCACGGTACGCCGGTGCCCGCGGTCAATGACCACTGCATCGGCGCGCCGAAGGCGTCGGTGGAGCTCTGCCGGGAGCGCAGCGTGGCCAGGCCCTTCGCCGTCGCCAGGGCGGCGCCGCTCATGCGGCAGAGCCGGGCGATCGTGAACCAGAGCGTGAACATGGGGTTGTTCCACTCTCGCAGCATCGCTTTCGAGAAGAATGCTGCACCGCCCTCGGCGAGCTGTTTCAGATTGCCGGGATTGGCGAGCGCGGTTTGCAGTTTGTCCAGCTCGCCGAAGCCGCCGGGGCGGCGGGTGATGAGCATGCGCACCGGGATGAACTCCGCGGTGAACTGCAGGTTGTCGTCGAGGATGCCGAGCGTCCGGTTCTCGTAGGGGATCCCGTTCGCGCGCGGGTCCTGGCGGAACTCCGTCGTCGACGTGTCGGTCCACGTCTCCGCGAAGACGTCGCTGCGCAGCACGGTTGCGAACTCCTGCCCCGCCACCATGGCATCGTTGAAGAGGCGATAGGCGGCGTTGCGGAAGTCGCCGTTCCAGTTCCTCTCGCCGTCGTCGTGCGCGAGCTGCGCGAGCGCGTTCGCGTCGAGCACGATGTCGATCGTGAACGCCGTCTCGGAGCCTGCCGGCGTGTCCGTGGCCGGCTCGCCGGCGGTGACGAAAAACCCGAGGTCTTCGAGCAGCGTTTGCAGTGCCTGCAGCGTCGTTGCGCTCACCGTGCTGTCGTTACGCGAGAACGTCAGGTGGATCTCCTGCGATGGATTTGCGAACGGCGCGTTGGAGTCGTGCGACGCGTCCGCCCCCTCGGCCACCGCGGAGACGCTGCACTCGCTCGACGTCGAGCCGATCGTCACCGACTGCGTGAAGCCGCCGCTGTAGCTCGCGCTGCGGCCAGCGTCGGTGATCTGCACGACGCTCTCCGTGAACGTCTGCGACGACACCGTCTGCGTGCGCGACAGGCCGAGGAGCGAGAGGAGCGCCGTGGAGACGCCGGTCTTGAGCCGGCGCGACGTCATCACCGACTCGCGGATCGACCACGCGTCCGCGGCCACGCTGTCGAGCGCCACCAGCATGTCGTGCACGTTCCCCTTCGGCAGATTCGCGCGCACCGCCGTCACGGCCGCGGCGTTCGTCGGATCGACTTCGAAGTCGAGCACCGCCGACCACTGCGAGGCGCGGCTCAACTCCGCCGAGAGGTTGAAGCCGAGCGTCCCCTGCAGGTACTTCGCGGCGTTGGCGAGCTTCGTGGAGAGATCGGTCCACTGCGCGACGATTTTCTGCGCCCACGTCTGCACGGTCTGCAGATCGGCCGGGCTGATGAGATTCCAGGCCTTGCCGACCGCCTTCGTGACGACGTTCTTGATCTCCGAATCGCCCCACGCCTGAATCGCGTCGAGCGACGTCGCGTTCGTGGCCAGCCACTGGATGATCGAGGCGATGCCGTGCTCCTGCGAGAACGTCGTCAGCGCGCTCATGATCTCCGTTGGCGTGTCGTTGATGACGCGCTCGAGCTGCTTGGCCAGGTTGACCGCGCTCGTGATGGCGATCGACACGCTGGCGTTGCTGCCGACGAGGAGCTGCTCGATGCTCTTGCCCGACAGCGCCTCCAGCATCTGCAGATCCTTCTGGGCCTCGGGGCTCAGAAACTGCTGCAGGTTCGGGTTCTGCGGATCGAGCGCGGCGATCTTGTCGATGGTGTTGCGCAGGTCCGAGCCCGGCTGCAGATCGACTTTGAGAAGCAGCGAGTTCCAGAGCTGCTGCACCTTCGCGTCGACGCCGTTGTAGATGGAGACGACTTTGTTGATGTCCGCGATCGCCTCCGTGACCGCCGGCGAATTCGCGGCCTCTTCCTTCCAGCCGGTGCCGGCGATGGCGGCGATGAGGTCGTTCGTGGCGCGCTCGCTGATCGAGCTCTTGATCGCGTCCCAGTCGCCTTTGGCGACGGTCGTCAGGATCTGGATGGCGAGCGGCAGCGACGACGCCTGGAAGGCCTTCTCCAGCGCGTCGGCGATGCTCGACGCGTCGTAGGCGACGTTGAGCGCGAACGTGGCGCCGGCGGTGAAGGTGTCGTTGCGCGTGCGGTCGATGCGCACGCGCACCCAGCCGGCATGGTTCTGCTGGGCGTTGGCGACGACGACGTCCATCTCGTCGTAGAGCGACCACCCGAGGCTCGCTTTGATCTGGTATGCGACGCTGGCCGTGAGCTGCGCGGAGAGGCCGTCGAAGAGGCTCACCGCCTTGTCCAGGTCGAAGCTGTCGCCGTACTGCGCCTGGGCGCCGAGGTCGATCTGCAGCGTGGCGCCGAAGCGCGTGGCCTCGCCGGGGAGGAGCGAGGTGATGTTCTCGTACTGCGGGAGCTGCGCGCTCGTGACGAGGCGCGTCAGCGCGTCGAGGCGCGTCTCCGTCGCCGACGCCAACGTCCAATGCGTGTACGTGAACGACGGCGCCGCGCTCGCGGAGACGGTGAGCGGAGCATTCTTTAGCGTGCCGCCGAAGCTGCCGGAGAGGTTGCCGTCGATGACGAGCTGCGCGTAGCTCGAGCCCTGCGGCGCCGTGAGCGGCTCGCTGGCGTCGAACGGCGCGATCTCCGCGGACGCCGCATTGATCGACGCCTGCGCGGTCGAGCTGGCGTCGAGACTCGCGGTGAGGTCAAAGACCTGCAGGTTCGGCTTCGCGGCGTCGACCGAAAGGCCCGGCACCTGATACGCCGAGGTGCCGACCGGATCGAGAATCTTGCTGTCGGCGACGCCGTCGAGCGCCACGGTGATGTCGTTGGACACACCGGCAGTGAAGATTTGTCCCAGCTTTGTCATGGTTGGAGAGTGTAATGCGCTAGACTCGTATCGGGTCCCCCTTCAATTGATGTACAGATTGGCCGCCGCCATGCTGTCTGTCGCGATTGCGTCGTCCGCTCTCGCCCAGACCTCGGCATCGCTGACGGGGACGGTGACGACGGGCCAGCGGCCGCTCGCCGGTGTGACGGTGACGGTCTCGTCGCCGGCGTTGCAGGGGACGCGCAGCGCCGTGACCGGCGAGTCGGGCGCGTATGAATTCGCGGCTCTGCCGCCGGGCGACTATCTGATCGAGATCCGGGCCGACGGCTTCGGCGAGGTCCGCCGGCGCACCGCGCTGCGGCTCTCACAAACGACGCGCGTCGATGCGGAGATGAATTTCGGTGACACCATCACCGTGACGGCGGCGGGCACGCCCGCGCTCGAAACGCCGCAGATCTCCACGAACCTCACCCTGCAGCAGGTCGAGCGCCTCCCCATCCTCCGCAACCAGCTCGACACGGCGCGCTTCGCGCCGGGCGTCAACGGCAACACGCTCACCAACGGGCAGCTCTACATCTCCGGCGGCCCCGGCTACGACAACCTCGTGCTGGTGAACGGCGTGGTGGTCACGGAGAACACGCGCGGGCAGATGCGGCCGATGTACGTCGAGGACGCCATCCAGGAGACGACGCTCCTGACCGGCGCGATCTCCGCAGAATATGGGCGCTTCAGCGGCGGCGTGGTCAGCACGATCACGAAGTCGGGCGGCAACGAGCCGACGGCGTCGCTGCGCGACTCGCTCTCCAGCCCGCGCTGGGCGGCGCAGACGCCGGCAGGGGAGGCGCGCGAGTCGTCGCTGAACAACGTGTGGGAGGCGACGTTCGGCGGATTCCTCGTGCGCGACCGGCTGTGGTTCTTCACCGCCGGCCGCTGGGCGGCGAACGACACGGCGCGCCAGACCGTGGCCGTGCCGGGCGCGGATGCGATCAGCTACACCGAAGGGAACGATCAGAAGCGGTGGGAGGGAAAGCTGACGGCGGCGCTCGGAGCGCGCCAGAACGTCGCCGCGTCGGGCTTCTCGATCCGCACGAAGGGGACGAACGTCCGCTTCAACAACAACATCTACGATCTCTCCAGCCTGACCACGCGCAACGATCCGGAGTCGCTCGTGGCCGTGCACTACGACGGCATCGTCGTGCCGAATGTGCTGGCCGAGGGGCACTACTCGGCGCGGAAGTTCGCCGACCGCAGCGGCGCCTTCGCCACCGACATCGTCAATGGCACGCTGCTCCTCGACCGCTCCAACAACAACACCCGCTTCAACTCGCCGACGCTTTGCGGCGTCTGCGACGTGGAGCACCGCGACAACGATGACGTGCTGCTGGAGACGCGCGCGTTCCTCGACACGGGCCGCGCCGGCGCGCACGAGCTGGTCGGCGGCGTCGATCGCTTCACGGAGCGCCGCTACGCGAACAATCACCAGTCGGGGAGCGACTTCTCGCTCTTCGTCACGCGCGTGCAGGCAAAGGACGGCGTGCTCTACCCGGTGATCACGCCGTCGAACGCGACGGGCGGCGGCTCGTTCATCCGCTGGAATCCGATCTTCGCCGCCGCGGCCGAGGACGACCTGCGCACCGACTCGGCGTTCGTGAACGACGTCTGGTCGTTCGGCGCGCACTGGCAGCTCTCCGCCGGCGCGCGCTGGGACCGCAATCACGCCGTCGACGCGGACGGCGTCGTCAGCGCAAACGACGCGCGCCTTTCGCCGCGCCTTTCCGCGCAGTTCGACGTCCGCGGCGACGGCCGCCATCGCATCAGCGCGTCGTTCGGCGAGTACGCGTCGCGCATCGCCGACAGTATCGCCTCGTCGAACCAGGCCGCCGGCAACGCCGCCTCGATCGACTTCGCCTACCTCGGCCCGGCGATCAACGCGAACGCGCTGACGGTGCCGCTCCCCGACGCCGTCCGCATGGTCTTCGACTACTTCAACAGCAAGCAGGGCGGCACGGCGAACCTCGCGCCGGGCAATCTCCGCGCGAACGGCACGCGCACGGTGCCGGGCTTCGCCACGTACTTCGACGGCACGCTGCGCTCGCCCTTTGTGCGGGAGATGACGCTCGGCTATGGCGAGCAGCTCGGGCGCAACGCCTACGTACGCGCCGACGCCGTGCATCGCGACTGGCACGACTTCTACGCCGCGAGCGTGACGCCGGAGACGCGCCGGACCACGACGCCCCTCGGCATCCCGGTCGACCTCGTGCTGATGCGCAACAGCAACAACGTCCGCCGCGAGTACCGCGCGCTGCAGCTCCAGGCGCGCTGGACGCCGCCGCGCGTCGACGCCGGCGTCTTCTACACGTGGTCGAAATTGCGCGGCAACGACGAGGGGGAGAGCGCCACCGGCGCGAACGCGAACGTCGATCCGTCGATGTATTACCCCGAGTTCTTCGCCTACGCGCAGGCGAATCCGATCGGCTATCTGACGGGCGATCAGCGCCACAAAGTGCGGGCGTGGGCCGGCTACACGCTGCCGCTCGGCCGCACGAGCGTGTCGGCGACGCTGCTACAGAGCTACGACTCCGGCCTCGCGTACTCGGTCGCCGGCCCGATCAACCTGACGCGCTACACGGGCGCGCCGAAGAATCCCGGCTACAACTCCATTCCGAACGGGATCTACTACTTCAGCGACCGCGGAGCGTTGCGCACCGACGTCGTGCGCTCCACCGACCTCGCGCTGCGCGGCGCGCTGCGCATCGCGCGCCTCGAGTACTTCGTGCAAGCCGACGTCCTGAACATCTTCAACAACGACGCGATCGCCGATCCGACGAAGCTCGGCACGACGGTCAGCACCGCCGCGACATCGACGGCATTGCAGCCGTTCGATCCCGCGAAGCAGACGCCGGTGGCGGGTGTGAATTACCAGCTCGCGCCGAACTTCGGCCAGCCGCTCAACAACCTCGCGTACCAGACTCCGCGCACGTTCCGCATGTCCCTCGGCGCCCGTTTCTGAACAGAAGAAAAGGAGGTCCGTCATGGCCGAATATAGCGTCGTCATTTCCGGTCCCGCAGGTGCTGCGACGTTCGATCCCCAGCCGCAAGAGGTGGTTTCCGGCGACATGGTGTGCTGGCAGAACCGCACCAGCGATCCGCACACGATCGTCATCGACAACCAGTCGGCGGTGCCACCGCTGCCGGCGCCATCCTGGAAGTCGACCTCGGCTTACAAGGTGACCGCCGCGGTCACCTACCACTGCCAGGATCACCCGAGCGAGAAAGGATCGATCACTTTCAAGACGGTCATGCTGCTGATGGCGCTGCTGGCCGGCTTCGCCGCGGCGCCGGCGAAGGCGCAGGTGACGTGCGGCGATCAGATCGGCGGCAAGCTGGAGGACCCGGCCGAGGTCTCCTCGCACCGCGGCACGCTCGTGAGCGCGGGAGAGAAGCAGCTCATCGCGTTCCTCAAGGGCGACCGCGCCACCGGCGCGATCCAGGCGTCGAACCTGCGCTGTGAAGCGCAGTGGGTGCGCACGTACCGCACGGATGCGCCGGCCAATCAGGACCCGAGGAAGACGCCGGTGACGCTGCCGCACCCGGGCCCGACGATCCGCGCGAAGGTGGGCGATCTGGTCGAGCTGACGTTCCTCAATCTGATCGATGACATCAATTTCCCTGGTACCGACGCCGGGGAGTGCGACCAGGTGCCGGGCAACGCCGGCCCTGTCTATCCGAACAGCGTCGACAAGATGCCGAACTGCTTCCACGGCTCGGTCTTCACGAACGTGCATTACCACGGCACGCACACCAGCCCGAATTCGACGGCGGATAACGTCTTCCTGGAGATCGTGCCGTCGCCGCGCTCGGAGAACGAGGCCCGCGTCCCGACTGTGACGGGAGAGACGGTCCGCGACGACTTCAACGACGTGTTCTTCCGCGACTGCGAGACGTACCTGAACCGCGATGACGCGCCGCAGCAGTGGCCGCTGATCTGGGACGATCTGCCGGCAACCTACCGCAAAACGCAGGACGAGCTGCTGAAGAAGTTCCAGCCGAAGCTATGGCAGGACAACGAGAACGCCAAGAAGAAGGGCATGTTCCCGCAGAACTACATCGGGGCATTCCCATACTGTTTCCGCCTCCCGGTTTACAAGCAGGCGGTGTTTCCGCCCGCGGCGCCGGCGGAGCAGAAGATGACGCACACGGCCGGCGCCGGCGCCGCGGAGCACGATGAGTCGGCGAGCCCGCTGCGGCCTCTGATGATGGGGCAGTCGCCGGGGACGCACTGGTATCACGCCCACAAGCACGGCTCGACGACGCTCAACGTCTCCAACGGCATGACCGGGGTGATGATCATCGAAGGGAAGTACGACGAGGAGATCAATAAGAACTACGCCGCGACCGGGATCACGAAGCACGTGATCGTCATCAACCAGATCGGCGTCACGCCGAGGCGCGAGGGCGGCACCGAAGCGCGCGGCGGACCGTACTTCTCCGTCAATGGGCGGCTGCAGCCGTACATCGAGATGAAGCGGGGCGAGGTGCAGATGTGGCGCATCGCCAATACGGCCAGCCGCTCGGGACTGCTCTTCACGCTGCCGGCAGGCATGCACTGGCGCCAGTTGGCCCTGGACGGCGTGCAGCTCACCGACGCGAATTACGTGGCCAGCACCGACAAGCCGTTCCTCCTCGCCTCGGGCAACCGCGCTGACCTGCTGGTGAAGGCACCGAGCGACGCGGGGCAGACGGTCGGGATCACGGTGGCGATCGATCCGGCGATCAACGGCGGCGAAAAGGACAAGCAGTTACTGCTCAACGTCAAGACCGGTACGACGGCGCAGGAAATGACGTTCATGGACCGCTCGAAGACGTACTGGCCGCCGTTCCTCAACGACATCACCGACGACGAGGTCAAAGACCACACGAACACGATCAGGTTCACCACCAGCGGCGGAGGCCGCAACCGGAATCACACGATCGACGATAAGAAGTTCAACGGCGAGGTCGGCGCGCTCGTGCTGCTCAATCAGGCCCAGGAGTGGAAGGTGGTCAACGAGAGCTTCGGCGGGACAGCGATCGCCCATCCGTTCCACATCCACATCAACCCGTTCCAGGTCGTAGAGGTGTTCGATCCGAACGCCAAGCTCGCCGACGGCACGACGCCGGTGTACACGACCGGCGCGGCCGGGGCGGGGCAGTGCCACATCGACGTGAACGACAAGACGACGTGGAAGCCGTGCGACCAGGTGAAGCCGCCGGCGAAGATCTGGCACGACGTCTATCCGATCCCCGCCGGGAACACGTTCAACAACGTCCAGGTGGCCGGGTACTTCAAGATGCGCAGCCGCTTCGTCGATTACCCCGGCTACTTCGTGTTGCACTGCCACATCCTCTCGCACGAGGACGTGGGGATGATGACGGTGGTGGAGGTGGCGCCGCTGCAGCCGCCGATGTCGCATCATTGATCCGGTGGGCGCACACGGCGTGCGCAGGAGGAGCTCATGGCGACTTGGAGCATCAAGATCTCGGGTCCGACCCCGACCGGGAATGCCACGTTCGATCCGAATCCGCTGCCGGCCGCGGCCAACGATCTGGTGAGCTGGGCGAACGAGACCGGCGATGGGCATCAGCTTGCCGTCGACGGGAGCCCGATCACGAATCCGATCGCGCCGTGGAGCTCGTCGAGCTCCTACCTCGTCCCCACTCCCGCCGGAACCGAGACCGGCGTCACCTACACCTGCCTCAATCACAAGGGCGAGCGAGGGACGATCACCTTCACGGCGCTCGTGGTGGCGCTCCTCCTCTCGTTCGCCGGCACGGCGGCGCGCGCGCAGACCATCCCCTGCAGCGACATCCTCAACAAAGAGCTGGTGCCGATTCCGGAGATCCGCCGCGGCGACGACGGCGTGCTGCGCGGCACGCTGGTGACGATCGGGCAGAAGCAGCGCATCGCCTCGGTGAAGGGAAAAAACCGCGTGGCCGGACCGCTCGGCCCCGAGAACGTCGACTGCGCTCCGCAGTGGGTGCGCACGTACATCGCCGGCAAGGATCCGCTGCCGAGCCAGGGCGCCGACGTCGCCGTGACCAACCCGCTGCCGGGGCCGACGCTGCGCGCGCGCCTCGGCGATCTGGTCGAGCTCACCTTCATGAACATGATCGAGAGCCTGCGCTTCCCGAACAGCGACAAGGACCAGTGTGACCAGGTGAACATGGGCAGGATCTACCCCGGCGACCCCAAGCTGTGGCCGGCCGCCGACAAGATGCCCGACTGTTTCCACGAGTCGATCTTCACGAACGTCCACTTCCACGGGACGCACACCAGCCCGAGCTCGACGGCCGACAACGTCTTCCTGCAGATCGCGCCGTCGCCGCGCTCGAAGGACGCGGCGCGCATTCCGGTCGTGACCATGAACAGCGTCAAGGCGCCCTTCGACGAGTTTTTCAAGAGGTGCGAGGCCCAGCTCAATCAGCCCGGCGCTCCGCAGCAGTGGCCGCGCTTCTGGTCCGACCTTCCGCAGTCGCTGCGGACGATGGAGGACAATCTTCTCAAGACCTACGCCCCCGACTGGTACAAGCAAAACCTGCAGGCCATCAGGAACGGCGCCTTCCCGCAGAACTACATCGGCGCGTTCCCCTACTGCTTCCGCTTCCCGGTCTACACGGCGTCCACCTGGCCTCCCGCGCCGCCTACGGCCACGACGTCGACGCACAGCGGCGGGGCGGGCGCGGCGGAGCACGACGAGGCGCCGTCGCCGGTCCGTCCGCTGATCATGGGACAGGCGCCGGGGACGCACTGGTATCACGCCCACAAGCACGGCTCGACGACGATCAACGTCGGCAACGGCATGACCGGCGTCCTGATCGTGGAAGGGCCGTACGACGACGAGATCAAGAAGGCCTATCCGAACGGCATCACCGAGCAGGTGCTGGTCATCAATCAGCTCTGGGTCACGCCGAACCTCGAGACCGGCGGCGGCGGAGGCACGATCGGCGGGCCGTACTTCTCGGTCAACGGGCGCCTGCAGCCGTTCATCCGCATGAAGCCGGGCGAAGTGCAGTGGTGGCGCATCGCCAACACCTCCGGGCGCGCCGGCGCGTATTTCATCGCCCCCACCGGGCTCCAGTGGAAGCAGCTCGCCCAGGACGGCGTGCAGTTCAACGACGTGAACTATCAGGCCAACAAATCCCAGGGCTTCCTCCTGGCCGCCGGCAACCGCGCCGATCTCTTGGTCAAGGCGCCGCCGCTCGACGCCGATCCGCCCAAGAACCTCCATCCGGTGCTGGTCTACAACACCGTCGATCCGAGCGACCGCACCGCGGCGGCCACGCAGCTCACGCTGCTCAACGTGCAGGTGGAGGGGACGGAGCGGCCGATGGACTTCCTCCCCGCCGCGCCGACGTTCCCGCCGTTTCTCGCGGACATCGGCGAGGGGGAGGTGAAGGGAACGAAGGTGCTGACTTTCGCCTCATCGCCGCTGCTGCCGCTGCCGAACCAGCCGATCACCAGCGGGCCGTCGCAGCAGACGATCGACGGGAAGAAGTTCGACGGCGAAGTCGGCGCCACGGTGCTCTTGAATCAGGTCGAGGAGTGGAAGGTCGTGAACGAGACCTACCCGCAGGGAGGCAAGGGCCTCAAGCCGATTGCGCACCCGTTCCACATCCACATCAATCCGTTCCAGATCGTGGAGGTGTTCGACCCGAACGTCACGCTCCCCTCTGGGAATCCGCTGTACATCTTCGACAGCGCCGAGCGGAAGGAGGCGGCGCAGTGCCTGCTCGACCCGTCGAACAAAGCGACGTGGAAGCCATGCGCCGCGACGGAGCCGGCCGCGAACCGGATCTGGCGGGACACGTTCTCGATCCCCTCGGGGAGGGTGGTCAACAGCGGCACGCTCTCCGTGCAGGTGCCGGGCTACTTCAAGATGCGCAGCCGCTTCGTCGACTACGCCGGCTACTTCGTGCTGCACTGCCACATCCTGGCGCACGAGGACCGCGGGATGATGACGGTGGTGTACGTGACGCCGCTGCAGCCGCCGTTCTCACACCATTAAGCCTTCATCGCTGCGAGCACGCGCTCCGGCGTCATCGGCAGCCTCACGATGCGCACGCCCGTGGCGTCGAAGACAGCGTTCGCGACGACGGCGCCCATCGGCACGATGGCCGGCTCGCCGCCGCCTTGCGGCGACAGATCGTCGTTCTTGATCAGGAGCGTCTCGATGCGCGGCACGGCGGAGAAGCGCGGGAGCTCGTAGGTGTCGAAGTTGCGGTCGGCGATGTCGCCGCCGTGGAACTTCAGCTCCTCGGAGAGCACATAGCCGAGGCCCATGGCGATGCAGCCTTCCATCTGCATCTTCGCGCCGGTGGGATTGATGACGATGCCCATGTCCTGCGCGGCGACGACGCGCTTCACCTGGATGGCGCCCGTCTTCTTGTCGACCGCGACCTCGGCGGCGAGCGCGCAGTACGTGCCGGCGTCGACGCTCGCGGCGATCGCGCGGCCTTGTCCCGTCGGTCCCGCGCCCGGCTTCCATCCGAGCGCGTCGGCGGCCGTCTGCAGCACTTTGCGCAAGCGCGCGTCGGTCGCGTTCCGCAGGCGGAATTCGAGCGGATCGACCTTCGCCTTCGCGGCCATGATGTCGATCTGCGACTCGCGCGCGAAGACGTTCATCCCCGCGCCGGGCGCGCGCCACGGGCCGGTGGCGAACGGGTGGAGATTCGAGCTGCGCGGCACGTACGACGTAAGACGCACGTTCGGCACGTCGTACAAGACCTCGGACGAGCGTTCGCCGGCGCCGTAGACGTGGTAGTCCCAGCTCGCGATCTTGCCACGATCGTCGACCGACGACACGACGCGGATGACGGACGCGGGGCCGAACGTGTCGAAGAAGAATTCTTCTCCGCGCGTGTAGGCGACCATCACCGGCTTGCCGGCGATCTGCGCGAGGCGCGCCGCCTCGACCGCCTGCGGCGCCGGGCTCTTGCCGCCGAAGCCGCCGCCGACGAACGGCGTCAGCACGCGGACTTTGCTCTCGTCGATGCCGAGGGATTGGGCGACGCGCATGCGCGTGCCGAACGGGCTCTGCGTCGACGCCCACACCGTCACGCGGCCGTCCTTCCACTCCGCCGCCGCGGTGTGCGGCTCCATCGGCGCGTGCGCGAGGTAGCCGGTGCGGAACGTCGTCTCGATCGCGTTCGTGGCCGCGCCGACGTCGCCCTTCGTATGCCGGACGTCACCGGCGCCGCCGTGCTTCACAAAGTAGTCGGCGACCGACTCGTGATCGAACGCCGCGGACGGCTTCGTCCACTCCGCCTTGATCAGCGAGAGCGCCTCGGCGGCGCCATCGGGCGTTGGTGCCAGCACGGCGACGAGGTCGTCGCGCTCGACGACGGTGACGCCGTCCATCGCCTTCGCCTTCGCCGTGTCGAGCGCCGTGCGCGTGGCGCCGTGCGCGGGCGGGCGGAGGAGGCGCGCGTAGAGCATGCCGGGCAGGCGGATGTCGCCCGCGTACTTGGCGCGGCCGGTAACTTTCTCGCGGCCGTCGACGCGCTTGGTCGGCTTGCCGATGACCGTGAAGTCCTTGACGGAGCGGAGCACGGCCTTCTCATCGACGAGCCGGGCAATCTGCTTTCCTTTTGCGAGCTCGCCGTACGTGATCGACTTCGCGCCGTCGGAGACGACGCCGTCGCGTACGACCAGGGTTTCGCGCGGCACGCGCAACGTCTCTGAGGCGAGCTTCAGCATCACCGTGCGCGCCTCGGCGGCGGCCGCGCGTACGGCCGGGCCGAACATCCGCGTCGACTGCGAGCCCCACGTGCCGGCGTCCCATGGGCATTGGTCGGTGTCGCCCATGCACATCGTGATCGCGTCCAGCGGCACGCCGAGCTCCTCGGCCGCCATCTGCGCCAGCGACGTGTGCACGCCCTGTCCCATCTCGATCTTTCCGGAGAAGAGGGTGACGCGGCCGTTCTCGTCGATGCGCAGGTAGGCGTTGAGGTCTTCGGGGTATGCGCGGCGCTGCTGCGCGAGGAGCTCCGCGGGCTTGGCGGTGACCAGGACGACCACGCCGCCGCCGACGAGCTTGCAGAACGTTCGGCGATCGAGCGCGTTCACTTCGCCACCTCCGCGATCGCCGAGACGATGCGCTGGTGCGCGCCGCAGCGGCAGAGGTTCGCGTCCATCTCCTCAACGATTGCCGCGCGCGACGGATGCGGCGTCTTCTGCAGGAACGCCCACGCATTCATCAGCATCCCCGAGGTGCAGTAGCCGCACTGGAAGGCGCCGTGGTCGATGAAGGCCTGCTGGAGCGGGTGGAGCTTGCCGTCGCGCTCAAGACCTTCGATCGTGGTCACGCTTTTTCCTTCGACGCCGGCGAGCGGCGTCTGGCACGAGCGCATGGCCACGCCGTCGACCGCCACGCTGCACGCCCCGCAGATGCCTTCGCCGCAGGCGTACTTCGTGCCGGTGAGCTCGAGGTCGCCGCGCAGGACCCAAAGGAGGGCGCGCTGGTCGTCGGTGTCGACGGCGACCGGCTTTCCGTTGAGCTTGAACTTGACGTCGCGCTTCATCGTCACTCCGCGGTGGCGGTGATGGTCATCGCTTTCCAGCCGCAGCTGGTCTGGACCGCTGCGCTGCCGCTGTACGAGCCGTTGGAACCGGTGAGGACGCCGTGCGCCGCGTACGTGAGGAACGGCGCCGCGAGGCGGAAGTAGATCTGATCGCCGTCGAACGCGGCGTCGATGGTCGTGTCGCCGCGCTGGGAGCGGCCGAAGACGCCATCGCGCGCGAACGACCAGAGATCGGCGCTGTCATCGATGCATTCGCCGCTGATCTCGATGCGCAGCGCGCTGGCCAACACCGGCGGCCGGCCCATGGCGCGACGCCGCGCCGGTGCGTCGATCGTCGCCGCGCCCAAGGTGCCGTTGAAGAGGCGCGGCCGCGGGAAGGGATCGCCCCAGATCAGCGTGCCCATGACGTACACATCGTCGAGCGCGTCTTTGCCGTGGAACGCGCCGGTGCGGATGTCGAGGCCCCAGAACTCGGTGCGCGTGCGCGACACTTCCTTCAGCGCTCCCTGCTCCCAGTCGAAGATGACGAGGTCGCCTTCGAGCATGCCGGCGGCGATCTGGTTGCGATCGCTGCGGGTGAAGTGGCCAATGGCGAGGTCGCGCGGCTGTTGGGTGTGATCGTCGTAGTAGACGCCGGGCCAGTAGTCGCCCTCGTGCAGTTTCGGGATGGCCGTCTTGGTGACGCGCGGGAAGTGCCCGTGGCCGTCGCCGAAGAACACGCGGATGCTGCGCCACGCGGCCACGGCGATGTCGAGGTTGCCGTCGCCGTCGACGTCCACGAGGCGCGTCGACCAGCCGCCGAATTCGTCGTTCATCGGCATGTAATGGCTCTCGACCGCGAAACGCCCGCCGCCGAGGCCGTGCAGGATGACGAGGTCCTCGGTGCAGCGCAGAACCATGTCCGGCAAGCCGTCGTGATCGAGGTCGCCGATCTGGACGCGAGGCTCGGGATAGAGCTGCGGATCGGTCGGAATGCGAAACGGCGGGAGGGACTCGAACGTGCCGTCGCCGCGCGAACGGAGGATGACGACGTCCATGCCGATCTCGCGGATGCCGTCGGGACGGACGGGGGCGAAGGTGACGAGGTCGTCCTTACCGTCGGCGTCGACGTCGGCGACGTACGGCCGCGGCCCGGACGCGACAACGATCGACTTCGAGTAGGTGTGCGCCGCGTTGCCGATGTAAAGGCGATAGACCGGCTGCCCCGGCGCGCTGTAGCTTTGATCGATGGTGAGGAGGTCGGGAACACCGTCGCCGTTGACGTCGGCCTCGCCGAAGAGGCGCTCGTACTCGCGCAGCGTGATCTTCTGCTCGTCGAACGTGGCGCTGCGGTTGATCAGGATGTTTTTCTCCTGGATCAGATCGTCGAAGCCGTCGCCGTTGACGTCGGCGACCACGGGGAACGGCACGCCGGTGCGAACGACGTAGCCGGAAGTGAGCTGCGCGGAGGCGGCGGTGGCAAACGCAAGACAAAGAAACGCCAGTCGCATCAGTTCTCCTTCGGTTCGTCGAGCTTGAAGTTGATGGTGAGGTTGAAGATGACTTCGACGGGCTGGCCGGCGAGGGTGGCGGGCCGGAATTCCCATTGCTTGACGGCGTCGAGCGCCGCTTGGTCGAGACCGTCGGGGAGGCCTTTCAAGACCGCGGCGTTCTTCACGCGGCCATCCTTGTCGATGATGGCCTCGAGGATGACGATGCCGCTGGTGTGGTTCTGCCGCGCCTCGGCGGTGTATTTCGGCGCGACGCGGTACATGACGACCGGCGCCTTGACGTCGCCGCCGACGCGGTACGGCGCCATGGCATTGGGCGGTGTTGCTGCGGGTGCCGCGCGCTGGAGCTCGAGCTGCCACCAGGTGCGGAACTCGTCGACGATGGTCTTGCCGTCGATGACGTTGACGGTCGCGGAGAAGAAGTGCTCGGAATAGGCGAGGCGGACGCGGACGGCTTGGCCTTTGTCGCCGCCGGTGGCGTCGAGCGCCTCGCCCGGCTTGCCGCTGAGGTGCGCGTTCAGGACGGTCTTGCCGCTGTCGAGATCGACGACGGTGACGTCGTACGCGATCTGCTCGGCGGAGACGACGTTGCGCTCGAGGCGCAGCTCGTGGTGCGCGGAGCGGGCGCCGAGAGTTGCGGCGAAGGTCGGGAGGGCGGCGAAGAGCAGGAGGAGCGGCAGTTTTCGCATGAGTGCCTCACCACATTCTGAAGCTATAGGTGATGTCGAAGATGGCGTCGACCGGTACGCCGTTGCGCGTGGCCGGACGGAATTCCCACTTGCGGATGGAGTCGAGCGCCGCGTCGCCGACGCCGTACGGCAAGCCTTGGACGACGACGGCATCCTTGACGCGCCCGTCCTTCCCGACGAGCACCTGCAGGACGACGCTGCCGCGAACGCCGTTGCGCCGCGCGGCTTCGGGATAGAGCGGCTCGACGCGGCGGACGGCGATGGGCGGCGCGACCTCGCCGCCGACGCGGAAGGCGCCCGGCGCGTGGATGACCTGCGGCGTCAGCGGCTCGAGCTGCCACCACGTGCGCAGCTCTTCGACGCCGCGCGCGGTGAGGGTGGCGGAGAAGAAATGCTCGGTGTAGCCGAGGTGGACGCGGATGTCTTCTTGCCCATCGACGTCGATCGCTTCCGCCTGCTTGCCCGTCACGCGCGACTTCAGCACGGTCTTGCCGCTCTCGAGGTCGACGACGGTGACGTCGTACGCCACCTCCTGCGGCGAGACGAGGCTGCGCGCGACGCGAAGGTCGTAGTGCGCGGAGCGGGCGCCGAGGAGTTGGGGCTTTGAGGGGAAGCCGGGGATTGCGGCAGCCAGGAGCAGCAGCGCCAGCGTTCGCATGGGTTGTATTTTAAGGGCGAACGACCTTGATCGCGATCATCACCCCCGTCTACGTATCGCCCGAGTTTCCTTCCCGATTGACGCTCTTCGATCGCTGCGTGTCCAGCGTCCACAAACTTCCGTCGGCGCATCTGCACGTGATTGTCGATGACGGGTCGCCCGATCCCGACGGGATCCAGCGGGTCTTGAAGAAATACGACGACCGGAGGATCCGGTATCTGCGGAGGGAGCGAAAGAAGAGCGATCTCAAGACCGCTTCCAATGCGCTCAACTTTGGCATCGATGCCGTGCTCAAAGGGCACGAGACCATCGCCGCCGTCACCCCGCTGCATTCCGATGACCTCATGTTCGACATCGCGTCGCGCGCGAACGCGCTCGAGCCGGCTGATGTCGGAGCGGCGCTCGGCCCGATCGCCATTGACCGCCAGCGTCGGCGGATCATTCATCAACCGGATTTCAGCTTGTCGGCCCGCGACTATGTCGCGCGAGGCATCGCGCCGTATCCCGTCAGTTCGATCATGTGGAAACCGGAGGTATTGGCGGGGATGAAAACGTACAACCAGGAGACGCTGCGCATCGACGGCGTCTACCATCCGGACTTTGTCAACGTCGAGGACGTACTCGTTGCGAAGCTGACGGCTCTGTACCTTTGCAATGCGGGTCTGCGCATCGCCGTCTCGGAAGAGCTTTCCATGGCCTATCGCGATCACGACGACAGCCTCCGCGGCTATCACCAGGACAGCCGGCGGGGGAAGACGCGGCGAGACCTATGGAATCTCAATGTGGCCAGAATGCAGACGATGTATTACGAGACGCTGGCTTGGGATCATGTGAATCCGTAGGCGGCGGTCGCAACCACCGGGTAGGGAAACTTCGCTCTCCGTCACTCCTACGACAGGTCGAGGTGTGGGAGAGGAGCCGGATTGGCGACGATTACTGTCGGTGTCCCCGCCGACTGCGAGGACGGTTATCTCGGCAGTCAGCAGTACCAGAACCTCTTACAGCAGTACGAAGCGCAGTTCGGACGTCGCGGCTCGGGGCAGCTCGGCAACGTCGACGCGGTCATCGATCTGCGCCGCGCGACGTGGATCGGCCACCTCCCGCTGGTGGCGCTGTCGCTGATCGTGAAGCGGCTGGCCGTTGCCGGCGCGACCACGGTTTCGGTCGAGCTTCCGGCCTCGGGAACGACGAGCGCCTTTCTGGAGCGGTGGAAATTCATCGCCCTCGCTCACGAACATCAATTCAAGGTGAACGTCAACGCTGCGGACGCGCAGCAGTGGCGCCAGAGCAAGACGCCGCGGGTGCTCGATCTGCAAGCCATCCAGGCGGCCAATACGTCTCCCGACCTGCAGCACTGGTCGGCGGACAAGGAGCTGGCGCACGTGCTGGAGACGGCCGGCTTCTCCGATGAGTACGACGTCTCCGGGCTGGCCGACGTCGTCGTTCACGAGCTCTGGACAAACGCCGCCGAACATTCCGCCGGCACGGTGCCGGGATTCGCAACCGCGCACGTGAGCAACCCCGACGCTCGCACCGCCGCGCAGCGCAATGTTCACGCCGCCGAATGGGAGGCGCGGCTGTTCCAAAACATCAGCCACGACGGCGTGACGGAGATCGTCATCGGCGACGCGGGCGTCGGCTTTGTCGATTCGCTGCGGAAGGCGGCAAAGGCTTTCGAGAAGACGCGGCCGGAAGCGATCGCCGAGTGGGCCTTCGACGCCTATTCGACGAGCAAGCAAACGCTTCGGCAGCACACGCGCGGCCTGTGGGCGGTCAAAGAGAAAATCCGCCAGTTCCGCGGCGTGCTCTATGCCTATTCCGGATACGACTTCGAAGGCCGCCGCGGCGGCGTGGAGTTGTTCTGGGACTTCTTCAACGATCCGCTGCAGCGCGACGCCCTGGCGCCGAGGGAGACGCCGGGCCCGTGGGCGCCGGCCGGAAGCTACTTCCAGATCCTTCTGCCGCATCGAACGCCCAAGAAGCGCAAGACCTACGTATTCGTTCACACGACGGCGAGCGACCTTCCCGCGTTCAACCCCGTCGCCCTTCCGCTGGAGACGGCGGCGGACGCCGACCAGATCTCGCAGAGAGTGACCACGCTGGAGCCGCACGACGTGCTCTTCGTCGACATGAGCGGCACGGACGGGTGGCAGGAGGAGTCGCTCAAGAGCGCGGCCGCGGCGATCGCCCGGACGTTCCTCGTTTCCGCCAAGCATCGTCTCTGGCTGCTGAATGCTCCGACGCGGACGCAGACCATCCTCTCGACGGCGGAGCCGCTGGTCGAGCTCTGGCGCGAGCACGGCGTTCTCGCTCCGGCGGTGACGGTGAAGACGCGCGCCGGCAGCGTCGTGCACAACTTTCTCGTCGACAACGAGAATCTCAGGAAAGCGGGCGACGCGGGCGACACGGAGCTCGCCCGCCGCGTTCTCGTCGACGGAATCAACGCGGCCATCGAAGGAGAGCCCGTCACTCTCGACCGCTTCAGCCACGACGGCGACAGCGCGTTGACGAAGGCGGAGCGCAACTGGGTCCACGACGCCTTGTCCCGAAACCAGTCGGTCGTGCGCATGGTCAGCCGCGGAACGATCGTCTACATCGAGCCGGCCTTCGACGTCTTCGCGCTCAGCCACGCCGCGTTCCGCGCTCTCCTCCCCATCCACGTCGAGACCCTCGTTCAGGAGGACATCGCCCGGCAGCGCGCCGAGGAGGAGAGAGTCTGGTATCTGCTCCCCGGCAATCGCTTCTGCGACGTCTACGTCCCGCCGCGGTTTCTCGAGCACAAATACGAGATGCAAAGCCTCGCCGACGAGTGGCTGGAGAAGGAGATCCTCCGCATTGCGCCGCAGATGGCCATCTCGTTTTCGATTTATGCCGACCGGCTCCTGCCGCTGGCCCTCAAAGCGCTCCCGGCCATCGACACGGTGAATCTGCCGCACTACAAGGACGTGCATGGCGGAGACGCCGTCCGAGAGCTCGGCAAGGAATTGCGTCCCGGCAAACGAGTGGTCTTCCTGGTCGGCGTCAGCGGTTCGGGGCGGACGCTGAACCTTGCGGCGGAGGAGTTCGCCAAGAGCAATGTCGAGGGATGGATCCTCTGCCTCCTCGACACGCTGTCGGCGTCGGAATGGAGCGAATGGAAGGCCCTCTCCGCGTTGCGCGGAAAAGGCCGCTTCAAAGCGCTGGCAACAGTGCCGGTGGAGAAACTCCGCGAGAAGCCGACGAGCGGCCCGGAAGCCGAGTGGCGCATGGTGACGATCGACAGCGATTCGCTTCTGCCGCTGCGCCGCACCAGCGACCGCGAGAAGAAGCTCACCGACGGCCGCTTCTGGCGCCTCCTCGCCGATGCCCACGCCTTGAGCCGGAACCGGGTCATCTTTCGCGGACAGGAGATTCCGACGTACATCTGGCCGCGGAAGCTGCTTTCGCACGCTGCCTTTCAACAGACGATCCACGACGAGATCGATCGATTCAAGCCGGACGTTCTCGTGCTGGCCGAAGATGCCAAGCAGGCGCTGCCGGAGACGCTCCGCCCGTCGATCAGCAAGGCATCATCGATCAAGACGCTCGACGATCTCGAAGGCAGGGCCCGGTTCGGCCTGGAAGGGATGAAGGTCGCAGCGCTCTGCTTCGCCGCCTCGTCGGGAACGGAAGTGGCGCGCCTCCTGGAGGCGCTGGCGTACGCGGGCGAGGCCGTCATCTACGTCGTCATCAACCGGATGACGCCGGAGATCGCCTCGGCGTTCATCCAGCGGTCGCGGGCGAACATCGTCAGCTTTCAATGGCTGTCGATCAACTCGCCCGGATCGTCGCACCGCTTCGGGCGTTCCGAGGCCGTGCGCCAACTCGCCGAGTATCGGCATTCGGCGCAGTCGAGCCGGCTCCTAGCGTTCATCGACGAGAAGAAGGAAGCGCTCCTGCGCGGCGAGACGCTCGTCGAGTCGGGCGACGACGCTGATTACGAGGCCATGCCGTCGCCGAGCGCCGCGCTGTTCGACGATGAGGAGAACTATGACCTCAACAGCCCCGACGGCATCAGCAACATCGAGCGACTCTTAGGGCGCGCACAGGCCGGCGACGGGGAATGGGTTCGCAATGTGCTGCGCGAAGCGGCCGCGCGATACGAAGCCTGGCGCAGGCAGGGGGGCGGGTACGGCGATCCCGGAAAAATCTACGAGATCTTCGAGCGTCTGTTCGACGCCGCCGCGTCGAATGAGAATTTGGAGATCTACACCGTCACCATCATCACGTTGCTCGTGGACCGGCGCATCGAGCGCGATAAAAAATCGACGAAGCCGCCGGCGAGCCTCGCCGCGCTCGCCGCGCACGTGGAGCGGCGCCTCACTTCCGTCCACGACAAGACGTTCGTGGAGGGAGGCGACGCCGGCGAGCACGAAGCGTGCGCCGCGGCCTGTATCCGCGCCCTCGGCAAGAGCGACCGGGAGCGGCTCATCCGCAACCTTCCGGACGTGCTGCGCATCGCCTGTGCCTCGCGCGAGACGGAGCTGACGCTGGCGCTGGAGCTCAGCAAGGCCAACATGGAAAAGGATCTTCAGCCCGCGGTCGAGCGTGCCCTGCTCGGGTTGGCCTTCGCGCGGGAGGAAGCGCAATACCGGCACGAGTGGCTGCGCGCGGCCGGGCATCTCTTCGCGGACCTCGGATATGGCGACGATGCCGAGCCCGTGCCGTGGGACGAGCGGCTCAAACGCCTGATGCTCGAAGTCCCCGACAACGACCGCACCATCCGCACGCTCATTCAGGCCATTCACAATGAGCGGCGCGATGCGACCGTCGTTTTTTATCACGAGTTCGAGGAAGGGCGCTTCGTCGCCCTCGACATCTGGCCGCGCCGTTCGCCCGTGCCGGCGCCGATCTTTTTTGAGAATGCGCAACTGCTCGCCGCATTGCGGGCCGTCGGCGGCGCGAAAACGGTCTACAAATCCGTGCGGAAGGCCGCGGCGACTGAGGTTTCCGCACAACACCTCTCCAAGCTCATTGCGTCGCCGAGCAAAGACAAATCGGTGTTGCTCATGCGGATCAGCACGACGGCGCATAAAGGGCCTGTGCCGGCATTCAAGGGCATCTTGAACGTGAACGTCGACCGCGCGAGCGACGCCGACGAGCTCTCCGACGATCTCATTGAGAAAATCGAAGCCATGGTCGAATACGCGACGAAGCTGCTATCGCGGGATCCGTTCGAGGCCACTGCCAAAATGGCGGATTGGGAGTGGTTCAGTTTGGTGTCGGACGACACGCCGCTGCCGCCCGGGCGAACGCGCCGGAAGCACGTGCTGCAACAATGGACCGACCGCGTGTGCCGCTTATTGGGAGCCGATCTGGCGCGTTTCATGGTGCTGAGAGAGCCGCGGTGGGAAACGTTCGCGATCAGTGGAGACTGGACCGGATCCGAAACACAGGACCTCTCCTTTCTTACCAATGACCCGAAGTTCCTGACCAACATTGCCGTCGAGCAAAAAGAGCCGTTTCTCGAGTATGACATCCAGGTCTCCGTGCCGGCTCGTCCGCCGGTGCCCTGGGTCCACGGCTTCGTGGGCATTCCGCTTGTCCATGAGGACCAGTGCCTGGCGGTTCTGAACCTCTGGCATCACGCCCGCGGGTGGTTCCATTCGTTCGACCGGACGATGTTCGCGGCCATCGGAAAGGCGGGGGCCGCGCTCAATGAACTGACGCTGCAGGAGACGAGGATCTCGGACGCGAAAGACGAGACGATGCGCAGCGTCGTTCTGCAAGGAACGGAACAGCTCGTAACGAACCTCACAGTGGCGAAGGGAATCGTCTACCGGCTCGAGCGCGCGGGGAGCGACGTCACCCACACGCGCGCGCTGACGGAGCTCTTCCGGAAGATCGAACAGATCTTCAACGACATCGCCGAGGTTCGCGCCGAGCCGGAGATCCGTCCGTCGAGGGTCGACGTGACGGCGTTCGTCCGGGCGTTCATCGACCGTCAAAACGCCTCAGGCAACGTCGCCATCGAGCCGATCCTGCCTGCCGGCCGGCTGGAGGCGGAAGTCGACACCGTCGCCGTCGACAACGCGCTCTCCGAGATCATCGGCGACCGTTCCGCCGCCGCCGCCGAGCCGTCGTTTCCGATGGCCCTGTCGCTCTCCCTCGGCACGAATGGCGACACCATCCAGATCCGCTTGTCCGATCAAGGGCCGCCGCTGCCATCCGACAAGCTCGAGGCGTTGGCCTCGTTCGGAGGCGATCCTGGCGATCACCTGGTTATCGCCAAGCGCTTCATCGGCGCCCATTCCGGAGCGATCTCGTCGCCGGAGCGGCAGTCGGGCGCTGAATTCCTCATCACACTGCCGACGAGGATGCGGGGTGGCAGAGGATGAGGGTGATCCTCTTCGACCCCACGAACAACGGCGTGATGAACCAGGTAAAGGATTTTCTCGAGCACACGACCGTCGATGAGACCCCGCTCTCCGCCGTCGTGGCGCACCCGGGAGCCGTCGAACAGATTCAGCGCGATCAAGTGCAATTTGAAATCGCCGTACGCTGGACGAACAACGAAACGAGCGAGCTTTCGGACATCCGGCCGTTGCTCGCGGCGATCCCGGTCGTCATCCTCGTTGCGCCGATCGTCGACGCGCCGTTCTGCGTACGGGCGATGCGCCTCGGCGTGTGGGACTACATCAACGCGGCGCATTCGCGGTCGGGCGGCGATGTCTACCAGCGCGTCGCCGCGTCGATCCAGGAGGCGTGCACGACGAGGCGCGTGCGGCAAGGGTCGCCGGCCGCGCAATGGGTCCACAAGAACTACGCGTCTCTGGCAAAGCAGCACGCCACGAAGTGGATCGCCGCCAACGGCACCGAGGTCGTCGATTCCGCGGCGACGCTCGACGAGCTCGCGCAACGAATTGCCCAAACGGACGGGATTCTGTTCTGGAGAATGCCGGAGCGGCCGGAATGACTGCGCTCACGTTCCAATCGCGCAGCGAAACTGAGCCGAGGATCGTCCTTTCCGTGGCCGGCCCATCGGGGCGGTTCCTGCCGGCGGTGTTTAGCATCGACACCGGCAGCTCGCACACGCTCGTCGACGACTCGTTGGCCTCCGCCCTCGGATACGACGTCGAAAAAGCAGCGAAGACCCCGTTTTTGAAGACGCCGGCCGGCTCCGTGCTGCACTACGCGCCGTGCCTCCTTCACCTCGGTGCCGCACCGTTTTTCGTTTCGATCGTGGGCGGCTTTGCGAGGTTGAACGCCAACATTCTGGGAAGGGACTTCCTCCAGCATTTTCACTTTGCCTGGTACCGGCAAACGATTTGGCTCTCCATCGGCTCTTGAGGAGAACGACGATGCGATATTCGAAAGCGGATCCCGAGATTCGGCGCCTCATGCGCGAGTGGCATTCGAACGAAGCGAGCGGTCTCGTCGGCAGCCTGGCAGCCGACGGCTCCTTACAGGAGATGCTCGTTCCGCTGCTCGTGGTGCTGCGCGGCGAGGAACTGCCGAAGGCCTTGCAAGGCAAGCCTCGCATGCGCGTCGCCCCACAGACGTGGGCGGCCTATCTCGCGCTGCCGGAGATCGACGCGCTCCACGATGCGCCGGAAGTGAGCTACTTCGAGCGAGGGGCGCCGATCGCGTTTGCCCTCGACGAGACCATTCCCGCCCTCGGCATTCCGGACATTCCGGAGATCGACCAGAAAAACCGCGGCCGCGGCGTGATCATCGGCATCATCGACGATGGTCTCGATTGGCGGCAGCCCGATTTCATCGACGGCGACAGCTCGCGCATTCTCTATTTGTGGGACCAGACGCTGAAGAGAGAAGCGGAGGATCCCGAATTCGAGGATCCGGAGCACCAATTCGGCGGCGTCGAGTACACCAACAAGTATTTGACGGAGGCCTTGACCGACCCGGAGAAAGTCGTGCGGCATCAGTCCCAGGAGCATGGAACGCATGTGACCGGGATTGCGGCGGGCAATGGCCGTTCCGGATCGTCCGGCGGCCGCGAAGGCGGTTCCTATGTGGGCGTCGCGCCGCACGCCGATATCATTTTCGTGGCGGCCCGGAAAGAGGACCGGAACGTTACGCTGACGAATTCGACGAATTTGACGGCGGCGGTCGCGTACATCTTTTCCAAAGCACTGGAAAAGGGGCGCCCCTGCGTCATCAACATGAGCCTCGGACAGAACCTCGGCGCGCACGACGGCGAGTCGATTCTCGAGCGCACCATCGACAGCCACCTCACCAGCGGCGGCTACGCCGCCGCCGTCGCCGCCGGCAATCAGCATCAGCCGGCGCAGCACGCGACGTTGAAATTCACAGAGGGCCAGCGGAGGGAGCTGCAGCTGAGGATTGCCCCCGACCACGCCAAATCCGCGCCGACGATCGTGGAGATCTGGTATTCGGCCGTCGATCAAATGGGTGTCGTCGTGCAATGCCCGCACGAAAATAAGAAGCACCCGCCGCTGGATGAAGTTCGTGCGCCCTATGAGAAGGTGTTGACGACGAAGTGCGACGTCGACGTCGAAATCGATTCCGTCCGCTTCGCGCCTGAAAACGGCGAAGCGCGGATCCGCATCCGCATTTCCGGCGACGCCAGCGCCGGCACCTGGAGAATCGGTTTGATCGCCGATCGCGTGCGGCACGGGACGGTCGACGCCTGGGTGGAGCGCTCCGGGAAGGGTTACAGCCAGCCGGAGTTCATCGGCGAAGGGACGGACGGCGACACGCGCCGGTCGACGACGACGCCGGCCACGTCACATCGTTGCGTGGCCGTCGGCAACCTCAATCGCGCTGCGAAGATGGTCTCGCCCAACAGCTCGCGCGGCGGCACGCGGGACGGACGAACGAAGCCCGATCTCGTGGCGCCGGGCTCCGGCATCGTCTCGACCAAGGCGAAGGGCACGCCCGAAAAGGGCGTGCGGCTCAGGATGTCCGGCACGAGCATGGCCACGCCGATCGTGGCCGGCGTGATCGCGCTGATGCTCCAGAAGAACCCCGAGCTCACCAGTTGGGTGATCCGTTCGATTCTGCGTGCGTCGAGCGATCCGCCGGAGAAACCGGATGCGGCCTATGGCTTCGGGTCGCTGAATGTGAAGCAGGCGCTCGAGCTGACGCCGGCCGGCGAGAAGACGATTGCGCTGGAGGACTTTCTTCAGGAAGGCTGAAGCGAGTATTCGACTTCGACGTACGTGACGCCGTCGAGGCGCGCCAGACGGTCGAGCAGGCCGACCGGTGCGTCGACGCCGAGGAGGTGCTGCGAATCGACGCGATAGAGCATTTCGCAGCCAGCCTTCTGCAGGAGCGCGATGATCTCCTTTACAGGCGCATGCGGGAGGAGCACGACTGCCGCCGTCACGCGAGCGTTGGCCGGCGATGTCCGCACCAGCGAGCGCGCATTGGCACCAAGCCGGCGGCTAAGCTCCGGAACGGTCGCCGTAGCTTGCATGAGCGCCCCCTTTCGGCAGTTTGCAGTGCGTCACCAGTGGCGCAAGCATGACAGGAGTACGCGCGAATGATAAGCCTAGTTTAAGGTCGTTGTTGAAGTTACTGAAACCATTACATTCCATAAACAACGCCGCAACAGTGTCGTTGCTCAATCCATACCTGTCTCGATCGGCGCTCATTTTCCCGCCGCCCTTCGCCGCGCCGGCGGCGGACTGAGCGTCACGCGCGTCGTGGCGCCGCCGCGGGGGAGCGTCAGCGTCGTGCCGTGGCCGTCGAACGTCGACGGCACGTCGGTCGTGAGCCAGCGGCCGGGGACGGTCACGTGGAAGACGCCGGTGCCGTTCGTCGGGTCGGCGGCGGCGAGCTGCAGCGCGCTTCCGGTGGTCGTCGCGTAGACGACGCTGGCGGCGTCTGCGGTGTAGCCGGCGACGCTCGCGCGCGGCGACCAGAAGACGATCGCCGTCGTCGAGCCGCTCGTCACGGCGGAGACGTTGGCGTTGTTGGCGAGGATCGTCGGCGGGAGGAACGATGACATCGTCGCGACGCTCGCGCCTGGGACGATCGCGTACGCGGCGTCGGCGTTCGTCGGAGTCGCGCCGTGGTCGAGCCAGAGCGTGAGGAACGTCTGCGTGCGCGGCGTCGTGTCGGTCGAGCCGCCGAGGGCGGCCCAGGTGCCGGTGCGCGGGGCGGTCGAGACGTTCAGCGCCGCCGCCTGCGGGTAGACGTAGTAGCCGACGTTGTCGGCGGCGAGCCAGTTGCCGTTTCGCGTGACGCTGCCGTGCAGCGGCCACTGGTTGATGATCGTCTCCACTCTGTAAGAGGACGGGGACGTGATGCTGTTTGTGAGGAACACGATCGTGTCGTCGAAGAAAAACCAGCTCTTCCTCGCCGTCAGCGCCGAGTTGACCGGCGCGAGCTCCATCGCCGACAGGCCGTTCCTTCCGTCGCCCGTGCCGCCGGCGAAGAGGCGCGTGCCGTAGCCGTACTGGTCGTCCGCCGCGTCGGCCTTCTGCTCGACGGTGATGCCGGGGAGGCGCGTCCAGTCGAGCGCGGGCCAGCTGTCGTTGCCGAAGTACTCGTCGCCGTTCATGACGAGGTAGAAGCGGCCGTCGGACTGGCGCGAACCGAGGAGATTCTCGCCGTTCGTGTTCTCGCCCGACTTCGTGCGCGCGGAGAACATCTTCACCGAGGCGAACCAAGTGGGGCGGCGGTGCACCGTGTAGTCGGAGGTGTAGTAGTGCTGGTGGCCGGTGGGCCATGCTGCATTCGTCGTTGTCTGCGTCGCCAGCGCGGCGAGCTCTGGAGAGAGCGGCCAGCGCCACGACTGGAGCGCGGCCGCGGCGGCGCTCTTGATCTCGGCGTTGCGGGTCGAGTTGAACGTCGACGCCTGCAGCAGCGCGGCCACGCCGTTGATGCCGCTCGTCGACGAGCGCGCCACCTCGCGGCCGACGACCGAGACGTCGAAATAGGGGCCGTAGAGCGACCAGGCGATGCCGTCGGCGACGTAGTTGGCGAAGCTGTTGAGCGCCGCCGGCGCCGGCGCGAACTCGCTGTTGCGCAGCAGCAGCACGAGGCGCGAGACGTCGTAGGCGAACGAGCCGCCGTAGCCGCCGGTGTAGAGCTGCGGGCCGTGCTGGTGGAACGAGGAGTCGACCTGGATGCCGTCGCCTGCCGTTGTCGTGCAGGCAGTGCCGAGGGCGCTGCCGACGGCGGCGAGCATCGCGGCGTCGTCGCGCGCCAGGGCGAGACAGAGGTGCGTGAAGCACGACCAGACGAGGTTCTCGCCGACGGGCGTCGGTCCGACCAGGCCCTTCGCGGTGGGCGACGTGCCGATGTGCACCTGCAGCGTGGCCACGCAGTCGTCGAAGATCTTTTGCGAGACGCTGCCGCGCATCAGGACGAGCGTCGGCCCCAGGTCGAGCGGCGCGCCGAGGGTCCAGAACCACCAGTTGCCGACCGGCAGCGTGGTCTTGCCGTAGAACGACGGCACCTGGCCGAGCGCGGCCTCGATCTGCTGCCGCAGGGTCTCGTCGTTGTAGTAGCGCTGGCCGGGCGTTCGGTACGCCTTGGCCATCGTGGTCAGGCGGCGGAAGTGGTCCCACGGCGACCACGCGCCGCTCGGCGTTTCTTTGTAGTCGATGTCGCTCCACGTGCCGTCCGCGAGGAGGAAGCCGGGGGCGGTGGCGTCGCGCGTCTGCGCCTCGAGCGTGCCCAGCGCGTCGGCCATGCGCGGGGCGCTGCGGTCGGCGCCGGCGGCCGCGTAGTAGTCGAGAAAGTTCTGCCGGACTGTGCCGACGGAGGCGAACAGGGCAGGGGTTACGCCGAGGACAAGGAGAACGAGGAGACGCTTCACTTAGCTGCTAATAATTATACAGCGATGGTGTCGAATTCCTGGCCGGCACGGCCTGCGGAGGAAGCAAATCCGCTGACAATCTCACTTAGCTAGCTGGCAATCTCAGCAAACTAAGAGAGATTCTCAGCAAGTTAAGAGAGATTCTCGGCTAGTTAAGAGAGATTCTCAGCTAGTTAAGAGAGATTCTCAGCTAGTTAAGAGAGATTCTCAGCTAGTTAAGTGAGATTGTCAGCGGGTTAAGTGAGCTTGTCAGCGTCTGCCGTGAGCTTGCCGGCGTGCGCCGTTACACGGCAATCGTGTCGAATTCCTGCGACACGTCGAGCGCCTCGAACCGCGACCCGAGGAAGCGAACGCCGAGCCAGACCTCCCCGCAGATCACCACGATGGCGGGCGCCGTCATGACGGCCATGAAGATGGCGTTGCCGTGGAAAAACTTGATGGCGATGTACGCCGAGGGGGCGAAGACGAGCGCGGCCGGGACGAGCGCCAGGCCGAGCACGACCAGGTTGCCGAGCACCAGCAGCAGCCGCTGCCCGGTGATGACGAAGCCGCGCGGATCTTCCTTCGTCCGGACCGCCCAAGCCGGAAAGATGATCGGGACGGCGTTGCGGATGAGGAGCTGCAGCGCCACGACCGGCACCGCCAGCAGCAGCGCCACCACGGCGAACTCCGCGCCGACGATCTCCGTCATCTTGCTCGCGGACGTGGCCAGGATCGCCCAGGCGCAGCCGATCGTCGTCAGCTCCAGCGCCGCGATGATGACCAGCGGCGCCGCCACCTCCGCCGCCACGATTCCCTCCCCCGACAGCGGATAGCTCTTCAGCACCTCGAGCCGCGGCAGGTCGAGGCGGAGATCGTTCGTGAAGATGTTCGGGCCGATGAACGGCATCAGGCAAGTGAGCATCAGGAACGTGACGCCGACGGCGCTGCGCGCGACGGGCGACATGAAGGCGGCGTTGACGACCAGCACCGCGAAGACGATGACGATGATGATGATCCACGCCAGCGACATCCGCACCGTGGCCACCGTGTTCTTCCAGACGATGGCGGTCTCCGGCCTTCCGGTCGGCGCGAGGCGGAACGGCGCGCGGGCGCGCTTGAACATCACGTAGCGGCCGCCGCGGCGCTCGCGCATCTGCTGCAGCCGCTCGTTGCGCCGCTGCGCGCGCACCAGCGATCCTTCCTCGAACGAGACGTTGAGGCGGTCGGCGATGACGAAAAAGAGCGCGCCGATGAGGAGGAGAGCGAGCGACGACGTCGCCAGCGTCAGGAGCGACGGCGGGAAGACCGCGCCGGCGTAGAGCTTCGGGAGGAAGAGAATCGCCGCAATCGCAGGGATGTGGAAGATGGTGTCGATCCGCGCCATGCGCACGTCGCGCGTGACGTGGACGAGGTCGAGCCGCGTCCCTTTGACGGCGAAGAAGGCGACGGCGGCGATGCCGAAGGCGATGGCCAGGACAGCGATGAGCCGCACCAGGAAGTTGATCCCCATCAGCCGCAGCCGCGCGCGCCCGAGCGCGACGAGCATCATGTAGATCGACATCACGCTGAAGGCGATCCAGAGGCCGATGAACTTCGAGCGCGTGGCGCCGAAGAACGTGAAGACGAGAACGCTCATCAGCACCTGCGGCTGCTGGCGGATGATCTTGTAGAGGAGCAGGTCGCGGCGCCGCAGCGGCGCGGGGAAGAGGAACGCGATCTCCGCCTCGCTGAACTCGAGGCCGCCGGAGTCACCCGGCAGCGCCCAGGCGAAGAGCATGATGAAGAGGACGACGGCGGAGACGGCGTCGAGGCGCAGCTCGCTGGCCGGCCCGGCGGCGCCGAAGAAGCGCGCCGAGCCGGCGCGGTTGCGGAAGAAGATCCAGCCGAAGTAGAGGAGGCCGAAGAGCGCGCCCACCGCATAGCGCGGGTCTTTCATCCGCTTCACGCGCGACACGATGCGGTTGCGGAAGGAGCGTACCGCGAGCTCGACGAAGGCGCGGGCGACGATCACGCGGTCTCCGTGATTTTCAGGAACGCATCCTCGAGCGAGGCGTCGCGCCCGATCTGCCACTTCAGGTCTTCGATGGTGCCGTACGCGGCGCGCTTGCCGTGGTTGATGATGAGGACGGTGTCGCAGAGCTCCTCGACGAGGTAGAGGAGGTGGGAGCTCAAGATGACGGAGGCGCCGTCCTGGGCGCGCTTGACGATCGACTCTTTCATGCGCCGGATGCCGAGGGGGTCGAGGCCGGTCAAGGGCTCGTCGAAGATCAGGACGTCGGGGGCGTGGATGAAGCCGCAGGCGATCATGAGCTTCTGCTTCATGCCGCGCGAGAGCTCCGAGGGGAGGGCGCGGCGCTTGTCGGCGAGCTCGAGCTCCGCGAGGAGCGGCTCCATCTGCTCGCGGAAGTCGGCGACGCCGTAGATGCGCGCGACGAATTGGAGGTGCTCCTCGACGGTCAAGTAGTCGAAGAGCCGCGGCTCGTCGGGCATGAAGGCGAGGTGCTTCTTGGCGTCAACGGGCGCCTCCCGCAGGTCCGCCCCGCAGATCCGAATCTGCCCCTCGGTCGGCGGATGGATACCGGCCAACGCGCGCAGGGTGGTGGTCTTCCCCGCGCCGTTCGGCCCGACCAACCCGAGGACCTCGCCGCGCTTGACGGAGAAGGAGAGGTGGTCGACGGCGAGGAGGGCTTCGTAGTTTTTTGTGAGGTTGATGACTTCGATCACGGGGAGATGTTACGGGTTCTTGGGTTGTTAGGTTCTTAGGTTGTTAGGTTCTTAGGTTATTGGCGGGACAAACCTAAGAACCTAAGAACCTAAGAACCAAGAACGAAGAACCGCTGGCCCGACTCGTGAAACTGCTCACCCCGCATGCCACGAACGCTACCGTGGAAGCCCATTACCCTCGTCGCCGCCGCCATCGCCATCCTCCTCTCCCTTCTCCTCCTTCCCGCCTGCTGCTGCCTGCGCAAAGGCATGCCCGCGGTGAAGCTGCCGGAGCCGCCGCCGTCGCGGATTCCGGAGATCGGGTCGCAGGACATCCCGACGCCGACGGAGGCGCAGTCGAAGGCGCCGGTCGAGGCCATGATGCGCGGCGTCGACTTCCACATCGACGCCACCACCGTCATGCACATCCACTCGCTGCGCGGGCAGTTCGTGTCGAAGGCGGCGGGGAAGCCGGTCAACTTCGACAACAAGACCGAGTTCGTCGTCAAGATCGACAAGGCGAAGATCGGCATGGACTCGGTCGGGCTCGATCAGCTCATGAACCGCTACGTCTTCGGCTACGACGGCGCGCCGCTCAAGAATCTCCACGTCGTGCCGGAGGGTGGTCAGCTCATCCAGTCCGGCATCATGCACAAGGGCGTCGACATTCCGTTCACGATGTACGGCGACGTCTCGGCGACGCCGGACGGCCGCATCCGCATCCATCCGACGAAGCTCGACATCTGCGGCATCAACGGCCTCGGACTCCTCAAGGCCCTCGGCCTGAGCATGGAAAAGATGCTCGACCTCAGCAAGGCGAAGGGGGTGCAGGCGGAGAAGAACGATCTGCTGCTGGAGCCGACGAAGATCCTTCCGCCGCCGCAGATCGACGCGCACTTGAGCGACGTGCACATCGAGGGGAGTGAGCTCGTGCAGGTCTTCGACGCCGGGATGCATTTAGCGGATCTGGCGCCGCCGTACCCGAACGAGAAGAACGTCATGTACTACCGGCACGGCACGCTGCGGATGGGGAAGCTCTTGATGCTCGACGCGGACATGGAGGTCACGGACACCGACCCGCACGACCCGTTCGACTTTTTCATCGACCGCTACAACGACCAGCTCGTGGCGGGGTTCGAGCACAACACGCCCGTCTACGGGCTGATGGTGTTCATGCGCGACTACGGGGACGTGGGGCTGCCGTTGCAGCCGGGGGAGAGAAGCGCTCCGAAAGAGTGAGGTCGCGGCTTACGCCGCGACCGTCACATTCTGCGCCTGGAGGCCCTTCGGGCCCTGGACGAGATCGAACTCGACGCTGGCTCCCTCGGGCAGGCTGCGGAAGCCCTTCGCCTGGATCGCGCTGAAGTGGACGAAGACGTCCTCTCCGCTCGACATGGTGATGAAGCCGAAGCCTTTCGCGTCATTGAACCACTTGACAGTGCCGTTGCTACGCATGCTGAAGCCTTCTCCTTTTGGTTGTGTTGCGTGTTGCCGAACCAACGGGCTTTACTGCAATATAATTTCCAGAACCTACCGGTCGGCCGCGCGTCCTATTGCCAAACACAACTGGAGGCATGATGCGACGACTGCTCCCGGCTCTCCTGCTCCTCTCTGCCCTCCCCGCCATCGCGGATCTCAAGTGGAACGACACGCTCCGCGACGTCTACGTCCACGGCACCTTGACGCGTGACGGCCAGACGCTCGTCCACGAGCATCGCCTGGCCTACCTGCCGCCGGCGGGCGACGCCTGGATCTTCGACCGCGACACGCACGAGCTTCTCTCGGCCGGCCGCGCGCTCTTCGCCTTCAACGACGACCGCACCGCCGCGACGACGCCCGACACGTTCCCGACGCAGCGCCTCGGTTCGTTCGCGATGCCGGACGACTCCAGCTACCTCGGCAAGGACGTCCTCATCTATCCGCACCAGAGCCACGCCGGGCCGATGTCCGAGGAGACGCTCTGGGCGACCGCGCCGGTCTGGAAGTCGATCCACGACCACTACACGCCGGACGCGGCCGTCGTCGAGAAGCTCCGCGCGGCGAAGCCGGCCCACGTCACTATCTTCTTCGCGACGTGGTGCGGCGACAGCAAGCGCGCCGTGCCGCGGCTTCTCAAGGCGCTGCACGAAGCGAACAATTCGTTGCTCCAGGTCGACCTCTACGGCATCGGCCCCGAGTTCCTCACGCCGCTCGAGACCGTCCGCGATCAGCGCCTGACGAACGTGCCGACGATGATCGTCGAGCGCGGCCGCAACGAGATCGGCCGCGTGGTGGAGACGCCGGTGACGGCGACGGTCGAACAAGACGTGGCCATGATGCTGGCCGGCGAGACGCTCCCGCCGCACCCCGGCCGTTACGAGCGCAAGGCGCTCCTCGCCAGCGGCCACTACGAGATCCGCGACGCGCGCCGCGAGCGGGCCACGGAGACGTGGGAGCTGTGGGAGACGAAGGACGGCGGGCTCCTCGCGCACAGCCTGATCGTGCCGGCCAAGACGCCGACGAAGACGATCGAGACGTTCGCGGGGCTGGACGCGCATCGCGCGCCCGACTTCGTCGAGGTCACGCGCCGCGACGGCGACCACGTCGTGCGCACGCGCGCCTACGGCGACAAGGCGAAGTGGACGGTGCGCGCCCGCGGCGACGAGCGCGGCCTGGTCGAGCAGACCTGCTGCCCGCCGAAGACACTCGTGCTGCCGGCCACGCTGACGCTCGGCTGGCCGCTCTTCGCCGGCGACGGCGAGGTCGACGCGTTCGTGATGGACAGCAGCGGCGCGATCGGCGCGCTGGAGACGGCGCGCGTGGCGAAGCAGACGGTGGCGGCGCGGACGCTCGGCTACAGGATCAAGACCGACTCAGCGCTGAACGTACCGCTCTCCGTCACGTTCAGCGACGGCAGCGAGCGGCGTCTCCTCGACATACAGGGGACGCTGCCGCGCGCGCTTCCGGCGGCGCACAGCGAGTGAGGTGCAGCCGCCGACGAACGCGACGAGCCCGGCAGTCCCCCACTCCCACCCGCCCACGGCGCCGCGGCGGGAGGAGATGGTGACGCCGAGGGCGCGGGCGGTGTCGTTGAGGAGCGCCACGTGCTCGGCGACGCGCGCGACCGGCACGGAGTCGGCGGTCGCGCGCAGCGCGTCGCGGACGACGATCGTCTTCCCGTCGACCTCCACGCGGCGATCGTAGCGGAGCGCCGGCGTCGTCACGCTCGTGTTCTCCGCCGAGACGCGCAGGCTGGCCGGGAGGTGGATCGTCATCGTCTCGGCGACGTCGAGCGGGTAGTCGACCGAGAGCGGCATGGTCCGGACGATCTGCTCCGGCCGGTCGAGGTGCTGCTCGATCGCGCGCGGGACGTACGTCCAGGCGCCGTCGCGCCAGAGGCCGCGGATCGAGTAGCGTTCGCGGATGGTGACGACGTTGTGGAGGCGGTCGTCCTCGACATGCGGCGCGCCGGTCGCGGCGATGTTCGGCGCGTCGGCGGCGTAGCGGTTGATCTCCTGCTTGGCCAGCTCGCTCGCCGACTGCGTGGCCAGCTTGGCGCGGATCTCGTCGGCGCGGCCGCCGTCGTAGCGCGCCACGACGTCGAGCACGGCCGGTGAGGTGAAGTCGCGCGCCGTGTAGGTGCGGGCGATGCGCACCGTGCCGCCGCCGCGCACGCCGATCGTCGTCAGCGCCGCCGTGCCGCCGCGGACGACGAGCGCGCGCTCGTCGTTCGGCGTGTCGATGGTCGCGAGGGTGCCGCCCTGGTCCGAGATCGTGGCGTCGATCCAGTAGGTGCGGCCACCGTCGATGACTTGGGTGATGACGTGGTCGAAGAGGAACGGCGAGGGTAGAAAGACGTCGAGCCGACGCCGCAGCTTGGTGTTGACGAGCGCCGGATAGGCCTCGGTTCCGAGCTCGCGCAGGAGCAGGGAGAGGAGGAACGCCTTGTCCTTGCAGTCGCCGTAGCGCTGCGCCAGCGTGGCCGCCGGCTGGTGCGGCTCGTGGGAGTTGCGCCCCATCTCGATGCCGAGGTAGCGGATGTCGTCCTGGACGAAGCGGATGGCCGCGGCGAGCTGCGCGTCGTGCGTGCGGTGCTCGCGGCGGATTTTCTCCGCGAGCTGGTGCACGGCGGCGCGTGACGCGGCGTCGGGCTGAAAGAGATCGTCGGCCCATCGCGCGACGTCGTTCCATGTGGCGTACTCGGTGACCTGCAGGGTCTCCCACGGGTCGTACCACTGCGGGGTGTTGTCCTCGACCTCCTCGGCGACGATGTTCTGCCGCTGCCAGGTCACGATCTGCGCGTCGCCGCTGCGCTCGATCGTCGGCTTGGTGCCGAGGGACGTGCGCCAGTGGAACGCGCGCGACGCCGGGGCGATGAGGCGGTGGCGCATGAGGCGGACGGGGAACTGCGAGGAGAAGTCGAATTCGTCGGCGTACTTGGCGCCGAGGAGCGGGTTCGCGCCTTCGAGGGAGTAGGAGTAGTCGATGACGTCGCCCGGTCTCACATCATTCAAGAACAGCAGCGCCGTCAGCGAGCCATCGTAAATGTCCTGGTCGGCTTCGCTCTCTTTCTCGATGACGCGGATGTTCTTGGCGTCGAGTTGATTGACGCGCGCGGCGCCGCGGATGAGCACGACCTCGTGCAGCACGAGCCGCTGGAACGACGGATCGAAGTCGATGGCGACCTCGGAGGCGTTCTGCACGGCGGTGGGGGAGAGGACTTTGCGCACGCGCCGGAAGTACTCGACGACGCTGCCGTCGGTGACTTTGACTTGATGATCGGTGAGGAGGCCGTAAATCCCCCAGCGCACCTCGTCGCGCGGCACGCGCCCCTCGGATGCCTCGACCCGCTGCGCCCACACGGGAGCGGGGCGGACGGCGACGTCGCCGGCGACAGCAATCGCCGGCACCGCGATGAGCAGTAAACAGAGGATGCGTTTCACGTTTCGAATCACTAAGCCCAGGAACAGATCGGACATTCCTCCTCGTCGTGTCCGCGTGCCGGACAGTACTCCCGCCCGAAATAGATGAGCTGCAGGTGCCGCTTGCCCCACTCTTCGGGTGGGAAGAGCTTTTTCAGGTCCGTCTCCGTCTGCACGACGTTCTTCCCGTTCGACAATTTCCACCGCTGCGCCAGGCGATGGATGTGCGTGTCGACCGGGAAGGCGGGCTCGCCGAACGCCTGCGTCATCACCACGCTCGCGGTCTTGTGGCCGACGCCGGGGAGGCGCTCCAGCGCTTCGATGTCGCGCGGGACCTTGCCACCATGTTCCTGCACCAGCGTCTGTGCCAACCGCTTCAGATTGCGCGCTTTGCCGGGGGCCAAGCCGCAGCTCCGGATGAGCGACAGGATCTCGCTCTCGGGCAGCGCGGCCATCCGGGCGGGCGTGCGGGCGCGGGCGAAGAGCGCCGGCGTGACCTTGTTGACCTGCACGTCCGTCGTCTGCGCGGAGAGCACCACCGCTACCAGCAGCGTGAACGGATCCCTGTGCCGCAGGGGGATGGGCGGCTGCGGGTAGAGGTGGTCGAGGATGTGGCCAATCCGTGTCGCTTTTTCCCGTCGGGTCATTTCTGACTTAAGATAACCCTACACGACAAGTAGGAGCACCTCGATGCGTCCCTCCCTTTTCTTCCTGGTCGGCGTACTGGCTGGAGCTGCATCCCAAGCGCAGCAGCCCGAGTGCACGTACAGCCGCGCCGCCGCGGCGGCGAAGAGCCCCGCTGCCGTCTGGCACCGCATCTCCGCGAACGCGGAGCTCGCCGCCCCCACCGCCGCGCCCACCCCTCGCCGGCGCGCCACCCTCCCGCCCAAGGGCGATCCGTGGCAGTTCACGCCTGTGAACTTCATCGACAGCGAGATCTTCGGCAAGATGGCGAAGGACGGCGTCCACTGGACCGGCCCGTCGAGCGACACCGAGTTCCTCCGCCGCGTCACCGTCGACCTCACCGGCGAGATCCCCAGCCCCGACGACGTCAAGGCCTTCCTCGCCGACCCGAGCATCGACAAGCGCACCAAGGCCATCGACCGCCTCCTCGCCAGCGACGCCTTCGTCGACCGCTGGACCATGTGGTTCGGCGATCTCGTGCAGAACGTGCAGGTGGCCTCGGCCACGGTGGAGTCATATCCCGGCCGCGACGCCTACTACAAATACATCCGCGACTCCATCAAGGGCCGCAAGCCGTACGACCAGATGGTCCGCGAAGTCATCGCCGGCGCCGGCAAGAGCTTCACCAACGGCGAGACCAACTACTTCGTCCGCGACGAGCAGAACAACGGCCCGATCCAGGACACGTACGACAACGAGTCCGCGTCGACCGGCCAGCGCTTCCTGGGGATGCCGCTGCAGTGCCTCTCCTGCCACAACGGTCTCGGTCACCTCGAGCAGGTCAACAGCGCGATGGCCAAGCGCCTGCGCTACGACTTCTGGAAGAACGCCGCCTTCTTCTCGCAGGTGACGATCACCCGTGCCAAGGACGCCGCCACGCAGCAGCAGGAGACGACGCTCGCCGACAACACGACCGGCCGCTACCTGCTGAACACGGTGTCGGGCAACAAGACGCCGCGCACGCCGCTCAACGGCCAGAACTTCGTCGACCCCGAGTTCTTCCTAGGCGGCGACACGCCGCGCTCCGGCGAGCCGCGCCGCGTCGCCTACGGTCGCATCCTCACCGCGCACCCGCAGTTCGCCCGCGCCGCGGTGAACTACCTCTGGAAAGAGATCTTCGGCCTCGGCATCGTCGAGCCGGCCGACTCGTTCGACCTCAATCGCCAGGACCCGGCCACGCTCGCGAACGGCGCCACGCTGCAGCCGACGCACCCGCAGCTCCTCACGCAGCTTGCCAACGCGTTCGTCAGCAGCCAGTACGACATTCGCGCGCTCCTCCGGACGATGGTGCTGTCGAACGCCTACCAGCTCTCCTCCCGCTACACCGCGGGGACGTGGAACGAGACGTGGACGCCGTACTACGCGCGCCACTATCCGCGCCGGCTGATGTCGGAGGAGATCCTCGACGCGGTCGTGAAGGCGACGGGCGTCGGCATCACCATGAATCTCACCACCGCGCAGGGGCAGACCGCGACGCAGGTGACGAAGGCGATGCAGCTCCCCGATCCGACGGAAGGCGGCCAGTTCCGGACGCTCCTCAACAACTTCGGGCGAGGGAATCGCGACGACGATCCGCGCGCCAGCGACAGCTCGATCGTGCAGGCGCTGTCGCTGATGAACGACAACAACGTCGTCTCGCGCGTCCGGGCCTCGAATTCGGCGTCGACCGTGGCGAAGACGCTGGCGGCGACGAAGGACCCCGGCACGATCGCCGACACCCTCTACCTCGCCACGCTCGCGCGCTATCCCGACACGGGCGAGCGCGCCACGGCCATCAATTACCTCAAGAGCGGCGATCTCAATCGCAAGACCGAAGACCTGCAGTTCGCGCTGCTCAACAAGCTCGAGTTCCTGTTCAACTGAGGACGACCATGCACCGCTGCTGTGAAGGCAAAGGCAACTTCTCCTCGCTCCTGGGCGACGGCTTCACCCGCCGCCGCTTCTTCCAGGTCGCCGGCACGGCGCTCGTCGGTTCGTACTTCGCCGACGTCGCCAGCGCCAAGCTTCTCGAATCGGCCGCGGCGGTCAGCCCGACGCTGCACAACACCGCCAAGAACTGCATCCTCATCTTCCTCTCCGGCGCGCCGAGCCACGTCGACACGTGGGACTTGAAGGAAGGGACGTGGACGCCGGCCGACTTCAACCCGACGACGTTCGGCGCCATCCGCTGGCCGCAGGGGTTGATGCCGAACACCGCGAACCACCTCGACAAGCTCTCCATCATCCGTTCGGGTTTGGCGTGGGCGGCGGTGCACAACCTGGCGCAGGAGTGGGTGCAGATCGCCCGCAACCCCGGCGGCGCCACCGGCTCGATCGCGCCGCATATCGGCGCGGTCGTGTCGCTCGAAGCGCAGCTCTCGCGGCAGGCGAGCGACATCCTTCCCGGCTTCGTCTCCATCAACCAGGTCATGGCCGGCTCGGGGTATCTCCCGGCGCAGTACGCGCCGTTCGGCGTGACGCCGGCGGCGAACGGCCTGGCGGCGCTGACGCATCCGGACGGCGCGTCGCGCTTGAGTGACCGCTGGAATCTGATTCAGTCGATCGATTCCGACCGCAAGTCCGGCGCCCTCGGGCGCAACGCCGACGACATGGGGACGTTTTACAACCAGGCCAAGACGCTCATCGACACGCCCGACGTCAACAAGCTCTTCGCCTACACGGTCGACGAGTATTCGCGCTACGGCGCGACCGCGTTCGGCGCGTCGCTCATCGTGGCGCGGAATCTGGTGAACGCGCGCCGCGGCACGCGCTTCGTGCAGACGACGCTCGGCGGGTGGGACCACCACTCGAACATCTACGCGAAGACCGGCTCGTCGCTCTACACGAGCATGAAGACGTTCGATCCCGCGTTCGCGGCGCTCCTCGCGGATCTCGCAGGGATGCCCGGCGCGACGGCCGGCCGCACGCTCCTCGACGACACGCTGGTCGTGGTCCTCGGCGAGTTCGGTCGCACGGTCGGCGCGCTCAACGCCCAGGCCGGGCGCGACCACTTCCTCCGCATGTCCGTCGTCTTCGCCGGCGGCGGCGTGAAGGGGAGCCGCGTCATCGGCGCGACGGACGACAAAGGCTCGGCCGCCGTCGAGTTCGGGTGGGCCGCGAACCGCGATGTGCGCCCCGAGGATGTGGCGTCGACGATTTACTCGTCCATTGGCATCGATTACACCACCGTCCGCCACGACGATCCGCTCAACCGCGGGTTCGAGTACGTGCCGTTCGCGAAGGACGGGACGTACGGGCCGATCAACGAGTTGTTCTAGTAGAGTGGCGGCCGTGAAAAACGGCCGCCGCCCCCGCGTCCCTCTCAAGGAACGCACCGGAAAGCACTACTGCATCGAGTGCCTGAAGGAAGTGCCGGCCGACGACTACTTCCGCAACGATCACGTCTGCAACGAGTGCGGGGAGAAGAAGGAACAGCAACGCGATGACGCGGACCGCGGTCGTCCATGACTGGCTGACCGGCATGCGCGGCGGGGAGCAGGTGCTCGAGGCCATCCTCGAGCTCTACCCTGACGCGGAGCTCTTCACCCTCTTCCACTTTCCCGGCACGACGTCGCCGGCCATCGAATCGCGCACGATCCACACCTCGTCGCTGCAGCGGCTGGCCTCGGGCGCGTCCGACTACCGCACGCTCCTGCCGCTGTTCCCGCGGGCCATCCGTGAGTTCGACCTCTCCGGCTTCGACCTCGTCATCTCGTCGAGCCACTGCGTGGCCAAGGGCGTCGACGCGAAAGGGAAGACGCACATCTGCTACTGCCACACGCCGATGCGCTACATCTGGGACCGCTTCGACGACTACTTCCCGCGCTCCAAGCCGCTGCGGCGGCTGGCCGTCTCCGTCGTGGCGCGGCGTCTGCGGAAGTGGGACGTCAAGACTGCCGGCGGCGTGACCCGCTTCGTCGCCAACTCGGCCTTCGTCCGCGACCGCATCCGCCAGTACTACGACCGCGACGCCATCGTCATTCACCCCTTCGTCAACGACGACTTCCTGGCCGCGCCGCTCGTGGAGGAGCGCGGCGACTACGACGTCGTCGTCTCCGCGCTCGTGCCGTACAAGCGCGTCGACCTGGCCATCGCCGCCGGCCGGAACCTGGTCGTGATCGGCGACGGGCCGATGCTGGAGACGCTGCGCGCCCGCGCCGCCCCCAACGTCCGCTTTCTCGGCCACGTATCGAGGGAGACGGTGATCGAGCAGGTCTCCCGCGCGCGCAGCCTGATCCTTCCCGGCATCGAGGACTTCGGGATCACGCCGCTCGAGGCGATGGCGGCCGGCACGCCGGTCGTCGCCCTCGGATCCGGCGGCGTGCTCGACTCCGTCGTGCCGGGCGTGACCGGAATTTTCTTCGACGCGCCGGAGGTAGACTCGCTGCGCCGGGCACTGGACGAAGCGGCGTCGCATCCGTGGGACCGCGCGGCCATCCGCGCGCACGCGCGGCGATTCACGCGGCAGCGGTTCGAAGACGAGTTCCGGCAGGTCGTCGATTGATCGAGAAAAAACATCGGGCCCTGGCGTCGATCTACCTCATCAACGATGCGGTGGCGTCGAACCTCGCCATGCTCGCGGCGTGGTTCCTCCGCTTCCGCTTCGAGCTGATCCCGCTGACGAAGGGGCCGCAGGGCCTGACGACGTACGCGCAGCTCCTGCCGATCGTGACAATCGTCTTCCCCCTCGCTTTCGCCGTGCAGGGGCTCTATCGGATCCGCCCGGCGCGCTCGAAGACGGAGGAGTGGCTCTCCGTGGCCATCGGCTCGGTCGTCGGCACGGTGGTGCTCTCCGGCGTGCTGCTGTGGGTCCGCCCCGGCAACCCGGACGTTCTCTACTCGCGCGCGACGCTCTTGATCTTCATGCTCTGCGCGATCGTCTTCGTCATCCTCGGGCGCATCTTCGTGCGCGCCTTCGTGGAGCGCCGGCACCGCGACGGCCGCGACGTGGACCGCGTGCTCATCGCCGGCAACGGCGAGCTGGCCCGCGCGGTGGTGGAGCGGATCGAGGCGCACGGGGAGCTCGGGTTCCACATCGTCGGCTACTTGCGCAACGGCGACGACTCCGCGCTCGCCGACCTTCCCTGCCTCGGCACGATCGACGACGCCGAGCGCGTGATCGAGGCGGAGAATGTCGACCACGTCTTCGTCGCCCTGCCGCACGCGTCGTCGAAGGCGATGATGGCCCTCCTCGACCGGCTCGTGCGGAGCGTCGTGTCGATCCACGTCGTCCCCGATCTTCTGCAGTTCATGGTGCTGCGCTCGCGCGTCGAGGACATCGACGGGCTGCCGACGATCAATCTCTCCGAGACGCCGCTGGAAGGGTGGAGCCGCTTCGTCAAGCGCGGCTTCGACCTCGTCGTGGCCGGCGCCGCGGCGCTCTTCTTCTCGCCGCTCATGCTCTTGATCGCTCTGGCGATCTGGCTCGAAGACCGCGGCCCGATCTTCTACCGGCAGGTGCGCATGGGCCTCGACGGGAAGCCGTTCGAGATCCTCAAGTTCCGCTCCATGCGCGTCGGCGCGGAGAAGGACACCGGCGCGAAGTGGGCCGAGCGCGACGACCCCCGCCGCACCCGCGTCGGGCGCCTGATCCGGGCCTGGTCGTTCGACGAGCTGCCGCAGCTCTGGAACGTCCTCCGCGGCGACATGAGCGTCGTCGGCCCCCGCCCCGAGCGCCCGCAGTTCGTCGAGCAGTTCCGCGCCGAGCTGCCGCACTACATGCTGCGCCACAAAGTGCGCGCCGGGATGACGGGGTGGGCGCAGGTGCACGGCTGGCGCGGCAATACCTCGATCCGCGTGCGCATCGAGCACGACCTCTACTACATCGAGAACTGGTCGCTCCTGCTCGACCTGAAGATCTGCTTCATGACCGTGCTGCACGGGCTGCGGCACGAGAACGCGTACTAAGGCGTCGTCGCCGCCTCGACGTCGAGGAAGTACACGCCGTCGTAAATCCGCGGCCACGCCGCCGTCTGCGGCTCATGGAAGTAGAAGCTCGCCGACAGCGGCCGGCGCAGCGGGTGATCGGCCGGGAGGTGCGCGAGGTCGACGAACATCTCCGGCTTCCCCTCGCCGTGCAGTCGCGTCTCCAGATCGCCCGGAACGATCTTCGGCGGCGTCTCGCCGTCGCCGCGGAACGTCCCGCCGTGCGAGGTGAAGCCGATGGTGTACAGCTGCGCGCCGAGCTGCTGCTTCAGGAACCACCCCATCGGCTTCGCCTTCGCCATTTCCGCGACGCTGTCGTTCATGACGTGATAGTTGTGCGCCCAGACGATGACCTTGCGGTCGCGCAGCGGGCCGTTGAGCCACCAGAGGAGGTTCTCGGCCATGGCCGCGTCGCGCGTGTAGCCGGCGGAGAACGGCGGCTTGTCGCCGGGCCCCAGGGCGCGATCCATGTTCAGGAAACTGACGAGCGACTGGCGGACGTAGTCGATCTCGCGCGGCGCAAAGTGCGCCAAGAGCTCCGCGCGGCGCTTGTCGATCGTGTCGATGAGGCGCGCCGGCAGGGCGCGGTTGAAGTCGCGCAGGCCCGGCTTCCCGTAGTAGTCGGCGGGGACGAGGCCCTTCGACATCGTCACGAAGTCGTCGCGCTCCTTCTTCGAGAGCAGCGCCGGGTCGAGCGCGTCGAAGAAGTCGAAGATCAGCTTCGGGTACGCCTCCGCGCGCACCTGCGGCCGGGCCACGCGGCAGTCGAAGCCGACGAGCTCCATCTGGCCATTCCGGATGAGCTCGAGCGTCGGCACGACCTCGGCGACCTGCCACGTCGCGTAGAGCCCGCGCTCCGCCACCTCGCGCGCGGGGGCGCCGGCGCGCAAGGCTGTAGCCATGAGCCGGACGTCGACGAAGCCCGACTCCCACGCCACGGCGTCGAAGCCCATGGTGTCGTGCAGGTAACGGATGATGCGCGCCTTGGCCAGGAACGTCGCGCCGTCGCCGTGCGAGGCCTCGCCGAGCTGCACCACGCGGGCGTTGCCGATCGCGGCGGCGAGCGGCGCGAGGTCCTGCGCCAGCGCGGGCGCGGCAACGAGCGTGGTCATGACTAGAATGCGCGCGATGAAAAAATTCTGGGTTGTCATCGCTCTCATCTTCGCTCTCTCCTGCCGGAAACACGAAACCGCCGCGCCGGCGGCGTCGTCGACAACCGCCCCGACCACCGCGTCGACGGCCACCACCGCATCCCTTCCCGCGCCCGATGCCGACGACCTCGTCGGCCTCGAACAGGGCGCCTTCGTCGTCGTCGCGCCGCAGTCGATCGACTACGGCACCGGCGCGTTCCGCATTCTCGACGGCGACGCGAAAGCGACGTTCTCCAGCGCCGAGGGGCAGCCGACGGGGCATCCAATCGTCATCGCCCTGCCGCAGCGCGTCAGCATCGACCGCGTGCAGTTCGACACCGGCACCGCCGGCCTCGACACGCATACGCCGAAGCGCATCCTCGTCGAGATGTCCGACACGTCGGCCACGGACGGCTTCAAGCCGGTCGCAAACGTCTCGCTCGCGACGCAGAAGGACGGCCAGGTCTTCCCGGCAGACGGCAACGTCGCGGGCCGCTTCGTGCGCGTCACCGTCACTGAGAACTACGGCGGCCAGCTCACGGAGATCGGCGAGTTCCGCGCCTACGGGAAGAAGCTCGAGTTGACGCCGATGCCGAACGTCAGCGGCGACTACGAGACGTCGAACTGGCGCACGCTGCACCTCAAGCACGACGGCAACAGCGTCAGCGGCTGCCTCGGCGATCCCCCCTCGCCGTTCACCGGCGGCGTCGAAGGGCACGTCGTGAAGATCAATATCGACACCGAAGACGAGAAGGGGCCGGCCATCCTCGTCTTCTCGCCGGACGGTAAGTCGATCTTCGGCGGCTACTGGAAGACCAACGGCGTCGAGAGCCAGCCGAGCATGACGCCGTGGGAGGGGAAGAAGGTCTCGGACAAGCCGGGCGACTGCCCGAGCGATCCGGCGAAGACGATGGCCACGGCGCTCGAGAAGGAGAAGCGCCTGCGCCTCTACGGAATCAACTTCGATTCCGACTCCGACAAGCTGCGCGACGAGTCGAAGCCGACGCTCGACCTGGTCGCGTCGGTGCTCAAGCAGCACCCCGACTGGAAGCTGACGATCGAGGGCCACACCGACTCGACCGCCACGGCGGAGCACAACCAGCAGCTCTCGGTCGCGCGCGCGAACAGCGTGAAGGCGTATCTCGTCGGCGCCGGCACCGACGCGGCGCGGCTGACGGCGGCGGGCTTCGGCGCGACGCGTCCGGTGGCGTCGAATGACACGCAGCTCGGCCGCGCCGCGAACCGCCGCGTTGAGCTCGTTCGCGAATAAACCGGCTTCGTATAATCGCGCCCCTCATGGCCAAACACTCCGAAGCTCTCTTCCAGCGCGCCCAGGAAGTCATCCCGGGCGGCGTCAACTCTCCGGTCCGCGCGTTCCGCGGCGTCGGCGGCGTCCCGCCGTTCATCGAGATGGCTCAGGGATCGCGCATCTTCGACGCCGACAACCTTCAATACATCGACTGCGTCGGCTCGTGGGGCCCGATGATCCTCGGGCATTGCCACCGCTACGTCGTCGAGGCGGTGAAGAAGGCGGCCACGCGCGGCTTCTCGTTCGGCGCGCCGACGCTCGGCGAGATCGAGCTGGCGGAGATGATCATCCAAGCCGTGCCGTCGATCGAGATGCTGCGCCTCGTCAATTCCGGAACCGAGGCGACGATGAGCGCGCTGCGGCTGGCGCGCGCGGCGACCGGGAGGAAGAAGATCATGAAGTTCGACGGCGGCTACCACGGCCACGTCGACTCGCTGCTGGTGAAGGCCGGCTCCGGCGCCGCGACGTTCAACCATCCCGACTCCGCGGGCGTGCCGGCCGAGGTTACGAATCTGACGGTGAGCGTGCCGTACAACGACCTGCAAGCGGTGCGCGACGCGATGGACAGCGACGTGGCGGCGATCATCGTCGAGCCGGTGGCGGGGAACATGGGCTGCGTGCCGCCGGCCGAAGGGTTTCTGCAGGGGCTGCGGCAGGTCTGCGACGAGAAGGGCGCGCTGCTGATCCTCGACGAGGTGATGACCGGCTTCCGCGTCTCGTACGGCGGCGCGCAGCAGCTCTACGGGATCCGGCCCGACATCACGACGCTCGGGAAGATCATCGGCGGAGGGATGCCGATCGGCGCCTACGGCGCCTCGCGCGCGCTGATGGAGATGGTGTCGCCGCTCGGGCCGATGTACCAGGCCGGAACGTTGTCCGGTAATCCCGTTGCGGTGGCCGCCGGCCGCGCGACGTTGAGCGTTCTGAAGAACTCGTCGATCTACGCCGACCTCGAGGAGCGCAGCGGCGAGTTCGAGGCGGGGGTGCGGGCGGCCGCGGAGAAGCACGGCGTGGCCCTGACGATGAACCGCGTCGGCTCGATGTGGACGATTTTCTTCAACGACGGTCCGGTGACGGATTTCGAATCGGCGAACCGCTCGAACCGCGAGAAGTTCGCGCGCTTTTTCCACCTGATGCTCGGCGAGGGGGTGTATCTCCCCCCCTCCCAGCTCGAGGCGGCGTTCTTCTCCGCCGCGCACGCGAAGAAGGACATTTTGCAGATGATCGAGCGGGTGGACCGGGTGCTCAAGAAGATTGCTTGGGAGTTTGAGAAGTGAATGCAGTTTATCCCTCGCGAAGACGAGGGATCATCTGAGCATCAACAGCTCACAAACCGACGGAGTCAGATCGCTCCAGTTCGGATCCATCTTTTGAATCAGTGCGACTCGTCTCGCCCGTGTCCATCGCTTGATCTGCTTCTCTCGCGCCGCCGCATCTTCCTGCGACTCGACGAATTCATACCAGACGAGTCGAGTGAACGTGTACCGCGCGGTGAAGGCATTCGCGAACTTGCGTTGTTTGTGCTCTTGCACACGCCGCGGCAGGTCATTCGTGATGCCGGTGTACAGCGTGTGCGCGGCGTTGCTCATGATGTAGACCGCCCATGGCTTCGTCATCGCGGTGTAATGGATGATCCCTCGTCTACGCGAGGGATAAACGCAGAGAATCCAAAATCTCGCGCTCGGCCAATTCGTGCAGCGCGCGTGACTGCTCCCAAGCTTGGTCCGCCCGCTGCAGCAGCGCCCCGCGCTCCTTCACCCCCGCAAGGTTGATGCAGACGTTCTGATACGCCCCCGCGGCCGCGGCGCGCGCGACCTGCGCGCCGACGCCGGCGTCCGACAGCGACGCCTGCAGCCCGATGCGGGCGACGTCGCGACAGAGCTCGATGACCTCCGCGCACCCTTCCAGCACCGACAGCGGCACCTCGGCTGCGCCGATCGTCGCCGCTTCGATGGCGGCGTCGCGGTTCGGATCGTCCTTCGGGATGCGGAATGACTCGAGGAGTTGATCGAACGCCGCGGTGTCGGCGTCGACGGCAGCGAGGAACTTGTCCTTCAGCTCCTGCGCGCGCACGGCGATGCGGTCGAGCTCTGCGTGCTTCGACTCGAAGCCTTTTTTCGTGTGCGACAGCACCGCGACCATCGCCGCGAGCGCGGCGCCCATCGACGCGGCGAGCGCGGAGACGGAGCCGCCGCCCGGCGCCGGCGCGTCGCTGGAGAGCTCGTCGACGAAGTCGCGGACGCTCATCGAGGCGAGGCGCGGCTTGGTCGCGAGCCGGTATTCGATGACGCGCTCGTTGGCATCGAACGGCTTGACCTCGTTGAGCCCGAGGCTGCGGATCGCGCTGTGCATCAGCGCCGCCTCGGGGACGCCGGTCGGGCGGCCCATCTTCGCGAGGTAGTGCCGCCCGGCGTCGAGCAGCACGGAGCGCGGCACGAGGCCGACGATCTCGGAGCCGGTGACGCGCAGTCCGCGCTCGCGCGCACGCTCGTCGCAGGCGTCGAAGGCGACGTGGAGCGGCGTGACGTCGAGGTCGGTCAGATTGATCGAGACCTGCGCGCAGCCGAACTCCGGGATGACCCAGCCGACGGCCTTGACGGACTTCAGAATGCCCGGTTCCCACACCGGTTCGCCCTTGGCGTCGAGGACGGGGTTGCCGTCGTCGTCGCGCTTCATCCGCCCGCGCTCGCGGACGTCGAAGGCGACGCGCGTGGCCAGGCGCTTGTCGAGGGTGTTGAGGTTGACGTTGTAGGCGACGAGGAACTTGCGCGCGCCGATGACGATCGCGCCGGTGCGCGGCACGAACTCCGCGGGGCCGAAGTCCGGCCGCCAGCGCGGATCGAGGAGCTTCTTCGCGCAGCCTTCGTACTCGCCTTCACGGATGTCTGCGAGGTTGCGCCGGTGCGGCGCGCTGCACGCGTATTCGTAGAGGAAGACCGGGACGTTGAGCTCTTTCCCGACGCGCTCCCCGAGCTTCCGCGCGAGCTCGACGCAATCATCCATGCTCACATTCGCAACGGGGATGAACGGCACGACGTCAACCGCACCGATACGCGGATGCGCGCCGCGATGCGAGGACATGTCGATCAGCTCGACGCCCTTCTTCACGAGCCGGAACGCGCCTTCCAAGACGGCATCCGGCTCCCCAACGAACGTGATGACGGTGCGGTTCGTGTCCGCCCCCGGATCGACGTTCAACAAGGTGACCCCCGGCGCCGACCTCGCCGCGTTGGCAACTTCGTGGTAGATCTCCGGCCGCCGGCCCTCGGAGATGTTCGGAACGCATTCGACGATTCGCATCGGCGGCGAATTCTACGCTGCCTCTTCGGTTCGTTCCCTCACCGAGATCCAACTCCCGAGCCAGCCGGCCAGCATGCCGCCCGCAACAAGCCCAGCGATCTTCTGCCACGGCAGGAACCCTGCGAACAGAAACCCCCATAGCAGCGAGCTCGCGGGGGGGATCAGCCGCCGCGCCAGCTCGTACGATCCGAAGAGCAGCGCGATGGCCACGAAGGCGCCGAGCGTCCCTTGCAGCAGCCCCTCGATCAGGAACGGGCCGCGGATGATGCGCTCCGTCGCGCCCACTAACCGCATGATCTCGATCTCCTCGCGATAGAGCATCATCGTCAGGCGGATCACGTTCGCGATCGTGAACGCCGCGGCGATCGCCAGAATCCCGCCGGCGACGAAACCCGCCGCGTTCACCACGTCGACGAGGCGGCGGAGGCGGCGCACCCAATCCCAATCGAGCTGCACCTGATCGACGCCGGGGATCGCCCGGAGGTCCGAAACCTCACGGGCAAAGAGAGACGACTGCGCCGTGCGCGGCGATACCGTGCACTCGAACGAGGCGGGGAAGGGATTCTCCTCGAGCTCGCCCACCACCTCGTTGAGATTCGTGAAGTACGACTTGAAGCGCGCCAGCGCCTCCTCCTTCGTCACGAAGCGGTGCGCGCCGAAGTCGCGGTGCGACGCCAGGAACAGCTCCACGTCGCGCGTCTGCGCCGGCGTGGCGTCGGCGTCGAGATACACCGTCACGCGCGACGAGCCCTGCCAGCGCGTCACCGCGCGCGAGAGATTCTCGGACAACAGCAAGAACGCGCCGAGGATCAGGAGCGAGATCGCGATCATGGCCACGGCCATGAAGCTCGTCCGCTTCGACACCCAGAGCCGGCGCAGCGCCTCGCGGAAAAAATAGCCGACCGTGCTGCGCGGGGTCTCGGCGTCGCGCGGCATCAACCGATCCCGAACAGGCCGCCGGCGCGCGCGGTGCGCTCCGGCGCGGCCGGCTTCTCGTCGGTGATGCGGCCGTGGTCGAGCGCGATCACGCGGCGGCCGCTGCGCTGGATCACCTCGCGGTCGTGCGTGGCGATCAGCACCGTCGACCCGCGCAGGTTCGCGCCGTTGAAAATCTCCAGGATCTCCGCGGAGAGATCGGGATCGAGATTTCCGGTCGGCTCGTCGGCGATGAGCACCAGCGGATCGTTGATCAGCGCGCGCGCCACCGCCACGCGCTGCTGCTCGCCGCCGGAGAGCTGCGGCGGATACGCGTTCAACTTGTGATGCAGGCTCACCGTGCGCAGCGCGCCGTACGCCTTCTTCTTGTGCTCCTTCGGCGGCACGCCGAGGACCGTGAGAATGAAGGAGAGATTCTCGAACACCGTCATCCGCTCGATCAGCTTGAAATCCTGGAACACCATCCCGATCTCGCGGCGGAAGAACGGCAGCTGCGCGCGCTTCATGGCGTTGAGATTGCGGCCGTTCACGACGATCTGCCCGTCGGTCGGCCGGATCTGCCGCAGGATCAGCTTCAGCAGCGTCGACTTCCCGGCGCCGCTCGGCCCGGTGAGGAAGGCGAACTCGCCCTTGTCGATGTGGAACGTCACGTCGTGAAGCGCGGTCGAGTTGCGGTCGAAGCGCTTCGTGACGTGGTAAAAGTGAATCATCGTGTGGGCCGAGTCATGATAGCGCGTTGCCTCGTCGTCGGTGCCGGCGGCTTCCTCGGCGCGGTCGCGCGCTACGCCGTCGGCGTCTGGATCGAAACCTTCTGGCGCCGCGACTTCCCGCTGGCCACCTTCCTCGTCAACGTCAGCGGCTGCTTCATCCTCGGGCTCTTCCTCACGCTCGCGACGGAGCGGATGAGCATCACCCCGATGATGCGCCTCCTCGTCGCCACCGGCTTCGTCGGCGCGTACACGACGTTTTCGACCTTCGAGTACGAGACGCAGCGCCTGACGACGACGGGCGCGTTCGGCTGGGCGCTCGTCAACGTCCTGACCTCCGTCGTCGCCGGCTACGCCGCGGTGCAGCTCGGCGTGGTATTAGGAAGGCGATGATGGAGCACCGGGAATGATTCTAGCGGCGGCGATGCTCGCGCAGGTGCTTCTGACGCCGCCGAAGGTCAGCCCGGCCCAGGAGCCGCTCGTGCGGGAGCTGTTGCAAGTGACGAACGCGCGGCAGCGGGCGCGCGATGTGATCCGCACGGTGCTCAGCTTCAACAACTACCAGTCGATGCCTGCCATCCCCGCGGACGACGCCCTCGATTCCGCCAAGGCCCAGGCGTCGCTCAACCGCGCCTCCGAGGTTCAGAACCGGATGTACAAGCGGCTGTTCGAGCTCACCGTGCAGGACGCCGACCTCGACGAGGCGGCGTGGTACATCTATGCGCCGCTTTACGGCGACGGGTGGACCGACGACGAGCTGCGGCAGATGATCGCCTTTTACCGGACGCCGCTCGGGCAGAAGATGATCGCCCGGGACGCGCAGTTCCGCCTCTACGAGCAGATCCGCGCGACGGAGTTTTTCGGCAGCCGCCTTCGCGCGGCGCGCCAGCAGGTCGAGCGGGAGGAACTGCTGAAATCGAACCCCGCCCGCGCTGCCGCCGCCGACATGCGCATGCTGGCGATCGAGCTCGACGTCTACGCGGTGGGACATGGCGATCTCTATCCCACGGAGCGCGATCCGGAGAAGCTGCGCGAGCTCTTCGGCCCGGTGGAGCATCGGTTCGTCGACCCGTGGGGCACGCCGTTCCGCTTCGAGTTTTCTTCCGACCGCAAGCACTACCGCATCACCAGCGCGGGCTCCGATCGGAAGTTCGACACCTACGACGCGCCGTGGGGCGCCAAGCCGCGCATCGTCGACACGCCCGGCGTCGACATCGTCTACGAAGACGGCATCTTCGTGCTTTATCCGCCCGGGGCGGTCGATCAGCGGTTGTAGTCGCCGAGCTTCTGCAGCACGCCGAGGACCAGCGCGGTGAACTCCTTCTGCACGCGCGCCGTCGTGTCCATGACTTCCTGGTGCGTCAGCTTCTGCTTGAACACGCCGGCGGCCATGTTGGTGATGCAGGAGATGCCGAGGACCGGGATGTTCATGTGCGACATGGCGATGACCTCGGGGACCGTCGACATGCCGACGGCATCGGCGCCGAGCACGCGGAACGCGCGGATCTCCGCGGGCGTCTCGTACGTCGGGCCGGAGAGCGCGAGGTAGACGCCTTCCTTCAACTCCAGGCCTTGCGCCTTCGCGACTTCCTTCGCCATCGCGCGCAACTCCTCGGCGTAAGCGTCGCTCATGTCGGGGAAGCGGACGCCGAGCTCCTCGATGTTCGGGCCGCGCAGCGGATTCATGCCCATGAAATTGATGTGATCGGAGATCAGCATCAGGTCACCGGCAACATAGGACGTGTTGATGCCGCCGGCGGCGTTGGTGACGACGAGCGTCTTGATGCCGAGGCGGCCGATGACGCGGGCGAGGAACATGACCTCGTCCATCTCGTAGCCTTCGTAGAAGTGCACGCGCCCCTGCATGACCACGACGGGCAAGCCGTTCGTGTGGCCGAAGATCATGCGCCCGGAGTGCCCGAGGACCGTGGAGGCCTTGGCGCCGGGGATCTCGCCGTAGGGAATGGCGGTCTCGACGTCGATGGCCTCGACGACGTTGCCGAGGCCCGAGCCGAGAATAAGGCCGACGCGCGGCTGCAGTGCGGTTCGCGAGCGGACGAACTCCACCGCGGAATCGATCTTCTGGATCATGGCGGCGCAGTATAAGCTTCGCAGGTCCAGATTCAACGATTCGAGGGGGAGTGTTGCATGGAGCGTTTCTCCGCGCTGATCGGGTTTGTCGTCATCCTCGGTATCGCGTTTCTGCTGTCGAACAACAAGCGGGCCATTCGCTGGCGCACGGTCTTCTGGGGCCTAACGTTGCAGATCCTCATCGCCATCGCGGTGCTGAAGGGCGGGTGGATCGCGCAGAAGCTCACGCCTGTCGCGCTGCCGCTGGAGCGCTACGGCGCGGCGATCGTCTTCATCGTCCTCGCCATCGTCATCTATCAAGTCGCCATCCGCCTGCCCCTCGCCGCGCGGCGGCCGATCTGGTACGCGTTCGGCGTCGTTTCGCTCTACCTCTTCCTCACCTTCAACCTTCTCGCGTACATGTTCGAGAAGCTGAAGGGAGTCGTGAACAACCTGATCGGCTACACGCAGGAGGGCGCGAAATTCGTCTTCGGCCCGCTCGGCGATCCAGCTGGCGAGTTCAAGGGTCCGCTCTTCATCTTCGCCACGCAGGTGCTGCCGACGATCATCTTCATCGCCTCGATTTTCGCGATCCTCTACTACCTCGGCGTGATGCAGATCGTGGTCAAGTTCTTCGCCAAGATGATGAACCGCTTCATGGGAGCGTCGGGCGCCGAGTCGACCTCGGTCGCGGCCTCGATCTTCATGGGACAGACCGAGGCGCCGCTGACCATCCGGCCGTTCCTGCCGGAGATGACGATGTCGGAGCTCATGACCATCATGACCGCCGGCATGGCCCACATCTCCGGCGGCATCATGGCTGCGTACGTGCTCGTAGCAAAGGTCGACGTCATTCACCTTCTGACGGCGGTGATCATGACGGCGCCGGGCGCGATCATGATGTCCAAGATCATCGTGCCCGAGGTCGATAAGCCGAAGACCGGCGGCGATGTCGAGGTCGTCGTGCCGAAGCAGGACGTCAACATCATCGACGCCGCCGGCCGCGGCGCGATCGAAGGGATGCACCTGTCGATCAACGTCCTGGCCATGCTGATCGCGTTCATCGCCCTCGTCGCGCTGGTGAACGGGATGTTCGGCTACGTGCACAATCTTTGGTCATGGTTCCCACCCAGCCTCGACGTGGTGCTCGGCTACATCTTCGCGGCCGTGGCATGGTGCATGGGCGTGGCCACGAAGGACGTCGTCACCGTCGGCAATCTTCTCGGCACGCGCATGGTGCTCAACGAATTCGTGGCCTTCGCGCGATTGGGCGAGATAGTCAAGGCCAACCCGAATGCGCTCGATCCGCGCAGCTTCGTGATCACGACGTACGCGCTCTGCGGCTTCGCGAACTTCTCGTCGATCGCCATTCAGATCGGCGGCATCGGCTCGCTCGCGCCGACGCGGCGCGGCGACCTGGCGCGGCTGGGATTGCGGGCGATGCTCGCGGGGACGCTGGCGAATTTTCTGACGGCGACGATCGCCGGGATGCTGCTATAGCTGCAAGCGTCCCGGCGGCATCTCCACCGGCTCCTGTCCCTGCCGGAAGATGCGCGCGTGCTTCTCGCCCTGCAGCGTGATCGCGCCGTCCTCGACGCGGAGCATTGTCCCCTCGCGCAAACCGAGGACGAGTGCGGCGTTCTCTTCGTGGAACTCGCGGATGCGCTCCTCGCGCGTCTCGCCCTTGTGCGTCGAATCCGGATCGGGATCGAGGTAGTGGCAGTTGAGCTGGAAGTCGAGGAAGCCCAGGGAGTCGAACGACGGCGGCTGCACGATCGGCATGTCATTCGTCGTGCGGATCGTCGGGCAGGCGATGACGCTGCCGGCGCTCGAGCCGATGTAGGGGAGGCCGCCGCGCACGACGTCGCGGATCGTGGCCAGGAGGCGTGTCTCCTGCAGCTTCTTCAGCAGGCGGAAGGTGTTCCCGCCGCCGACGAAGAGCGCGTCGGCGCGGTCGAGCTGATCGATCCCGATGACCTCGAGCCCGATCTTTGCCAGCCGGTCGCGGACCTTGGCGACGTACGCGCCGTGGTCGAACGCGGCGAACGGCACGAAGGCGATGCGGCGCGCGTTGCCGAGGAAATCGCGTAGGAACGGCTCGACGTGATCGAGGTAGCCGTAGCCGTGAACGTTGGAGCTGGAGTTGAGCAGCAGGCGCATGCGCGATGTTAAGTCGCGCCGTCGGGGAAAAGCCACGCCTCCATGAATCCGCCGTCATCCCGCAGCGAGGCGACGGTGTCGTCATCGATGGCGAGGTGGAGCTGCTCGGCCACGTATTGCTCGACCGTCAGCGCGTGGCGATCGCTCGAGCGGAGGCTCTCCAACTCCGTCTGGCGGTCGAGTGCGCGCACGAGGTAGCGCGGAAGACGCCACGTGACGGTCGTTGTTCTCAATAGCGCTGGCAGCGAGACGAGCGCTTCACGCGGCACGGCGTCTTCGACGAGCGGCAGCGGCCAGGCGTGGAGGAACCAGAGCATCACGTCCTCCCAAGGCACGCTGCCGGCGGAGAGGTCGATGCCGTCGAGCTCCGCGCGCCTCCGCACCCACGCCGTCGAGTACCCGACGATGTCCGCCGCCTCGGCGATCGAGCATGCGCGCCGTTCGTGAAAGAAGCGCTGCAGGATCAAGAGTGACGGGAGAGTCGGAGGCTGCCGCATCACCGGCGCATAATGTAGCACAACTGCGTCGATGCGGTATACTGCATCTCCGGAATGAAAGCGCCGCCGCAGCATCCGGAGCTTGGCGCCGCGCTCAAGGAGCTGAAAGAGAAGCGCGGCGTATCGCAATCGCGCCTGGCGCGCATCGCCGGCGTGAGCCGCCGCCACGTCTCCGTCGCCTTGGGCGGCGGCAACATTACGATCCTGATCCTCAAGAAGTTGATGCGAGCTCTGCGCGCGGAGAGCGTGCCGATCGGCGAGCTCACCACCGTCACGGGCGAGCTGGCCGGCGTCGACGCCGCGGTGCTCGTCGCCGTCGCGGACCAGCTCGACCACGGCGTCGAGACGATCTCCGCCGCGGCGACGTCGCTGCGGATGTATTCGAAGCCGGCGGCGCCGCCGACGACCGTGAACGCGAAGGCGGCCGCGCTGGTCTGCGACTTCGCCGCGCGCGTGCACCAGATCAACGATCCGGCGGAGCTGGCGGCATTCGAGCGCGCGCTCGACGAGGCGCTCCGCTCCGACACCGCCGCGCGCAGTGAGGCGCACACGGCGCGGCGGAAGTCGACGCGATGACGAGCGACGCGATCCGCCGCTGGCTCGACGGCGATGACGCAGCCGAGGAGACGGTGCAGCGGCTCGCGGAATCGCCGGCGTGGGCGGCGACGGCGTGCGATAGCGCGACGACGCGACGCCTGATCGCGCTCGCCCACGACGCGCTGAGCCGCGACCCGAACCGCGCCGTGTGGATCTCGCGCCTGGCCATCCGCCTGGCGAGGGAAGGGGAGGCGCTGATCGACGAAGGCGACGCCTGGCGCGAGTACGCCGCGGCGCTCCTGGAGGTCGGCGACTACGAGGACGCGCATATCGCCGTGGAGCGCGCGCGGCTGGTGTATCAGGTGGTCAGCGATGCGGAGCACAACGAGGCGGTGCTCTGGGCGGTGGAAGGAAAAATCCTGCACATGCTTGGTGACTCCATCCGCGCGTTGCAACGGATCGACGCGAGCGCGCGCACGCTCCTGCGCCTCAACGACAAAAAAACATACGTGCGCGTCCGCTCCATCTACGCCACGGTGTTGTTCGGTCTCTGCCGATATCGAGAAGCCGCCGACACGTACGCGTCGATGGTGGATGACTACGATCCCGAGACGCTCGCTCACGTCGTAAACCTCATCGGCCGCTGCGCCGTGAAGCTCGGCGACGTCGAGCGCGCCCAACAGTGCTTCGAGACTGCGCTGCAGATGTTCGAGCAACTCGGCCTGCGCGCCGAGATGCCGCGCGTGCGCAAAGGAATCGCCGAAATCCTGCTCGAACATAGCCGCGTTCACGAGGCGATCTCAGAGCTGTACAAAGCGCGCTCGGAGTTTCTGGCGATGAACCTGCCGGTGCTCGCCGCACTGGTCGCAGTCGATATCATCGAGCTGCTTCTCGACGTCGGCCGCACCTCGGAGATCGCGCTGCTCTGCACGGACGAGATGCCGCAGAGCATCGCCAATGCCTTCGCGGACCTGCGCCATCTGGCCGGACATGCGACGGGGCAGGATGTTCAGCGCGTTCGCGCTTACCTGGAACGCCTGCCGATGGAGGCGTGATGGAGGACAGGCACTCATGCCTGTCCTCCCGACGAACTACGGCTTCGGCCAAGTGAGGTCCCAGTCGTCGAAGACAACCGAGACGATGTGCTTTACGGCGCGCATAATCGGGTTTCCGCGCACGGGCGAGTCGTCGCCGCGCGGCGCGGCCATCGCCGGCATCGAAAGGGAGACGAGGAGCAGAGCAACTACAGAGATCTTCTTCATAAACCCTCCAAGTTTTCTTTTGGAGGGCCGGCCCTCACCGCTAAGGAGTGATTGAGAAGGGAACACCCCTACCCGTAAGTCATTACAAATCTGTGCGTTCGGTGCGCAGGCCGGTGCGGCTAGATTGCGATGCGCACGCCCACCCCGCGCTCCACTGCGCGGTCATAAACAATCGACGCCGCGGCGACATCCTGCAGCGCCATCCCCGTCGAGTCGAACACGATCACCTCATCCGCGCGCTCGCGGCCGGGCTTGCGGCCGGCGACGATCTCGCCGAGCTCCGCGTGCACGCCGTCGCGCGTCATCGCGCCGGCGGCGAGAGCGTGGTGAAGATCGCCGATCGTCGCGCACTGCTCCGTCACGTCCGTCACGACCTTGCTCGCCGCGAGGAGCGCGGGCGCCACCTCGGACTTCTCCTCGCTGTCGGCGCCGACGGCGGCGACGAACGTCCCGGGCGCGACGTGCGCGAGAAACGGCGCGCGCGACGGCGTGCAGGTGACGACGACGTCGGCCGGCACGACCTCCTCGACCACCGTCGCGCCGGTTTCGCGCGCGAAGGCCTCGGCGCGGCTGCGGTCGGCGTCGAGGGCGAAGAACCGTTCGATCGGCCGCACGCGCGCCAGCGCCTTCGCCTGAATCCGGCCCTGCAATCCGCAGCCGCAGATCAGCGCCGTGCGCGCGTCGTCGCGAGCGAGGTACTTCGCCGCCACCGCCGTCGCCGCGCCAGTGCGCAGGATCGTGATCTCGATCGAGTCCATGATCGCGAGCGGCGTGCCGTCCGTCGCATCGGCGAGCATGACCACGCCTTTGATCCGCGGCACGGCCTCGAAGAAATTCGCGTTGATCTTCGCGGCGAAGCGGCCGCCGGCGATGGCCGCCTTGATGTGAAACCCGCCGCCCGTTGCGTGCACGCCGGCGATGGCCGGCGGCGGCAGCTCGCCGCGGCCGAGCATCGCGAAGGCGCGCTCCACGGCGGCGATGCAGTCGTCGAGGTCGAGCAGCGACGCCACGTCGCTGCGGCTCAGGAACAGCACGTCACTCATTGCCGATCACCCATTTCTCGTACACCTCGCCGGGGAGCTCGCGCACGAAGCGCGACGGCTCCATCAGCACGTCCATGCCGGCGCGGTCGCGGGCCATCACCGGAAAGACGAGGTAGAGCTCCTGCTTCGCGCGCGTCACGGCGACGTAGAAGAGCCGCCGCTCCTCCTCCTCGCCGGGGATGACGATCTCGCGCGTGCCGTCGTCGGCGACGACCGGCGCGTCGTCGATCGCCCCTTCGAGCAGCGGCAGCGCCTCGTGCACGCGCGACGGCTGCACCCGCACGATCCCGCCCGGCACGCGCAGGGCACGCTGCGACGGGAAGCGCCCGTCGGCGAGCCAGATGACAAAGACGGCGCGCCACTCCAGCCCCTTCGCCTGGTGCACCGACGACAGCACGACCTTCTCATCCTCGGGACCGACGACCGCGACGTCCTCGCCGGCGAGCGGATTCGCCAGCGCCACCTCTTCGAGGAAGGCGTTCACGTCGTCGTAGCGCAGCGCGTACTGCGAGAGCTGCTCGAGATCGTCGAGGCGCGCCTGCGCGTTCGGAAACTTGGCGCGCGCGTAGTCGGCGTAGCCGCGCTCGACCACGAGGCGGATCGACTCCGAGGGGTTGTGCTTCATCGACTCGCCGGCAAGGAGCCGCATCACCTGGCGCAGCGATTCGAGCGACTGCATCGCCCCGCGGCCGCTGATCTCGACCGCGTGCAGAAAGCGTTGCAGCGGATCGGCGGCCTGGCCGATCTTCCCCCACGCCTCCGCCGCCGTCTTCTCGCCGATCTTCGGATAGAGCTTCAGCACGCGCTTCCACGACAGCTCGTCGCGCGGGTTGGTCATGATCTTGAGGTACGCGATCACGTCCTTGATGTGCGCCTGCTCGAAGAAGCGGACGCCGGAGCGGATCTCGTACGGGATCAGCCGCCGCGACAGCTCCATCTGCAACTCCAGCGACTGGTAGTGCGAGCGGTACAGCACGGCGATCTCGTCGAGGTGTTCCCCCTCGTCGCGCAGCTCCAGGATGCGCTGCGCCACGAACGCGGCCTGCTCGAAGACGTCGTCGACGCCGACGACCGCCGGCTCCGGCCCGTCGCCGCGTACGGCTTGCAGCTCTTTGCGGAACTGGTAGCGGTTGTGTTCGATGGAGCGGTTCGCCAGCGTCAGGATCTGCCGCGTGGAGCGGTAGTTCGTCTCGAGCTTGTGGACCGTCGCGTCGGGGAAGCGCAGCGGGAAGGTGAGGATGTTCTCGAACGACGCGCCGCGGAAGGAGTAGATCGACTGCGCGTCGTCGCCGACGACCATGACGTTGCGGCGCACCGAGGCCATGGAGTCGACGACGTCGGCCTGGAGCTTGTTCGTGTCCTGGTACTCGTCGACGAGGATGAAGCGGAACCTTCGCTTGAGCGGCTCGGCGATCTCGTCGCGCTCGTCGAGGAGGAGCTTCCAGTTGACGAGGAGGTCGTCGAAGTCCATCGCGTTCGCTTCGCGCTTGCGCTCCTTGTAGCGGCGGAAGACGTTGACCATCTCCTCCTGGTAGAGCGCGAAATGAGGGTAGTTCTGCTCGAGATGGAGCTCCAAGGGCGTGCGCGTGTTGATGAGAAACGAGTAGATGTCGAGGAGGACGTCGCCCTTCGGGAAGCGTTTCTCCAGCGTCTTGATGCCGAGCGAGGAGACGGCCGACTCCATCATCTCCTTGGCGTCTTCGTCGTCGAGGATGGAGAAGTTGCTGCGATAGCCGATCGGCTCGGCGTAGCGCCGCAGCAGCCGGTTGCCAATCGAGTGAAAGGTACCGCCCCAGATGCGGCGCGTGTCGATGGTGACGAGCTGCTCGACGCGGCTGAGCATCTCCCGCGCGGCTTTGTTGGTGAAGGTGACGAGGAGGATTTCGGAGGGGTCGACGCCGTCTTCGATGAGGCGCGAGACGCGGTAAGTGAGCGCGCGGGTCTTGCCGCTGCCGGCGCCGGCGATGACGAGCATCGGCCCCTCGCCGGCCATGACGACTTCGAGCTGCTCGGCATTGAGCTCATCCTCGTAGCGGACGCGGTACTGCTTCTGCGCCTTCGCCGGCGCCTTGAGGGTGTATTTGCGGACTTTCTCGGGCATCAGAACCAGGTGGCGCAAAGCTGTACGAGCGCGAATCCCTCGGCCGCAATGCCGAGGGCGCCGAACAGTGAGAAGACGAAGATGGATGTGGGGCGCCGCAATGCCGGCGGCAGCGAGCGGCGCAGGACGACGCGTGTCTTCGCCCAGCCGTCGCCGATGCGCTGGCGGATGGGCGACTTCTTCATGGCGTTGTAGCCGACAAGGCCGAAGAAGAAGCCGTCGACGACGAAGGCCAGGCTGCGCTTCCACCCCTGCAGAAGCGTAGCGGGGCGGAGGTCTTCGCTGACGACTTCGAGGCCGAAGAGCCGCTTGCCGAGACTGGCGCCGCCGATGGACTCGCTGAACGCGTGGTAGAGGATCGTGGCGACGAGAAAGCCGATGCGGATCACCAAGCTGTCGTCGTTTTCTGCCGGCACCGGACCCGTGGCCACGGCCGAGGCGATGGCGAGGCTCAACCCACCGGCGAGGATCACGGGAAGATAGTCGACGAGGCGCGCGACGAAGCGAATGCCGAAATCGGCTGCCTCGACTTGGATTTCGTCCACGTCAACATTGTAAGAGCGGCGTCAGGGTCGGAGGATTGCGACGGGGTAGATGGGCAGGAGTTCGTCGGTTGTGACGAACGTCAACTCGTGGTGTCGCGCCTGGCAAATGAGCATTCGGTCGAATGGATCGCGATGGTGCGGAGGCAGCGAAAGAAGCTGTGACAGCGCGCCGAGCTCCAAATCGAGGTTCTCAATGCGATGCGCAAGTCTGCGGGAGCTGAGGTATTCGTCTGGCGGACTTGGAAGGGGAAGCTTCCCGATCTGGAATTTCACAAGTGCTTCCCACACCGAGACGACGCTGAGATACACCGCATTCGACTTATTGCGGATCGCATCGGACGCGTATTGCGGAAGTTTCGGATCGCTCGTGATGTACCAGAGGAACGCTTGCGTATCGAGGAGGAGCCTCATCGACCCTCGAACGCGTCGAGCAGATCGTCCGGCAGCGGATCTTCGAAGTCGTCTGGGACAACGAACTCGCCGGCGGCCAGGCCGACAGGGCGGAGCGTCTTCGTCTCCGTCACAGGACGGATCTCGGCGACCGGACGCTCGCCCTCGTAGATGATGACCGTCTCGCCCTCGATGACGCGGTGGAGGTACTCGGCCGCATCGCTTTCGACCTGCTCGACGGTTGCTTTCGTCACGTCAGCATTTTAGCAGCCGCACCCGCCGCCGCCCTCAGATCCACTTCTTGATCTTCGGATACAGCTCCTGGAAATTCACCTTCGGGTCGCGGCAGATCCAGATGTCGAAGTGCTCGTACGGCATCGAATACGGGTGCTGCACGTGCGCGGCCAGCTCGACGTGATTGAAGATCGTCAACAGCGTCTCGCGGTCGTCGTTGAGCACGATCGCCACCGAGCCGTCGTAATTGCGCGGGCCCCAGTAGAAATAGTTCTGGTGCGCGCTCACCGCCTTCGGCAGGCCATAGCGCGCGCCGAACCAGTCGATCGCGCCGGCCTCGCCGTAGTTCTGACCGAAGATCATGCAGCGCGCGCGGTCGCCGGCCGGCAGCGTGTCGTAGACCCGCGCCACCGTCGCCACCATCTCCGGCCAGCCGAACATGTCGGCGTACTGCTGGGGCAGCGGGCCGAAGCGATGGTTCTCCGTCTGCGGCGGCTCGAAGTGCACCGCCTTCTGATACGCGATGTACGTCTCGACCGGGAGAATCGGCAGCGTCAGCGGCGCGATCGCGGCGCCGGTGATGATGACGATGGCCACGGCGGCGACGCGCCACACGCGCGCACGCGCTGCCGTCCACGACTCGATCGCCACGCTGCCGGCGGCGAGGAGCATCGGATACGCCGGCGCGAGGTAGTAGATCTTCCCCTTCATCACCACGAACTCGACGAAGCAGATGATCCACGTCAGAGCCAGCACTCGATATTCAGCACGACGGAGAAGCCACACCAGGCCGGCGATCCAGACAATGGCGTTGATCGGATGGAGCAGCAGCAACTGCCCGGCCGTGAAGCTCCAGAGATTCACTGGCGCGTTCTTGTGGCTGTGAGCGATGTTTTGCAACAGCTCCAGCGTCGGGAAGTGGTGGCGCACCTCCCACAGCGCGTTTGGCGCGAAGACAATCGCCGCGACAACGCCGCCGAGCCAGATCCACGGCCGCGCGAAGTGCCGCCGCTCGCGCGTCAAGAGCATCGCCAGCACGAACGACGAGCCGAAGAAGAGCGTGGCGTGCTTGTTCTCCATCCCGAGGCCGGCGAGGGGGCCGAAGAGGACCCAGAGCTTCTCCGAGCCGCCCTGAAAGATCGCGATGGCCACGTACGCCATCCCCGTCCAGAAGAGCGGCTCGAAGATATTCATCGAGAGGAAGTGCCCGAGGGCGATGTAGATCGGTGCGATGAGCGCGGTGAGGCAGGCGAGGAACTGCGCGAAGAGGCCGCCGCCGAGGCGCCGGGCCATCGCGCCGTTGAGCGCGACGAGCGCCGCGGCTGCGAGCACCGGAATGATCCGCACCGCCAGGAGCGACGTGCCGAGGTGCCGGGCGATCCAGGCGATGACGCCGACGAGCGGCGGCTGGTCGACGTAGCCCCAGTCGAGGTGCTCGCCGCAGGCGAGGTAGTAGAGCTCGTCGCGGAAAATGCCGTACTGGTTGATGCAGACGAGGTGCATCGCCGCCGTCGCCGCGGCCATCGCGCCGAGGAGAATGTTGGAGTTTCGTCGCATGGCCTCGAAGTACGCGGGCGGGCGCGGCGGGTTTTGCATATTGTTTCGCCAGGAGTCAATGCATGAAACGCCTTTCCTTCCTTGCGGCGCTGCTGGTCATCGCCTGTTCCTCGGGTAATCCGCCGAACGCCTCGTCCTCCGCCGTCGCCGACAAGAGCACCGGCTACAGCTCGTCGGGCGGCACCGAGGCCGTCGGCGTCGTCCCCGCGGCCGTCCTTCACGACGCGCAGCGCAACCGCGACGTCACCATCTCGATCCAATATCCGATCAAGGGCGGCCCGTACCCGCTGATCATCTTCTCGCACGGCTACGGCTCCTCGGAGCAGGGCTACGAGCAGCTCGTGTCGTACTGGACGCGGAACGGCTACGCGGTCATCCGGCCGCGCCACGCCGACGCCGGCAAAACGGTCGACGCGGCGCGCGCGATCTTCGGCGAGCCGGCGAACCAGGAGCGCGAGCGGCGCCGCCGTCCCACGAAAGAGGAGATGGAGAAGGCCGCCGCGGAGCGCGAGGAGGGGGAGCGCCGCGCACGGGCAGCCGAGTGGGAGTCGCAGCGCGAGCCGCAGTGGACCGACCGCGTGCGCGACGTCACGCTGATCATCGACCGCCTCGACGGACTCGAGCAGCGCTTCCCCGAGCTGAAGGGAAAATTCGACCACGCGAAGATCGGCGTGGCCGGGCACTCCCTAGGCGCGCTGACGGCGATGCTCGTCGGTGGCGCGACGACGTCCGGCAACCCGCCGCTGACCTTGGGCGACCCGCGCGTGAAGGCCATCATCGCCATGTCGCCGCCGGGCGTCACGGCGAGCCTCGGGCTCAACACGCAGTCGTTCGCCGGCATCCGCATCCCGGCGATGTTCATGTCCGGCAGCGAAGACCGCGGCGCCGCGCCGAACGAAGACGCGCAGTGGCGCAAGACAGCGTTCACGAACGCGGCGGCGGGCGACAAGTACTTCGTCCTGCTGGCTGGCGCGCGGCACTCGACGTTCGCCGGCACGTACATCCCGTCCGAGATCCCGCAGACGTCGTCGATGCCGCTCCCGCAGGCGAACCCCTATCCCCCCGGTGATCCGCGCAATCCCGAGCCGTATCCGGTGTACGAGCCGACACGGAGGACGAACGGCCCGGTGAACCCCCAGATCGGCCGCAACGCGTTCAACGAGATCCGCGTCCTCTCGCTGGCGTTCTGGGACGCGTACTTGAAAGAGGAGGCCAAGGGGCGCGAGCTTCTCGACAAGAGCGCGTCGTCCGGCGGCGTCACGATCGACAAAAGGTAGTCTCGAGCCACGGCCCGATCACGACGTCGCCGAACGCCGCCTGGAGCTTCGCGGTGGCGGCGTTCGTGCGCTCCTCTTCGATCCGCGCGGTGGCGGAGAGGCGGTGGCGCGTCGGCGGGATGTGCGGCGTGCCGGCGTGCGATTGCACTTCGAAACCGTGCGGCGTCACGAGCCGGTCGAGCGACGCGGCGCTGAAGCCGTAGAGGTGCGGAAAACCGAGGAGATTGGAGTGCCCGAGGGCGATGACGAGCGGGTCGTGATCGTCGAGAGGGAGGGGGCGGCGGAGGTCGAGCAGCGCTTCGATCATCGTGTACAAGAGCGCGTTCGGCGTGCGGATCACGAGCACGCCGCGCGGCCGCAGCACGCGCCGCACCTCGGCGAGAAACTCGCGCGGGTCGTCGATCTGCTCGAACGTGTTCCAGATGAAGACGCCGTCGAGCGAGGCGTCGTCGAAGTTGCATTCGTCGAGTGACGCCGTGCGCGTCGGATAGCCCTTGGCGCGGCTGAAGTGCGACGTGTCCTCGCCGACGTCGAGGCCCGTGATGTCCCAGCCCCACTCGCGCGCCACGTGCAGGAATCCGCCGACGTAGCTCCCGATCTCGATCGCCTTCGCGCCTTCGGGGAGCAGCGGCCGGATGCGCGACTCGCGGGCGCGGAACTCGTCGATGTAGGTGCGCAGCATCTGCTCCATGACGTGCGGCGCGTACGGATCGGCGGCGAAGCGCGCGGCGTCGCCGCGGCCGCGCACGAGGACGCCGCACGCGCGGCAGATGCGCACCTCGGCCGGCTCGCTCTGGGCGACGTCGACGCGGTCTTTCTGCTGCGCCGGCTCGACCCAGCCGTCGATGCGCGCGGCGAAGAACTTGCGCCGCAGCGCAATCTCCTCGGCGACGGCGTCGGCCGAGACGAGAATCTCCTGCGGCGCGTCGCCGCACGACGGACAGGCACGCATGAAACACGTAGACTTTCCGCCATGAAGATCGACAGCGCAAGAGCACTCGTGACCGGCGGCTCCTCGGGGATCGGTTTCGCGACGGCAAAGCTCCTGGCCGAGCGCGGCGGGCGCGTGGCCATCTGCGGGCGCGATCGCGCGAAGCTCGAGCGCGCGGCGAAGGAGATCGGCGCGACGGCGATCGCGGCGGACGTGGCGGTGGAGAGCGACTGCGTGCGCCTCGTCGCCGACGTCGTGCGCGAATTCGACGACTACAACGTCCTCGTCAACAACGCCGGCTTCGGCTCGTTCGGGCCGCTCCTCGATCAAGACCTCGGCGAGATGCAGCGCGTCTTCGCCACGAACGTCTTCGGGGCCATGGTCGTGGCGCGCGAGTCGGCGCGGCACTTCGTTCGGAAGAGCTACGGGAACATCGTCAACGTCGCGTCGAGCGCCGCGGTGCGCGGCTTTGCGGGCGGCACCGCGTACTGCGCGAGCAAGTTCGCGCTGCACGGCATGACCGAGTGCTGGCGCGCCGAGCTGCGCAAGTCGAACGTGCGCGTCATGCAGATCAACCCGAGCGAGGTGCAGACGGAGTTCTTCCGCAACAGAGAGTTCAACCCGCGCAAGCTCGTCGCCGCCGACATCGCCCAGGCCATCGTGTCGATGCTGGAGCTCGACGACCGCGGCTTCGTGACGGAGACCTCGGTCTGGGCGACGAACCCATAAGCGAACGCATCCGCAAAATCCCGGTCTGTGCCGGGAGAAAACGCGTATCGTGTCCTTCTTACATTCAACGCAAAATTCGGAGGGACTCATGGAAAGCGGAACGCGCAAGCCGTTGCTTTCACGCGAGGAAGTGCTCGTCATCATTGCCGGCATCGCTCTGGCCGTCGGCGCATTTTTCGTGGTGAAGAGCTACAGCCTCTGGATCCTCGTACCGATCCCGGCGGCGATCGGCCTCGTCTACCATCTGCTGAATCTCTCCTCGAAGTTCGATAGCCGCATGTCGGTGGTCGAGGCGTACCGCCAGTTCACCGAGAAGTTCGATCAGACGTGGTCCGACACCGCCAACCCGATCAAGGTCAGCGAAGACCTCTCGGACGACATGTCGCGGCACGCGCCGACGTTCGCCTCCATGCTGTGGGGCGCCGCGCTGCTGACCGCGGTCTTCTCGATCCCGGCGGTGATCAGCGACGGCGGCAATAAACTGACGCCGGCGTCCGATCCGAAGTTGAGCCAGGTGTCGACCACGCTCAAGGACGCGCAGAGCGCCGCGGCCGCGGCCACGCCGTCGATCGCAACCATCAAGACGGCGATCAAGAAGGCGCAGGACAGTCTCGCCGCCGCGCAGGCCGGCCTGCCGGAGTGGCAGCTCGGTCTCGTCTACTCCGGCTTCGGCGTGTGGGTGCTGCTCGTCATGCGCATGATCGGCCGCATCAACGCCGGAGGCTTGAGCGCGCGCTTCCTGATCACGGCCTCGCTGCGCGCCGGCGCGGCCATGATGCTCGGCTTCTTCGCCGGCGCGACCGACGTCCTCAAGGACATGACCGTGGCCGGACCGTCGACGTACTTCCTCATCGGCATGTTCTACCCGCTCTTCTTCGAGCAGCTGCGCGACGAGGCCTACAAACGCTTCAAGCGGAACAAGTCGATCACCAGCGAGCTGCCGACGAATTGGATCGACGGCGTGGACGACGACACCGCCGACATCCTCACCGAGCTGAACGTGCTGAGCGTCCAGCACCTCGCTACGTCCGACCCGGGCGTGCTGACGGTACGCAGCCTCTTCCCGTTCACGCGCGTGATCGATCTCGTCGATCAGGCCATCCTCGTCTCCTACTTCCGCGACAACATCGTCAAGCTGCGCAAGTTCGAGATCCGCGGCGTGATCGACTTCGTCTCCACGATCGAGCCGATCATCCGCAACACCTCCAAGCGCGCCGAGGCGGAGAAAGTCGTCGCCGAGATCGCCAAGGAGCTCGACAACATTCCGGTGGAGACGCTGATGGCCTTCGGCCGCTCGATCTTCGACGACTACCGCGTCAACCTCCTCATGCGTCTCTGGCAGCACAACGTGCAGCCCGACGGGAAGAAGGTCGAGCGCGTGGTGGCCGCCATCGCGCCCGCCGACGAGGCACGGATTCCGATCGCCGCCGAGCCGGCCATGTCGTTCGGCGCGTTCGTCAACCGGCAAATCGAGCTCGAGCTGGCGCGCGAGGCGAAGGAGCGCGCCGCCAGCTACCGCGAGGCGAACCCCGACGCCACGGAAGCCGCCGACGCCGATCTGAAGTTCGACGAGGCCTATGCCGCGGCGGTGAGGCGGGCCACGGTCGGCGCGAACCCGAAGGCGAGCGCGCGTGCCAAGGAGGCGTACAAGCAGGCGTTCCAGGGCGCGCTGACGTCGTCCTGAGCCGTACGTCCGCCGATCAGGCGATCCGTCTGGCAGTAGTATAGGGTTCGATGTCCAACGATCCCTCTACTTCACTGCGCACGGCGTGGACGACCAAGGCCCCGGACGAGCCGGCGGCGCGCGAGCAGCGCATCGCCGCCGAGCAGCTCCGCCTCCTCGGCACGGCCGTCCACGTCGCCGGGCAGGGGATCGCCATCCTCACGCCGGCGGTCGAGGAGGCGGGGCCGCGCATCGCCTTCGTCAACGATGGCTTCTGCGCCATGTACGGCCGCACGCGCGCGGAGATCATCGGGCAGACGCCGGAAGCGTTCGGCATCGTCGACGCGCAGCACGCGCTGTACGTGGCGATGCTCCAGAACGTCTTCGAAGGGAAAGCATTCGACGCGGAGGCGGTGGCGCGGCGGAAGGACGGGACGGAGTTCGATTTGGCCCTGCAGCTCGTGCCGGTGTCGGACGCGGGGCAGCTCACGCATTGGGTCGCGTTCCTGCGGGACGTCACGGAGAACAAGAACCAGATCCTCCTGCTGCGGCATCAGGCGATGCACGATGGCCTCACCGACCTGCCGAACCGCACGCTGCTTTACGAGCGGCTCGAGCGCGCGCTCGAGGAGGCGCGCGGCGAGTCGGTGATGGTGGCGCTGCTGCTCATGGACCTCGACCGCTTCAAGGAAGTGAACGACACGTTCGGCCATCACTTCGGCGACGTGCTGCTCAAGCAGGTGGCCTTCCGCATCCGCAATCAGCTTTCGGCCGAAGACACGGTGGCGCGGCTCGGCGGCGACGAGTTCGCCATCGTCCTGCCGCACGCGCCCGACGCCACCGCCGTCGCGCAGACGGCGCGGCGGATCCTCAATGCGCTCGAGCAGGCCTTCGTCGTCGAAGGGCAGGTGCTCGAGGTCGGCGCGTCGATCGGCATCGCCCTCCACCCTCGCCACGGCAACGACGCGCGCTCGCTGATGCGCTGCGCCGACGTGGCCATGTATCGCGCCAAGCAGGGGAGCAGCGGGTACAGCTTCCACAGCGTCGACACGGCCGTGCGCTCGCCCGACCAGCTCGCACTGGCCGTGGAAATGCGCACGGCCGTCGAGGCGGATCAGTTCGAGCTCTACTACCAGCCGAAGCTGCACATCCGCAGCGGCCTGGCCACGCGCGCCGAGGTGCTGGTGCGGTGGAACCATCCGAAGCGAGGGCTGCTCGTGCCGGCGCAGTTCATCCCGCTCGCCGAGCGCACCGGCGTGATCCGGGCGATGACGGACTGGATTCTCGACCGCGCGCTCAAGCAGTGCCGGCAGTGGCAGGACGCCGGCGCGCCGGTGCACCTCGCGGTCAACATCTCGGCGAAGAGCCTGCAGGACCCGGCGCTGCCGGCGAAGGTGCAGACGGCGCTCGACCGCTGGAACGTCGATCCGCGGTTTCTCAAGATCGAGATCACGGAGAGCAGCATCATGGCCGACCCGGCGCACGCGCTGGCGATTCTGTCGATGCTGCAGTCGATGGGGGTGCGCCTGTCGATCGACGACTTCGGGACGGGCTATTCGTCGCTGACGCACATCCGCCAGCTGCCGATCGACGAGATCAAGATCGACAAGTCGTTCGTCAGCGGGATGACGACGTCGGAGGCCGACGCCTCGATCGTGCGCACGGTGATCGACCTGGCCCGCAACCTCGGCAAGCAGGTCTGCGCGGAAGGGGTGGAGACGGAGGCGCAGTGGAACCGCCTGGTGGAGATGAACTGCGACCTGGCGCAGGGGTACTGGATCTCGCGGCCGCTGCCGGCGGAGCGGCTGATGACGTGGTTGATGGAGTCGATGTGGGGGATGAGGCGGTAGAGCTGAGTCGTCAGCCGCTGGCTCACGGCACGGAATACAGCCGGATCGTCTTCCCCACCCGCTCGTAGCGGAACGGCTCCGTCAGCCATCTGTAGCTGCCGGCGTTGCGCGCCTGCGCGGAGCGGACGTTGTTCTCGCTCACGGCGATCCAGCCGGTCGAGGCGAGCTGCTCGTCGATCGGATGCGTCGGCGGGAGGCCGATCGCTTCATGTTCCTCCATCCCGAAGAGGTTTGCGCCGAGCTGCGTGATGTGGCGTTTGCGGCACTCCGCCGCGAGGCGCAGGAAGTCCTGGCCCCAGTCGTAATTGCTGTCGAGCGCGAACCAGGCCGGGTCGCGGCCGGCGAAGGCGTTGGCCCACGGCAGATAGTCGGGATGCGCCAGAACCGAGCTCGCCATCAGCCAAGCCGCGAGCGCCCCGGCAACGACGCGCAGCCGCATCGATCTCCACGCCTCGGAAGCGCCGTACGCGGCGAGCATCGCCAGCGGCACGTAGAGCGGCAGCGCGTGGCGGATGCCGATGTTGATGCGGCTGGGGAGGAGGAAGAGGAGCAGCGCCGCGGCGATGACGGCGATTTCGACGCCGGCGGGCGCTCGCCGGACGCGCCAGAGTCCGAACACGAGCGCCGCCAGAATCGGGATCGGCGTCTTGATCGCGAAGAGGACCGGGAAGTACACCCACGTCCCCGCGTCGCGCACGCGGCCCATGAAAAACGACCCATGCCCTTCGCGATTGTGCTGCAGCGTTTGGAGAATGCCGAAGACGTAGCGTGCCGCGGGAAGGCGGACCGTCGTTGCGAACCAATCGTTGCCGAGCAGCTGGTGTGCCACCGTGCGGGCGTCGCCGCCGATCTGCGAGATCCGCTTCACCTCGCGGAAGTAGGCGAGCCAGACGACGAGGAGCGCGATCACCAGAGCGGCGGCGAGCTTCCGGTCCGGCCGGCGGCGGTTGCGCACGAGCATCACCGCCGCCGCGATGCCGAAGAAGGGGAGAACGGTGAACTTCGTCAGCGCGGCGATTCCGAGCGCGACGCCGAGCAGACCCGTTCGCGTCCAGGTCGAGCTGGGCAGCCACCATTGAAAACAGGCGCCGGCGAGCGCGAAGCCGGCCGTGGCGGGCATGTCGGTCGTCGAGAGGCCGCCGTGCGCGAGGATGCTCGGGATGAGCGCCAGCACGGCGCTCGTCAGCACGCCGGTCACCGGACCGAAGACCAGCATGCCCCACCAGCCGGCGGCGGCAATGGCCGCGAAGAGAAAGACGAGCATGGCCCGGCGCGAGCGCACCACGCCCGCCATCAGGTCTCCGGCCGACGCGCAGACGTCGATCCAGCGCTTCGGATCGTGCGGATCGACGGCGGCGTGCCGCAGCGGAAACGCCGCGACGGCGCGGCCGAGGGGCGGGTGGTCGGTGAAGTAGACGACGTGCTGCGTGAGATAGACGTAGCCCATGTCGATGTGCGCGGGCTCGTCCCACGTCGGACTGAAAACGGCGTGCGTGGCGGCGACGCGCGCGCAAGCGATGATGGCGATCACCGCGATGAGCGCCAGAGCCGCGCGCCGTGTCACTTCTTCACCACGATCTCCACGCGCCGATTCTTCGCTCTCCCCTCGGGATCGTCGCTCCCATCCGCCTTCGCATTCGGCGCCACCGGCTTCTTCGCGCCGAAGCCGGCCGTCGCCCACGTCTGGTGCAGGCCGTGCGACTCGAACCAGCGCTTCACCGCGTCGGCGCGGCGCTCGGAGAGCTTCTGGTTGTAGGCGTCGCTTCCCTTCGCGTCCGTGTGCCCTTCGATGCGCACCGTGCCCTTCGCGTTGCGCTGTTTGATCAGGTCGGCGGCCTTCGTCAGCGTCTCCTCCGCTTTCGGCAGCAGGTCGGCCTTGTCGAAGTCGAAGAGCACGTCGGCGGCGAGCTCGATGCGGACCTCGGTGTCCGTCTCCTGCACCGTCAGGTCCTCGACCTTGCCGGCCATGTCGACTACGTTGAACACCAGGTCCTCGGTCTTAAACACCAGGTCGACCACCTGCGCGTGCAGCGGTGCGGCCGCGAGGAACGCGAAGAGAGCGAGAGCGCGTCGCATGCGCGTCACCTGCCGATCGGCACGTCGTCCATCGGTTGGAAGTGCGGCACGATCACGGTGATCTTGGCCACGTTGTCGGGCGGCGCGGGGAAGCGCGCCCAGAGATTCGCCGTGCCGCCGGGCTTGAGATCCTTCACGCCCTGGCTGCAGACGCACTTGCCGTCGGTGTCGCGCACGACGAAGTACTTCTTCTTCCCGGCCTCGTCGACGAGATGCACGCCGCCGACGCTGTTGAAGTCGACGATCTCGTGGTCCTTATCGCCGAAGGCGTAGCCGGTCCCCATCGCCTTGTCCGATCCGTTTGTGATCGTGAACTTCATCGCCACCGTGCCGCCGCTGGTGCGCTTCAATTCCTGCACGACCACTTTGACGCCGCTCGTCTCGGCATCGGCAGAGGCGATGCCGGCGGGGGCGTTTGAGGCGACCGTGCCGGTCGGTGTGTACGTGGGCGCGGGCGCCGTCGTCGCTGTCGGCGCCGTGGCGGGGGCGGCGGACGACGTCGTCGAGGTCGCGGGCTCGTTCTTCGGACAGGCGAAGAGACCTGCGCTGAGAAGAAGGATGGTTGCGATCGACTTGTTGCTCATGTCAAAGTCTACGCACAAATCGATGAAAGCGGACTACGGCATCGACGCGCCGGGCGTCATTCGGAACCTCCTCATCGTCACGGTCATCGGCCTCGTAGCCTGGGGCACGATGGCGGCGGGCCTCTGGTCCGGCGTCGTGAAGATCGGCCCCGTCCGGCTCGGACTCGCCTGGATGCTGCTTTGGCCGGCCATCGGCTGCGGTGCGATGGCGATCTGGATGCTGTACGACAGCAAGATCGGCAAAGTCCGCGACCGCGAACAATTACTCGATCAAATTCCGTGGCGCGGCGACGAGCGCGTGCTCGACGTCGGCTGCGGCCGCGGCCTCATGCTCATCGGCGCGGCGAAGCGGCTCACGACCGGGCTGGCCACCGGCATCGACATCTGGCAGGCCGAGGACCTATCGGGCAACCGCCCCGAGGGAACGCTCGAGAATGCCGAGCGCGAAGGCGTGCGCGAGCGCGTCGAGGTCAAGACCGCGGACATGCGCAAGCTCCCTTTCGACGACGCCACGTTCGACGTCGTCGTCTCCTGCGCTGCGATCCACAACCTCTACGACGCCGGCGACCGCGCGCAGGCGATCCGGGAGATCGCCCGCGTGCTGAAGCCGGGCGGTCGCGCCGTCATCGACGACATCCGTCACTTCGCCGAGTACGCGCGCGTGTTCGGCGCCGAGGGCTTTGCCGTGAGGCGCAGCGGCTCGCGCGTCGCGTCCGCATTCCTGACGATCGTCACGTTCGGCTCGCTGATGCCGGCGACGCTCCTCGGCGAGAAACGCTGAGGGAACGACACGTTCAACAGCTGAAACGCGTTCGGCATCGTGGCGATGCTGTGCGGCAGCGTGCCGGGCAGCGGCGCCATCCGCGGCAGGTACGCGACGCGGATGCGGGCGGCGTGCGTGTTGATCTCGGCCGCGCCGATCTCGACGTCGACGCGCGGCGTTTCCTTCGGCGCAAGGATGACAAATGGATCAGGACGCTGAGGCGGATCGGCGGCCAGTACAGTGCCTCCGATCAGCCCGAGAATGAGTGCAATTCCTAGGCTTCTCATGATGCCTAGCTAGTGCAAAATCAGTGCTTTCGGCTGCGGTCGAGCACGAATAAATCGCACAGCAGGCGCGAGTACGAAAACACCGTCGTTCGCCCGTCCGGTGTCACGAAAATCGGCCCGACGTTGATGAGGCCCGCGGGATCGGGCGGCATCGCCTCGCGCCACACTTCGCGCTTGCCGGTGGAGAGATCGACCTTGTAGAGCATCGCCGGGACCTTTCCGAACGTCGCGACGTAGAGCGATTTTCCGTCGCTGCTGAAGCGCACCGGCACGTCGCCGCCTTGGAGCGTCGGCACCGGCTCGGGTTTGCCGCCGTCGACTGGGTAGAAGTAAAAGTGCCGATCGGGTGTGCTGCCGAGGACGCGCTTGCCGTCCGGTGTCATCTGCGTGCCGTTCACGTTCTCCGGCGTGATGGCGCGCGGCGCCCCGCCGAGGTCCTGCACCCAGAGGCGCGACGCCTCGTCGGGTGCGTTGCCCTGAAAGAGAATCCGCCGTCCGTCGGGGAACCAGCGCGCGCTGCGATGGTTGATCGCGTCGCGCGTGACGGCGCGCGGCTGCCCCGGCCCGGTCGGCAGCATGACGATCTGCGCCGTCTTCTGATTCCGCGGAATCGACAGGACCCATTTCCCGTCCGGCGACAGTCCCTCGGTCGTTCCATCGCCGAGGCGCACGGCGGGTGAGCCGTCGATCGAGCGGACGTAGACGCCGAAGATCGAGCCGCCCGCTTCGCCCGACTCCGAGAACGCGATCGTCTTGCCGTCCGCGGAGAGGTCGCGCACGATCGAGTAATCGAGCCACGACAGGTCGCGCGGCGGCGCGTTCGGCTCGGTCATGGCGATGATGCCGGCGCGCTGGTTCTGCCGGGTGATGAGCACGCGGCCGTCGGCGGCGATGTCTTCGAGCGCCATCGCGCCGGGGCTGGTGGCGATGAGGCGCGTCTCGCCGTCGAGCGTTGCGGCGCGGATGGCGCGGCCGTTCGTCCCCTCCTCGCCGGCGAACCAGAGCTCGCGGCCGTCGGGCGACCACGCCAGACCGGACACGCTCTCCCAATCGTGGCCGATCGATTTGCGCGTGCCGCTGCGGACGTCGATCGTCATCAGCGACCCGCGGTCGTCGTTCAGAAACGGATGGTCGACGATGGCGATGGCGTCGCCGTGCGGCGAGAAGCGCGGCGACGACATCCATCCGACGCTTTCGTACAGCACTTTGCCGACTGGGAACTCCAGGCGCGATTTGCCGCCGCCCCTGCGGACGACGGCGAGGCCGCGGCCGTCCGGCGCCCAGTCGGCGGCTTCGACGTCCTCGAGGAGCTCGCGCGGCGCGCCGCCGGCGATCGGCACCTGCGCGAGGACGCCGCTGTCGCGGAGGTAGCCGATTGGATGGCGGCGCAGCGAGATGGCCAGCTGTCCCTGCCGCGACACGGCCAGGACGTCGGCGCTGCCAAGTCCGAGGGCGCGCGACTCCGGCGAGTCGCTGCGCACGGCGAAGATCTCGACCGGCTGTCCATTCCAGCGCGCGCCGTAGAAGACGGTCTGCCCGTCGGGGCTGAAGCGGGCGTTGACGATCGTGCCGCTGCGGAAAGTGAGGCGATGGAAATTCGGCGGCGGCTGCGTGCCGAAGCGGCGGCCGAGGAGAAAGCCGCCGAGGGCCAGGACGGTGACCGCGGCGAGGATGGCGATGGGGCGCCAGAACCGCCGCCATTTGACGCGGCGCAGGCTCGGCCGCGACACCGCTTCGCTGGTGAGGCCGGAGAGCGCGCCGAGGTCGAAGGCGAGGTCGCGCGCGGACTGGAAGCGCTCGTCCGGATTTTTCTCAAGGCAGTGCCGGGCAATGCGGTCGAGCGCCGAGGGAACGCGGAGGTTGAGCTCGAAGAAGTCGGGCGGGTCATCCTTCAGAATCGAGTTCAGCGTCTCGATGCCGGACTCGCCGCGGAAGGCCTGCCGTCCCGACAGCATCTCGTAGAGGATGGCGCCGAAGGAGAAGATGTCGGAGCGGTGGTCGCCGGGATTGCCGCGCACCTGCTCGGGGGCCATGTAGCCGACGGTGCCGAGGAGGCGGCCCGGCTCGGTCGGGGTGGTGGGGAGAGTCGGCGCGTGCTCGTCGGCAGGGGAGTTGCCGGGGACGCGCGGCGACATGAGCTTGACGAGGCCGAAGTCGAGGATCTTGATGTGGCCATCGCGGGTGATGAAGACGTTTTCGGGCTTGAGGTCGCGGTGGATGATGCCGCGCTCGTGCGCAGCCGCGAGGCCGCGCGCGAGCTGGCCGGCGTAGTCGGTGGCTTTGCGCGGGGGGATGGCGCCGTGCTCGCGCAGGCGCGACCGCAGCGACTCCCCCTCGAGGAGCTCCGAGACGATGTAGCGCTGTTCCCCCTCGGTGCCGATGTCGTAGATGGCCAGGATGTTCGGATGGTTGAGCATCCCCGCGGCGCGCGCTTCCTGCTCGAAGCGGCGGAGCGAATCGGGATCGTGGGTGAGGTTGCGGGAGAGGACTTTGACGGCGACGTCGCGGCCGAGCCGCGTGTCGTTGGCGCGATAGACCTCACCCATGCCGCCCGCCCCGATCGCAGCGACGATGCGATAGGGGCCGAGCATCGTTCCGGCGGGAAGCACGCGGGGAAGTATAGTTAGGGCAAGGAGGCGCGCCCATGTCCTTCCCCAACGTCGACTACCTTGCGGTCCTCGTTTGCGGCGTGGTGATCTTTCTCCTCGGCGGTGTCTGGTACTCGAAGCTACTCTTCGCGCGGCCGTGGATCGCGCTGATGGGGAAAACCGAAGAGGAGATGAAAGCGAGCTCCGGATCGGTGCCGCTGCTTTTCCTCGGCGCGTTCGTCTGCGGCCTCGTCTCCGCATACGTGCTGGCGGCGCTGCTGAACCATCACCAGCCGGTCACGGTGGCGCGCGGCGCGAAGCTCGGCGCCGTCTGCTGGCTCGGCTTCACCGCGGCTCCAACGTTCGCGACGGCGCTGTTCTCGTCGATCCCGAAGAGGTTGTGGGCGATCAACGTGTGCTACGACCTGGTGTCGTATGTGCTGGCGGGGATGATTCTGGCGTACTGGCACTGGTGAGGCGTGCCTGACTCGCCGAATCACCCCGACGCCGGAGCTGCCGCTTACGAAGAGGCCGTTGCCGCCCTCCGCACATCTGGCCCTCCGCTGAAGCTCGCCCACACCGTTCGCCACCTCGCCGACATTTATCGCCGCGCCGGAGACCAAGGCCGCGCCGAACGATGCTACGACGAGAGTCTCGACCTCTACCGCAGCCACCCCGAGGCGCGACCGCTCGATTTCGCGAATGCCCTGCGGGGAGCGGCGCTGCTGCAGGAACTGATCGGAAAGCCGCAGCAGGCCGCGCAACTCTGGAGGCAGGCGGAGGCGCTGTACCGCGAGACGAACGTAGACGCCGGAGTCGAAGAGGCGACGCGGCATCTCGCGCGGCTCGGCGTCACAACGTCGGCAGCGTCACCGTAAACGTCGCCCCCTTCCCAACTCCCTCACTCTCCGCGCGGACGCTGCCGCCGTGCAGCTGCACCAGGTGATGCACGATCGAGAGCCCGAGACCGAGGCCCGTGTGGAGGCGGGAGTCGCCAATGCTGGCCTGGCGGAAGCGCTCGAACACGTAGGGGAGGAAATCGGGGGCGATCCCTTCGCCGGTGTCGCGCACGATCAGGTCGGCCGAGCCGTCGTGGCGCTGCACGCGCACGTCGACCGCGCCGCCGCTCGGCGTGAACTTGATCGCGTTCGCGACGAGGTTCGTGACGATCTGCCGCAGCCGGGCCGGATCGGCCTCCATCCAGACCGGGCCGTCGCCGTCGACGCGCAGCGTCAACCCCTTGTTCTCCGCCGTGATGCGCAGCGCCTCGGCGGCGTTGACGACGCAGTCCGACAGATTCGTCCGCTGCTTATCAACCTGCAGCTTCCCGGTGATGATGCGCGAGACGTCGAGGAGATCGTCGATGAGCCGCGCCTGCGTCAGCGCGCCGGCGCGCAGCGACTCGATGGCCATCGTGATCGACGGGTCGCTGCCGTCGTACGTCAGCCGCAGCAGGTCGGCCCAGCCGATCACCGTCGTCATCGGCGTGCGCAGCTCGTGGGAGAGGATGGCTAGGAACTCGTCCTTGGCCTGGCTGGCCTGCTCGGCGTCGCGGCGCGCGCGGCGCTCGCTGTCGAAGAGGCGCGCGCGCTCGATGGCCGCCGAGGCGCGCCGCGCCAGCTCCTCGGCCACGGCGACTTCGCCGTGGTCGTACGGGCACTCCGTCGTGCGCGCCAGAACCATCGCGCCGAGGGGCGTGCCGCCGGCACGCAGCGGAATTGTCATGATCGAGCGCATGCCGATGTCCGTCATGGCCCGCCGCTGTTCCGGATCCTCGACGAAGCTCCACATCTCCTCGGTTGCGTGCGGCGTGAGCGACGTCTGTCCGCGCTCGATCGCGCCGTACAGCGGCGCCGCCGCGATCGGAAAGCGATCCCACATCCGCCGCACCTTCTGCTCGACGGCCCGGTCGGCGGCGGCGACTTCGTGCCGCAGCAGCTTGTTGTTTTCGTCGAGGAGATAGACGAAGGCGACGTCGGCGAAGCGCGGGATGGCCATCTCGACGATGCTCTTCACCGTGGCGCCGAGCTCGAGCGATCCGAGCTCGAGCGCGTCCTGCACTTTCGCTTCGCTGGTGACGTCGATGAAGGCCAGCACCGCGCCGCCGTCGATCGGCTGCGCGGCGAGGCGGATCACGGCGTTCGCGCCGTCGCCGCGGACGATGCGCACGTCCTCCGGCCCGACGCGCTCGCCGCGCAGCGCGCGTTGCAGCGCGGCCGGCATCGCGCCGCCGCGCAGGATTTTCTCGGCTTGCTCGTTCGCCAGCACGACGCGACCGGACGGCGCCTCCGCCACGACCACGGCGGCCGGCAGTTGCCGGAGGGCGGCGAAGAGCAACGAGTCGTCTGGCGACACTGCGCGCTACTCGCTCGCTTTGCCGATGGCGATCTCGTCGTCGCACGCCGCGACGCGCAGCGCGTTCAGCACGTCGTGGACGCCGCGGCAGCGCAGCGCCACATCCTCGCCGATGCCGTCGCGGTGCGCGTCGCGCGCATACGGTCCGGAAAAACGTTCGGGCATGGCAGTCTCCTCGGTTTGGAGGATGTTGCAATGAGCGTGCTTGTCACCTGGCCAATTCGTACAGGTACTCGACGAAGGACATCGCCGCGCCGTCGAAGCCCTGAACTCTCGGGTTCGACGACTCGATGACGTAGTACTCGTCGGGCGCGTGCGCGCCGCTGCCGTTGCCGAGGCCGAAGTGGCCGGCGGCGAGGTGCAGCGGCGCGTCGGTGAAGACGTAGCCGGGATACGAGCCGGCGTTGCGCGGCCAGAGCACGGGCTCGATGCCGGCGCGCTTCAACACCGCCACCTGCGACTGGATGAGCGGCGCGCTCGCCGGCGTGCCGGTCGGGTCGTAGCCGCCGGTGACGTTGACGTCGATATCGCCGAAGCCGTGCTTGGCCAGGTGGGCCTTCAGCGCGGCCACGGCGTCGGCGAATTTCATGTCGGGGACGAGGCGCATGTCGATCTTGGCGACGGCGCGGTGCGGCAGGATGGTCTTGCCGCCCGGCCCGGTGTAGCCGCCGACGAGTCCTTCGATGTTGACGGTCGGCTGCGACTCGAGCCGCTCGTTGGCCTGCAGCCACGGGAGGTCGTCGATCCAGTGCTGCACGCCGAGGGACTTCATCGACTGCGCTTCGCTGCGCCGCTTCGTGGCCTCGGCGATCATTTTCTTTTCGTCATCGCTGAGCGGGCGCGGCTTCGGATAGTTGTCGATGGTGATCGTGTTGCCGTCGGCGGAGACGAGGGTGTCGAGCGCTTTGATGAGGTGCCACGCCGGGCTGTCGACCATCGCTTTGAGCGAGGAGTGGACGTCCTTCGACGGGCCGCGGCCCCACCGCTCGCCGCTGGAGATGAGCTCGAGCTCGACGACGCCCTTCGCGCCGAGGCTTACCGTGACGACGCCGTCGAGGTCCTGCGAAGCGGAGGGCATGAAGATGCCGACGGTCTTGCGCAGCGCGGCCTCGACGTCGGGCCGGTGCACGATCTGCCCGATGTGCGGCGATCCGATCTCTTCCTCCCCCTCGGCGACGAGGACGAGGTTGACCGGCATTTTCTTTCCCGCACCGCGAATGGCGTGCAGCGCGGCAAGGAACGCCGCTTCCGGCCCTTTCTGGTTGACCGCGCCGCGCCCCATGATGACTTTGCCGATGCCGGCCTTGTCGACGATGCGCGCCTCGAGCGGCGGCGAGCTCCACTCCGCCGGATCGAATTGCTTGACGTCGTACATGAAGTAGAGGCCGACGGTCTTCGGCGCGCCGGCGTCGAGCGTGGCGAAGACGCCCGGCTTGCCCGCCGTCTCGACGACGACGGCCTGCTGGAACCCCGCCTCCCGCGCGAGCCTGGCCATCGTCTCCGCGCCGCCGGGGTAGTTGCGGTTCTCCGCAGCGATGGAGGGAAAGGCGATCCAGTCCTGCAGCCGCTTGACCGCTTCGTCATGCCGCTTCGCAACCTCAGCGCGGATGTCCGCGAGGTCGTCGGCGAAGACAGGGGAGGTGAGGAGGGCGAGGGCGAGGAAGGTGCGGATGATCATGAGCGCGGATTCTACAATCGCGCGCGGATCACTTTGCCCTGCAGCGACAGCAGCGCCGCATCACGAGCAGGGTGAGGAACCATTGTAGAATTTTTCTACCATGGCCATGAACATCAAGCACGACCGCGCCGAGCAACTGGCCGATGAAATCTCCAGATTGACGGGTGAATCGAAAACGGCAGCGGTCCTGCGCGCCCTGGAAGAGCGAAGGGAGCGCCTCGCGCTCGGCTTGTCGGGAGCGCAAAGAATGGCCCAGGCTCTCGACTATTTGGAAAAAGAGATCTGGCCGACGATTCCGCGAAAGCTGCTGGGCCGACGCCTATCGAAGAAAGAACGCGAACGGATCTTGGGATACGGGCGAGGCGGATTTTGAACGTCGATAGCTCCGCGATTCTGGCGATCTTGTTCCATGAGAACGATGCGGAGAAGCTTCTGTCGGCCATCACTAGCGCCGGCGTTGTCGGAATCGGGGCGCCCACGGCCGCCGAAACCGGATTGGTTTTGACGGCCCGTCTCCAGCGCGATGCCACGGGATCTCTGCTGCGCTTCTTCGAAGAAACAGGAATTCAAATCGTACCGTTCACCACTCTCCACTGGCAGCGAGCCGTCGAGGTCTTCGCGCGCTTCGGCAAGGGCCGTCATTCTGCAGGTCTGAATTTCGGCGACTGCATGACCTACGCGACCGCATCCCTCGCTCGCCAGCCGCTCCTCTGCTGCGGCGGCGATTTCCGCAAAACCGATCTTGAGCTTGTTTAGCCCCGCGATCAGCAGATAGTCTTCCCCGCCATGATCAACAAAGTCGTCGCTTCCGCGGAGGAGGCGGTCAAGGACATTTTCGACGGCGCGCTCCTCGTCGTCGGCGGGTTCGGGTTGTGCGGGATTCCGGAGAACCTCATCAACGCCCTCGTCGAGAAAGGCGTCAAGAACCTCACCTGCGTCTCGAACAATGCCGGCGTCGATGACTGGGGGCTCGGGCTCCTCCTCCGGACCCGGCAGATCCGCAAGATGGTCTCGTCGTACGTCGGCGAGAACGCCGAGTTCGAGCGCCAGTTCCTCGCCGGCGAGCTCGAAGTCGAATTCTGTCCGCAGGGCACCCTTGCGGAGCGCATGCGGGCGGGTGGGGCGGGCATCCCGGCGTTTTACACGCCGGCGGGCTTCGGCACCGTCGTGGCCGAGGGGAAAGAAACGCGCGAATTCGACGGGCGCAGCTACGTCATGGAGCGCGGCATCGTCGGCGACTTCTCCCTCGTCGCGGCGCAGAAGGCCGACCGCCACGGCAACCTCGTCTTCCGCAAGACCGCGCGCAACTTCAATCCCATGGCCGCCACCGCCGGCAAGATCTGCATCGCCGAGGTCGAAGAGCTCGTGGAGCCGGGCGAGCTCGATCCCGACTGCATCCACACGCCGGGCATCTTCGTCCACCGCCTCATCGTGGCCAAGCGCGCGAAGCGGATCGAGCAGCGAACGGTGAGGAAATAGCGATGCCACTGAACCGCGAACAGATCGTCCGCCGCGCCGCCCAGGAGCTGCGCGACGGCTACTACGTCAACCTCGGCATCGGCATGCCGACGCTCGTCGCGAATTGCATCCCCGAGGGCGTCGAAGTCATCCTGCAATCGGAGAACGGCATCCTCGGCCTCGGGCCCTTCCCGCGCGACGAAGACGTCGACCCCGACCTCATCAACGCCGGCAAGCAGACCGTCACCGTCATCCCCGGCGCGGCGTACTTCTCCAGCGCCGACTCCTTCGGCATGATCCGCGGCGGCAAGATCGACATCTCCATCCTCGGGGCCATGCAGGTCTCGGCCAAGGGCGACATCGCCAACTGGATGGTGCCGGGGGCGATGGTGAAGGGGATGGGCGGCGCGATGGACCTCGTGGCCTCGGCGAAGCGGCTCATCGTGACGATGGAGCACGTCACGAAAAAAGGGGAGAAGAAGATCCTCGAGCGCTGCTCGCTGCCGCTGACCGGCGTCGCCTGCGTCGACCGGATCATCACCGACTACTGCGTCCTCGACGTCACGGACAACGGCCTGCGGCTCATCGAGCTCGCGCCGGGCGTGACGGCGGAGCAGGTGCAGTCGATGACCGAGCCGAAGCTGATCGTCGACGGCGACGTGCCGACGATCTCGGCGTAAACGCAAACGCGCTCGTCCACCTCTTGACAAATCGCGCGGAGATGTACTAAATTACTAGTACAATGGCTCTGCCGCTCCACGTCGACCCCAAAGACCCAACGCCGATCTACGCGCAGTTGGAGCGGGCCATCCGCGTCGGCATCGCCACGGCGCGGCTGCAGCCGGGGCAGCAGCTCCCCACCGTGCGCCAGCTGGCCGTGGAGTTGCGCGTGAACGCCAACACCGTCGCCCGCGTCTACCTCAACCTCGAGCGCGAGGGGGTGCTGGAGACCAAGCGCGGCGTCGGCACGTTCATCGCCGAGGCGCAGGTGCCGGAGGCGCACGAGCGTCACCGGGAGCGCCGCCTCAAATCGATCTCCGAAAAATTTCTCACCGAGGCCACGTCCCTCGGGTACACGCCGCGCGAAGTCGTTCGCTATCTCGCGCAGCGCATCAAGGAAGGAGCCTAATCATGATCTTCGTTCCGCCCACTGGTGACAGCAAGCCGTTCCGCGGCGAGGCGCCGCGCGTGAACGTCGTCTCCGTTCTCCTGCTGCTCGTCTTCTTCGGCGCCGGCCTGGCCCTCGCCGTCACCCGCGACAACCCTCTGTGGATGTTCGGTGCCGCCGCCATCGGCATCATCGCCGCGCTCTCTCCGAAGATCGCGCAGCAGTGGGAGAAGGCCATCATCCTTCGTCTCGGCAAGTACACGGCGATGAAAGGGCCGGGGCTCTTTTGGGTCGTGCCGCTGATCGACTCGGTGTCGTCGTGGATCGACCAACGCGTGATCACCACGAGCTTCGCGGCCGAGCAGACGCTGACGTCCGACACCGTGCCGGTCAACGTCGACGCGGTGCTCTTCTGGATGGTGTACGACCCGGAGAAGGCCGCGCTCGAAGTGCAACAGTACAAAGAGGCGGTGAGCTGGGCGGCGCAGACCGCGCTGCGCGACATCATCGGCCGCACGTCGCTCACCGACCTGCTCCGCGGCCGCGAGAGCATCGAAGAGCAGTTGCAGGACCTCATCGACAAGCGCTGCAACCCGTGGGGCGTGAGCGTGCAGTCGGTGGAGATGCGCGATGTCATCATCCCCGACACGCTGCAGGACGCGATGTCGCGCGAGGCCCAGGCCGGGCGCGAGAAGCAGGCCCGCATCATCCTCGGCGAGGCGGAGGTGGAGATCGCGCGGCTGTTCAAGGAGGCGTCGGCGTCCTACGAGGCGAACCCCACGGCGCTGCACCTGCGCGCCATGAACATGCTGTACGAAGGATTGAAGGAGAAGGGCGCGCTGATGCTCGTGCCGTCGACGGCGGTGGAGTCGATGGGGATGGGCGGCTTGCTCGGCGCTGCGGCGCTGCGGCAGCAGGCGCTGGCGACGGGGACGGCGGAGTGAGCGAGCGCTTCGACGAGCGCGTGGCCGCCGAGGTGGCGAAGAGCATGATCCTCGGCGTCCGCGCAGGCGGCGGCCCGCACCGCTTCACCGGCGTGTGGGCCGTCGTCGTCGAAGGGCGGGTCTTCGTCCGCTCCTGGGGCGTGACCCCCGGCGGCTGGTTCGACACGTTCGTGAAGGAATCGCGCGGCACGATGCAGATCGGCAAGCGCGAGATTCCGGTGCGGGCGATCCGCACGCGCAGCGAGCGGCTGAAGGACGCGGTCGAAGCGGCCTACGCGGCGAAGTACCACACGAAGGCGTCGCAGAAATGGGTGCGGGGGTTTCGCGCGCAGAAGCGGCGGGAGGCGACGATCGAGCTCGTGCCGGCGCGATAATGCCTGCGTGCGCCGCGCCGTCCGCGGGATTGCCATCCTCGGCTTCGCCGCGATCGTGATCGGCGGCGTCGAGCCGTTTTACTTCCGCGCCCTGACGCTCGACGGCCCCCGCTGGCGCGCCGCCATGACGGAGCTGCCGTACCGGAAGCTTCCCGGTTACCGCCGCTTCCTTCTCGACGTCGACGCGCGCACGCCGGCCGGCGCGCGCATTGCCATCTGGATTCCGGGGCCCGGCTGGGACGGCGCGTACGGCTACGGCTACTACCGCGCGCCGTTCCTCCTGACGGGGAAGCAGGTCGTGCCGCTGCAGGTGCCGTTCGTCGATCGGCCGGCGCCGGAGAACGTGCGCTTCGCCGACTGGGTGGCGGCGTGGCACGGCGCGCCGGCGATCGACGGATTTGCGACCGTCTGGCGCAGCGCCGACGGCGTGCTGATGAGGCGCGTGCGGTGACGGGCGGCGGGGCCTCGAGCTTCTCGCGCTGGCTTGCCGAGCTCTGGCTCCTCGGCGCCGGCGCCGTTGCGTTCGCGCTGTTCGCGGCGTCGCTGCTGCACGTGCCGTGGTCGTGGTGGATCGTGATCGCGGCGATCGCCGCGACGATCGCGGTGTTCCTCGCGCGCGGGCGTCCGGCGCTGTCGATGCCGCATCCGATCGATGCCATCACCGCCGTTGCCCTGCTCGGCTATGCGCGTTTCGCCACGCTCGGGCCGACGCCCGAGATCGACTTCGTCATGTTTTGGGGGATGAAGGCGAAGCAGTACGCCTTCGCGCGCGGCGTCGACTGGGCGTTTCTGCAGAACCCGTTCAACCAGTTCGCGCATGTCGACTACCCGCCGCTGGTCACGCTGCTGTTCGACGCGCAGGCGCTGCTGGCGGGCGGGTGGCCGGGGCGGTGGCTGGGAGTGATCCACGTCGGGTTCGGCGTGGCCACGCTGTTGTTGCTGCGCTGGTTCGTGAGCGAGGAGACGGAGAGCCGCTGGCTGCGCGCGCTGGCGACGGTGGCGTTTCTCGCCCTGGCCTTATCGCCGTGGATCGGGCTGGCCGAGGGGCCGCTCATCGCGTACGGCACGGCCGGACTCCTCTTCATTCGGCGCGGCGACGTCGGCCGCGGCGCCGTCTACCTCGGCCTGGCCGCGAACTGCAAGAACGAGGGGCTGACGCTCATCGCCGCCGCGGCGGTCGCGCTCCTCGCGGTCGCCGCTGCGGGCGCCAAGAGCAGCGACACGACGATTACCGGCGCGGGCAGCACGTTCGTTCAGCCGCTCGTCGCCGCGTGGACACCCGCGCTCGGCTCGGCCTTCGGCTACACGGTTCAGTACAGCGGCGTCGGCTCCGGTGCCGGCATCGCTGCGATCACCGCCAACCAGGTCGACTTCGGCGCCTCCGACGCGCCTCTCAACCCGGCGCAGCAGTCCGCGTGCCCCGATTGCATCCAGATCCCCTGGGCGCTCTCGGCGACCGCGGTTGCGTACAACGTCCCGGGAGCTCCGGCTCACGTGAACCTGGACGGCAAGACGATCTCGAAGATCTTCCTCGGGCAGATCACGAACTGGAACGACGCGCAGATCAAGGCGCTGAACAAGGGCGCCAGCCTGCCCGACCTGAAGATCACGCCGATCTTCCGGTCCGACGGCTCCGGCACGTCGTACAACTTCACCGACTACCTCTCGGCTGTGAACGCCGAGTGGAAGAACAAGATCGGTGTCTCGACGCAGCCCGCGTTCCCGGCAGGTCAGGGCGCGAAGGGCTCGAGCGGCGTCGCGGGGCTGATCTCGCGCACCGACGGGGCGATCGGCTACGTCGACGTCGCGTACGCGATCAAGAACCACATCCGCTTCGCGGCGGTGCGGAACGCGGCCGGGAAGTTCCTCTACCCGAGCCTGTCGCGGATCGCGGCGGCGGCGGCGGCCTTCCCGAAGGTGCCGGCGAACAACGAGCTGCACATCG
>DATELQ010000003.1:0-9623 GCA_035276475.1 Thermoanaerobaculia bacterium | reverse complement strand
CTGGCGATGACGCCGCGCAGCGCGCCATGTTCGACAGGGCGCACGCTGTGCGCGCCTACCGAGGGAGCGACGGGCGGAGCCGCACAGCGTGCGCCCATAAGCACGGTCTCCAGTGCGGCAAGCGCCGCCTCCGCATCGCCTCCGACAGCGATCAACGCGATCTCGTCGCCGCGCCGCACTCCCAGCTCCATCAACGCCACGGCGCTGCGGGCGTTGGCCTTGCGGTTATGCGCCAGCACGCTCACATCCGCCGAAAACTCGCGCAGCGCGCGCACGAGCAGCGCGGCCGGCCGGGCGTGAATGCCGTGCTCGAACGGAACGCGCAACTGCTTGCGGATCTCCGGCCCGCCGCCGACGCTCGGCTCCGCGCGCCGGCCGAGCGGCCGCAGCTCCATGAGGAAGTCGCCTGCGCGCACCAGCCGCTGCTCCTCGCGCCGCGCGATCTCGAAGTCTTTGCCGTTGATCAGAATGATCGGCGTCGAGAGGCTGGGCACGCGCGAAGCAACCGCGTCGAGGTCGAAGCCGATCAGCGGATCGCCGGCCCTGACGATCGCGCCGTTCGAGACGTGCGCCTCGAAGCCGTCGCCGCCGAGGTGAACCGTGTCGCAGCCGACGTGCAGCAGGAGCTCGGCGCCGTTCGCCGCGCGCAGCGTCACCGCGTGCTTCGCAGTTGCAACCGTCACCACCTCGGCGTCGCACGGTGCGCAGAGCGTCGCGCTCGTCGGATCGATGGCCACGCCGTCCCCCGCCAGCTTTCCGGAGAAGACCGGGTCCGGCACCTCGTCGAGCGGGCTGCACCAACCGTCGAGCGGCGAAACGAGAATCATGGATGGACCTCGATCCAGTGCACCGCCCACATCGGATCGATTTTGCTCTGCGTGAAGCGGAAGCAGAGGTCCGCCGCTCCGCCGGCGCGCGGCGCCAGCTTGACCGGCGGCAAGACAGTCACGTCGTGCCGCGCTGCGGCCGGCGCCAACGGCAGCGACGCGATCGGTGCGCCCGCGCAGCCGCCGATGAACACGTCGAGCTCCCCTTGCGGCGTCGCCGGCGGCAGCAGCTCGATCTTCTTCACGTCGTCGCCGATCTGGAAGTTGAAGGGAACCTGCCCGACTGCGGCGGTGAGCGTCGCGCCGGCGCTGAGGTCGACCGCCGGGAAAATCCAGCAGGGATTCATGATGTCGATGAGGAAGACGGCGCGCTTGCCGTCGACCGGCGCGTCGTCTTCGAGCGAGAGCGCGATCTTCTCGCTGCAGAGCTTGAGCTGATGACTGCTGCGGCGCGGTCCTCCGGCCAGGAACGCCGCGTCGGCGACAGGATTGGGGAGCGCCAGATCGAGCGGAGCGCTACGGACTCCGAGAGCCTGGTAGCGGCGGAACTGCGGGACGAGGCGGCTCGCGAAGCCGCGCCAATCCCGCCGCTCGCGCGGCGACCAGCCGATCTCCGCGATGGCCGCTGCGCGCGGCCAGGCCATGAATTCCACGCGCTCCTCGGTGCGGATGTGCTCCGTCCAGAGGTTCCCCTGCACGCCGAGGATGTGCGTCTGTTCTCCGGCAGTGAGCTGGGGAGGGAGCGGATCGAACGCGTAGATCTGCTCGACCGAGACGACCCGCGCGCGCCCGGGCGGGTCGTCCTGCCTCACGCTCTGGCGATTGTCGAGATAAAGCGTCGGATGCGGCGAGAGCACCGCATCGTGGCCGGAGCGCGCGGCGGCGAGCGCGCCGTCGATGCCGCGCCACGACATCACCGTGGCGTTGGGCGCGATGCCGCCTTCCAGGATCTCGTCCCAGCCGATCAAGCGGCGGCCGCGCGCGCTGAGAAACTCCTCGATGCGCCGCACGAACCAGCTCTGCAGCTTCGCCTCGTTCTCGATGCCGAGCTCGCGCATGCGCGCCTGGACGCGCGCGGAGCTCCGCCACTGATCCTTGACCGCCTCGTCGCCGCCGACGTGAATATAGGGGCTCGGGAAGAGCGCCATGGCTTCGTCGAGCACGTCTTCGAGAAACGCGAACGTCGATTCGTCGACGTTGTAAAGATTGTTGTAGACGCCCCAATCCGCCGGGACCGCTGCCGGCGGCTGCTCTGTGGAGGCGAGCTGCGGATAGGCGACGATGGCGGCGGTCGCGTGTCCCGGCATCTCGATCTCCGGCACGATGGCGATGCCGCGCTCCGCGGCGTATTCGACGAGATGCCGCACCGTGTCCTGCGTGTAGACGCCGCCGATCCTCGGCTGCGGCGCCGCCCCGGCCGGCACGCGCCAGCCGCCGATCTCGGCGAGCTTCGGGTACTTCTTGATTTCGAGCCGCCAGGCCTGGTCATCCGTCAAGTGCCAGTGCAGGACATTGAGCTTGTGCAGAACCATCGTGTCGAGGAAGCGCTCGATGAACTGCGGCGACTGGAAATGCCGCGCCGAATCCAAGAGGAGGCCCCGCCACGCAAAGCGCGGCGCATCGCGGATCTCCACGGCGGCAAGACGAATTCGGCTCGAGCGCGACGCATCGGCCGTCATCAGTTGCCAGAGCGTCACTGCGCCGTAGAGCAATCCACGCGGAGTGCGCGCCGACACGGCGATCCCCGCGCCCGAGACGCGCAGCTCGTATCCCTCGTCGGAGGCGACGCGCTGGTCGAGCGCAAAGGAGATCGGCGCGGGAGCCCGCACCACGGGCAGCGCGAGTCCGCGCGTGCGCGCAAGGAGATCGGCGAAGTAATGCGCCGTCCATTCGACCTTCGCATCGGCAGGAACGGAGATCGCCGTCTTCGGCGTCACCGTGAAGTGGCCGTCCAGCGCTCGCCATTCGGCCGGCGCGGGAATGACCGGCAGCTCTCGCTCGGGCATGGTCGAAACCGTTCTGCAGGCAGCGCACAGCAGCAATCCGAAAGCCGCGAGTGCGCGCAGTCTCATTGCCGGGCCTCGCGAATCCAGGGGATGAGCTCCCGCACGCTGACCGTGGCGTTATCCACCAGAGGCCGCGCCCAGAAGCCGATGCTGAGGATGTACCCGAGGGTCGCGTAGAGAGGCAGCATGCCGGCGCGGAGGCCGACGCGCTCGCCCAGCCAGCCGACGGCGAGCGAGACGAAGGCGCCGCCGACGATCGCCGTGCACAGGATCCCGGAGAACGATCCGTGATGCCGTTCGACCGAGTTGAGAGCGAGCGAGAAGATCACCGACCACATGACCGATAGGAAAAAACCGAGGGCCATGAACGAGACGTAGGACAAACGCGCTCCGCCGCTGAGCGCCGCCGTGAGCGTGAGGATCGCCGCGGCGGCGAAGCCGATCAGGACCTTGCGGCCGTCGAACAGCTTGAGCAACACCAGCCCGAGAGCGCAGCCGACGGTCATCAGTCCCCAGAACATCGCCACCGCGCGCGCCCCCTCGGTCTGAGGATTGAAGCCGTGATAGGTGGAGAGGAACTTCGAGATCCAGTTGGCGATGCCCTGCTCCGATCCGACGTAGCAGAAGATGGCCAGGAAATAGAGGTATACGGCCGGACGCCGCAGCAGATCGCGATGCGCCGTCCAGGGGCCGATCCGCTCTCCCTCGGCAAGCTCGTAGCGCGGTAGCCGGACCGCTCCGACGACGATCACCATCAGCAGCGTCACCGCGGCAAAGACCCAGTAAAGAGCGACCCAAGGGAGTGCGCGCGGCGCCAGCGGTACGGGATGCGCCACGAGATACGAGTAGACGAACGGACTGACGAACGAGGCGCCGCCGAAGACCAGTTGCGCGGCAACGGAATTCGCGGCGAAATGCTCTTCGCCGCCGGCCACGCGCAGCAGAGGATTGATCGCGACCTGAAGCATGGTCATGCCCATCCCGATGAGGAACAACGACGCCAGCGCGATCTCGTACTTCGGCATCGTTGCGAACAGCAGGGAGCCGGCGAATGCCAACGCGAATGCGGCGATCATCACCGGCTTCTCGCGGAAACGCTCCAGCAGCATCCCGGCCGGGATGGACATCACGCCGTATGCGACGAAGAAGGCGAATGGAAGAAAGCCTGCCAGGACCAGACTGAGATGAAAGCCGTTGATGATGTCGGGAATCAGCGGCCCAAGGATGTTCGTCAGAAACGAGATCGCGAAGAAGATCAGAAAGACGAGCAGGACGATCCACGGGCGGCGCTGAGTCATCGGGCATCCTTTTTTGATTTCCTGTCTCGGGCCGGACCGGTGGAGTCGCGGACGATGAGCTCGGGCTCGACGACCACGAACGAGCCGTCCGACCGCTCGGAGCCGTTGATGCGCTCGAGCACGACGCGGGCGGCGATGCGGCCCATCTCGCGCAGCGGCTGGCGCACCGTCGTCAGCCGCGGGTTGTGGAATGCCGCGATCTGAATGTCGTCGAAGCCCACGACCGAGACGTCCTCCGGCACGCGCAGGCCGGCGTCGAAGAACGCGCGGATTGCGCCGATCGCCGACGCGTCATCGAACGCGAAGAGGGCCGTGAAGTCCATGCGGCGCGCGAGCAGCTTCTGCCCGAACGCGTAGCCTTCCTGGTAGGCGGCGTTGGGGGCGAAGACCTCGTCGCCCTCTTCGCCGCTGAGCTGGAGCGTGAGCTTCGGCGGGATCTCGATTTTCAGCGAAGCGGCGGCGGCCAGGATGGCGCGCGATCGGTCTTCCGTGTCCGAGCTGCCCGGCTGTCCGCGAAACAGCGCGATGCGGCGGTGGCCGAGCTCCTTGAGGTGCGCGAGCGCCAGACGCGCCGCGAGGTCGTGATCGATGACGACGTTCGAGAGTCCTTTGACGCGCTTGTGGCCGGAGATGACCACGGTCGGCAGCAGAGGAGGCTCGTGGAGCTCCGTGGCCACGAGGATCATTCCGTCGACGGCGCGCCGCGTCAGCAATTCCAGATCATCCCGCAGCAGCTTCGGCGTGGATCGCCGATGGCTGGTCAGGAGATAGGTGTAGTCGCTGGCCAGCAGATGACTCTCGATCCCGCTGACGATCTCCGCCGCCCAGGGGTCGCTGACCTCGGGCACCAGGACGCCGATGGAGTTCGTACGCCGGCTGCGCAGCGAGACGGCGATGTAGTTGGGGCGATAGCCGAACTCGCGCGCGGCCGCGAACACGCGTTGCTGCGTCTCCTCCGGAATGGCGGCGGCCACCGGAGAGTGGTTGAGCACGAGGGAGATGGTGGCGGTCGAAAGATCCAGATGCTCGGCCAGATCCTTGAGCGTGGGCCGCTCGCTGCGACTCTTCTTCGAACGCTTTTTACGGGTGCTCACGGGCGCGTTGAGCTTAGCGTGCTAAATCGATTTAATCAAGCTATTGCTTCACGAGCACGAAGGCTTCGGTGCGCCTGACGAACGATGGCAGGTACCCGCTGCAATCGATGATCCCGTCCAACGCGGCGGGATGGCTGCCCGTGCGCGCCGCGCGGCCGAGCTGCGACGCGTAGGCGCGAATGGCCTTCAGCTTCACGGCATCGTCGCCGAGGGTAAGCCGCTCCGGCAGACAGAGGTGCTTTGCTTCGCCGTAGTTCGCATCGCTTGGGAGCGACGCCGGCATCGACGGGCGGAAGCGCTGGCTCGCCGATCGCGCGACCCGTGCGGGATCCGCGAGCGCCTTCGTCTCGTCGTTCATGCACGGACAATCCGGCGCGGCCGGCGGCGGATACCAGCAGTCCGCGTTCGCCGTGTTCTTGGTGTAGGCGTGAATGACGGCGAAGGCGATGGCGTGACGCGACGCCCGCTCGTCGTTCAGACGGCGCACGAAGCTGCCCAACGCTGCGTGGTCCGGATGTCCGTCGAGCCAGTGTGTGGTGGCGATGAGGGCTCCGGCGGGCGCGGACGCGATGAGCTTTTGCAGGGACGCCATGAGGGTCTCGGCCGTGAGCGACGTCGACGTTCCTTCGCCGTAGCCGCACGCCGCGCACGAGCTGCAGCTGGAAAAGTCGGAGCGGCGGAGCGGCGCGGCCGTTTTGCCCCCGGCGAGATTTTGCCAGGCGGCGCGCAGACCGGTGTCGGGATAGCCGAGAAAATCGGGAGCGGAGAGGCCGAGAATCCCCGCCGCGGCGGCGCTCTCGCTCCGCCGGACTTCGGCGAAGCTCGACAGCTCCGCGGCGGTGCACATCGGGCCCGTCACGGTGCTGCTCTTCCAGAATCGGCAAGCCTCGCAGTACGCGTCGCCGTCCGTGACCACGACGACGTGCACCGGCTTGCCGGCGCGGACGTACGCGTCGATCAATCCGGCGAAGCCGAGGGTCTCGTCGTCCGGATGGGGCGCAAGGACCAGCAGGGCCGGATATGCGGTGAGGGCGTCGTTGTCGCAGGTCATTGCGGAGCCTGAGCGCGCCGAGCGGCACGAGAGCGCAACCATGACGAAGATCAATGCGGCGATGGCCCGCCTGGCGATGAGCATCGCCCCAAGGGTACCGCCTGACGTCGCGGCCCGCTTTCCATGAATATCCGATTGACCTCGGATCGCGAAATGCGCTAAAACGATTTAGCACGTGAGCTAAAACGGTTTAGGAGGAAACGTATGCGGTCCAGGATCCTCGTATGCCTAGTTGCCGTCTTGTCTTTATGGGCCTCGCTCTCTCTGGCACAGTCGCCCCCGCAACCAGCCCCGCAACCGACACCGCCGAAGGACGACCAGCAGCAGCCGGTCGGCGAGGAGATCACCGTCGTCGGCATCGGGGAGTCGCTGCGCGAGGCGGTGAAGGTCAAGCGCGAGTCCGACGCCATCGTCGACGCCGTCGCGGCGAAGGACGTCAACAAGCTCCCCGACAAGAACCTCGCCGAAGCGGTGTCGCGCGTTCCGGGCGTGGTGATCAATCGCGAGTTCGGCGAAGGCGAGCGCGTCTCCCTGCGCGGCGTGTCGCCGAATCTCGTGCACACGACCGTGAACGGCCACAACGTGGCCGTCGCCGACTGGTTCGTCCTCGAGCAGTTGGCGGCCACGCGCAGCTTCAACTATCTCCTGCTGCCGTCGGAGCTCATCGGCGTGCTCACGGTCTACAAGAGTCCCACGGCGGAGCTCGACGAAGGTGGGATCGGCGGCACGATCGACGTCAAGACTCGCAAGCCGCTCGATCTGAGACCGAACGCCTACAGCGGATCGCTTCAGGAGGCCTACACGGAGAAGTCCAGCTCCTACAATCCCAACGTCTCCGGCCTGTACAGCTGGAAGAATGATGCGAACAACATGGGCGTCCTCTTCTCCGGCGTCTTCGACAAGCGCGATATCCGCCGCGACGGCGTCGAGGTCCTAGGCTACTTCCCGCAAACCGGAACCGGGCTTCTGGTGCCGTCGCTCATCGGCTCCGCGCTCTTCCAGCAGGAACGGGAGCGCAAGGCGTTCAACGGCGAATTCCAGTTCAAGCCGATCGACCACCTCGAGCTCAATCTGAACGGCTTCTGGTCCCGGTTCGGGGCGAACAACATCAACCAGAACTACCTCGCCTGGGGCTCCAACGCCCTCGGCGGCGGCGGTACGTTGACCAATGCGACCATCAGAGGAGATACGGTCGTCGCCGGCACCATCGCTTCCGCCGCCAACGGCACGCAAGGCCGCGGCGTCGTCTACGACGCCATCGACCGCAAGGCGTTCGCCAGGACGTGGTACGGCGATCTCGATGGCACGTACACGCCGAGCCAGTTCTGGGTCATGCATTTCGACGTCGGCAATACCAAGGCCGTCGGCGCCACCGACGCCCAGCCGTTCGTCGAGTTCGGTGCGCCCGCGACGTTCCACTACGACTTGTCGGGCAGCACGCCGCAAGTGCAATTCCTCAACATCGATCCCAGGAATCCGAAGGCGATGGACTTCGACTTCGCGTCGCTGCACCACATCACCAACGACGACAAAGAGGCCTACGCCTACGCCGACGGCGAGCGGTTCGTGAACGCCGGCGCGCTGAAGTCGGTCAAGTTTGGCCTCAAATACACCGATCACAAGCGCAACACGGATTTCCAGGCCACAACCTATGGCGGCTTCTTCCTGCCGCTGTCGGCCACCGGTTGCAACGGCCACGTTTGTACGGCCGCAGACTTCGCCGCCGGCCTCACACCGGGCGACTTTCTCCGCAACATCGCCGCGGGGGGAACGCTGACCAGCTACTGGAGCGTCAACCGCGGAGTCGTGGAGAGCATCCTCTCCAACAGCTTCAATGGGACGCGCATCCCCAACCCGCCCGAGGTCTTCTCCGTCGAGGAGAAGGTCGGCGGCGGGTTCGCCATGGCCAATTTGAAGGCGGCCGGCTGGAAGGGGAACGTCGGCCTCCGCGTCGTGCGCACCGGCCAGACGTCGACCGGCAACATCGTGGGCGGCGCGGGCGAGATCCAGAACGCCTTCGGCAACTTCACCCACGTCTCGTCGAACCGGAGCTACTGGGATTACCTGCCGAGCGCCAACTTCTCGCGCGATCTGAAACCCGATCTCGTCCTGCGTCTTGCCGCAGCGCGTACGATGGCACGCCCCGACTTCACCGATGTCTCGCCCCGCGTGACGCTCAACCCGGGTGCGCTCACGGGACAGGGAGGAGACCCCAACATCGATCCGTTCCGCGCGAACCAGGCGGACGCCTCGCTCGAGTGGTACCACGGAAAAGACGAGGTCCTCTCCGGCGCCGTGTTCTACAAAAAGATCGAGTCATTCATCACCGACCATCCGGTGCAGCAGGCGCACTTGATCCAAACCGACACTCCGAACCTGTCGCTCTGCACGCCCGCGTTCACGGCCGAGTTCCCCAATCGCTACAGCTGCCAGTTCACGATCAACCAGCGCGTCAACGGCGGCGGTGGAAAAGTGAGGGGGTTGGAGCTGGCCCTGCTGCAGAGGCTCGGCGGCGGATTCGGCATCCAGGGCAACTACACGTACTCCGACGCGACAGCCGACGATCCCGCCCTGGAGATCCCGGGGAACTCGAAGAACTCCGGGAACCTGGTGGGCTTCTTCGAGAACGAACGATTCGCTGCCCGTCTTGCCTACAGCTATCGCTCGGCCTTCTTCGTAACCTTCGACCGCTCGACGCAGTTGAACCAGGACGCGCTGAAGTCGCTCGATGCTTCGCTGGCGTTCAACCTGTTCCACGGCGTCGCCTTGACGGTCGACGGAGTCAATCTCACGAACGAGAAGATCGTGCAATACGCCTCGGACACGTTCCGCCCTCGGGCCGTGTACGACAACGGCCGCTACTATTTCGCCGGACTCCGCTTCCAGCGTTGACAGGTGCGCCTCTCCGGCAGGAGAGGCGCATCCACCACTACGTTGGCCCTGAAGCGCCGTGTGCGTGCGACGAGTGTCGCGCGTCGGCGAGAGAGCGCTACACGAGCACTCCGGCGATGGCAAATTCCTGCTTGTGGTTTTCTCGAACGTCGCCAAACAGCAACGGCCAGCGCAAGCGCTGGCCGTTGAACAATTTCCATTGGTTGCGGGGGAGGGATTTGAACCCTCGACCTTTGGGTTATGAGCCCAACGAGCTACCAGACTGCTCCACCCCGCGTCGCTGGTGGGGGCGCGATTATCGTCGCGCCTTCCGCGTCCGTCAAGGTCCCCGTTAACTCCTCTGCACACCTCGCTATTCCGGTACCATGGCTCGCGTTCTGGCACGGATCAGGCTGGGGGCGGGGGAGCGATGAAGCGGCTTCTGGCGTTGCTCGTAGTTCTCGCGGCGGGGCGGG
>DATELQ010000002.1:0-4507 GCA_035276475.1 Thermoanaerobaculia bacterium | reverse complement strand
TGGCATGGGGACGACGCCCGCTCGTCTCGTACAAATCACTGCTGCCGGTCAACCGATACGCCAGCTCCCCGACCTGGTCACCATCCCCCTTCCAGTACCGTCGTATGGAGTCGCGATACCGTCCATTCCACTCGGCCCAGCCGACCGGGAAATTTCCGACCTGGTACCCTCCTTCACCGAGATCCCATGGTTCGGCGATCAGTTTGACCTGGGATAAGATCGGGTCTTGGTGGATGATGTCAAAAAATGCACTCAATCGGTCGACGTCGTGGAGTTCTCGGGCTAACGTCGAGGCCAGATCAAATCGGAATCCATCCACATGCATCTCCTGCACCCAATAACGGAGACTATCCATGATCAGTTGCAGCGTGCGCGGATGCAGCATGTTCAAGCTGTTGCCGGTGCCGGTGTAGTCCATGTAGTAGCGCGGGTTGTCGGCGACGACGCGGTAGTAGGCGAGGTTGTCGATGCCCTTCATCGACAGCATCGGCCCAAGGTGATTCCCCTCGGCGGTGTGGTTGTAGACGACGTCGAGGATCACTTCGATGCCCTCGCCGTGCAGCGTCTTCACCATCTGCTTGAATTCCTGCACCTGCTGCCCGAGCTGGCCGCCCGAGGAGTACTCGTTGTGCGCCGCGAGATAGCTGATGGAGTTGTAGCCCCAGTAGTTGCGGAGACCCGCGTCGACGAGGTGCTTGTCGTGGATGAACTGGTGCACCGGCAGGAGCTCGACTGCGGTGACACCTAAGGTCTTGAGGTGGCGGAGGATCGCGGAGCTGGAGAGCCCCGCGTACGTGCCGCGCTGCGCCTCCGGCACCTGCGGGTGGCGCATGGAGATGCCTTTGACGTGCGTCTCGTAGATGACGGTCTGGTGCCACGGCGTGCGCGGGAAGCGGTCGTTGCTCCAGTCGAAGTAGGGGTTGATGACGACGGACTTCGGCATGAACGGCGCGCTGTCGATCTCGTTCTTCGAATTCTCGTCGTTGAAGTGATACGGGAACACGGCCTCGTCCCACGTCACCTCGCCCTCGACCGCCTTGCCGTACGGGTCGAGGAGCAATTTCGACGGATTGCAGCGCTGCCCTGCGCCCGGATCCCACGCGCCGTGCACGCGGTAGCCGTAGCGCTGGCCGGGGCCGACGTTCGGGAGGTAGCCGTGCCAGATGAATCCCGTCCATTCCGGAAGGTCGACGCAGCTCTGCACGCCGTCGTCGTCGAAGAGACAGAGCTCGACGCGCGTGGCTGCCTCGGAGAAGACAGAGAAGTTCGTTCCGGCGCCGTCGTAGGTGGCGCCGAGGGGGTAGGGGGCTCCGGGCCAAATTTTCACAGCGCCGGACGGGGCAATGGCAGTGCCAATGGCACATTCGTCGCTAACTCGCAATAACGTCATGAGAGACCAGCGATGCTCCTACGTGGTGGTCCATGAGGACGCCACGGCACCCCAAGACCTTCGTGGCTTGGCCGCCTATCTTTCGAGCCTGTCGATCACCGGCTGCGAGGTCGTCATCGTCGACGACTCACCGCACTTCGAGCGGAACCGCCGCGTCTTCCGCTGGGTGGGGCGGCACGTCGCGCCAATGCCTCGGCATCGCAGTCTCAACGGCACGGTCGACGTCGTGCGCGCCGCGCAGGATCTGGCGTCACACGACAAGATCATCGTGGCCAACGCGCGGGTGCGGCACGAGGCGGCGACGCTCGACGCGATGTGCACGCTGCTCGATGCGCACGAGGTCGTGGAGCCGCAGGACTATGTCGAGCCGATGCCGTGGTGGGGCGGCATCGACGCAGGGCGCATCCTCGTCCACCGCGGGATCGAGCCGCTGCCGGACCACGGCGCGACGTTCGGCTTCCGCCGCACGGCCATCCGCGGGCTGCACGACGCGCTCGACGATAGCAACGACGACGCCGTCCGCCGCCTCCAATCCCTTGGCGCGGCCGTCCATTCGGCCGAATCGCTCTTCGTCCGCTGTGAGCCGCCGACGCCGTCTTCGTGGCTGCGCGAGCGCGCCCGGCAGGCCGGCGACGACTTCGCCATGCCGGTGAAGACGGCGTTCTTCTTCGCCCTGCTGCCGGTGGCGGCGCTGCTCATCGCCTTCGGCGGCGCGTCGCTCGCCAGCGGCTACGCGGGGGCGCTCGTGGTCGGCTCGCTGGCGCTCGCCCTGCGCGGGCGGGCGGGAGCCGCCGAGGTTTTCCCGCTGCGTGCGTGCCTTTTCGCGCCGATTTGGATGCTCGAGCGCTCCGTCAGCGTTTATTGGGCCCTCCTGCGGAAACTGACCGGCGCCACCGTCGAACGGCCGATCGAAGTCGCAGCCGGCCTCCCACCGGCCGGCCAGGCGGCGTCCCGCCGCCGCTGACCGGGATGAGAACCTCTTCCGGCGGCGTTACGTCACAGCGCCGATGAAATCGCTATTCGCCATCCTTCTGCTTGCCATTTCCACCGCCGCGCTCGCCGAGCCGCTGGCCGTCCGCGTCACCGTCTACCAGCGCACGCCCCAGATCTCTGACGACGGCACCGGCGTCGAGGCCGAGCTCCCCAACATGCTGATCCCGGCGCCGAAAGCCGGCTGGCCGACGTCGTACGACGCCATTCGCCAGACGCTCACGGCGCGGAAGTCCGGCCGCCTCAACGTGATGCTCGCCTCGATCTACCCGGCCAAGCCGCTGACGGCGGAGCAGAGCGCCGCGTTCTTCATCAACGAGCTCGGCCGCCCGACGGAAGTGAAAGCCGACGGCGACGTCGTGCTCCCGGACGGCAAGCACGCCACGATGCCGATCGCCCCGAACACGACGGCGATCTTCGGCGCCTCCGACGAGCAGTACTACATCGCCGTGTCGATCCTCCCCGAGTCGGCCGTGCGCGACGACGTCCTGGTGATCATGAACGGCGAGAAGCCGCTCAACCTCGTCAAGCGCGTCGAGCCGAAGTATCCTTCGATCGAGGCGATGAAGCACCGCGCCGGCATCGTCCTCGCGCAGCTCCGCATCGAGCCCGACGGCTCGGTCGGCGACGTCAACGTCCTGCAGAAGGTGCAGCCGCTGATCGACGCCGCGGCGGTCGACGCGTTCAAGCAGTGGCGCTTCGAGCCGCCGCAGCGCGACGGGAGGCCGGTGACGGCGTACATCGTGATGACGTCGCCGTACCGGATCGAGTAATCATTTCCCGATGACCAGCGGCACGGCCTTCGGTAGCCGCACGTCCGCCGGCTTCGAGCCGTTGATGACGGAGTTGTACCAGTCGTCGCTGCGCGTCGCGCCGCCGTTCTGCATGATGAAGCGCGCCAGGTCGTAGACGTCGGCCTGGGCCATGCGGATGCAGCCGTGCGACGCCGCGGCGCCGATCGTGTCCTCCTGATCAGTGCCGTGGATGTAGTAGTCGGGCTCCTGGAAGAAGAGCTTCACGACTTTCATCGGGTTCTTCGGATCGTTCGGCGCGGCCGGCTTCTTGCCCTTCGACCAGTTCGCCTTCGGTGGAACCCAGGCCGGATTCCAGACGATGTGCCGGACGCCGAAGCGGCCCATCGGCGTCGGGTGATTGGGCTTGCCGACGGCGACGTCGTACTTCTTCACGTCCTGGCCGTTGATGCGGACGACGAGGATCTTTTTCTGCGTGGAGACCGCCATGCTGAGCGGTTGCGGCGCGGGCGCCGCGAGGAGGAATAGGGATAGGAGTAGAGCCGTCATGCTCCGCTCCCCCTGCAGCTTCCGTGCTACGCGTGGAAGGCTTTGAGCGCCTCGGCCTCGGTTTCGTAGACGCTGAACATCGGCAGGAGATTCGTGAGCTTGAGGGTCTTGCGCACGCGGTCCTGCGGCTTGAGGAGGACGAGCTGCGCGCCGAAGCGCTTGGAGGTCTTGAGGCTCTGAACGAGCTCACCCAAGCCGTTGGAGTCGATGTAGTCCATCTCGGAGAGGTTGAGGAGGATCTTGCGGTTCCCCTCGTCGAGGAGCTCGCTGATGAGGCCCGGCAGCACCTCGTCGCCGACGCCGACCGCCAGCCTTCCCTGGAAGTCGACAATGACCACGTCACCTTTCTTGCGCGTCTCGATGTTCATCGTGCGGGCGATGATATACGAATGAACCTCGTCCTTCTCTTCGAAGACGACTTCGTGGCGGACGACCGCGTGCGCCTCGCCGGCCGACGCCTGGAGCACATCGAGAGCGTGCACCGCGCCGCCGTGGGCGACGAGCTGACGGTGGGCGTCTGCGGTGGCCGCATCGGCCGCGGCCGGGTGCTGCGGATTGACCGCGATTCGCTCGAACTCGAAGTCACGCTCGACCGCGACCCGCCCCCGCCCGCCCAAGTCACGCTCGTCCTCGCGCTGCCGCGTCCGAAGGTGCTGAACCGCGTGATCGCGTCCGCCGCGTCGATGGGCATCAAGCAGATTCATTTGATCAACGCCTGGCGCGTGGAGAAGAGCTACTGGAGCTCGCCGCGGCTGTCTGCGGAGAACCTCCGCCTGCAGTCGATCCTCGGCCTCGAGCAGGCGCGCGACACGATCCTGCCGTCGAT
>DATELQ010000001.1:0-7186 GCA_035276475.1 Thermoanaerobaculia bacterium | reverse complement strand
CGCCTCGAAGACGGCGAAGATGCAGAAGCTCGACGGCTACCTGCCGCTCTTCTGGGACGCGGACGCCGGGAAGCTGTACCTCGAGATCGCGCGGCCGGGCGAGGAGATGATCCACGTCACTGGCATGGCCGAGGGCGTCGGGTCGACGCCGATCGGTCTCGACCGCGGCGAGATGGGCGACTCGCGCCTCGTCCGCTTCGACCGCGTCGGGCCGAAAGTGCTCCTGGTGCGGTTGAACGACCGCTATCGCGCGTTGAGCAATGACGAGAACGAGCGCCGCAGCGTCGAAGACTCCTTCGCGAAGTCGGTGCTGTGGGGATTCAAAGTCGAAGCGAGCGACGGCGAAGCCGTCCTCGTCGACGCCACCGACTTTTTTCTGAGCGACCAGCACGGCATCGCCGACCGGCTGCGCAACGCCAAGCAGGGAAGCTACTCGCTCGACCGCAACCGCAGCGCGATCTACCTGCCGCGCACGAAGGCCTTTCCGCGCAACACCGAAGTCGAAGCGACGCTCACGTTCGAGACGCACGAGCGGCCGGGTCGCGACATCAGCAGCGTCGCGCCGGAGCCGGAGCTCGTCAGCGTGCGGCAGCACCAGTCGTTCATCGCGTTGCCGCCGCCCGGCTACAAGCCGCGGCGCCAGGACCCGCGCACCGGCGTCTTCGGCATCGAGTTCTCCGACTACGCATCGCCGTTCACCGCGCCGCTGGTGAAGCGCTGGATCTCGCGGCATCGTCTGGAGAAAAAGGACCCGAGCGTGGCGGTGTCGGAGCCGGTCACGCCGATCGTCTACTACGTCGATCCCGGCGCCCCCGAGCCGATCCGCAGCGCCATCATCGAGGGGGCGTCGTGGTGGAGCCAGGCCTTCGAGGCGGCCGGCTTCCACAACGCCTTTCAGGTCAAGCTGCTGCCGCCCGACGCCGATCCGATGGACGTCCGCTACAACACGATCAACTGGGTGCACCGGGCCACGCGCGGCTGGTCGTTCGGCGGCGCGGTGATCGATCCGCGCACCGGGGAGATCGTCAAAGGGAACGTCGTTCTCGGCTCGCAGCGCATCCGCCAGGACGTGCTTATCGCCGGCGGCCTCATTCCGCAGTACGACGAGCTGCACGACCGCGCGCTCGCCGAGCTCGATCCGGCCACGTCGCCCGCGGTCATGGCGCTGGCGCGCATCCGCCAGCTCGCCGCGCACGAGGTCGGCCACACCTTGGGGCTCGCGCACAACATGGCCGCGAGCAGCTATGGACGTGCGTCGGTGATGGACTACCCGTCGCCGACCGTAAAGATCGTCGACGGCAAGCTCGATCTCTCCGACGCCTACGCCAAGGGCCTCGGCGCGTTCGACCTCTTTTCGATCAAGTTCGCGTACGGGCAGTTCGCGAGCGACGAGGAGCTCGACCGCTTCGTGCGGGAGGGGGCGCCGGCGCACCTCTACATCAACGACCCGCACGCGCGGCCGGTCAGCGCCGCGCATCCACTGGCCTCGGTGTGGGACGCGCCGGGCGATCCGATCGCCGCGCTGCGCCACGAGATCGAGGTGCGCCGCATCGCGATGTCGCAATTCGGCCTGCGCAACCTCGCGGTGGGGGAGGCGCTGTCGTCGCTCGAAGAGAAGCTCGTGCCGCTCTTTCTGCACCACCGCTATCAGCTCGAAGCAGCGGCGAAGTCGATCGGCGGGCTCGATTACACATACGCGGTGAAGGAGAACGGCGCGATCGTGCCGCAGCCGGTGCGGCACATCGTGGCGCCGGAGCGGCAGCGCGACGCCATGAACGCCGTGATCTCGACCCTCGACCCGTCGTTCCTGGAGATCCCGCAGCGGATTCTCGACCTCATCCCGCCGCGCGCCGACACGACGGAGGGGGGCGTCGCGGAGCTGTTCGAGCACCGCACCACGCCGGCGTTCGACCCGGTGAGCGCGGCCATGACGTCGGCGGAGATCACGCTCGACGCGCTGCTCGACTCGCGGAGGGCCGCACGCATGGCCCAGTTCCACGCCGAGAACGCGAAGAACCCCGACTTCAACGAGCTCGTCGACGACGTGATCGCCGTGACGACGCGGAAGGAGAGCGGCTACGGCGGCGCGATCACCCGCGCGGCGGCGCGGCGCTTTGCCGCGCACCTGATGACGCTGGCGAACGACGCGAACGCCGATCCGCAGGCGCGCGCCGACGCCAGCGAAGGGCTGCGGCGGCTGTCCGCGAAGCTGAGCGACAAGGGCGTGGCGGAGATGAGCGAGCTCGCCCACCGGCACGCGCTGCGCGACGACATCGAGCGCTTCCTCGCCCGCCCCGACCAGCCGCGCGCGCAGCCGAAGGCGCCGGACGTACCGATGGGGCCGCCAATCGGGAACTGAGACGGCGCGGACGCTGTCGGCGTGCACGTGCGCACCTCAAAGTGCGCATTGCGCACCACGGGTGTACACGTGCGCACCTCAAAGCGCGCATTGCGCACCCGCGGGTGTACACGTGCGCACCTCGGGTGTTCACGTGCGCACCTCAAAGTGCGCATTGCGCACCCGCGGGTGTACACGTGCGCACCTCGAGTGTTCACGTGCGCACCTCGGGTGTTCACGTGCGCACTTCGGGTGTACACGCGCGCTACGAGTGCCGCCGCTTGAACCGCGCCGCCGCGGCCTCGGCGACGCGCACGCGCTCCGCCTCCACCTGCTGTGCGAGCGCGTCGACGCGCGGCGGGTAGAGCGCGGCGCGCCATAAGGCGTTGCGCCACTGCGGTTTAGCTTGCGCCCAGCGTTCCAGCGCCTCGGCTTTGCGGCCGCGTTGCCATGCGGCCAGCGCGTCGCGCACGTCGTCCCCCGGCGGTGGCGCTTTTCCTTCTTCGAGCGCCGTCCAGGCCAGCGCGTTCTGGATCTCGTCGTCGCCGGGCCGCAGCGACCGCGCCTTCACGAGCACGGCCTCGGCGTCGGCAACGCGATGCGCGCGGAGGTACCACCACCCGAGGCGGGCCAGGAGCTCGGGGGCGATCGCCCCTTTCTCCACCCCTTGTACGACCTCGCGGCCCTTCGCATCGTTACCGGAGAGCAGCGCCAGGCCGGCGATCTCGACCTGGGCCGTCGCCGACGGCGCCGGATAAATCGCCGCCAGGTCGCCGCTCGCCGTCGCCGGATGCGCGGCGCCGAGGGAATCGGCGAGGGAGCGGAGCCAGGCGGCGTCGACGTTGTCGGCGTCGAACATCGCTTTGTACGCCTCGGCTGCGGCGGCAAAGTGCGCCTGGGCGAACTCGGCGTCGCCGAGCGTCTGCTGCGCGGCGCGCAGCGTCGGATCGAGCGTCAGGGCCACGCGCGCCAACTGCGCCGCCGGCGCGAAGTCGTTCTCCGCCAGGAGCTCCGCCGCCGACTTCTCCGTTTCGGCCGCGATCTGCGGCGCCGTGTCGGCGTAGAGGCGGCGGAGCGTGGACGCTTTTTCCGTCGCCGTCGCGCCGTCGCCCTTCATCGCGTACGCCAACGCGGCCAGGCGGAGGAGGCGCGGATGTGACGGCTGAACGGTGAGCAGGCTCTCGAGCAGAGCGATGGTGCGATCGTGCGGCCATTTCGCCGCGCGCTCTTCGCCCCATTTCTCGATGGCGGCGGCCGCGTTCGGGTCGCGCGCGAGGAGCTCGCGATAGAGATTCGCGGCGTCGTGCCCTAAGGCGTAGTCGGCTTCGCAGAGCGCCTGCAGGGCGGGGGCGTAGCCGGGACGGCGCTGCAGCGAGCGGCTCGCCAGCGCCGCGGCCTGCGTGAACTTCTCCTCCGACACCGCGTCGAGCGCCTTCCACGCGAGAACGATGTGCTCCACCGCGAGCGGCTGCTCCGGCGCCGCCGCGAGCTGCGGCTGCCGCGCGATCATCGTCCGCACCTGGGCGATGCGCTCCGCCGTCGGCGGGTGCGAGCGGAAGTAGCCGACCAGCACGTCGAGCGCCACGTGGGCCGCTTCGCCCTGCGGCGTGTTCGGTGGCGTCTCCACGTCGTGCGCGAGCTCGTCGAGCATCCGGAACGCGCGCAGCGCGCCGGCCGCCGAGTAGCCGGAGCGCGCCGCCAGCAGCACCCCCTCGCGGTCCGCCTCGAGCTCCTGGTCCTTACTGTAGCCCGCCTGAAACACGTCGGCCGGAATCCGCAGCACGGCGCCGAGCGGGATCTTCCGCAGCGCCGCCTCCACCTGCAGCCTCTCCGCGCAGTGGTAGTGGTCGACGTGCTCGATCTCGTGCGCCAGCACCGACACCAACTCGTCCTCCGTCGTCATCCGCTCCAACAGACCCGCGCCGACGAAGACGTGCCCGCCCGGCAGCGCGTAGGCGTTGATGAACGCGCGATGCGGAACATAGTGGAAGCGGTACGGCAGGTGCCGGTGCGCGTGCGGCGCGAGGCGGGCGCGGAGCCGGCCGAGATAGGCCTCGATCTCCTCGCCGTCGGCCGACAACTTCTCAGTGAAATCCTGGCTCGCCAGCGCGTTGCCGGCCGCGATCTCCTCCTTGTCGGAGAGGCGCGTGAAGCGCGACGGCAGCCGCGTCAGGTCGCGCTCCGAGTCGGCCACGAGATAGAGCAGCGACTGCGCGCTCACCGGCGCCTGTGCGCGCCGGCGCTCGGCCACGACGAGTCCCGCCGCGAGCGCGGCCAGCGTGAGCAGCAGTGCGATGCGCATCTTCATAGGAATTGCAGGATCGCCTCGCGCTTGCGCGCGTAGAGAATCGAAACGCCGATCAGCGCCGCGCCGACGATCATCCCGGTCAACGCCTTGTCGCGCAGCGAGAGCGACCAGAAGTCGAAGGCGAAGATCTTTCCGACGCAGAGGAGCAGCAGCGCCAGGCCGGTGAGGCGGTACGAGCGCTCGCCGATCCAGAGCGCCGCCAGGAACACGGCGACCGCCTCCGCGCCCCAGGCGATCGTCAGCATCCCCGCGCGCGTCTCCGTCGCCAGGAGCGCGGTGACGAGGACGACCGGGATGAAGAAGAGGATCTGCTCCGGCCGCGTGTCGAGCCAGGCGAAGAGGCGACGGAGTGGCCGCGCCGCCGGCGGACGGTCGAGCCGGCGCAGGCGGAACGCGAACGGCAGCGTGGCAAACAGCAGCGCGCTGACGCCGGCGACGAAGAGCCACCGCGGCGCGTTTGCCGGCGGCGGGAACCAGCTCCGCTCGTAGAGATTGTGGAGCACGCCGCGCGCGAGCGTGAGGACCGCGGTGGCGATGCCGATGTGCAGGAACACGCGCCGGCCGAGGAGCGCCGCCGCGACGAGGAGGAGCGCCAGCGCCGCCCAGGCGATGGCCACGACGTCGTCGACCAGCTCAAAGCGCAAGAGCGCCAGCGCGCCGGCGGCGGCGAGCCAGGCGAAGAGCCCCACGTGCTCGCGCTCGAAGACGTAGAGGAAGGCGATGAGGATCGGCACGATCGTGTAGAGCCGCGCCGAATCCGCGTTCATGTTCACGACGAAGAGCCGCGCGAAGGCGAGGCCGAGCAGCGCGTAGCCCTGCGCGCGCAGATGCACCGAGGAGCGCATCAGGCCGATCTCCACGAGCACCACGCCGGCGATCGTCCAGGCCACGGCGACGCTGATCGGCAGGAGCTGGTACCAGGCGAAGAGCGCGACGAGCGCGGAGGCCGTCCACGTCGCGACCGCCGGCCAGCCGTTCCAGCGCGACAGCAGGTAGGCGACGGCGATGACGATCGACACCGTCACGAGACGCGCGTCCGCTTTCGGCAGATTGACGATGAGCACGCGCAGCACCGCGACCGCGGCGAGCGCATTCGCCTGAATCCGCAGGTCGATTGTGCCGAGGCGTTGTGCGGCGAAGGCCACGACGAGCGCGAGCGCGATCCAGAACACCGCCGCGCCGCTCGCCGGCCACAGCGCCCAGCCGGCCACGAAGCCCATGACCGCGGCGAGGTACGACAGGTACCGCGCCATGCGGCGATCGAGATCGTCAAACAACCCCGCCCACCGCCGCGGCAGCCACTCCGCTGCTGCGTAGAACGCCAGCATCGCCGCCGTCAGGATCGCGCCGAGCACCCACTCGTTCTGGCGCGGATACCCGCCGCCCATGCGCGCGCCGAGGAGCCGTGCGGACGGCACGGCCAGGAGCTGCACCGCTGTGGCGATGCCGGCGAGAAATCCGAGTCGGCGGTAGGCGCGCTCGTTCGTCACGATACCGAGGAAGGCGAAGAGTGCGGCTTCGAGCAGCCACACCGGCGCCACGTACTCCGGCGCGTAGCGGAACGGAATCGCCGCCACGATCAGCACCGCGCCGATCGACGTCAGGACCAGGAACGTCATCCGCTTCCGCCGCACGTTCGGCAGCCGCGACAGCGCGAGCTCGATCGCGCCGAGCACCAGGAGCGCGTAGAACGCCAGCTCCGGACGCGCCGACTGGTACTTCAAGACCGCCAGCAGCAGCGCCGTGTTCAGCACCCCCGCCAGCGTCGACGGCGCGTCGTCCTCCGCCCGCCGCACCACGTACGACGCCCGGAAGATCGCCCAATACAACACCAGGATCGCGGCGCTCGGCCAGAACTCCGGGAACGGATGCACCTTTCCCTTCATCGGCGCGATGACCGGGATGAGCCAGAGGAAGTGATTGAGGTACGTGGCCACGATGCCGAGCACTTCGAGCTCGAACCAGCGCATCCGCACGACCACGAACGAGAAGCCGATCGCCAGCGCCACATTCGCGGTGAGGCTGTAGACGTCGACGCGGTTGATGGCCACGGTGGCGAAGGCGAGCGCGAACGCGAGCCCGGTGACGACCTGCGAGCGGAAGCGCAGCGTGTGCCCGACCATCGCCGCCACGACGACGAGCATCAGCGCGAAGCCGACGAGCGCCGAGTCGACGACGCGCGCCGCGGCGATGTGGTGCGACGCGTACGCGGTGAAAAACAGCAGCGACCACCCGCCCGCCAGCCCCGCGCGCGCCAGGATGCGGTAGCGCTCGAAGCGCTCCCCCCAGATGCCCGCGGCGAGGAGCGCCACGGAGACGACGACGCCGACGACGATCTTCCCGGAGGGGCCGAGCTCGCGAAGCTGCCACGCCAGGAAGAACGCGACGCCGAGGACGAGGACGGCGACGCCGATCTTGCTCAGCCAGTTCGCGCCGAGCATCTGCTCGAGGTCGAGCAGCGACCGGAGGCGCTCCGCGAACGTCGGGCCGGCCGGCACGGGCACGGGCGGGGGCACGGGAGCGACGATCGGCTCCGGCTG